>JAHCAZ010000018.1:0-72500 GCA_019634615.1 Opitutaceae bacterium
AAGAAATCGCTGGAGACCGAGCAGATCTACGGTGAACGCTGGCTGCGTTTTGCGTATGAGAACCCGGTGGGTCGGGGGTTCGTCTGGCTGCTCGCGCGGCGCACGCTGTTCTCGGCCTACTACGGCTGGCGGATGAACCGCGCGTATAGCGCGCAGCTCGTGATCCCCTTTATCGTAAAGTACGACCTCGACGTGGATGAGTTCGCGCGGTCGGCCTTCGAGTTCAAGACGTTCAACGAGTTCTTCTGGCGCGGCCTCAAGCCGGCGGCGCGGCCCATCGCCCCGGGCGACCGCGTGGCGGTGCTGCCGGCCGATGGCCGCCACCTGGCGTTCCCGGACGTGGACACGGCGGACGGCTTCTATGTCAAGGGCGCCAAGTTCACGCTCGCGGAGCTCCTGGGTGACGCGGCGCTGGCCGCGCAGTTCGCGGGTGGGTCCATGCTGATCTCGCGCCTGTGCCCGGTGGATTACCACCGCTTCCATTTCCCCGTGGCCGGCGTGCCCGGCGAGCCGCGGCTGATCAACGGCTGGCTGTACTCGGTGAGCCCGGTGGCCCTGCGCCGCAGCATCCGCTACCTCGTGGAGAACAAGCGCGTGGTCACGCTGCTGCGGTCACCGGATTTCGGCACCGTGGCCATGATCGAGGTGGGCGCCACCAACGTGGGCACCATCAAGCAGACGCACGTGGCCGACCGGGCTGTCGCCAAGGGCGAGGAGAAGGGTGTGTTCAAGTTCGGCGGCTCCTGCGTGATCACGCTGTTTGAGCGCGGGCGCATCCGGTTCGACGCCGACCTCGTGCAGCAAAGCACGCAGCACGTCGAAACCTACGCCCGCATGGGCGACCGTCTCGGCGAGGCGACCGGCTGAACCCCATGCACCTCAACCGTCGCCGATTCATCCGGGATGCGATGGTTGCGGGGGCCGTGCTGGCCGCTTGGCGGATGCCGCTCGGGGCCCGGGTCGCGGATACGGAGGTGCGGGTGGCCGGGAGTGATTTTCCTTGGCTCGAGGCGACGATTGACCAGTTGCAGGCGACGATGGCGCGCGGCGAGCTGACCGCGGTGGCACTGACGCAGGCCTACCTCGAGCGCATCGCGGCCATCGATCAGGCAGGGCCGACGCTGCGGGCGGTGATCGAGGTCAATCCTGAGGCCTTGGCGATCGCGGCGGAAGCTGACCGGGAACGGGCGGCTGGCCGGGTACACGGGCCGCTGCACGGCATCCCGGTCCTCGTGAAGGACAACATCGACACGGCGGACCGCATGCGCACGACCGCGGGTTCGCTGGCCCTGCTCGAGGCGAAGCCGGCGCGCGACGCCACCGTGGTGGCCCGGCTGCGGGCGGGTGGGGCGGTGCTCCTCGGCAAGACCAACCTCAGCGAATGGGCCAATTTCCGCTCGACGCGATCCATCAGCGGCTGGAGCGGTCGCGGCGGGCAGACGCGCAATCCCTACGCGCTCGACCGCAACCCCTCGGGCTCGAGTTCGGGCTCGGCGGCGGCCGTCGCGGCGAATCTCTGCGCGGTGGCGGTGGGAACCGAGACAGACGGATCGATCGTCTCGCCGGCGTCTGTCTGCGGCCTCGTGGGCGTGAAGCCGACGGTCGGGCTGATCAGCCGCGCCGGCATCATCCCCATCTCGGCGTCGCAGGACACGGCGGGCCCGATGGCGCGGACGGTCAAGGATGCGGCCCTGCTGCTGGGGGTGCTGGCATCCGCCGATGCGCGCGATGCGGCCACGCAGGCGCGGCCGGCGGACCTGCCGACGGATTTCACGACGGGGCTCGGGCAGCCGGCGCTGAGCGGGGCGCGCTTGGGGATTTTCCGTGGCGGTATGGCCCTCAACCCGAAGACCGAGGCAGTGCTGGCGGATGCGATCGCCGCGTTGCGCGCCGCCGGGGCGGAGATCGTGGATCCGGTGGAGGTCGCGGGAATGAAGGAGCTGGGCGACGCGGAGTTCGAGGTGCTGCTCTACGAATTCAAGGACGGGCTCAACGCCTATTTCGCCACGTTGGGACCGGCGGCGCCGATTCGGTCACTCGAGCAATTGATTGCGTTCAACCGCGCCCACGCCGACCGCGAGATGCCGTACTTCGGCCAGGAACTGCTGGAACAGGCGCAGGCCAAGGGTCCGCTCACCGAGCAAGCCTATCTTGACGCGCTCGCGACCTGCCGGCGCCTGGCGCGGGCCGAGGGCATCGATGCCGCGCTCGCGTCGCATCGGCTCGATGCGCTGGTGACGCTCACCAACGGCCCGGCCTGGCCGATCGATCCGGTGAGCGGTGACAGCTACACGGGCGGCAGTTCGTCGCTCGCGGCGGTCGCGGGGTATCCGTCGGTCACGGTCCCGGCCGGCCAGATCATGGGCCTGCCGGTGGGACTCTCGTTCACGGGCAAGGCCTGGAGTGAATTGCGCCTGCTGCAGCTGGCGGCCGATTTCGAGCGCCGCACGGCGGCGCGAACCCCGCCGCAGTTTTTACCCTCAGTGAAGTGGTAGCAGGTTAGGGGCGCGGGTTCGCCCTTGCCCTCGGCGGGCGTCCGTAGATCGTCTCCGTACCCCCACACCCATGCCCGACCCCATGCTTTCCCCGCAGCAGCTGACGTTTTTCAAGACCTTTGGCTTTCTCGCCTTCCCGGGCCTGCTCAAGGATCGGATCGAGGAGATCACCCGCGAGTTCGAGGCGATCTTTGCCCGGCGCGGCGGCGGCCATGCCGGGCAGGCGCACACGGGCAAGCAGCGCTCGTGCATCGTGCCCTTTCTCGACCAGAGCGAGGTGCTTTGCTCGCTGCTCGACGACCCGCGCATCCACGGCATCGCGACCTCCCTTCTCGGCGACGATTTCAACTACATGCCGAGTGACGGCAATTACTACGCGGGTGACACGGGCTGGCATTCCGACGGCTGGCACCGGGAGACCCTGCATGTGAAAATCGCCTTCTATCTCGATCCGCTCACGCGCGACACCGGCTGCCTGCGGGTCATCCCTGGCAGCCACCGGATCGGCGACACCTTTGCCGAGGCGCTCAAGGATGAGATATTCGCCAGCGAGGAAACATGGGCGCTGAAGGGCCGCGAGGTTCCGGCCGTGGCGCTGGAGACCGTTCCGGGCGACATCTTGGTATTCAACCACAACCTCAAGCATGCGGCCTTCGGCGGCAGCGGCTGGCGGCGCATGTTCACGATGAACCTGTGCCAACGTTACCCCGAGGCGCGCCTGCCGGAGTTGCGGGAGTATCTCAGCGGGGTCTCGCGCTTCTGGGTCGAGCGGGCCTACGGCGAGATCATGATGCGCACGGCCGGCCCGCAGCGTCGGCGTCACCTGGAGCAGGTGATGGCCAACGACGGGCATATCGCGGAGTTGTCGCGGCAGGCCCGGGCCAAGATGGCCGAGCCGTCGCGGGGCTGACAGGAGGTCGGGGACCCACCGCCGCGCCAATCGGCGCTTGCCACCCCAATTCGCCCGGCGGCAAGCTCCCCCAACAACCCCGCCCGGGTGGTGGAATGGCAGACACGCCGGTCTTAGAAGCCGGTGCCGAAAGGCGTGAAGGTTCGAGTCCTTTCCCGGGCACCAGCCTTCGCCGGGCTTGCGGCTGGCAGGCCGGAACCGATGGTGATGCGGCTTTGACCTGCGCGCCAGCTTGCCAACGGCGGCAGAATCTCTTCCGTCCTGCGATGCACGTGGAAAACGACGCGGATACCTCGAGCAAAGCGGCCCGCCCGCCGGGACGCCCCGCCATTGGTCCCCGCATCGGCATCATCGGCGGCGGCCAACTGGCCCGCATGATAGCCATCGCCGCGCAGCCCCTTGGCAACGACATCGTCGTACTGGAGCGCACGCCACACTACCCGGCGTCCGCCGTCGCCACCCAGGCGCTGGTCGGTGACTGGAACTCGCTGGCGCCGCTGCAGGACCTCGCGGCGCGGGTGGACCTCGTGACGCTGGAGAACGAGTTCGTGGACGCCGGCCTGCTGGCGGAGCTGGAAAAGGCCGGCCACACGGTGCTGCCCTCGGCCCGCACGCTCGGGCTCGTGCAGGACAAGCTGATCCAAAAGCAAACCCTGCAGGCGGCAGGCCTACCGGTGCCGCAACTGCTCGACACGCCCGACCTCAAAACCCTCGGTGCCGCCGCCCAAGCCTTTGGTTTCCCCTTTCTCCTCAAGGCCCGGCGCAACGGCTATGACGGCAAGGGCAATGTCACCGTCCGCGCGGCATCCGAATTGGAAGGCGCCTGGCAGAAACTCGGCGGTGACCGTGGCAACGCCCTGTTCGCTGAGGCCTGGTGTCCATTCGTCCGCGAGCTGGCCGTCATCATCACCCGCGGACGCCGGGGCGAGTCGGCGGTCTACCCCGTTGTCGAGACCGTGCAGCGCGACCACATCTGCCACATCGTGCGCGCGCCGGCGACCGGCGCACCCGAGGTGCTGGCGAGGGCCGGCGACGTGGCCAACCGCGCCGTCGCCGCCGTGGGGGCCGTCGGCAGCTTCGGCGTCGAGCTCTTCCAACTGGCCGACGGGAGCATCGTCGTGAACGAGCTCGCCCCGCGCGTGCACAACTCCGGACACTACACGATCGAGGGCTGCGTGTGCTCGCAGTTCGAGAACCACGTGCGGGCCGTGCTGGGCCTGCCCCTGGGTTCGCCGCGCCTGATCGCCCCGGCCGTCATGGTCAATCTGATCGGCACCGCCAAGGCGGCGGGCCACCCACAGGGGCTGGAACGGGCGCTTGCGGTGCCTGGGGCGCATGTGCATCTCTACGGCAAGGCCGTGAGCGCCGCGGGTCGGAAGATGGGGCATGTCACCGCCGTCGCCGACACGCTCGCCGCGGCTGAGGAAACCGCCGTCCGCGCCGCCAACCATATCGTCTTTGGAGGACCCGCATGAAAAAGAACGCCCCACCGATCGCCATCATCATGGGCAGTGACTCCGACTGGCCCACGCTCAAGCCCGCGGCCGACGTCTGCGCCGAGTTCGGCGTGGCCTGCGAGGTGCGCGTGGTGTCGGCCCATCGCACGCCGCTCGACATGGTGCGCTATGCCCGCCAGGCGCATCGTCGCGGCCTCCGCGTGATCATCGCCGGCGCCGGCGGGGCGGCGCACCTGCCGGGCATGGTGGCGAGCCTCACGCCGCTGCCGGTCGTGGGCGTGCCGGTCGAGAGCAAGGCGCTCAAGGGCCTCGATTCGCTCCTTTCCATCGTGCAGATGCCGGGCGGGATCCCTGTCGCGACCGTGGCCATCGGCGGCGGGCGCAACGCGGGCCTGATGGCGCTGCGCATCCTCGGCGTCGGCTCGGCGGCCCTGCTCACGCGCATGGCGAGCTTCCAGGCCAAGCTCGCGGCGGAGATTCGCGGCCGCGACCGCAAGCTCCAGGCCGAGATCAAGCCGGCCGCGAAGCGCTGACCACCGCGCCGTGCTCGAAGCCATCCAGGCCAACCTCCTGTCGCCGGCGGTGCTGTTCTTCGCGCTCGGGCTCGTGGCGGCGCTGCTGCGCAGCGAGCTGAAGTTTCCCGAGCCGCTCTACGCCGCGCTGACGATCTACCTGCTGGTCGCCATCGGCTTCAAGGGCGGCGTCGCCATCGCCGAGGCCGGCCTCGGCCGGATCTGGCTGCCGGGATTGGCGGCGATCGTGCTGGGGTGCGTCATCCCGCTGTGGACCTATCCGGTGCTGCGGTTCGGCGGCCGCCTGCCGGCCGTGGATGCCGCGGCGATCGCGGCCCACTACGGCTCCGTGAGCGCCGTGACCTTCATCGCGGCCACCAACTACCTCAAGTCGATCGGACAGCCGTACGAGAGTTACGCGATCGCCTTCCTTGCGGTGATGGAATCGCCGGCGATTCTGGTCGGCGTGGTCCTGGGCAAGCTGGCGACGAGCCGGAGCGGCTCGTCCGCGATTCCGCTGCGCACCGTGGTGCACGAGGCGTTGTTTGGCCGCAGCATCTTTCTCCTGCTTGGCGCGCTCGTGATCGGGGCGATCTGCGGCCCGGCCGGCATGGACAAGGTCGGGCCGTTCTTCGTGACACCGTTTCAGGGCGTGCTGGCGCTGTTCCTCCTCGAGATGGGCATCGTCGCGGGCCGGCGCCTCGAGGACCTGCGCAAGGTCGGGCCCTTCCTCCTGGCCTTCGGCATCGTGGTGCCGATGGTCAACGGCGCGATCGGCGTCGCGCTCGGCCAGGTGACGGGCCTGGAGCTCGGGGGCGCGACCTTGCTCGGGGTGCTCGCGGCGAGCGCGTCCTACATCGCGGCGCCGGCGGCCATCCGCCTGTCATTGCCCGAGGCCAATCCGACCCTCTACCTGACGGCATCGCTGGCCGTGACGTTCCCCTTCAATATCGCGCTGGGGATTCCCCTCTACTTCGCGATCGCCCGCCACCTCTACGCTTGAAGCCATGAACACGCACCCGATGAAACTCGTCACGATCGTCTGCGAGGCCTACGCGAAGGAGGCGGTCACGAAGCTGCTGGGCGAGGTTGGCGCCGTGGGTTACACCCTGTTCCCGGTCGAGGGCAGCGGCGCGCGCGGCCGGCGGCCGGCGGATATCCCCGAGTATGCCAACATCCAGGTCGAGGTGATCACGCGGCCGGAGGTGGCCACCCAACTGCTGCAGCGACTCGAGCAGGAGTTTTTCCCGCGCTACGGGATGGTGGCCTTCGAGTCCGACGTGCGCGTGCTGCGGCCGGCGAAGTTCTAGCCGAGCAACCCCGGGGGCAGGGCGGCGAGGTCAACGTTGCCGCCGGAGAGGATGATGCCGACCCGGCGACCCGCGACCGGGATTTTTCCTTCCTGGATCGCCGCAAACGGCACGGCGGCGGAGGGCTCGACGACGACCTTGAGCTCGTCCCAGAGCGCGCGCATCGCGGTGACGATGCCGGCTTCGGATACGGTCACGATGTCGTCCACGTGCCGCTGGATCAGCGGGAAATTGTTCGCCCCGATGGTCGTGCGCAGGCCGTCGGCGATGGTCGCGACCTTTTCCGCGGGCACGATGCGGCCGGCCCGGAACGAACGGGCGGCATCGTCGGCGCCGGCGGGCTCGGCAGCGATCACGCGGATGCCGGGGCGCAGGGTCTTGGCGGCCACGGCGGTGCCGCAGAGCAGGCCGCCGCCGCCGACCGGGCAGAGGATGAGGTCGAGGTCCGCGACGTCCTCGAGCAGCTCGACGGCCGCGGTGCCTTGGCCGGCCATGACCTGGAAATCGTTGTACGGATGGATGAGCCGTGCACCGGTGTCGGCCAGGATCCGGGCGCAGGCGGCCTCGCGGGCGGCGGTGGTCGGCTCGCAGAACGTGATGCGACCGCCGAGGCGCTCGACGTTGGCGACCTTGGTCCGCGCGGAGTTTGCCGGCATCACGATGTAGGCGGGCACACCGCGCAGGCGCGCGGCGCGCGCCACGGCGGCGGCGTGGTTGCCGGACGAATGGGTGGCGACACCGCGGGCGGCATCGGCCGCGGAGAGGGCGAAGATGGCATTCGTCGCCCCGCGGGCCTTGAAGGCGCCGACGTGCTGGAGGTTCTCGCATTTGAACCAGAGCTGGCCACCGCCGACTGCATCGAGCCAGTCGCTGCGCAGCACCGGCGTGGGGACGACGTGCGGCCGGATGCGGTCGTGCGCGATGCGGATGGCGGCGAGGTCGAGGGACATGGGAGGAAGAACGCTCAACGCTGAACGTTTAACGCTGAACGCTCAAGTGCGGGGAGCGGGCGCTTGCAGAACGTGCTGGGACGAGCAGAATACGCCCATGGTCAAGAAGCTCCTCCACACCCGCATGCGCGTGAACGATCTGGCGCGCACCGTTAAGTTTTATCAGGACGCCCTCGGGCTGAAGCTCTCCCGGCAGCACACGTCCCCCCGCGGGGCGCAGCTCGCCTTCCTGCAGACGCCCAACAGCGACGAGGAGATCGAGATCTGCCAGATGCCGCCCGGTGCGCCGGCGGTGCAGGTCCAGCCGGATCTCATGCACCTCGCCTTCGAGGTGGACGATCTCGAGGCCTTCGCCGCCGAGTTGAAAAAGAAAGGCTTCGCCCTGAGCGACGGCCCCACCAAGACCGGCAGCGGCTCGGTCATCGCCTTCATCGACGCGCCGGAAGGCTACGAGGTCGAACTGATCCAGCGGAAGTGAGCGGCAAGGCCCTCACCCCTGGCTTCGTTCCCAGGCGAAGAGGTATTGCTGGGCCAGACCGGCGAACGGGCCGAAGTGCATGCGGCCAAAGTGGGCGATCTGGTCCGCCGACCAGCCGGTGAGGCCGTAGTGGCGGGCCATGGCCTTGAGAATCCACGTGTCGACCGGGAACGCCTCCAGCTGGCCCGCGCCGAAAAGCAGGACGCAGTCGGCGACCTTTTCACCGACGCCTGGGAGTTCCAGCAGGCGAGCCTTGGCGGCGGCGTAGGGTAGGCGCTCGGTTTCCTCGAGCCAGCCGGGGCGCGCGGCCAGGAACTGGGCGGTCGCATGGATATAGCGCGCCCGGAAGCCGAGCAGGCAGGCGCGCAGGTCGGCCTCGCTCACGCGGGCGAGTTCCGTCCACGTCGGCAGGCGGTGCCCGAGGGCCGGTGGCATGGTTGATTGCGGGGCAAGCACGGCGCGGCCGTGACGCTCGGCGAGGAGTGCGACCATCTGGCGGATCTGGACGATCTGCTTCGTCGCGCTGCAGAGGAAACAAAGCAGAGTCTCGCCGAACGGCTGGCGCGGGATCGATAGCCCGGGAAAAGCAGCGATGCAACGGGCGAGGTGAGCGTCGCTGCGCCACGGCAGCGAATCCGTCAGCGCGGCGAAATTGCGTCCGCCGGTCAGGTAAGTCGGCAAGGCCGAGGCGACGCGCTCGCGCAGCGAGATCGGTGCGGACCACTCGATCCGTCCAGCGCCGGGCGGGCCGGCCAGGCGAAGGCGGACGAGGTGGTCGCCCCAGATGCCCTGCCAGGTGTCGTCCGCCTGCCGGTGCCAGCGGAACGACTGGCCGCCGTCGAGGATCTCGGCGAGGACGCGCCGCGTGAGCGGCGGGAAATCGACCAACTCCTGCCAGTCGGTCCAGAGGGGGGATTTAGCCACGGATTTCACGGATGGCACGGATTGGCTTCAGGCGGATGAAACGTGGTTGAATGGCCACAAAAGGCACAAAAAGCACAAGACAAGGCATTCTGATCCTGTGCCTTATGTGCCTTTTGTGGCCATCCTCTCATGCGCCATTCGCCATAAAGCAAAGCCGTGCCATCCGTGAAATCCGTGGTTAAGAAATCCCCGGGAGCGATGGCCGCGGCCGACGTTATTTGCTCCAGAGAAAACTCTGGCCGCTGCCGAGTTCGCGGCCGTCGGCGGCGAGCAGGCGCAGTTGCCACGCGACGGGCTGCGTGTCTTTGCCGGGCCAGTCGGCTCCGGTGAGACCCAGGTTGAAGACGTGGCCGCCCGCCGGCACCGTGGCGGCGAAGGTGTAGGTTCGGGCCTCGGGTGAGTCAGGCTTGATGACCTTGAGCTCAAACCGCGCCCCGGCGATGGCTGAGCCGGGGTTGTCGGTGCGCACGAGGAAATAGAAACCGCCGCGCTGGTCGGCTTGGGTACGAACCACAGACTGGCGGCCGGTGTTCTCCTTGCCCCCGAAATACTCGGAAATGCGCTCGAACGAGGCCGCCTCCCGCCAGGCCGGCCAGATGCGGACAAACGTGACCTCAGCCGCGGAGAGTGCGGAGGAAAGTGCGGCGAGCGTCAGAACGAGCAGGAGGGCCTTGAGGGACTTGGTCACGGATGAGGAGGGATAAACAGGGTTCACGTGTTTTGGGCAATCAATTCGGAGCGCGCTGACTTTCGTAGGCCAGCCCGCTCGCGGGCGCGGTTCGGGCGCGCGCAAGCGCGCTGACCTACGGTTGGCTGACGGACTTGAGATAGACCTTCTTGTATTGGTGGAATCCCAGCAGCGCCGGTTCCCAGCCATGGACGGCGGGATGGATGAGGTAGGTGCGGGTGCCCCAGAAGACCGGCGTGATGGGGGCCTCGCTGAGCAGTCGGGCCTCGGCCTGCTGGAAGAGTTCGAGGCGCGCGGCGGGATCAGCCGCGGTCGCGGCCCGGGCGATGAAGTCGTCGTAGGCGGCATCCGCCCAGCCGGTCCAGTTGTTGCCGCCTTGGCTGACGAACAGGTCGAGGAAGGTCACCGGGTCGGCGAAGTCCCCGATCCAGCCGGCGCCGGAGATCATATAGTCGAGGCTCTGCTGGTTCTGCACCCAGGTCTTTTGCTCAAGCGTGCGGATCTCGAGTTGCACGCCGAGTACCTTCGCCCAGCGGGCCTGGAGGACCTCGCCCATGCCGGGCTGCTGGCCGTCGTTGCGCACTTGCAGGCCGATCACGGGCAGGCCGCGACCGCCCGGGAAGCCGGCGTCGGCGAGCAGCGCGCGGGCCTGGTCGAAATCGGCGGCGACACCCGCCCGCGCCGTGTACCCGGCGAGATCCGGCGGCGTGAAATGGGCCGCGGGTGGATTGGCCCCGCGCAGGACGCTGCGGGCGATCGCCGGGCGGTCGATCGCCAGGGCCAGGGCGCGGCGGACGCGCGGGTCGGTGAAAGGCGGCTTCGTGGTGTTGAATCGCAGGAAAATAGTCTGGAGGAACGGGTCCACGCGCAGGGCCGCGGGGTCCTGCTCGCGGTAGGTGGCGAGCTTGGTCGAGGGCAGGGCGTGCGTGAGGTGCACCTGGCCGGCGCGAAAGTTGCGCTCCTCGGTCTCGGGGCTCTCGGTGGGGAGGAAGACGATGCCCTGCAGGCGTACGGCGGCGACGTCCCAGTAATGGAGATTGCGGGTGACCTTCACGTGGGCGTTGGGCCGCCACTCTGCGAAGGCAAACGGGCCGTTGCCGACGAGATGTTCGCGCGTCCAGTCGTTCGCGCGATCGGTCGCGGCACCCGTGGCGGCGAGGGCACGCGGGTTGAGCGGGAACCAGACGGGGTTGGCCGTGAGGGCGGGCAGGTAGGGTGTGGGCCGCTCGAGCGTCAGGCGCAGGGTGCGGTCATCGAGGGCCTCGGCGCCAAGGGCCTCAGGGTCGGTCACGGTGCCGGCGTTGAGGGCCGCGGCGTTCTTCAGCGGGTGCAGGAGATAGGCATATTCGGCGCCGAGGGCGGGCGCCAGGGCGCGACGCCAGGCGAAGACGAAGTCACCGGCGACCAGGGGCTCGCCGTTGGACCACGTGAGGCCGTCGCGGAGATGGAAGGTGTAGACGAGGCCGTCATCCGAGACGTCCCACCGCCCGGCGGCCGCGGGGACGGCGCGCGAGGTGGTTTCATCCAGCGCGCACAGGCCCTCGAAGAGCGCGAGCAGGATGTTCTGGTCGGTGTAGGCCGTGACCAGGTGCGGGTCGAGGGACTGGGGTTCGGCGCCGTTGCCGAGGAGGAGGGTCTGCGTGCGGACGCCCGCGTCGGCCGGCGTCGTGCGCTGGCCGCAGCCGGCGGCCAGGAGGCAGAGGACCGAGGTCAGAAGGCGGAAGTAGACGTGAGATCGGCGCATCGTTGGGGAAGTTTGTTTGGATTCGCCCCTAAAGGCAAAATGTCATCCCGGCCGTTCGTCGCCTGGTAGCTACGAGCGTGAGCGAGTGGCGGTTTGGCCGACGCTGCGCGTGCTCCACTCGCTCACGCTCGTAGCCACGGCCTACGCCGCGGAGGAGTCGGCGAGGGCGGCCTCCTCCCGCTCGCGGCGGAACTGGTTCATGTAGAGATCATAGTAGTGGCCACGCTGGCGCAGCAGTTCCTCGTGCGTCCCGCTCTCCTCGATCCGACCCTTGGTGATGACGAGGATGCGGTCCGCGCCGCGGATCGTGCTCAGGCGGTGCGCGATCACAAAGCTAATGCGGCCGGCGAAGATCGTCTCGAGTCCGCGCTGGATGAGCTGCTCGGTCTCGGTGTCGATGGATGACGTGGCCTCGTCCATGACGAAGATCTGCGGGTCGGCCAGCAGCGCCCGGGCGAAGGAGACCAGCTGGCGCTGGCCGGTGGAGAGGCGGTTGCCGCCCTCGCCGACGGACGAGTCGTAGCCCTGCTCCGTCTGCGTGATGAACTCGTGGGCGTTGACCAGCTTGGCGGCCTGCTCGACCTCGGCGTCGGTGGCCGTGAGGCGGCCGTAGCGGATGTTCTCGCGGACGGAGCCCTTGAACAGGTGGGGCGTCTGCAGGACGATGCCGAGTTGCGACTGCAGCCAGGCGAGCGAGCGCTCGCGGTAATCGACCCCGTTGATGAGGATCGACCCCGAGGTGGGCTCGTAGAAACGGCAGACGAGGGAAACGATCGTGCTCTTGCCCCCGCCGGAGGGACCGACGAGGGCGATCGTCTGGCCGGCCTGGACGGTGAGGTTGAAATCCTGCAGGACGACCGGTCCGTTCTCGTAGCGGAACGTGACATTGCGGAACTCGATCGTCTCGATGCGCGCAGGGTAGCCGTCCGGAGCGAGGGTAATTTCGGATTGGGGAGACCGGATACCGGATAGGTCTGAACCATTCCGGTCTCCGGTTTCCGCTTTCCGGTATTGTTCGAGTCGCTTGAGCACGGCCGGGCTGTCCTTGATCTGCGGGTCGGTGGCGAGCAGGCCCATCACGCGTTCGCCGGCGGCCTGGGCGCCCTGCATCTCGGTGAGCTTCTGGGCGAGGGAGTTGATGGGATTGAAGAACATGCCCGCGAAGTTCACGAACGCGACGAGGGTGCCGAGCGTCATGCTGTCGTTGAGCGTGAGCCAGCCGCCGCGCCAGAGGGCGAGGCCGGCGGCGACGCTGCTGAGCGTGGTGACGATGGGGTAGAAGAGGGCGTTCTGCTTCGCGTTGAGCACCGACGCGGCGAGCATGGCGGTCGAGAGCTCCTGGAACTCGCCGAGGTTTTCGCGCTCGCGGACAAGGGTCTTGGTGGTGCGGACGCCTTGGATGGACTCGTTGTAGCTGGCGGTGATCTGGGAGTTGTATTTCCGGATGTCGCGGGCGCTCATGAGCATCCGCTTCTGGAAGAACTTGGCGATGACGGCCAGCGGCGGGACGACGGCGAGGACAATGAGGCCGAGGCGCCAGTTCATGATGAGCAGGCTGACGGCGATCATGCACACGAGGCTCAGGCCCCAGACGATGTCGAGGAAACCCCAGGAGATGACGCGGGCAAGGCGGTCGCAGTCGGACGTGAGCCGGCTGATCAGCCAGCCGACGGGCCGCGTGTCGAAGAACGCAAACTCGAGCTGCTGGAGGCGCTCGAAGCTGTCGCGGCGGATGTCGTGGGCGAGGCGGTTGGAGAGGTTGCCGGCCATCTCGATGAACACCCAGATGCCGGTGCAGATCGCGAGCGTGATGCCGAGGTACACGGCAATGTAGTGCACGAAGGGCGCGTTGGCCCCATCACGCATCACGCCGTCGATGACCCAGCGGGTGACGAGGGCGTAGGCGGCGTCGCACATCGCGATCGTGACGGCGGCGATGGCGAGCGGGATCAGGTAGCGCTTCATGCCGAGCGCGCGGCGGAAAATCTTCCACCACAGCCCGGCGTCGAGCTTGGCCTTGAAGTCGTCCTCTTGGTGAAATTGGGCGGACATGGGCGGGGTTTATTTTTTGAGCTCCGCCTGGAGCTCGGTTTCGACGTTGGACTGGATCTGCCAGAGGCGGCGGTAGAGGCCGGGCTGGGTGGAGAGCTCGGCGTGGGTGCCGGTCTGGATGATGCGACCGTGGTCGAGCACGATCACGCGGTCGGCGTGGACGAGGGTCGAGAGGCGGTGGGCGATGACGAGGGTGGTGGCGCGGCCGCGGCGCTCGCGCAGGGCGTCGAGGATCATGGTCTCGGTCTCGGCGTCGATGGCGCTCATGGCGTCGTCGAGGATGAGCAGCGGCGGGCGCTTGAGCACGGCGCGGGCGATGGCGACGCGCTGGCGCTGGCCGCCCGAGAGCGTGATGCCGCGCTCGCCGATGACCGTGGCGTAGCCGTGCTCGAAGCTGAGGATGGTGTCGTGGATGCAGGCGGTGCGCGCGGCGGCCTCGACCTCGTGGTCGGGGGCGTCGCCGCGACCGAGGCGCAGGTTGTCGCGCAGCGTCTTCGAGAAGAGGAACGGCTCCTGCATGACGACGCCGATCTGCGAGCGCACCCACTTGCGGGGCAGCGTGGAGAGCTCGCGGCCATCGAGCTGGATCGAGCCCGCGGTGTAGTCGTAGAGTCGCAGCAGGAGGTGCATGAGCGTGCTCTTGCCGGAGCCCGACGGGCCGAGGATGGCGAGGGTCTCGCCGGGCTGGACGTCGAACGACAGGCCGTTGAGCGCGCCGCGGCCGTCGGCGTTGCCCGGGGTGCCGGCGTGGGCGAAGCGCAGGTCGCGCACGGCGATGCGGCCGGAGAAGGCGGCGGGCAGGGCGGCCGGGACCGGGGGCTCGGCCTCGCGCGCCACGGCGAGGATCTCGCGGATGCGGCCGAGGGCGACCGAGGTCTTGCCGAGGTCGGTGAGGATGCGCCCCATCTGCCGCACCGGCCAGAGCATGATGCCGAGGTAGGACACGAAGGCGAACAGCAGGCCGACGGTGAGCGTGCCCTGCGTGATCCACCAGGCGCCGACCAGCAGCGTCAGGCCGATCTGGCTGAGGGCGACGAGGTCGCTGATCGACCAGTACCAGGACATGAGGCGCAGCATGTGCAGGCTCCGGTCGCGGTAGCGCTGGTTGGGGGCGGCGAACTTGGCCCGCTCGAAGTCCTGGCGCGCGAAGGCGCGCACGACGCGGATGCCGGTCAGGTTCTCCTGGATGACCGCGGTGAGGGCGCCCTCGGCCTCCTCGACCTCCTTGAACACGTGCTGGACGCGGCGGAAGTACACGTAGGCATACACCGTGATCGGGATGATCAGCGCGAATGACACGAGCGTCATGGGCACGTGCAGCGCGAAGAGCAGGGGCAGGGCGGTCGCGGCGAGGAAGAGCGCATTGCCGATCTCCATCACCTGGGAGGCGAGGAACTGGCGGGTGGTCTCGACATCGCTGGTGCAGCGCTGCACGAGGTCGCCCGTGTCGGCCCGGTCATGGTGCCGCGCCGGCAGGTGGTTGAGGTGGTCGTAGAGCTCGTCCTTGAGCCGCCGCGCGATGCCATCGCTGGCCAGCGCGGCCTGCCAGCCCTTGAGGTAGCTGAAGAGGCCGCTCAAAGCCGTCAGCACGATCATCGCCAGCGGCGCGACCCACAGGTGGGCGCGCAGGAAGTCGGCGCCGCCGAGCGCGTCCAGGAAGACGCCGATGAGCGGCGGCGTGTCGGCACCCACGGCGCGCCGGGCCACGGCATAGTCGATCGTGGCGCTGCCGACGAGGGGGACGCTGAAATTGATCACCGTGGCCAGCACGAGGCAGGCCAGGGCGAGGCCGTAGCGCAGGCGGTGTCCGCGCATGATCGACCAGATGACTCGGAGTTGGGAAAACATGAAAGGGAGGAGGGACGAAGGTGAATAAAACGCAAAACCCGCTCGGGGAGGAGCGGGTCAGGAGGCAAGGGATTCGCTTTGCCTGGGAGCCCGCTCTTTCGACGCGGGCGGTGCTTTCCTTCAGAAATTCAAGGTGCCCGCCGGCGCGACGAGGGAAATATCGGAAAGGTCGCGGTGATTCATAGTTGGGCGGGTGGAAGGAGGACAGGCGCAGGAAAGAAGCTCGTCACGCCGCTGGCAAGCGGGGATTTTCCTAATAAATCGCCCGATCGTCCGTCTTACCCACTGCCGCAACCCATGGCCAACGATCAACCCACTGGAAAGGCAGCGCCGGACGATGCAGACGTCGGATTCCTCGAACGCACTTTCAAGGAGCAGCAGGCCCCGCTCACCCGCTACGCCGCGCGCCTCCTCGGCGACGCGGATCGGGCGCGTGACGTGGTGCAGGATGTGTTCCTCCGCCTCATGCGGCAGGACCACGCGGAGGTGGCCGGCCACGCGGTGGAGTGGCTGTTCACCGTCTGCCGCCACCGCGCGCTCGACCTGCTGCGCAAGGAGGGCCGCATGAAACGCTTTGAGGAGGGCGAGATGGAGCGCGTGACGGCGCCCGAGGCGCGACCCGGCCACGCGATCGAGGTCGCCGAGACGCAGGCCTCGGTGCTTGAGCTCATCGGCCAGCTGACCCCGCAGCAGCAGGAGGTCGTCCGGCTCAAGTTCCAGAACGGATTCAGCTACAAGGAAATCAGCCGCATCACCGATCTCTCGGTGACCAATGTCGGCTTCATCATTCACACGGCCGTGGCGCGCCTGCGCACGGCGATGGCCGCCCAGCGGCCCTGAGGACACCATGAGCACCCAACCCTTTTCCCCCGACGATCCCCAACTCACCGCCTACGCCCTGGGCGAACTCGAAGCCGCCGAGCGCGCCGCCGTCGAGGCCCGCCTGCGCGATGATCCCGCCGCCCGTGCGGCCGTGGAGGCGATCCGCGCCACGGCCCGGCAGCTGGAGACGGCGCTGGCCGCCGAGCCGCTGCCGGAGGTGGCGCCGGTGCGGGTCGCCCCGCGGCGAAGCCTGGGACGGATCCTCCGGCTGCCGCAGTTCTACTATGCGACGGCGACGCTGGCGGCCGCGTGCCTGGTCGTGCTGGTGGCGGTGCGCGGACCGGAGGCGAATCGCCTGGCGGTGGCTCCGCCAGTCGAGCCCGCGGTGTTGGCGGAGGAGACCGCGGTGATGGCCAAGCGCGAGCGCGCTGAACCGGCGCCCGCGCCGGCCCCGGCAGCGCTGGCGCGACCAGCGGAAGCGCCGCAGCTGCAGGAGATCTCGGCGGCTGCGGTCGTGCGGGAAAACGAGGCCCGTGCGGCCGGGGCCCGGGCGAAGCGAGCCCAGATCGCCGAGTTCAAGGTCGATGCCGAAAAGGATCACGCGACCCTCCTGGGGAACGCGGGATCGGCCGCCCGCATCGGGATGAAGGCTCAGCGTGCGCCGGTCGCGTATGGCACGAAGGCGACCTTTGGCCTCGTCGCCGACCCGGGCATGAACACCGAGACCTACGCCTACCAGGCGGAGACCGGTTTCGTCGAAGCGGCACAGAACCCGCTTTCGACCTTCGCGATCGACGTGGACACGGCGAGCTACGCCAACGTGCGTCGCTTCCTCAACCAGGGTCGGCTGCCGCCCGCGGACGCGGTGCGCATCGAGGAACTGCTGAACTATTTCCCCTACCGCTACACGCCGCCGGCGGGCTCCGATCCCGTCGGGATCACGCTGGAAGTCGCCGCGGCGCCCTGGGCGCCGGATCGCCGGCTCGTGCGCGTCGGCCTGAAGGGGCGCGAGGTCACCACCGGCGAGCGGCCGGCGGCCAACCTGGTGTTCCTGCTCGATGTGTCCGGCTCGATGAACCACCCCAACAAGCTCCCGCTGGTGCAGGAGTCGCTGCGCCTGCTCGTGGCCCGGCTGCGCCCGGACGACCGGGTGGCCATCGTGACCTATGCGGGCAGTTCCGGCCTGGCCCTGCCGTCGACGCCCGTGGTGCGCGCCGCGGAGATCCTGGCGGCCGTGGCCGACCTGCGCCCGGGCGGTTCCACCAACGGCGCCATGGGTATCCAACTCGCGTACGACATAGCGAAGGCGAATTTCGTGACCGGCGGCCTGAACCGCGTGATCCTGTGCACCGACGGCGACTTCAACGTCGGCGTCACCAGCGAGGGCGACCTCGTGCGCCTGATCGAGGAGAAGGCGAAGTCCGGCGTGTTTCTCACCGTGCTCGGCTTTGGCATGGGCAACTACAAGGATGCGACCCTCGAGCGCCTCGCCGACAAGGGCAACGGGCACTACGGGTACATCGATGGGAAGCGCGAGGCGGAGAAGCTGCTCGTGGCGCAGGTCAACGGCACGCTGGTGACGGTGGCCAAGGACGTGAAGGTGCAAGTGGAGTTCAACCCGGCGCGCGTCGCGGCCTACCGGCTGATCGGCTATGAGAATCGGCGGCTGGCCAAGGAGGACTTCAACAACGACGCGGTGGACGCGGGCGAGCTCGGGGCCGGGCACACGGTCACGGCGCTGTACGAGATCGTGCCGGCGGGCCAGGTGCCGCCGGGTGGCGCGGCGGTGGATGACTTGAAGTACGGGCGGACGGAGACGGGCGCGGCGCCGCCGGCGGCGAGCGACGAGCTGCTCAACGTGAAGGTGCGCTTCAAGGCCCCGGCGGCGGAGGCCAGCGAGCGCCGGGAATTCCCCCTGCGGGACGCCGGCCTCGGCTTCGCGGCGGCCAGCGCCGACTTCAAGTTCGCGGCGGCGGTGACGAGCTTCGGCCAGCTGCTCCGGGACTCATCCTACCGCGGCGCGGCCACCTGGGCCGACGTGACGGCCTGGGCGCGGGCCGGGCTGGGGGACGACGCCGGCGGCTATCGCAGCGAGTTCCTGGCGCTCGTGGCGCAGGCCGCGGAGCTCAATCGCGCGAACGCGCAATGACTCAGCGCCGCCGGCGGCGCCACGCCGACCAGGCGACCACGCCGAGGCCCAGGCCGAGGAGCGCGTAGGTGGAGGGCTCGGGGACCGGCACGAAATTGAGCATCAGCGATTCGCCGTATTCGCCGCCGAGCGACAAGGTGAACGTGCCGTTCCGCCCGTCGAGCTCGGTGCTGTTGGCGAACTGGCTGAAATCCACGCTGAACTTCGCCGGGTCGAATCCGACGGTGCTGTACGACTCGATCACCATCCAGCTGTAGGCCTGGCTGGGATCGAAGTTGGCCGCCTGGCCGGCGGTGCCGTTGGCCTGCAGCGTGATGATCTTGATGCTGAAGCGCTCATCGGACGTGGCCGTGATGTAAAGCGTCGTGTCGGCGACGATCGAGATCAGGTCCCAGCCTGCCGGGCCCTCCCCGCTGGCGTCGCGCAGGTTCCACTCCAGCGTGCCGCCGGAGGCGAGGGTCAGCTCGTCGAAGCGCAGGCGGCCGATCGGGCCCTCGTTCGCCAAGCCAGGGGCGACGGTCACGTTGGCCCCGATGACGGGGTGCGAGGCGAACGTGCCGTGGCCGGCGAGGCGGCCCGACTCGGCGATGATGTCGTTCCCCAGGGTGGTGTCGTGGTTGACCGCGAGCGTGCCGCCCTTGAGCAGGACCGAATCGTAGCCGAGCTGGACGTAGCTGTACGAGTACTCGTAGCTGCTGTACTCGCCGCCGTACGCATTGCCCGAGACGATCAGCGTGCCGGCGCGGATCTCGGCGCTGATGGCGGCCTCCCGGCCCTGGTCGCCGATGCCGTAGAAATCCATGTCCCCGTAGACCCGGAGCGTGCCCGGTCCGTCCTTGACGAAGGTCGCCGTGCCCCAGCCCTCGCCGGTATCGGTGTGGATGTTGCCAACGAACTTGGTGTCGGTGCCCTCGGGCTGCACGACCTTGAACACCGTCGCGTCCTGCAAGAGGTGGAACGTGGCGTAGTCGCTGTCCTCCCGGCTGTCCAGGCCGTGGATGACCGGGGCGTTCGTCTGGACATACACATCGCTGTAGGAACCGCCGCCAAAACCCAGCCGGCCGACGCCGGTGGCCGTGGGGGAGGCGATCGTCAGCTGGGCATAGGGTCGGAGGTAGACGCCGCCGGAGAACGTATTGTCGCCGGAGAGCTCGAGCGAGGCGTCCTCCAGCAGATCGAGGCCGCCCGTGCCGGAGATCGTGCCGCCCAGTCGGAACGGCTCGAAATCGTTAATGCTCAGGCTGGCGTTGAGCTGGATGGGATTGTTGACGGTGAAGAGGCCTTCACCCGTCGGCTCGGACACACCGAGCTCGGCGTAGAGCTCGGAGCTGGCTTCACCCGGAACCGTGATGTTGTGGGGCTGGACCACCAGGGCGCCGCCGCCGAGGGCCTGCTCGTTCCCGAGGAGCAGGCGGCCGGCGTAGAGCGTCGTCGCGCCGCCATGGGAATTTTGACCCGAGAGCAGGACGGTGGAATACTCCTCCTTGTTCGGGTCGCCCATGGTCCCGAGCGTGTTCGGCTCGCCGATGAAGACCTGGGCGGAGGCGCCGGAGAGGGTGCTGGCGACCTCGAGGGCGCCGCCCTTGTAGGCCGCGAACCGGTAGTTCCCGTCCTGGCCCGGGGTGAGGTTGCCCGTCAGGCGGAGGCCGGGTCCATTGATCTCGCCGTAGGTGTCATACACCGCCGAGGCGGTGCCGACGTACACGCCGTTGGTGAAGGCGCTGAGATTCAGGTCGGCGATCACGCGGGTCGTGTTGACGTTGGGGCCGAGGTCGAAGCCAATGATGCCCTGGGTCGCGGGGCTGAAGTGCGGCAGGAGGTCGGCCGGCAGCAACTCCGGGTCCTCGGTGCCGATGTAGCTGCCGCGGTCCATCGTGTAGGTCCCGCCGGGGAGCGCCACGCCGTCACCGAAGATCAGCGCCGAGTTGCTCACGTTCACCGTCCCGCTGAAATCGTTGGTCGTGTTCATCAGGCGCACGGTGAGCGGCAGCTCGGCCGGGGAGCTGACGTCGAGGTTGCGGGCGCCGGTCAGCGGGCTCGCGACCGCCAGCGTGCCGCCGCCGCCGCCGAAGCGGTAGGTCGAGCCGAAGGGCGTGATCACCGCCGCCGGATCGAGGACCGCGCCGGTGGCGCTGCCGAGGCGCACCGTGCCGTTGAGGCCGGTGAGCGAGATCGGCGTGTCGAAATGATCGAGGCCGACCGAGAGATCCGAGTCGAAGCCGATCGTGCCGGCGGAGGCGGCATCGATCTCGCTGAGGAAGAGGCCGACGTTGTTGTCGACGCCGATGCCCGCGTAACCATCCGAGCGGACCAAAATGCCGCCGGTGATGCCGGGCGTGTTGTCCTCGCCGCCGAAGATCAGGACGCCCTTGGTCACGTCCGTGCCGCCGGTCCAGCCGCTGCTGCCGGTGACGATGACGGCGCCCTCGGCGTCGATCGTGAGCTTGCGGGCGCCGCCGGTCTCGCTGATCCCGCCCTCGATGAACAGCGGGCGGCCCGTTGGCGCGATGATCGTGTCCGCCGCGAGCATCACCAGGCCCTCGAAACTGAGCTCATCGTCGTTTTCGGTGCGGATCGTGCCGTTGCTGACAACGGGGTTGCCCACGCGCACGTCGCTCTCGCTGTAGTAGCCGTCAACGAGCTTGGACGAGGCGATCAGCGTGCCGCCGTTGAACACGAGCGTGCCCGTCCCCAGGGAGGTGGAGGCCCCCGACCCGATGGCGACCCGGCCGCCCGACAGGACCAGCCCGCCGCTCCACCCCTCGTTGTAGGATTCCTGGAGCATCAGGGTGCCGCTGCCGGTCTTGGTGATCTGGCCGATGCCGGAGACGTAGTATTCGAGGGCGAGCCCGCCGCTCTGGATGTCCCAGGTCTGGTTCTGCGGCACGTAGACGCGGTAGGCGCCGATCTGCGAGAACAGGGGCTGAGCCGGCGCATAGACGAGGCCGTCGGCGCCGATGGTCAGGTCGCCGTAATCGTCGTCGAGGTGATAGGGCCGCGTGATGCCGGTGATCGAGAGCCGGCGGGCATTGATGTCCGTGTAGAAGGTGACGGAGTGCCGGGCCGAGTCGCCGAAGATAAACTCCTCGGTGCCATCGTTGAGCGGCAGGACATCGCCGAGCCAGTTCTCCGCCACGTCCGTGCCATCGTAGCTGCCCAAGCCGGTCCAGGTGACCGAGACCTGGGCGCCAGCCGTGAGGATACTGCCGAGAATGATGCCGATGGCCAGAAGGGTGTGGGTTCCACGCGGGCGTTTCATGGCGCAATTCTGCTCCGCGGGTGGGCCCGCCTCAAGGCGATTGTTGCAATCCTGTGTCGCTAGTAGCCTGCAGGTATCGGCCGGGCCCTGACCAGCACCCGCGTTGCCGTCGGCGGGAGGTCAAGGCCGGGCGGGGTCGGACAAGAGCTTGTGGATCAATACTTCACCCGCGCGGCCCTTGACCTTCACGGAGCCGAGAGGGAGGGTCCGCCACGGGCGGGTGGCGGCCCGCAGCGTGGCGTCGCTGACGATCACATCAGTCGCATGGGCGGGATCGCGGGTCAGGGCCTGCAGGCGGGCGGCGACGTTCACGCCGTCGCCGATGACCGAGTAGTTGAGACGGCGGTGCGAGCCGATGTTGCCGGCGACGACGCGGGCGGTATTGATGCCGATGCCGAACGCGAGCGGTGGGCGACCTTCGGCGGCGAGCACGGTGTTGAGCTGCGCCAGGGCGTGCCGCATCGCCTGGGCGGCCGCCAAGGCGCGGTCGGCGGCGTCCGGCTGGGCGAGCGGGGCGCCGAACAGGGCCATGATCGCATCGCCGATGAACTTGTCGATGACCCCGCCTTCGGCCTCGATCGCCTGGCTCATCGCGTCCAGGTACCGGTTGAGCAGCGCGATCAGCTCGCGCGGCGCCAGCGACTCGCTGAGCGTCGTGAAGCCCCGCAGGTCCACGAACAGGATCGTCACCGGGCGCTCCTCACCGCCGAGCGCGGCGCCGTCGCGGAGGAGTTGGGCTGCGACGGCGGGCGACACGTTCTTGTCCAGGAGATCGCGGACCCGGTCGCGCTCAGCCAGGCCGGCGCTCATGCGGTTGAAGCTGGCGGCGAGTTGGCCAAGCTCGTCGGCGCGATCAAGCTCGATCCGGGCGTTGTAGTCGCCGCGGGCGATGACCTCGGTGTGCGCGGCCAGGGCCTGCACGGGGCGGCTGACGCTGCGGGCGGCGCCGAGGGCCACCACGGACGCCGCCACCAGCGCGGCCACCGCGATGAGCGCGATCACGTGCTCTAGCTCGCGAGCGGGGGCCAGCTCGGCCGCGAGCGAGCGCTGCAACGCGATGCGCGCCGGATCGTCACCGAGTAGGCCGAGCGGGGTGAAGAGGGTGACGAAGGGCTCGTCATCGAGGTCGACGACCGTCGTGCCGGCCGTGGCCCGCGTATCGGGCGTCATCTGGGCCGCGACGGTCTGCGC
The DNA here is from genome assembly GCA_019634615.1 of Opitutaceae bacterium. Classification (GTDB taxonomy): domain Bacteria; phylum Verrucomicrobiota; class Verrucomicrobiia; order Opitutales; family Opitutaceae; genus UBA2377. The sequence goes on from JAHCAZ010000018.1 coordinate 22,790, forward strand.
GCGCGCCGGAGGCAGGGTGGTGGCCAGGACCCGGCGGGCGGCCTCGCCGGGACCGCTGACGAAGGTGACCTCGGCCTGCGTGGTCAGGCGCAGCGCCTGGGCGAAGGAATCGTCGATGGGAAACGCTGCGCCGAACCAGCCGATGATGTTGGGCCGCGGCGCGTAGAGCGGGACCACGACGAGCACGTGCAGCCGGCCCGCGAGGTAGGCGAAGTCGCCGGCCTGGTCGGCGTTGCCCGCCTCGGCCTGCTGCACGAGGTGGCGGAACGGGCCGCAGGCCTCGTCGTCGAGCTCGTCCATGGTCGTGGCCAGCATGTGCCCCTCCGGATCGAAGGCCGCCACGACGGGCACCTCGAGCCGCTCGGCGTAGCTCAGGAGGGTCGAGCGCAGCGTGTGGCGGTCGAGCACGTCCTGCAGGTAGAGGGTGCGCATCGGCCAGTCGGCGCTGACGACCTTTGCGCTCTGGGCCAGGCGGTCCTGGCGAAGCTCGACGGAGAACCGGAACACGCGCAGGGCCCCGGCCAGGTTCTGCTCGATGTGCGCGATCGCGTTCGCCCGGTTGGCGCGGGTGACGAGAACGTACGCCCCACCCAGCGCCGCCGCCAGCAGGCCGAGGATGAGCACGAGCAGGCGGGTCCGAAAGCGCCGGAAGGAAAGCAACCCGGCCATGGCTAGTAGGCGCCGGTCCGGGTCTCGGGGGCGCGGCGGATGCGCCGGTCGGGCTTCAGCGTGAGCGCCACGGTCTCGGCGGCCGCGGCACCGGCGGTGAGGACCAGCTCCCGCGACACGGGCCGGGCCAGGCGGGGATGCCAGATCTCGAGGCGGTAACGCCCGGGCGGGGCTCCGACCAGCCGGGCGGAACCATCGGTGCCGGTCTTCGCGAACCACGGGGTGGGGAGGACCACCACGTAGGCGATCATCCAGTCGTGGATGTTGCATCCGAGCGCGACGACACCGGGGAGGTCGAACAGGACGGACTCCGAGGCGCCGCTGGCGTAGAGCGGTTTCTCGAAGCGCTTGGGCTTCGAGAGCGAGTAGATGTGGTGCTGGACCGTGTCGCGATTGGGGAAATTCACCCGTGTGCCGACGGCGACCGGCGTGACGTACGGGTCGAATTCCTTGTCCTCCTGCGCCACGACGGCCTCGACCGGGGCGGGCGCGGGGGCCGGCGCATCGAGGGGCACGAGCGAGACCACGGCGTCGGCGACCGGGAGTTCGCCGTGGATGACCCGCACCGCGAGCGCCGCCTCCTGCGCGGCCAAGGTGGCGGCAAACAGCAGGGCGGCGGCGGCGATGAGGCGGTGGGTGAGCGGCATCGTCAGAAGCGATGGACCAGACTGAGGGTCCAGGTTGAGGTGTCGTACTCGATGCCGATGGCGTTGGTCACCCGCACGGCGCCATAACGCACGGCCAGCGCGGTGCGGTCGGTCAGCGCCGGCGCGAGTTCCGCCCACCACGAGTCTGCCCGGCTGTCGCGGACCCGGTAGGCCACCCAGCCGGGCCCGTAGGTATCGGTCACCGCCCAGGCCAGCGTGTTGTAGTGATTGAAGATCACGGGGCCGAGGCCCCCGCCGATGGCTTGCGCCCAGATGGCCCCGGCCGCATTGGCGGTGAACTCGCCCCACTGCCGGGCTGCGCCGACGCCGACCTGCCAGCCGTCGGCCACGTCGTGGTGCAGCTCGAGGAACAGCCGGCGGGTCGTGACATCGTACGGCTCCTCTCGCGCCACGAGACGCGTCCAGCCGGCCCCGGCCGCCGCGCGCCAGCTCTCGGCCAGGCGCTGGCCGAAGCGGACGGTCACGTCCGGCTGCCAGCCGTTGCGGCCGGATTCGCGGTACGCGTGCCCCGCCAGCGAGCCGCTGGCCTCGACGATGGGCGCGTAGGGCCCGAGCCCGAACTTGCGCCGCAGGGTCAGTTGCCCGGTCGCACCGGCGCGGTCGAGGGCGTCGAAGCGGTCCACGTGCTGCAGCGAAGCTCCGGCCTCGGTGAACAGGAGCCAGTCGCGCGCGAGCTGGCGGGCGGTGGTGAAACGGACGGCAATCTCGTCGACGCGGGCCGATTTCTGCGTGGGCCCGTGCGAGGTGCGACTGAGGTTGTCGACCCAGGCGGTCGAGGCCTGGACGCTGGACGCGGCGGCCGCCGCCGGGATCAGGCCCAAGCCGAGGCCGAGGCCTCCGAGCAACGCGCGGCCCAGGTTCCGCAATCGACGGGGGTGAGTCATTGCAGCAGCGACCTTAGGTGCCCCCAGACGGTGCCCGCAATGACAGACTGGCCCTGGGCGGTCGGATGGATGAGGTCGGCCTGGTTGAGCTCCGGCACGGCGCCGACGCCCTCGAGCAGGAAGGGGATGAGCGTGGCGCCGTTGCGCGCGGCGAGCTCCGGGAAGACGGCCTGGTATTGCCGGCGGAAATCCTCGCTCATGTTGGCGGGCATTTGCATGCCGGCGAGCACGATGCGGATGGCGGGCTGCTTGCGGCGGGCGCGGTCGATGATGCCCTGCAGGTTGGCGCGGGTGACGGTGGGGTCGATGCCGCGCAGGCCGTCGTTGCCGCCGAGCGCGACGACGAGGATGTCCACGGGCTGGCGCAGGATCCAGTCGATCCGGCGCAACCCGCCCGCGGTCGTGTCGCCGCTGATGCCGGCATTGACCACGCGCCAGCCGAGGCCGGCCGCGTCGATCCGGGCCTGGATCAGGGCGGGGTAGGCCTCCGCGGCCGGGGACTCGAGCCCGTAGCCGGCCGTGATGCTGTCGCCGACGAAGACCACGGTCCGCGGCTCGCCGGCGGCGAGGGCGGAAAGGGTGGAAACGAGGAGGAGGCAGGCCAGCAGGGGACGGACAAACATGGGGAAAATCGACCGCTCAAACTAGTCTTCGTGCGTTTTTTCGCTTTGTATGGGTGCTTCGCAACATGACTGATGACAATATGCTGAAAGTCGAGCGGCTCACGAAGATCTACGGCCCGGCCACCGGCGCGGGGGCGTTGACGGTGCTGCGCGAGGTGAGCTTCACGCTCGCGACGGGTTCGAGCCTCGCGGTCGTCGGCCCGAGCGGCAGCGGCAAGACCACGCTGCTTGGCCTGTGCGCGGGCCTCGACACGGCCACCCACGGCGACGTGACCCTCGCCGGGGCGCGACTCGGGGCGCTGGACGAGGATGCCCGCGCCCGGGTGCGCAATGAGCACGTGGGTTTCGTGTTCCAGAATTTCCAGCTCATCCCGACCCTGACGGCCCTGGAGAACGTGCTCGTCCCCGTGGAGCTGAGGGGCGAGGGCGGACGCGAGGTCGAGGCGCGCGAGCTGCTCACCCGCGTCGGCCTCGGCGAGCGCTGCGACCACTACCCGGTGCAGCTTTCCGGCGGCGAACAGCAGCGGGTGGCGCTGGCCCGGGCGTTCATGAACCGGCCGAAGGTGCTGTTCTGCGACGAGCCGACGGGCAACCTCGACCACGACACGGCCACGGCCATGGCCGAGCTGATCTTCGGCCTCAACCGGGAGCGCGGCACCACGCTGGTCCTCGTGACCCATGATCTGGAGCTTGCGAAGCGCTGCCAGCGGATCATCCGCCTGCGCGGCGGCGCCGTCGTGAGTGATTCGACGCCATGAATTTCGTCCTGCGCATGGCCTGGAAGGATTCGCGGGCGTCGCGGCGCCGGCTGGCGCTGTTTTCGCTCTCGGTCGTGCTCGGCATCGCCGCGCTCGTGGCGATCGGCTCGTTCGGGGCCAACCTGCGCGTGGCCATCGACGACCAGGCCCGGGGCCTGCTGGGCGCCGATCTCGTCATCACCTCGCGGCAGACGATCCCGCGGGCGGTCTGGGACCACCTGGCGACCGTGGGCGGCGAGCAGGCGAAGGAGGTGGCGTTCTCCTCGATGATGGTCTTTCCCGGCGCGGACGGCATCAACCGCACGCGGCTGGTGCAGGTGCGGGCGATCGAGGGCCGGTTCCCGTTCTATGGCGAGTTCCTGACGCAGCCGGCCGACGCCGCGGCGCGGCTGGCCGGCGGCGAGGCCGTGGTCGTGCTCGAGGAGACGCTGCTAAACCAATACGGGGTGAAGCCCGGCGACACCGTGCGGCTGGGCAAGGTGGACTTCACCGTGCTCGGCGCGGTGCTCAAGGTGCCCGGGGAGTCGGTGGCGGTGACCCAGCTCGCGCCGCGCGCCTTCATCCCGCTGGCGCAACTGGCGGCGACGCAGCTGGCGGGCCCGGGCAGCCTCGTGCGCCACCGCATCGCGCTCAAGCTGCCGGCCGACGTGGACCCGCTGGCGATCGAGCGGGCGATGCGCGAGAAGTTCCGCACGGAGCGCCTGGGCTACGACACTGTCGAGGAACGTAAGCGCGACTTCGGGCGGGTGCTCGACAACGTGAACGCGTTCCTGAGCCTGGTCGGCTTCGTGGCGCTTTTCCTCGGGGCGATCGGCGTCGCGAGCGCGATCCACGTGTACGTGCGGCAGAAGATCACGACCGTCGCGGTGCTGCGCTGCCTCGGGGCCAGCGCGCGGCAGAGTTTCGCCGTCTACCTCGTGCAGGGACTGGGCCTCGGGGTGTTCGGCGCCACGCTGGGCGCGGCGCTGGGCATCGGCGTGCAATTGCTGCTGCCGCTTCTGCTGGCGGATTTGCTGCCGTTCGACGTCAATTTCTTCATCGCCTGGCCGGCGGTGGCGCGGGGCGTGGGCGCGGGGCTGGTGATCTGCCTCCTGTTCACGCTGCTGCCGCTGCTGACCGTGCGGCGGGTGTCGCCGCTCGTGGCCCTGCGCTCCGCCTTCGCGGAGCGGGTGGGCGGGCCCGACCCCTGGCGGGTGGCGCTCGGGGTCCTGATCGTGCTCGCCGTGGTGGGCTTCGCCATCTGGCAGACGCGGAGCCTGCCGCTCGGCCTCGGCTTCTCCGGCGCGCTTGGCGTGGGTTTCGGCGTGCTGGCGTCCCTCGCCCACGCGGTGGCCTGGGCGGCGCGGCGTTGGTGCCCGCGCGGCCTGCCCTATGTCGTGCGGCAGGGCGTGGCCAATCTCTACCGCCCGAACAACCGCACCGTGCTGCTCCTGCTGGCCCTCGGCCTGGGCACGTTTTTGATGCTCACGCTCTACCTGACGCGCACGACGCTGCTGGGCCAGATACAGGGGACCGGCGGCAACGGCCGCTCGAACCTGCTGTTCTTCGACATCCAGGACGACCAGATCGAGCCGCTCAACGCCCTGCTCGAGCGCGAGGGCGTCACGACCCGCCAGCAGGCGCCGATCGTCACCATGCGCATCAAGGGCCTGCAGGGCCGGACCGTGGATGAGATCCTGGCCGACCGCGGCTCCGGCATCCCGGGCTGGACGCTGCGGCGCGAGTACCGGTCGACCTTCCGCGGCGAGCTCACCGGCACCGAGACCCTGATCGGGGGCACCTTCACCGGGCGCGTGCCCGAGGGCACGGAGACGATCCCGGTCTCCATCGAGGAGGGCCTCGCCCGCGACATGCGGCTCAAGCTGGGCGACGAGCTGCAGTTCGACGTGCAGGGCGTCACGCTGGCGGCGCGCGTCGGCAGCATCCGCAAGGTCGACTGGCAGCGCCTGCAGCCGAACTTCTTCATCGTCTTCCCGGAGGGCGTGCTGGAGGCGGCGCCCAAGTTCTACGTGATGGCGATGCGGGCGGAGACGCCGGCGGACTCGGCCCGGCTGCAGCAGGCGGTGGTGCGCGATTTCCCAAACGTGTCGGCCATCGACCTGACGCTGCTCCTGCAGACCTTCGACGGCATCTTCGCCAAGGTCTCGCTGGTGGTGCGCTTCATGGCGCTGTTCACTGTCGCGACCGGCGTGATCGTGCTCGTGGGGGCGGTGCTCACCGGGCGCTACCAGCGCATCCGCGAGACGGTCCTGTTGCGCACCCTGGGCGCGACGCGGCGACAGCTCACACAGATCCAGCTGGTCGAGTATGCGATCCTGGGTGTGCTGGCGGCGGCGGTCGGGTGCATCCTCGCGGTGGCGGCGAACGCCTTGCTCGCCCATTTCGTGTTCAAGACCGCGGCGGCCTTCCCGGTCGGTTTCCTGGTCTTGACGGTGCTCGCGGTGACGGCCGTCACGCTGCTCACAGGCTTGCTTTCGAACCGCGGGGTGACCGACCATCCGCCCCTGGCGGTGCTCCGCCAGGAAACATGACCCGCCACGTCGTCACCTTCCACTACACGCTGCGCGACCCCTCGGGCCGCGTCCTCGACACCTCCGCGGGCGGCGATCCGATCGTCTACCTCGAGGGTGCGGGCCAGATCATCGACGGCCTCGACGAACAGCTGCGCGGCGTCGCCGCCGGGACCAAGACCCGGGTGCAGGTGCCGGCGGCCCGCGCTTACGGCGACCATGACCCGGCGCAGGTGCAGCAGGTCCGGCGGGCGCAGCTGCCCGTCGACGGTGAGTTGAAGGTCGGCGACCAGTTCCAGGCGGGGGCCGACCGCTTCGCCCCGGTGGTCACGGTTGTCGCCATCGACGGCGACAAGGTCACCCTCGATGCAAACCATCCCCTGGCGGGCACGGACCTGACCTTCGACGTCGAGATCGTCGCGGTCCGGGCGGCCACGGGGGAGGAGATTCAGCATGGGCATGCGCATGGCCGCGACGGACACGGGCATTGCCATTGAGCGCCGGCTGGGCTTGCGTGGGCGGGCATGAAGGCCCTCGGGATCGACATCGGCGGTTCGGCGATCAAGGGCGCGCCGGTCGACGTGCGCACGGGCCGGCTCCTGGCCGAGCGCCATCGGATCGCGACGCCGAGGCGCCTTTCGCCCGTCCAGATGGCGGGCGCGGTGCGCGAGATCGTCCGCCATTTCGAGTGGCAGGGTCCGGTCGGCATCGGCTTTCCCGGCGTGATCGCGGGTCGTCGGATCCTGACGTCGGCGAACCTGCACCCCAAATTCATCGGTTGTGACGGGGTCCGCTTGTTCTCCCGCGCGGCCGGCGGCCCGGTCGCCCTGATCAACGATGCCGCGGCCGCGGCCCATGCCGAGATGACCTGCGGCGCCGGCCGCGGCTTCACGGGCAAGACGCTGCTGGTCACCCTGGGCACCGGGGTGGGGACGGCGCTGGCGCAGGACGGCGTGGTGTTTGCCTGCGAGCTCGGGCACTTCCCGTGGGAGGGCAAGTCGGCGGAGAAGTTCGTCGGCGCGGCCGCCCGTGGCCGCGAGGACCTGTCGTGGGTGCAATGGGGCAAGCGGCTGGGCCGGTATCTGCGCCAGCTCGAGGCCCTGCTCTGGCCAGAGCGGATCATCATCGGCGGCGGCGCCAGCGCCAAGCACCGCAAGTTCTTCCCGCACCTGAAGACGAGGGCCGAGGTGGTGCCGGCGCAGCTGCGCAACGGCGCCGGCATCGTCGGCGCCGCCCTCTGGGCGGCGCGGGACCGGGCCTGACCCGCGGGTGGCGACCGCCGGCCCCGCCCATCCCTCCCCGGGGCCATTCATCAAAGTTTCATGTAACTTTTCCTGGGAGAGGGTGTTGTCGGTGCATGTCAGCAAGCTGCCTTCCGGCCCTGCCTCCCGTCCCCGTTCGTCGGCGCCCCCGCGCCGGCCACCGGGCGGTGGCGGTGATCGGACCGGGCGGATTGCTGGTATCGACAGCGCAAGAGTCAGTTCGTAGTGTCAGTTGTGTGTTGTGGAGGGGCTGTTGTGGGCCCCTCCACAATTTTTCGTGATCCCGTGATTCCTTTCCGCCGGCGCTGATCGGTGCCAATCTCCTCCCTTTCCTCCGAGTCCCATGAACCAAGCCCCCTCCTCCGCTTCCGCTCCCGCCGGCGTACCGCGCCGCAAGTCCAAGAAAAAATGGATCATCATCGGCGCCTCCGTGCTCCTCGTCGTCCTCGTCGCCGCCGGCGTGATGAAGGGCCGCAACAAGGACCACGGCATCGTGGTCAGCACGGAAAAGGCCTTCGTGAAGACCATCACGCAGGTCGTGACCGCCACGGGCAAGGTCCAGCCCGAGGTCGAGGTCAAGATCTCGCCCGAGGTGGCCGGTGAGATCATCGAGCTGCCGGTCAAGGAGGGTAACCTCGTAAAGAAGGGCGACGTGCTCGTGCGCATCAAGCCCGACTACTATCAGGCCCAGCTCGAGCAGCAGGAGGCCTCGCTCCTCTCCGCCAAGGCCAGCAGCGTCCTGAGCAAGGCGCGGCTCCTCAAGGCCGAGCAGGACCTCAAGCAGGCCCAGGACCTCTACGCGAAGCAGCTCATCTCCGATGCCGACTACCTGAACGCCAAGACGAACCTCGACGTCGCCCAGGCCGAGTACGAGTCCTCCCTGGCCCAGATCCGCCGCACCGAGGGCTCGGTCGACCAGGCGCGCGACCAGCTGAGCAAGACCACCATCTACGCCCCGATCGACGGCAGCATCAGCTCGCTGACGAGCGAGGTCGGCGAGCGCGTCGTCGGCACCGGCCAGTTCGAGGGCACCGAGATCATGCGCGTCGCCGACCTCAGCAACATGGAGGTGCGCGTGAAGGTGAACGAGAACGACATCGTCAACGTGAAGCTCGGCGACAAGGCTGTGCTCGCGGTCGATGCGCTGCCGGGCCGCAAGCTCGCCGGCACCGTCAAGGAGATCAGCTCCTCCGCCCAGGGCATCTCCTCCGCCAATTCCCAGACCACCGCTTCCGCCTCCGACGAGGTGGCCAACTTCCTCGTCAAGATCCGCATCGCCGAGCGCGACACCAAGCTGCGTCCCGGCATGAGCGCCACGGGTGACATCGAGACCCAGACCGTCGAGAACGTCGTGGCCGTGCCGATCCAGAGCGTCACCGTCCGCGCCGAGGGCGGCAAGACCACCGAGGAGCTGCAGCAGCAGAAGGCCAAGGAGGCCCGCGAGAAGTCCGGCAACGAGCTCGAGGTCGCCGACGAGCGCATGGAGGCGCGCCGGCAGCGCGACCAGCTCAAGCGCGTCGTCTTCATCAAGGAGGGCGACAAGGTCCGGCTGCAGGCCGTCGAGACCGGCATCGCCGACAACACCCACATCGAGGTCAAGTCCGGCGTGAAGGCGGGCGACGAGGTGGTCTCCGGCAGCTATGCCGCCATCAGCCGCCGCCTGAAGGATGGGGCCAAGGTGCAGCTGGAGAAGCCGAAGAAGGAAGAGGAAAAGAAGTAAGGCCGCCGCCGCGTCCAACGCCCGCCGCCATGACCCCTCCTCCCGCTCCCGCCGTCGCGCGCACCGTGCGCCCCCCCGGCCCCCTCGTCATCGAGATCGAGGGCGTGACGAAGCTCTACAAGATGGGCTCGGAAACCATCCACGCCCTCCTCGGCGTGGCGTTGAAGATCCATCGCAACGAGTACCTTGCCATCATGGGCCCCTCGGGCTCCGGCAAGTCCACGCTGATGAACATGCTGGGCTGCCTCGATACCCCGACGGCCGGCCGCTACGAGTTCAACGGCAAGCACGTGGCCGCCATGTCCGACGACGAGCTGGCCGAGATCCGCAACAAGGAGATCGGCTTCGTCTTCCAGACCTTCAACCTCCTCCCGCGCTCGACCGCCCTGGCCAACGTCGAGCTGCCGCTGATCTACGCCGGGTACGCGGCGCACGAGCGCCGCGCCCGGGCCATCGAGGCGCTGGAGAACGTCGGCCTGGGCAACCGCATGCACCACAAGCCCAACGAGCTCTCCGGCGGCCAGCGCCAGCGCGTCGCCATCGCGCGCGCCCTGGTGAACCGGCCCTCGATCATCCTGGCCGACGAGCCCACCGGCAATCTCGACTCCCGCACCGGCGTGGAGATCATGGAGCTGTTCGAGCAGCTCTACGACCAGGGCAACACGATGATTGTCGTCACCCACGAGGAGGATATCGCCCGGCACGCCCGCCGCATCGTGCGGCTGCGCGACGGCCTGATCGAAAGCGACCGCCCCGCCGGCGATTGACGCGCGGCCGCCCCGCCCCATGCAGCGCATCCTGTACGAGATCTCGGAATCCTTCCGCATCGCCTTCGCCCAGATCCGGGCGAACAAGATGCGCTCGGTGCTGACCGCCCTCGGCGTCATCATCGGCATCGTGGCCGTCACGCTCATGGGCACGGCCATCAACGGCATCGACCGCGGCTTCCAGAACAGCCTCGCGATGCTCGGCGACGACGTGCTCTACGTGCAGAAATGGCCGTGGGGCCCGGTCGAGGATTGGTGGAATTACCAGAACCGGCCGATCATCCGGCCCGAGCAGGCCGACCGGCTCAACCAGATCATCGAGGACACCCCGGGCTCGCTCCTGGAGGTCGCCGCGCCGGTCGCGGGCCGCGGCGCCTCGGTCAAGGCCGGCGCCAACCAGATCAACGGCGTGACCGTGTTCGGCACGACCGGCAACTACGCCCGGATGATGTCGGCGGATTTCAAGGACGGCCGGCTCTTCAACGACGCCGAGGCGGCCGGCGGCCGCCAGGTCTGCGTGCTGGGCTTCGACGTGGCCGAGGCGCTGTTCCCGGCGGTATCGCCCCTCGATCAGACGGTGCTGATCCGGGGCCAGCCCTTCACGGTGATCGGCGTGCTCGCCAAGCAGGGGTCCTTCCTGGGCCTTTTCAGCTTCGACTCGCAGGTCATCATGCCGCTGAACGCCTACCGCAAGTATTTCGGCCTGAGCACCAACAGCGCCCAGCTGCGCGTCAAGGTGCGGGACAAGAACCGCATGGACGAGGCCAAGGAGGAGCTGATCGGTGCCATGCGCCGCGTGCGCGGGCAGCTCCCGGGCGAACGCGACAACTTTTCCATCAACCAGCAGCAGGCCTTCCGCGAGCAGCTGGAGCCGGTCAAGTCGGGCATCGCGCTCGCGGGCCTGTTCATCACGGGCCTGTCCCTCTTCGTCGGCGCCATCGGCATCATGAACATCACCTTCGTCTCCGTGAAGGAGCGCACGAAGGAGATCGGCACGCGCAAGGCGCTCGGTGCCCGTCGGCGCACGATCCTCCTGCAGTTCCTGATCGAGGCCGTCTCGATCTGCCTCATCGGCGGGGCCGTGGGCCTCTCGCTCACGTTCGGCTTGTGCCTGCTGCTGCAGGCGACGATGCCGAGCCTCCCGGTGGTCTTCTCCTTCAACCTCGTCATCGTCAGCATGATCGTCGCCGTCGCCACCGGCATCGTGTCCGGCTTCGCCCCCGCGTGGGGCGCGTCGCGCCTCGATCCCGTCGTCGCCCTGCGCTACGAGTGAGGACCCTTCCCGATGCAACTTTCTGAAATCCTCCGGATGGCCTTCGGTTCGCTCGCGGTGAACAAGCTGCGGTCGATCCTGACCATGTCGGGCATCACGATCGGCGTGTTCTCGGTCATCGGCGTGATGACCACGGTCGCGGCGCTGCGCGGCTCCATCGAGTCTGGCCTCAACATTCTCGGCTCGAACGCCTTCCAGTTCCAGAAGTTCCCGTCCGGCTTCAACACCGGCAACAACATGCGCAAGTACCGGTTGCGCAAAAACATCACGGTCGAGCAGGGCCAGCGCTACCAGAAGCTGATGGAAGGGGTGGCGGAGGTCGTCAGTCTCGAGCTCTACGATTTTGGCGGCGGCGGCACGCAGGCGACTTATGAGAATCGCAAGACCACGCCCGACCTCACCTTCGGCGGGGGCAACCAGCACTACCTCGCGGCCAACCAGTACGCGATCGATACGGGCCGCAACTTCACCGAGAGCGACGTCGAGCTCGCGCGGCCCCTCTGCGTCATCGGCGTGGGCGTGGTGAAGAAGCTGTTCCCGACGGAGGATCCCTTGGGCAAGAGCATCAAGGTGCGCGGCCGCACCTACACCGTCATCGGCGTGCTCGCCGAGCGCGGCACCTCGTTTGGCCAGAGTCAGGACGACATCATCATCGTCCCGATCTCCCGCTTCGCGATGGAGTTCGGCAACGAGCGTCAGTCGCTCAACATCGCCACGCAGGCGCTTTCCCAGGAGGTTTACAACGAGACGCTCGACAAGGCCATCACCGCCATGCGCATCGCGCGCGGCCTGAAGCCCGAGGACGAGAACGACTTCGAGGTCTTTTCCAACGAGTCGCTCATCGCCTCCTTCGCCAAGGTGGCGGACGCCGTGGCGGCCGGTTCCTTCGTCATCAGCGGCATCGCCCTGCTGGCGGCCGGCGTGGGCATCATGAACATCATGCTCGTGAGCGTGACCGAGCGCACCAAGGAGATCGGCATCCGCAAGTCCATCGGCGCGCGTCAGGTCAGCATCCTCACGCAGTTCCTCATCGAGGCGGTCACGATCTCCCTGATCGGCGGCCTCGTCGGCATCATCCTCGGCGTCGTCGCCGGCAACGGCCTGGCCGTGTGGATGAAGGCCTCGGTCATCTTCCCGTGGATGTGGGCCGGGATCGGCCTCCTCGTCTGCTCGGGCATCGGCGTCGGCTTCGGCTTCTACCCGGCCTGGAAGGCCGCCGCCCTCGACCCGATCGAGGCGCTCCGCTACGAGTAAGGCGCCGCCCGGGCGATGCGCCCGGGCGGGGATTCCAACCGGTCAGGTCCGGACCGGCGCGGTGTAGGTCGCGGCACCGAAGCCCAGGATCGGGTAGAAGATGAACCCGAGCAGGGCCAGCCCGATGCCGAAGCCGGCCCCCTTGCCGAACGCCTTGGCCACGTCGATCGCGACCACGACGGCGATGACGATGTTGACCAGCGGGATCAGGAAGAGCAGCAGCCACCACCACGGGCGCGCGGCGATCTTCAGCAGGATGTAGACGTTGTAGATCGGGATGATGGCGGCCCAGCCGGGCTGGCCGGCCTTGGCGAACGTTTGCCAGAGACCGGCGATGACGAGGACGATAAGCGCCAGTTCGACGAGCAGGATCAGGAATGCCATGGGGATGTGGGGTTGAGTTGAAGCATGGACCCGGCGGGTCCGGACGTCCCTTTCCCTAGCGGCGTCCCGGGTCCGCCGCAAGCTGCATCCCGGGAGAGGGCGTCCGCCCTCAGCCGCGGCGGATCTCGGAACCCTGGAAACGGATCTGGATGCGGTAGACCTTCTTGACGCGGTTCGTGATGACGCCCGTGGCGAGGTCGAACTTCTCCGGCACCTCGATGCGATGGATGTCCACGACGGCGTGATAGCCGCGCTCCGAGAAGATATCGATCAGCATGGCCAGCGCGAGCGGGTCATCGAGCAGGACATGCTCGGTGTTCATCAAGGCCACGCCGGAGATGGCGTGCTTGAGCACGATGGGCATGATCTTGGTTTCGACGAAGCTCGCGACCTTGGCGAAGATGGCGGTGTGCTCGAGCTCGTAGCTGTCGAGCCGCTTCACGAGTTCCTGGCGGGCGTGGACGATGATCTCGCTGGCGACCGGGATCCCCCGCAGGCGGTCGTAGGTCCGCGGGTCCAGCTCGAGCGTGCTCTGGTACTGCAGCTCCTTGAGGATGTTCTGCTCCACCTCGGCGATCGGCCCCTGGGCGTCGATGAAGTGGTAGTGGAAGATCTCCTTCAGCGACTGGAGCGCGTCCCACGTCTGCTCCTTGAACACCCGGTAGCGCCGGCGCGCCAGGGCCTCGTCGTGGTCGGTGGGGCGGTCCTCCCAGAGCGTGCCCACGCCGGTGCGGCGGACCTCCTCGTTGTGAACCTCGGTCTCGCGGCCGCGCTTGAGCTGGCGGACGACGGACTCCTTCTCGTCCACGAAGAGCACCATGATGTGGATCGTGGGCTGGCGGAAATGGATGCTGAGCGGCGTGCCGTAGTACTCGCGCCGCAGCTGGTGCATGCGGTCGACCAGCAGCTTGAGGCACTCGACCTGCACCTGCGTGCGGGGGAAGCCGTCGAGGATGACGCCGTCGCGGAACTCCGGCTTGAGCAGCTCGCGGAGCAGGAGGCTCACGACCTCGCGGTCGCCGACCATGTTGCCGGAGTCCTTGAGCCGCTTGGCCTCCGGGGAGTCGAGGAGGGCGCTCATCACGATGGGCGGGCAGGTGAGGCCGCGGGTCTTCGCGATGAAGGCGGTGTTGGTGCCCTTGCCGGCGCCCGGCGCGCCGCCGAGCAAAATGATCTCCTTGGGGAAGCGCAGGTTGTCGCGGCCGATGTCGGTCACCACGTCGTCCCACGCCGAGTTGAAGATCAGCTGGGCGTCCTTGATCTCGAGGTCGGTGAGCTTCGCCGAGTTGGCGGCGCTGGTGGAAGCCGAAGGCTGGGTGGGGTTGACGGAAGACATGGTGTGAGACCGTGTCGCCTGATTCCATCGCCGAATATTGCCCGGGCAAAACAATTCGCCGCGGAACCGCGGCCGGGCCGGCCGGTCGAAGGAGATGCAAGTCACCGCCGGCCCCGGCTGGCGGCCTTGCAAGTTGAAGCTGGACCTGGCGGGGCCGCGCGAGCGGCCCCGCCTTGGCTTTTGAGATTGGCCCGGCGTGGGCCCGCCACTATCCCCACACCACCATCATGCGCGTCCTGATCGTTGATGACGAACCTGGCATCCGCAAAACCACGCGCATGGCCGTGGAGGCGGCCGGCCATGAGGGCATCGAGGCGCCGAACCGCACCCGGGCGCTCGCCTTGTCGGGCGAGGAGGCCTTCGACGCCTGCTTCCTCGACCTGAAGCTCGGCGCGGACGACGGCCTGGCGGTCCTGGAGAAGCTGCTCCACATGCAGCCGGCCCTCGCCGTCGTGATGTTCACGGCCTACGCCACCATCTCCACGGCGGTCGAGGCCATGCGCCGCGGCGCCTACGACTTCATCCCCAAGCCCTTCACCCCCGACCAGATCCGGGGCGTGCTCGCGCGCATCGCGCGCACCCGCGCGCTCCAGCACCGCGTGCAGTCGCTGGAGGGCCAGCTCGCGGATGAGGCGCCCGCGCTCGACCTCGAGTCGCCCGAGCCGGTCATGCAGCGCGCCCTCGACGTGCTGTTCAAGGCGGCGGCCAGCCCCGCGACCGTGCTCCTGCTCGGCCCGAGCGGCACGGGCAAGAGCGTGCTCGCCCGCGAGGTGCACCGGCGCAGCGCCCGCGGTGACGCGGCCTTCGTCACGGTCAATTGCCCGAGCCTGTCGCGCGACCTGCTCGAGAGCGAGCTGTTCGGCCACGTCCGCGGCGCCTTCACCGGCGCGGTCAACGAGTCCATGGGCAAGGTCGCCGCCGCCCAGGGCGGCACGCTGTTCCTCGACGAGATCGGCGAGCTGCCGCCGGCCATCCAGCCCAAGCTCCTCCGGCTGCTGCAGGAGCGCGAGTACGAGCGGGTGGGCGAGGCCCAGACCCGCCGGGCGGACGTGCGCGTGATCGCGGCCACCAACCGCAACCTGGCCGACGAGGTCAAGGCCGGGCGTTTCCGCGAGGACCTGTTTTACCGGCTGAACGTCATCAGCGTCACGCTGCCGAGCCTGCGGGAGCGGCCGGCCGACCTGGTGCGCCTCGCGGAGGGTTACCGGAAGTTCTTTGCCGCCCGCCTGGGCAAGCCCGTGCGCGCCTTCACGCCGGCCGTGCAGGCGGCCTTCGCCGGGTATGCCTGGCCGGGCAACCTGCGCGAGCTGCGCAACGTGGTCGAGCGCGCCGTCATCCTCTGCTCGGGCGAGGCGATCGAGCCCTGCGACCTGCCGGAGCAGTTCGCCGCCGCCGCCGATCCCGCCGTCGCCGTCGGGGCCCGCGTCACGCTCGACGCCCTCGAGGCGGAGCACATCAAGCGCGTGCTGGGCTTCGCGCGCAGCCTCGACGAGGCCGCCCGGATCCTCGGCATCGACCCCGCGACGCTCTACCGCAAGCGCCAGAAACTGGGTCTGCTCTGACCCGCCATGCTGCGCACCCGCCTGCTGCTCGGCTTTTTCCTCCTCCTCGTGCTGCTGTCGGCCGTGGGGGCCTATGCGGTGTGGACGACGCGCGAGCTCGGGCGCTCCGTGGCCACGGCCATCGCCGCCAACGCCCGCGGGCTCGCCGCGGCCCAGCAGCTCAAGGCCGAGGTCAACCGCCTCGGCTCGGCCCTGCGGCAGTTGCGCGGCGCCGACACGCCGGGCGGCCGGGCCGAGTTCGCGGCGCAGCAGGCGGCCTGCCGGGCCTTCCTGCGCGAGCGCCTCGCCGCTCCCGCCGGGGGCGCCGAGCGCGCCCGGTTGATCGCGGGGGTCGATGCCGCCCTGGTGCGGCTCGCCGACCTCGCGGCCTCGCCTGCGGCGGCCGACCTGCGCCCACTCGAGCTCATGAAGGCGGACGAGGGCGCCCTTTTCGCGATTCTCCAGGGCATCGATGCCCTGGCGGCACGCGATGCGGCGGAAGTCCAGCAGGCGGAGGCAAAGGCGCAGCGGCTCACCGCCCGCACCACGGCCGTCTTCGGCGCGGGTGTCGTGGTGGCCGTCCTGCTCGCCCTGGTCTTCGGCTGGGCGCTGGGGCGGGCGCTGCTCGATCCCATCCGCCAGCTCACCGCCTCGGCGGCGGCGCTGGGGGAGGGCAACCTGGATCGCGACGTGCCCGTGACCTCGCGCGACGAGCTCGGTGAGCTGGCCCGCACCTTCAACACCATGGCGGCCCGGTTGCGCCAGTACCGCGACGCCTTGGCGGCGAAGGCCCTCCGGGCGCAGCGGGCGATGGAGGCGACCCTCACCTCCGCGCCGGACCCGCTGTGGCTGGTGGCGCGCGACGGCACACCCGAGGTCGCCAACCCCGCCGCGGCGGCCTTGGCCGCGGGCCCCGAGCTCGCCGGCGGCCTGCCCGAGGTGCTGCGCCCGCCGCTGCGGGAGGTCCTGGCCACGGGAAATCACTATCTGCCGACCGACTACCAGCGGGCGATCACGCTGGGCGGGCGCCATTACCTGCCGCGCATCCTCGCGATCGGCGATCCGCTGGCGGATTTCCGCGGGGCGGCGATCGTGCTCCAGGATGTCACGAAGTTCCGGCTGCTCGACGACGCCAAGACGAACCTCGTCGGCACCGTCAGCCACGAGCTCAAGACCCCGCTGACCAGCCTGCGCCTGGCGGTTTACCTCCTGCTCGAGGCGCCGCCGGAGGCACTGACGCCGCGGCAGCGCGAACTGCTGGAGCAGGCGCGGGAGGACGCCGACCGGCTGCTGCGGATCCTCGACACGCTGCTCGATCTCAGCCGGATCGAGGGCGGCGTGGCGGCCCCGCAACTCGAGACCGTGCCGGTCGCCGCCCTGCTCGAGGGCGTGGCGCAGGAGGCCCGGGTGCTCTACACCGCCTCCGGGCATCGGTTGCGCGTCGAGCACGCCCTCGCCGGCGCCGCCGTGCGGGCGGATCCCGCCGGCATCCGGCACGTCTTCATGAACCTGCTGACGAATGCCGCGAAATACTCGCCGCCCGGGAGCGAGGTCCTGCTCTATGCGGGCCGGGCCGATGAGGGCTTCCTGCGCTTCGGCGTGCGCGACGGCGGGCCGGGGATCGAGCCGGAGCACCGGCAGCGGGTCTTCGAGAAATTCTACCGGGTGCCTGGGCAAACCGCGAAAGGGGCCGGGCTCGGCCTGGCCATCTGCCGCGAGATCGTCGTCGCCCACGGCGGGAGCATCGCCTGCGACAGCGCGCCGGGCGCGGGAAGTGACTTCCATTTCCTCCTGCCGGTGGCGATCGGCTGATGCCTCAGCCCTTGCGCAGGATCACCTGCGGGGCGGCCTCCATCTGGCCGCGGGTCACGCCGAGCTGGTTCAGCAGCTTGAGCTCACGCCACAGCTCGGCCCCGGCGATCTCGCCGCGCAGCAGCTGGCCGTAGCGGGCGAGGGTGCGCCCGACCTCGTCGGGCGCCTCGTCGACGAATTCCACGCGGAAACTCCGCGCGCCCAGCTCGAGCAGCCGGGCGACGTACTCGGCGCCCGTCTGGGCGCGATTGTTGAACACCGTGTTGCGGCACCCGGCGTCGGCGCGCAGGGGCAGGTCGGCGCCGATGCGGTCGCGGAGCGCGACCTTGTGGTGGTCGCAGGGCCGGCCGCAGTCGCGGTAGTCGCGCCCGGTGGAGAGGAACGCGCAGAACACGCAGTGCTCCATGTGAAACATCGGCATGTGCTGGTGGATCGTGATGTCGAACCAGGTGCCGGGCGCGCCCTGCAGCAGGGCCTCCAGTTGCGTGATGTTCAGGTCGTAGCTGGCCGTGACCCGCTCGAGGCCGTAGCGGGAAAGGAAATACTCGGCCGTCAGGGGATTGGCGGCGTTCAGCGAGAAATCGCCGCGGCGCCGTTCGCCGGCAAAGTAGGCGAGGTGCTCGTGGTTGCGCACGAGGTAGCCGTCGGCGGCGCTGGACCGCACCTGGTCCAGGATCCAGGTCTCGCCCGGCTTGAAGATGCGCGGCGGTGCAACCCAGATCGTGGCGTCGGCACCCGGGCCGGCGGCCTGCAGCTCGCGAAACCGCGCGACGGCGCTGCGGTAATGCTTGGGATTCTCGAACTCGCAGTAGATCGTGCGGGCGCCGGCGGTCCAGGCGGCATCGAGCTGCGGGAGGTCGCGGATCACCGCGATGAGCTCGGGCGCCCGGGAGTCCGCGGCGCGCGGCGCCGCGGGCGGCAGGCGGTAGTCGGTCAGGGTCCACCGCTTGGGGGCCGTGCGGCGCGCGTCGAGCGCCGCGGCCACTTCGCGCCGGAGGCGGTTGAGCTCGGAGACGGGCAGGATGACCTCGCCCTCGAGCATCGAGCGGAGGTGGCCCAGCCGGTACGGCGTGCCGCCCAGGCGGCCCAGCTGCTCGCCGAGCCGCGCCGGCGTGAGCGGTTGCCTCTCGGCCGGCGCCAGCGGCACGCCGGACTCGAGTCGCACCACGTGGCCTTCGCCGTCGTTGGCGACAAGGGTCAGCGGTGTCCCGGCCCGGCCGTGGACCTCGAGGTCGATCGGACGCTGGAAACGGACCTTGTCGCCGGCAAAGGTCGCGCGCAGCTCGCGGTCCAGCGCCGGGTCGTTGGTTTTCCACACGTGGTTGCCGGGATGGACGCGGTGGAAATCGATGTCGCCCTCGCCGAAGCGGAGGACGGTCTCCGCGCCGTGGGTCTCGACCTGGTAGACGCGGCCGCCTTCCTCGCCCTTCTCGGGTGCGCCGGCGTCGAAGACAATGCCGTCGCCCGGCTTCACCGGGGCGGCGAGGCGGAGGTGAACCCCGAGGCCGCGGCCGGTGCCGCTGACGCGAGCCACCTCCCCGAGATAGACGCCGCGCTTGGTGCCGAAGCGGCCGTGCGCGAGCGTCTGGTTGTCGATGCCACGGAACCAGCCCGTGTAGAGGCCGCGCGAGAAACTCATCTCGAGTTCATAACGCGCGACCTTGGGCGCGAAGGGCGGGACCGGCGTGCCGGTGAGCTCCGCCATCACCCGGTCGAGGGCCTGGCGATAGACACGGGTGATGCTGGCGACGTATTCCGGCGACTTGAGCCGGCCCTCGATCTTGAGCGAGGCGACGCCGGCCCGAACCAGGTCCGGCAGCACCTCGAGGCCCGAGAGGTCCTGCGGGCTCAGCAGGTAGCGGCGGTCGCCGAGCTCCACCTTGCGGCCGTCGGCGATGAGGTCGTAGGGCATCCGGCAGGCCTGGGCGCATTCGCCGCGGTTGGCGGAACGGCCGCCGAGGGACTCGCTGGTGAGGCACTGGCCGGAGTAGGCGACGCACAGCGCGCCATGGACAAAGACCTCGAGCGGCAGGTTGGCGCCGGACTCGCGGAGCACGGCCTGCATCGCGTCGATTTCCTTGAGCGAATTTTCGCGGGCGAGCACGACCAGCTGGGCGTCGAGGTCGCGCACGAACTGCACGCCCGCCGCGCTGGTGACCGTCATCTGCGTGGAGGCGTGGATGGGGAAATCGGGCGACAGCCGCCGGATGAGCCGGCAGATGCCGACGTCCTGCACAATGGCGGCGTCGACGCCGCTCGCGATGATCGTGCGCAGGTAGTCGGCGGCGTCCTCGAGCTCGTTGGTGAAGACCAGCGTGTTGAACGTGACGTAGCCTTTCACGCCGCGGCGGTGAAGAAACGCCATGAGCGCGGGCAGGTCGGCCTGCGTGATGTTCTTCGCCCGCATGCGGGCGTTGAAGCGCTCGAGGCCGAAGTAGATCGCATCGGCCCCGTTCTCGACGGCAGCCCGGGCGCACTCCCAGTCCCCCGCGGGCGCCAACAACTCCGGCCGGCGGAAGGCCGGGGCGGCGGGCGGGGCGGCGATTTGGGCGGCGGTCTGCATCCTGGCTATGGGCTCATGCGGGATGATATCCCTGGCGACGTAAAGCCCCAAGAGGGCGGCGTCAGGCGCGCCCGGCCAGCGGCGAGGCTGGGTTGCGGGCGGCATGGGGCGCACCGGCCCGCAGCCAGGCGGCCAGGGCCACGGTCAGGAGGAAGGCCGCCAGCGAAACATAACCGGCGCGCGCGTAGCCGACGAGGTGGCCGGCTGGGTCGCGGTGGATCAGCAGGCCCGCGGCGACGTTGGCGAGGGCCCCCGCGGCCTGCTGCAGGGCGGAGTTCACGCTCATGAACCCGCCGCGGTAGCGCGCCTCGATCGCGTTGGTCACGAGCGCCATGGCCGGCGCGAAACGACCGGACATCGCGACGAAGAAGAGGGTCGTGACAACCAGGGTGACCGGCAGCGGGGTCACGCCGAGATTCGTCACGATCGGGGCCACGATCATGGCGACAATCGAGAGGCTGGTCAGGACGTGCAGCTTGTCGTGGCGGTCGGTCAGGCGTCCGATCCACGGGGTCGTGAAGAACGTGCAGGCCCCGCCGAAAAAGTAGATCAGGGGCAGCTGGCTTTCGCTGAGGCCGACGTTGGCGACCATCGAGGGGGCCATGAAGGGGATGATCACCGCGCCGGCAAAGACCAGGACCACGCTGAGGAGGAAGGCGCGCAGGTGGATGCGGTGGGTCAGGATCTCATACATCTGCCGGAGCGGGTGGTTGTCGCTGCGCTGGGTGGACACGTGCGGCAAAATGCGAATCGCGACTGCGAGGATGATGGCGCTCAGGGCGGCGAGCAGGAAAAACGCCGCGTGCCACTCGATCCAGGTGGCGAGGGCGAGGCCCAGGGGAACGCCCAGCACCGAGGCCAGCGGAAATGCGGTCATGACGGTGCCCATGGCGCGCCCCCGGCGCTCCGGCGGGATGGCGTCGCCGACCATGGCCGGCACCAGCGAACCCGCGACGCCGCCAAACGCGCCCGCGGCGAGGCGGGCGCCGATCAGGAAGGCGTAACTCGGGGCCAAAGCGCAGGCGAGGGTGGCCAGGCCAAAGCCGGTGTAGAGGGTGAGCAGGGCGGTGCGGCGTTCAAAGCGGTCGAGCACGAACCCGCCGAGGAAACCCGTGACGGCGGCGGCGAGGCCGTAGGAGGCGACCAGCAGGCTGAACTGCCCGGGCGTGATGTCGAAGACCCGCATGAGGCTCGCCCCCAGCGGCATCATGATCATGAAATCCAGGATGTGCGTGAACTGGATAGCCGCGAGGGTCATGAGCAACGTGCGCTCATGAGCGGTGGAGAGGGCGGCGCGGGAACCGGACGGCATGGGCGTCCACGATTGGTCCGAACCGGCAAAGGGCAACCCTCCGGACCGAAATCAGGGCAACAGGTGCTGTTGCACGCTCTCGTGCAGGAGTTTGAGGAACTGCCCGGCGCCGCGGCTCTGGTAGCGTTGGAGGTGTCGGATGACCACGAGTTCGCGGGTCGGCGAGCCGTCGGCCAGCTCGATGTAGGCCAGAGTCCCGGCGTCCTCGCGCGCCCGCGTGACCCGCGGCAGGATCGAGATGCCGGCACCGATCGCGACCAGCGACTTCACGGTGGCCACCTGGGCGCAGCGGAAACCGACCCGCGGGTCGATGTGATGGTCGCCGCAGAAATTCTGCACCTGTTCCGCGACCGAGCTGGCGTTGCCCAACAGGACAAAGGTCTCGTGGCCGAGGTCGGCGGAAGTGACACGTTCCTGTCGGGCCAAGGGATGCTGGCAGCCGACCACGAGGAGGAGCGGTTCGCTCATGAGGGGCTCGACCGAGACTTGGCGATTGGTCACAGGCTGTGCGGTGATGGCCAAGTCGAGCTCGCCTTCGAGCACACCGCGCACGAGCTGGGGTCGGAAGTCCTCGCGCACGCTGATCTGCAGGTTGGGATGTAGCTCGCGACAAAGCGCTATCAATGAGGGCAATAGATAGGGAGCCACGGTCGGGATCGCCCCGATGTTGATCCGGCGCTCGAGGCCGGGGTCGTCTTTGAGTTCCTTGGCCGCATTGTCGGCCTCAAAGAGAATCCGACGCGCGCGCTCGAGAAAGATGTTGCCGGCCTCCGTCAGGACCGCCTTACGACCCAACCGATGGAACAGTTTGTGCCCCAACTCCCGTTCAAGGTTTATTATCTGTTGGCTTAGAGTCGGTTGAGTGATGAATAGGCGCTCGGCGGCCCGCGTGAAATTTCCCGTATCGGCCACGGCGACCAGGTAGCGCAGCTGGTATAGTTCCATAGGAAAAGATTATAAGAAGAATAGAGAATCACTATTTTTATTATTGTAAAGATCGGTTATCCTTGGAGCTGTCGATTCACACCAAACGACAATAAAGCTATGAATAACAAATACATCCTTATCTCGGCCATTGCCATCAGCCTGATCGTGGCCGGCTTGTTCCTTTACAACGTGCGCCTCCCGATCGAAGCCGACAGCCTGATTGGTTTCGGGACTGTCCTGACGATTGCCGGGGTCGGTGCCATCGAGTACCGCCTCCACGGGCGCCGCCGGTTGAGCGAATAAGCCTCTCAGTGTAGTTATAGGGGAAACCAAGCCCGGGATCGCGAGATCCCGGGCTTTTTTGTGCGCGGATGGCGGCCGACGCCGGGCTGGGAAACTTTTCCGCGGCGATCTAGACAAAAAGGGACCCCGATGGCGCTTCCATGGCATACGTCCCGCACCCCGCCACGAATGGAGGCAATCAGCCATGATGAATCCTGGAAGAGTTGGTTTCGACTTCACGGTCCGAAGCTCCTGCTCTGCGCCCGCCAATGGACGCGGTCGCTGGCCGATGCCGAGGACGTGGTCCAGGACGCCTTCGTCCGTTATTGGCGGCGGCAACGTTCGCTCGGCGGCGATCCCCAGGCGCTGCTGCTCACGTCGATCCGCCGCGCTGCGTTCGACCTGGCTCGCCGCAACCAGCGCCGCACCGGCCGCGAAATGCGGGCCGAGGGCGGCGGCGAGGCGGCCGAGTTCCTTTTCGAGCCCTTGGCCGAGGCCGATGACCGCCGCCGCGCCATCGAGGCTGCGCTGCAGCGGCTCCCGGCCGAGCAGCGCGAGGTGCTCGTGCTCAAGATCTGGGGCGAGCTCACGTTCGACGAGATCGCCCGCCAGCTGGACATCCCCCTCAACACCGCCGCCTCGCGGTACCGCTACGCGCTCGCGGCCCTGCGCCGCGAATTGAGCGCCGCCGATTGCCATGGATGAAGAAAACCTCCAACTCGAAGCCGAACTGAAGCGCCTGCGCCCGCGCGCCCTCGCGCCGGCCGTGGAGGCCCGCGTGGCGGCCCGCCTGGCCACCCGCCGAAGGGTCGCCATCGGCTGGTGGGTCGCGTTGCCCTTGGCCGCGGCCCTCGCCCTTGTTGTGGTGCCCTGGCGGCCCGCACCGGAGCCCGAGCGCGTGCCGCTGGGTGCGGCGATCGCCCCGGATCCTTTGCCCGCAACGAAGCCTGACGAGTACAAGCCGGTCGCCGCGGAAAACCTGCTCTACGCCGCGCGGGACGAGGGCGTCGTCACGCTCGCCGACGGCGTGCAGGCCCGCCGGCTGCGGCGGTCCTATGTCGACACGATCACGTGGCGCAACCCGCGGACGAATGCCTCGCTCACCTGGTCGGTGCCCCGCGACGAGGTGCGCGTGGTCCCGGTCAATTTCCAGTAGTCCATCCAACCCCTCCAACACCCATGAAATCCACCCTGAGTCAGATCATCCCCATCGCCGGCTTCGTGCTGGCCATGCCCGTGCTGCCGCTCGAAGCGGGCGAAGCCGCGGCGCCAAAGCAGGAGGTCAAGCGCGAGATCCGCGTCGTGACCAAGGACGCGGCCGGCGCGCCGGTCGCCCCCGAGACGCATCGTCGCATGAAGTTCATCCACGCCGGCGGTCCGGCCGAGCTCGAGCAAGTCGCGTTCCTCGGCGTGCAGACGGCTCCCGCCGACCCGGCGCTCGCCGCCCAGCTGGGGCTCCCGCGCGGCACGGGCCTGGTGGTGACGGACGTCGTGCCCGAGAGTCCGGCGGCCAGCGTGCTCAAGGTGCACGATGTCCTGGTCAAGCTCGACGACCAGTTGCTCATCGACCCGCACCAGTTCAGCGTGCTCGTGCGCAACCGCCAGAAGGGCGACGAGGTCACGCTCACCTACCTGCGCGCCGGCAAGGAGGCCACCGCCAAGGTCGCGTTGGGCGAGCATGAAGTCCCGAAGCTGGCCACCTTCAACCTGCGGACCGGCGGTCCCGGTCCCATGACCTGGGTCGGGGCGCACGCTCCGGTGGCGCGCGAGGAAGTCGACCGCGTGCTCGGCCTGATCGACCTCGGCAAGGATGGCGCCCCGCACATCGTCCGACACAACGAGCTCGCCGGCGACCGCGTGATCTCCGTCACGGTCAACACCGGCGACAGCAACATGAGCTACAGCGACGACAAGGGGTCGCTGGAACTCGCCATCAAGGACGGGAAGAAGGAGCTCATCGCCAAGGACCCCAAGGGCGCGACGGTCTTTTCCGGCCCGATCAACACGGACGAGGAGCGCAAGGACCTGCCGGCCGACGTGGCCGAGCGCCTCAAGAAGATCGAGCACATGCAGGGCTTCTCCTTCAAGACCGGCGATGACTTTGAAGGCGGCGAAGTGAAGGTCGTCCGCCCGCTCGGGCAGGGCATCTCGCTGCCCGCGCCGGTCCGGGCACCGAAGGCCGCCCCCGGGTTGCGCGCACTCTGAGTCCCAGCCGTCCGGTCACAAAAAAAGCGGCGCCCACACGGGTGCCGCTTTTTCATGGGTCGAAAACTGGTCAGGCCGTGGTCGCGGGGGGCACCGGGGCGCCGGTATCCGGGCGGGCCTTCACAAAGGCGGCCACGATGAGCGAGATCACGAGATTCCAGATGAAGGACATGACCGCGCCGGTGGCCGTCATCGCGCCGGGGCTCAGCCACGGGCGAATGTAGGGTTCAGCCTGCTCGATCTGCGCGGGCGAGAGGTTCTTGGCCTCGAGCCCGGCGATCTGCGCCTGCATCACCACCTCGCGGAAGTTGGGGTCGATGAACGCAAAATAGCAGTAATTGTAAACCGCGCTGAAGATGGTCGCGAACAGGCCGATCATGACGCCTGTGCCCAGGGCGGAGCCATAGCCCCACGGCTTGTCGGCAGGCGTGTTCGCACGCTTCTCGCGCATGCCCAGCAGGGTGCAGGCCACGCTGATGATCACGCCCAGGACCAGGCCGACGGTCTGGGCCAGCTTGAGCTTGTCGGGATCGGAGTGAAGGCCGCTGAAATACAGCCCGAGGCTGACAAACGCCCCGCAGAGCGTCATGATGAAACCGTAGGTGAGGGAGGTTTTCATTCCCGGGCAGCATGGGAGTCTCCGGGCAAAAAACAATCGCGCAATGATCGACGGCGCTGCGACCTGAGCAGCGGCCTTGACCCGGCCGCGAATGGCCGCTCAGGAGTTGTCGCCGTCGACCAGGCGGCCGAGGCCGCCCAGCACGGAGCCCTCTTCGCGTCCGCCCCGGCCGGTCTTGGGCGCGGCGGCGACGATGCGGCCGGCGAGGCGCGAGAACGGCAGGGACTGGAGCCAGATGCGGCCCGGCCCACGCAGCGTCGCGAAGAACAGGCCCTCGCCACCGAAGAGGGCGGTCTTGATGCCGCCGACAAACTGGATGTCGTAGTCGACGCTTGGCTGGAAGGCGACGATGCAGCCGGTATCGACCCGCAGGGTCTCGCCCGCGGCGAGCTGGCGCTCGTGCAGCGTGCCGCCGGCGTGGACGAAGGCGAAGCCGTCCCCCGTGAGGCGCTGCATGATGAAACCCTCGCCGCCGAAGAGCCCCGTGCCGAGCCGGCGCTGGAAGGCGATGCCGATGCTCACGCCCTTGGCGGCGCAGAGAAAGGAGTCCTTTTGGGTGATGAGCTCGCCGCCCAGCTCGGACAGGTGGACCGGGATGATTTTGCCCGGGTAAGGCGCGCCGAAGGCGACGGTGCGCTTCGTGGCGGCCTGGTTCTGGAAGACCGTCATGAACAGCGACTCGCCGGTGAGCAGGCGTTTGCCCGCGCCGAGGAGGGCGCCCATGAGCCCGGAGCTTTTGGCCGAGCCGTCGCCGAAGACCGTTTCCATGGCGATGCCGTCGTCCATGTACATCATCCCGCCGGCCTCGGCCACCGTGGCCTCGCCGGGATCGAGCCCGATCTCCACATACTGCATGTCGTCACCGTGGATCCGGTAATCGATCTCATGCATGGCGGGCACGGGTTTCAGGATGGGCGGAGGTTGGCTCATGGCCCCAAGGCTTTGGCGGGGATCGACTCAGGCGGCAAGGCTGCCCGCCGCGCGACGATGGCGAATCACGTGGGCGCGACCCGGGAACCGGGCCAGGCCGAGGCGTCGGCTGGGCTCCCAGTTCGGGCGGCGCGGGGAGTAGTCGCGCACGACGCCCTTGATGAAGAGCGTGCCGGCGAGCGCGGCGTAGGTCGCGGTCGAGTCGAGACCGAGCGCGAGGCTGAGGGTGAAGACGCCCAACCCGAGGAGGGCGGCGGCGGCGGTGTAGGTGAGAAGTTTCATGGCAGGCGTGGTGCGGTTCATGATGGGTTGTTTGATGCCACTAGAACGCCGCCCGACCCGGGAAGTTACAAAAAAACCGCTCCGGTTGGGGGAGCGGTTCGAAGCCGTGATGAATGGCGCCGAGCTCAGCGCCGCAGCACGGTGCGCACCAGCCGGTCGTCGCCGTCATTGGCGGCGGGATCCAGGCCCAGGGCCGCGCAGAGCAGATTGTAGAGGTGGATGTTTTCGAACTCCTCGACCACGACGCCCGATACGAACGAGGGACCATGGGCGATGAAGACCGCGCCCATGTCTGGCAGACGCGGGTCGTAGCCGTGGTCACCCCGGAGGAAGCGGTTCTGGTTGCGCTCGTACTCGGCGCGGCGGAGGACGTGCCAGCCCTGGTCAGGCAGGATCCAGATGTCCGGCGTGCGCGGCGTGGCCGTGACATGTAGGTGCGGCGGCAGGTCGGCGGTGGCGAAGGTCCGCGCATGCGGCATGGCCGCGAGCCGGGCGACCGTGGCGGCCAAGTCGCCCTGGAGGACGCGGAGGCCGGCCACAGCGCCGGTGAAATCGACCTGCACGGTCGCGGGGTCGATCCAGTCCTCCAGGATCAGCACATCCTCCTTGGTGCAGGGCGTCATGCCGTGGTCGGACACGATCACGAGGTTCGCCGCGATGCCCTCGGCCTCCAGCCGCTCGACCATCGTGCCGACGCAGCGGTCCATGAGCGCGACGGCGGCGGCCAGCTCAGGCGAGTCCGGCCCGTGGGCATGCCCGGCGCTGTTGGTTTCCTCGAGGTAGAACGCGATGATCGCCGGCCGCTCGGCGGCAGGGAGCTTGAGCCACGAGACGACCGTCTCGAGGCGCTGGTCGAAGGACACGCGGTAGTCGTACGGATACCAGCGCGACGGGCGCAGGCCATGGTTCTCCGTCTCCGAGCCGACCCAGAAATAGCAGGCGCTGCGGCGGCCCTGCCGCTCGGCGGTGATCCAGATCGGTTCGCCGCCCCACCAGCGCGGATTCCGGTTGGCGGCGGAATTGCGGTAGTGAAACACGTCACCCGTCGCCGCGTCGGTCATGTCGTTGTTGACCATCCCGTGGTGGGGTGGGCGGAGTCCCGTGACCAGGGTGTAGTGGTTGGGAAAGGTGTTGGAGGGGAAGGCCGGGATCATGCGCTTGGCCTGCACGCCCTCGGCCGCAAGCCGCCGCAGGTGCGGGGTTTCCGCCGGATATTTCGCGCAGTAATCCCAGCGGAATCCGTCCATCGAGATCAGGATCAGGGGCGGAATGTCTTTTGGCTCCTGACTGACGCCAGTCGAAACGAGACTGAGGCCGAGCAGCAGCGACGTCAGGGTTCCAAGGCGGAGAATTGGATTCGGTGTTCTCATGATCGCAAAGTGACGAGGGTTGCGCCCCAACTGCCGCTGGTCTCGTCGCCGGAGCGGTAGCGGAGCACCCGGGGCGAGCGCTGCAGGAGCCGATGCACGGTGGTGCGCAGGGTGCCCGTGCCTTTACCGTGGATGATGCGCACCTCGTGCAGGCCCTTGGCGGCGCAGGCCTCCAAATAGGCGGGAATGAGTTCGCCGAGGTCCTGGGGCCGAAACGTGTGCAGGTCCAGTTCACCCGTGATGGGCAGCGCCACCGGCGGGTGATCTGCATCCGGCGCGCTCACGTGTGCGGCGGCTCCTGGCGCTCGGGGGCGGATTTCGGCCGCGCCGGCGGTGGAGCCGGCGTTTCCGGGGTTTCCTCGATCGCGCGCTTGAACTCCTCCTCGACGCCGCTGGCCGCCTTCTTGAACTCGCGGAGCGACTTGCCGAGCCCCTTGGCCAGCTCGGGCAGCTTCTGGCCGCCGAACAGGAGCAGCACCACGAACATGATCATCAGCAGCTCGGGGCCGCCGATGCCCTCGATGAAGGCCAGGGTGCTGTGGCAGGTGCTCATGGGTTCATCTTGAGGAAGTCGCGTGGCGAATGTAACGGAGAAAAACCGCGATTCAACCCCGGCCCGCCTGTCGCTGGCGCCACTCGCGCGGGCTCGCCCCGAGGTGGCGGCGGAACCGCAGCGTGAAATAGAACGGGTTCTCGAACCCGACCTGCCGGGCGATCGTCGACACGGGCTCCTGCGTGAACTCCAGCAGCTGACGGGCGCGGTTCAGGCGCTGAAGCTCAAGGTAGCGCTGCGGGGTCTGCCCCGTCTGCACGCGGAAGAGGTGGGCGAAACGGGAAGGGGACAGGGCGCATTGCGCGGCGATCTTCGGCACGGTCAGCGGCCCGGCGAAGTTGTCGCAGATATAGGCGAGCGAGCGGGCGATCCGGCTGTCCAGGCCCGCGGCTGCGCCGCGCGGATTGGCCTGCTCGCAGCGCAGCAGGATCTCCTCGAGGGCGTTCAGGGCCAGCGGCTCGCGCAGGCGGCTGGGGCCGGCGTTGAGCCGCACGAGCTCGCGGAACCGGCGCACGATGCGGTAGCGCGACTCGTCGCCGGCCAGGGTCAGGTGCAGCAGGCCCGGCGCGATCTCGGGCCACTCGAGCCACTCGAGCCAGGCCGGCTTGGGGATGAAATGCGCCCAGAAGGGTTCCCACTGGCGCTGGCCGCGGGCCGTGCCGTAGTCGTGCAGCACGCCGGGCTTGAGCAGCGTCATGTCGCCGGGGTTCGTCACGAGCTCGCCGCCCGCATGGCCGAAGCGCCCGTGCCCGCTCGCCGTGTAGACCAGCAGCCAGTCGTGCGTGCCGCGCTCGCGGTAGGTCGCGTAGCGCGGTCCCTTGACGAAATGGCCGGTCACAAGCGAGCCGGCGGGCGGGGCGGGGGTCTCGGGGAGGCGGGGCATCGCAGGAGAATGTTATAGGTATTCGGTGGCCCGCTTTATGGCTGAGCGGGGTAAACTATGCTAGGATATTTGCATGGTGATCGACACTGCCCCAATTGCTGATGCCAAGATCTCGGCCCTGGCCGACCAATTTGCCCGGGACGGCTTTGCCCTGGCCCGCGGCCTTTTCTCGGCGGCGGAGGTCGAGGAGATCCGCGCGCTGTTCGCCAAGATGCACGCCGAGGGCGTGCCCGGCCATTACGAGCCGACGAAGCCGCACGACGGCGTCGAGAATCCCGACGACCCGCTTTATCAGTATCCGCGGGTGATGATGCCGCACCGGTTCAATGCCCGTGCGCGTCACTACATGCTCCACGCGGGCGTCGCCGCCCACCTGCGCGCCTTCTTCGGCCAGGAACCGGTCGCGGCGCAGAGCATGTTCTACTTCAAGCCGCCCGGCGCCCGCGGCCAGGCGTTGCATCAGGACCAGTTCTACCTGCTCGTCGAGCCGGGCACCTGCATCGCGGCCTGGACCGCGATCGACGACTGTGATGTCGAGAATGGCGGGATGTATATCGTGCCGAAGACGCACGACGCCCCGATCGTCTGCCCCGACACGGCGGACCGCGGCGAAAGCTACACGTCGCACTTCGTGCCGGTCCCCAAGGGCCTCAAGCCCCAGATCGTGAACATGAAGGCGGGCGACACGCTGTTCTTCAACGGCAGCCTGATCCACGGCTCGGGCCCGAATCGCTCCAAGACGCGTTTCCGTCGTTCCTTCATCTGCCACTACACGGGCAGCGATGTGCGCAAGATTTCCGGCGGCTATCATCCGCTCACGCGGATGGACGGCACCTCCTACGAGGTGACCCCGCAGACTTCGGGTGGCCCCTGCGGCGAAGGCTGGAAGGGCTCGCTCCACTGAGCGGGCTGAGGCCTTCGTCCCCTCATCACCCAAAACCGGCGGCCCACCCCGCCGGTTTTTTCATGCCTCCACTTCGACCGTGTTGCCGTTCACGAAGACCGGGAACCGGCGCACCGGGTCGAGATTCTTCGGGCAGACCGCGGCGCCGTTCGTGACGTCGAAGGCGATGCCGTGCAGCGGGCACGTCAGCGTCGTGCCGCGCAGCGGTCCGGCCGCGAGCGAGGCACCGGCGTGCGGACACACGTCGTCGATCGCGTGCAGCTGGCCGTCGACATTGCAGATGGCGATGCGTTGGTCGCCGACCTTGAAGGCTTTCTTGGCGCCGGGCGGAAGAGCGTCGAGGGTCGTGACAGGATGACGTTGGGGCATGGGGCAGGGAGTCGGTCGTCGTTACTTGATGGCGATCGTGACGGTGAATGTCTGTGTCAGGCCCGGCGGCACGAAATGCAGGCCGGTCTTGTGCTCGGGCGCGTTGGGCGGGCCCATCCAGGGTTCGACGCAGTAGTAAGGCGCCGTGGCGGACTCGCTCCACGTGACGAAAGTGGCGTCGGGCGGCGGCACCTTGGCGGTGCCGAGGCGCATCACGACGTCGCCGGCGTGGCCCCGCTCGCCGAAGATCACGGTGTTGTCCTTCAGCCCGAGGTGGATCGCGTCGATCAGCTCCGGGTTGTCGAGCGGCTCGATCTCCTTGAGTGCCGGGCCGGGCCCCAGCTGTCCCTTGGCGTCCTGCCGCACGCGGCGCGTGGCGGGCAGGCGGATCGAGTAGTCGCCGCGGCCGAGGCCCTCGGACCACGGCAGCGTGAAGTAGAAGTGGTGGCCGGCGCTCCAGGGCAGGGGCACGGTGCCGCGATTCTGCAGGCTCAGCTCGCACACGAGGCCGAGCGGCTCGAAACGGTAGCGCACGGTGAATTCGTAATCGTAGGGATAACAGGCGCGGGCGGCCTCGTCCGGCTGGTACAGCGCGGTGAAGCCGGCGGCGTCGCTGCTGACGACCTTGAAGTCGCCCTGACGGGCCAGCCCGTGCATGGGCATCGCGCGGCGCACGCCGTCGGCGGCGCGCCAGAAATGGATGTCGCCCTGGTCGAAGACGCGGGCATTGAAAGGAAACAGGATCGGATTGCCGCCGCGCACGCGGTGGAAGTCGTCGAGGTTCTTGAGCTCGGGCCAGTAGAGCACGTCGCGCACGGAACCATCCCCGAGCGTGAGATTCCAGTTCATGAGGCGCGCGCCCTTTTCCGGCCACGCGAGGAACGTGGATTGACCGACCCGCCAGCGCGTGAGCGTCGCCCCGAGATAGGAGACCTTTTCCATGCCTGCCGTGAAATCAGCCCCGCCCGCGGCGCGCAATGGGTTTCTGGAAAAGTTTGGTGCGGATTCCAGTGCCGCGGCGCTTGCAGGTTGCCGACCGCATCCTATGCTGCCCGTCATGGCATCCCTCGTTCGTCTCCTCCTGCTGGCCCTCATGGCGACCGGCATGCTGCGGGCCGAGGCGGAGAGCCCGGCCCCGGCGGTTCGGGCGGCCGCGCCCGCTCCCCGCAAGCAGGTGGTGGTGATTCCGGTGCGCGAGCAGATCGCCAAGCCCGTCCTCTACATCCTGCGCCGCGGCCTGAAGGAGGCAATCGAGCAGAAGGCGGACGTGGTGATCCTCGACATGAAGACGCCGGGCGGTGCGCTCGATGTGACCTTCGACATCATGGAGGCGCTGGACAAGTTTCCGGGCGAGACCATCACGTTCGTCAACACCGAGGCCATCTCGGCCGGGGCGTTCATCTCGGCGGTGACCGACGAGATCTATTTTGCCCCCGACGGCGTGATCGGCGCGGCGGCCCCGGTCCTGGCCACGGGCGCCGAACTCGACAAGTCGATGAAGCTGAAAATCGTCAGCTACCTCAAGGCGCGCGTCCGCGCGATCTCCGAGGGCAAGGGCTACCGCGGCAAGGTCATCTCCGCGATGATCGACGAGGACTACGAGCTCAAGATCGACGGCGCCGTCATCAAGGAAAAGGGCGAGCTGCTGTCGCTGACCGCTAGCGAGGCGAGCAAGACCTACGGCGACCCCGCCCAGCCCCTGCTGGCTGCCGGCATCGCCAAGGACGTGGATGAACTGCTCAAGACGAAGTTCGGCTCCGATCCCTATACGATCCGCACCTTGTCGGTCACGTGGTCCGAGCAGCTGGCCGTCTGGCTCAACGCCATGTCGCCGGTGCTCCTCGGGCTCGGCCTGCTCGCGCTGTTCATCGAGTTCAAGACCCCGGGCTTCGGCATCTTCGGCATCACCGGGATCACGCTGCTGGCGGTCGTCTTCCTGGGCAATTTCGTCGCGGGCCTTTCCGGGCACGAGCCGATGCTCGTCTTTGCGCTCGGGGTGCTGCTGGTGTTCGTCGAGATCTTCTTCCTTCCCGGCATCGTCGTGATGGCCTTGACGGGCGTGATGCTGATGCTGGGCTCGCTGCTGTGGTCGATGGCGGACATCTGGCCCAACGAGCCGATCCGGATTTCCGGCGACCTGCTGCTCGCCCCCGCGCAGAACCTGCTGCTCGGCCTCGCCCTGGCGGTGGTGCTGGCCGTGGCCGTGGCGCGGTTCCTGCCCAAGGGCTGGTTCTGGTCGCGCCTCGCCGTCGGTGGCGCCGTGCAGGGCACCGGCGTCGCGCCGGTGGTGGCGGAGGTGCTGCTTTCGCTGGTCGGCCGCGAGGGCGTCGCCGCGACGAGCCTGTTTCCGAGCGGCCAGGTGGAGATCGACGGCCGGCGTTACGAGGCGCGGCTCGAGGTCGGTTCCGCCCCGGCCGGCGCGCGGGTGCGCGTTCTGCGTCACAATGAGTTCAGCCTGACCGTGGAGGTCATTGCGTCATGACGGCGATCATCATCCTGTTTGCCATCGGCATCGTGCTGGTGGCGGTCGAAATCCTGGTGCCGGGCGGATTGCTGGGCCTCGTCGGCGGCCTCTGCCTGCTGGCCGGCGTGGTTGCCGCGTTCAACCAGTTCGGTGCTTCCGGCGGGGCGATCGCATCCGGTCTGGCCCTGCTCATCGGCGCCACCACGATTTACGCGGAGTTCGTCATTTTGCCCAAGACGAGGCTCGCGAAGAAGTTCACCATGTCCGAGACCGTCGCCGGGCGCAGCCAGCCCGAGGTCGCCGATCGGGCGGCGGTGATCGGCCGCGAAGTCGTCGCGGTCACCAAACTCGCGCCCAGCGGCGTCGTCACGCTCGACGGCCGCCGTTACGAGGCATTCAGCCAGTCCGGCCTCGCCGAGGTGGGCAGCCGGCTCAAGGTCGTTGATACCGATACCTTTCGTCTGATTGTAACCCAAATCAAGGAAACCTCATGAACCTGACCCTCATCGCACTCGTATTCGCCGCCATCGTCCTGCTGGTGATCGGCGCCATCGTCTTCAGCCTGATCGGAGCCTGGGTGAAGGCGCTCTTCAACGGGGCGTCCGTGTCCATGTCGAAGCTCGTGGCCCTCAAGCTCGCCAGTATCCCCTACAGCCTGGTCGTTGATGCTCGCATCACCGCGGTGCGCGCCGGCATCGACATCTCGGCCGACCAGATCGCCTCGCACTTCCAGGCCGGCGGCAATGTCGTCCCGACCGTGCAGGCGCTGATCGCCGCGCAGAAGGCCGGCATCGTGCTGCCCTGGGATCGCGCCTGCGCCATCGACCTCGCGACCAAGGGTTCCGGCAAGAGCGTCGTCGAGGCGGTGCGCACCTCGGTTGACCCCAAGGTCATCGATTGCCCGAATCCGGAAGGCGGCCGCACCACGATCGACGGCGTCGCGAAGGACGGCATCCAGGTGAAGGTGAAGGCCCGCGTCACGGTCCGCACCAACCTCGACCGCTTCGTCGGCGGCGCCAAGGAGGAGACGATCATCGCCCGCGTGGGCGAGGGCATCGTCACGACCATCGGCTCGGCTGAGACCTACAAGTCGGTGCTCGAGTCCCCCGACAGCATTTCCAAGACCGTGCTGGCCCGCGGCCTCGACGTGGGTTCCGCGTTCGAGATCCTCTCGATCGACATCGCCGACGTGGACGTCGGTGAGAACGTGGGCGCCAAGCTCCAGGAGGCGCAGGCCGAGGCGAACAAGAACATGGCCCAGGCGCAGGCGGAAATCCGCCGCGCGGCCGCGGTCGCGCTCGAGCAGGAAATGAAGGCCAAGGTGCAGGAGATGCAGGCCAAGGTCGTCGAGGCCCAGTCACAGGTGCCGCTCGCCATGGCCGAGGCCTTCCGCAGCGGTCGTTTGGGCGTCATGGATTACTTCCGCATGGAGAACGTCCAGGCCGACACCGGCATGCGCAAGTCGATCGCCGATCCCGAGCACAAGAAGTAAGCCGGATCCACCGTCATGGAATGGATCTTTGACCATCTGCAGATCATCATCGCGGTCGCCGCCGCGATCGCCTACTGGCTGAACCAACGCCGGCAGGCGCAGATGGGTGAGGGCGATGAGGACGAGCGGTCGGAGTCGCCGATGCGCGACTTCAACGCCGATCCCGAGGAGGCGGAGCGGACGCGGCGGATTCAGGAAGAGATCCGCCGCAAGATCGCCGAGCGGGCCGGAGGCGGGCCGATCCAGGTGCCGCCGCCGGCGCCCGAGCCGCCGCCCTTGTTCCGGACTGAAACCTCGGCACCGCGTCCCGTAGCGTCGCCCCTGCCGCAGCGCGAGTTCACCCGCCAGGCCGAGTCGCCGCCGATGGCCCAGCCGCCACCGTTCCAGGCGACGGCGGCCGCGATCCTGGAGCGGCAGCGCCAGCTGGAGGAGCAGATGCGCGAGCTGGAAGCCGCCCGCAAGGCGGCGCAGCGCAAGGCCGCGGCCGTTGCGGCCCAAGCGGTGGCATTTGCCCCGGCGGCCACGACCGAGCGCCGCGGCGACCTGTTGGCCGATCTGCGCGGTGCCGGCAACCTGCGTCGCGCGATCGTGCTGCGCGAGGTGCTGGGTCCGCCGGTGGGACTGCGCTGAGATGTGCGGCCTAAGCCGCCGGCTCAGTTGATCTTCGCCCGGTCGTAACCCTCGAACGGCATCGGGTAGCGTTTGCCGTTGATCTCGATCTCGAGGTTCTTGCCGGCGCTGGCCGTGATGTAGAGCGCGCCCCGCTTCGGCACGACCTGGGTCTGGCCGCGGGCGAGCGTGCCTTGGAAGAGTTCCTTGTTGTCGGAGTCCTGCACGACCTTCACGCGCACGGTGTCGAGGGCGATGAGGGTCACGGTGGAGTCGGTCGTCATCTGCACCGGGGCGGCGGCCGGCGCCGGGCGGCTGGTGACCGGCGTCGGGTCGGTGACGATGGCCTTGATCACCCAGACGACGAGCAGGATCACGACGATGGCCACGAGGGCGATGCCGCCGCGGAAAATCAGCTGCGGCGGGATGGCTGGGCCGACCGGCAGGCTGCTGCCGCTGCGGCCGAGGCCGCTGGGACGGTGCGCCGGCTCGGCGGCGGGCTGGGGCTCGGGAGCGGCCGCGGCCTTCTCGGCGTTGCGCTCGTCGGCCGAGGCGATGGAAACCTCCATGCGGCCGTAGATCTCGCGGCTGGGTTGGCGGATCTTGGCATCGCTGCGGCCCAAGGCGGCGTAGTCGTTGAGGATTTTT
Organism: Opitutaceae bacterium; assembly: GCA_019634615.1. Lineage (GTDB taxonomy): Bacteria > Verrucomicrobiota > Verrucomicrobiia > Opitutales > Opitutaceae > UBA2377. The sequence continues at coordinate 58,663 of JAHCAZ010000018.1, forward strand.
TCCGCCGGCAGTTTCAGGAACGTGGCGTAATTGCGCAGGAAGCCCCGCACGTAGATGTCGGCGAGATTGAGGTCGAACTGGTTGCTCTCGAACTTGTGGAGGTAGTCGCTGCGGATCTTCGTGGCCTCGGCCGCTTCACGGATCGAGATGCCTTTGCGCTTGCGGGCTTCCTCTAGGCGTTCGCCGATGTTCTGCATGGGTGCAATCAGTTAGGGGTTTTGGCGGGGCAGGGAAAGAGTGAAATGCCAGGGCGGCGGCGAGGGCGGGGCTGCGTCAGGGCTTGTCGCCTTCGCCGTAGGTGTCGAGGTCCACGAGGATCTCGCGGGGCGAAGAGCCGTTCTCGGGTCCGACGATGCCCTTGTCCTCCATGATGTCCATGATGCGCGCGGCGCGGTTGTAGCCGATGCGGAGGCGGCGCTGGATCATCGAGGTGCTGGCGCGGCGGGTGGACTTGAGCACGGCCAGCGCCTGCTGGAACAGCTCCTCGTCGTTGCCGAGGTCGCCCTCGGCGCCATCGCCCTCGTCGCCGTCCTCGTCGTCCTCGGCCGCGGCGCGGTCGATCTGCTGCTGCACGGATTGCGCGTACTGGGGCGGACCGTTGCGCTTGAGGAACTCGACGATCTCCATGATCTCATCGTCGGCGACGAACGCGCCCTGGGCGCGCACCAGGCGCGACGAGCCGGGGGGCGAGAAGAGCATGTCGCCGCGCCCGATGAGCGTGTCGGCGCCCTTGACGTCGAGGATCGTGCGGGAGTCGACCTGCGAGGCGACCTGGAAGGCGATGCGCGAGGGGAGGTTGGCCTTGATGACGCCGGTGATGACGTTCACCGACGGGCGCTGCGTGGCGATGATGAGGTGGATGCCGGCGGCACGGGCGAGCTGGGCGAGGCGGGCGATCGAGTTCTCGATCTCGGCCGGGGCGACCATCATGAGGTCGGCGAGCTCGTCGATGATGGCGACGATGTACGGCAGGTGATCGGGGACCTCCATGCCCTCGGTCGCGGCGGGATCGACGCCGGCGAGCTTGGCTTGGGCTTCCTCGGCCGGGTCGGGCTTGGCGTTCTTCTTGCGGTTGTTGAACCCGAGGATGTTGCGCACGTTCACGTGGGCGAACAGCTGGTAGCGCTGCTCCATCTCGCTGAGCAGCCACTTGAGCGCGCCCGGCACCTTCTTGGGCTCGGTGACCACCGGGATGAGCATGTGCGGCAGCGGGTTGAACACCTTCAACTCGACCACCTTCGGGTCGACCATGATGAGGCGCACGTCCTTCGGGCTCTTCGAGTAGAGGATCGAGGCGACAATGGAATTGATGCAGACCGACTTGCCCGAGCCGGTCGCGCCGGCGATGAGCAGGTGGGGCATCTTGGTGAGATCCGAGATGAGGGGCTTGCCGGAGACGTCCTTGCCGAGGGCGATGGGGAGCTCAGGTTTGCCCGAGGCCCAGTCCTCGCTCTCGAGGATCTCACGCATGCCGACGGGCGTCGGCTTCTGGTTGGGCACCTCGACGCCGACGGCGGCCTTGCCGGGGATCGGCGCGAGGATGCGCACCGACTGCGCGCGCATGCCGAGGGCGATGTTCTTGTCGAGGCCGGCGATCTTTTCGACGCGCACGCCCGGGGCGGGCACGACCTCGTAGCGCGTGATGACCGGGCCGACGTGGATCTCGCCAAGGGAAACCTCGACCCCGAATTCGCCGAGGATGCGGAGGAGATTCTCGGCGTTGTGGCGGTGCTCCTCGTCGCTGTCGGCGGCGGAGGGTTTCACCTGCTCGCGCAGCAGCTTCAGGGGCGGGAATTCGTAGTTGGCATCGTCGCTTTGCGGGAGGGTGAACTTCGCCTTCTTCGTCTCCTCGGGCTTGACGATGTTGAGCTCCACCGGGCCCTTGAGGCCGGGGGTCGGCTTCGCCTCTTCGGGGACCGGGGGTTTCTCGGCCTTGGGGGCGACCTTGGCGGGCGGCGGCGGCTCGTCCGCGACCGGCAGGGCGGACCGCGACACGGGAGCCTTCGCCAAGGGATCCTCCCTCGAGGCGGGAACGATCAATTTCTTGGCGGCGGCGGGCCCGATGGGCGCGACGCCGGCGGCGGGCGTGGCCGCGGCGGGTGGCGGTGGAGCCGCGGCAGCCTTGGTGGCCTCGGCGGCTTTTTGCTTCTGGAGCAATTCGCGTTCCTTCGCCCGGGCCTCGGCGAGGGCGGCCTTGCGCGCCGCGCGCTCTTCCCGCCACGCGTGGAACAGGGCGATGTAGCGCTCGAATTCGGCGCCGATGTCCTTCGTGAAAATGAACATTAGCCCGCAGAGATAGACGGTGCCGAACAGGAGGCCCGAGCCGAACACGCCGAGCGTGTCGCGCAGGCCGTGCTTGTAGACGATGCCGCCGAGCCAGCCGCCGGGGCCCTGCGGGAAATAATCGCTGCTGCCAAAACTCTCGAACATGGCCACGAGGCCCGAGAGGGCGGCGATGCAGATGGCCATCGCCACGAGGCGCGTGCCGGCGAGGCGGCGGGCATTGCGCACCGACACGTAGAGCAGCCACAGGATGAAGATGGGGATAAGCCAGGTGCTCAGGCCGATCGTGTACAGCAGGATCCAGATGGCGTTGGCGCCCCACAGGCCGACGAGGTTCGTGAGCGTCGGATGCGTGGTCGCGAGACTGCTCTGGTTCGGGGCGTAGTCCACCAAGGCCACGATCAGGAGCGTCCCCAAAATGAAGCAGGTGACCGCGGAGACCCAATTGGGCCGGTAACGGGGAGCCTGATAGGACGGGCCGTTATTTGGGTTTGAAGTCTCGGTCTTCGGCATTTGTGTGGGGACCCTCGGAAGTCTTGCGGATTTCCACGCTAATCATCCGGGCGGTCAAATGTAAACACCCCCTGCGGGTGAGCGAAAACCAGCACTTTCACCTATGCGCGAGATTCTCTGTTTTGAGCCAATTTATCAGGAGCGGGTCTGGGGCGGACAGGCCCTGGCGGCGGCCTTGGGTCGCGACCTGCCCGCGGGTCGGCCGATCGGGGAAAGCTGGGAGATTGTCGATCGGAGCGAGGCGCAATCGGTCGTGCGCGGCGGGTCCCTGGCCGGCGTCTCGCTGCGCGACCTGCTGCGCCAGCACGGTGCCAAGGTCATGGGGCCGAAGTGGCCGGCGGAAAAACCCTTCCCGATCCTCATCAAGTGGCTCGATTGCCGCGAGCGTCTCAGCCTGCAGGTGCACCCGCCGGCGGCCATCGCCGGCCAGCTCGGCGGCGAGCCGAAGACGGAGAACTGGTACATCGCCGACACCGCGCCCGGCGCCCAGCTGATCGTGGGGTTGAAGAAGGGCGTGACACGCGCCTCGTTCGAGCGCGCCATCATCGAGCAGACGGTTGAGAACTGCGTGCACAAGTTCCGCGTGGCGGAGGGCGACTCCATCTTGGTCCACAGCGGCCAAGTGCATGCGATCGATGCCGGCAACCTCATCCTCGAGATCCAGCAGAACTCCGACACGACCTACCGCGTTTACGACTGGGGCCGCACCGGGCTGGACGGGAAGCCGCGGCCGTTGCACGTCGCCGAGTCGCTCAAGTGCATCCAGTGGGACGATTTCGAGCCGACGCCCGTCCGGGGCGCACCCACTTCCGCCGTGATCGCCGAGTGCGACGAGTTTCGCATCCGTCGCGTGGTGCTGAGTCCCGGGGAGAAAATCGTGTTCAATCGCGACGAGCAGCCGCGGCTGCTCAGCGTGGCCAGCGGCAGTCTCGAATGCGGCGGCCGCACCCTGGGCCGCGGCGACAACGCGCTGGTGCCTTACGCCGGCGAGTTCTCGCTGGCGGCGCGCGAACCGGGCATTCTCCTCATCACGGAGAATTTCGCCTGACCGCCCTCGTTCAGGCCTGGTGCCAGGCGGGCACCGGGTCGGGCGCGGCGGCCCCGGGCCGCACCCGCGGCCCGTCGGCCTGCACCGCCATGCTTGAAGAATGCGAAAGCCGTAGTTTAGTGGATGTTTTCCCATGACAAGTCCCGATCCCGAAGTCACCGACCAAGCCAACCCGGTCCAACCCGTGCCGGCCTCCGCCGCCGCGCCCGCGACCCCGGAGGCGTCGCCGGTCAGACCGGGCCCCGAGGAACAGCTGGCCGCCGCCAAAGCCGAGGCCGCGTCGAACTTCGACCGCTACATGCGGGCGATGGCCGACCTCGACAACCTCCGCAAGCGCACCGCCCGCGAGAAAGACGAGCTGCGCCAGTACGCGGCCGGCCGCGTGCTGGAGGATCTGCTGCCCGTCCTCGACAATCTCGGCCTCGGCATCGCCGCGGCGAAGCAACCGGGCGCCGAGGTGAAGGCCCTCGTCGGGGGCGTCGAGATGGTGCTCACCCAGCTCAAGACGGCCCTCGGCAATCACGGCCTCACCGAGATCAATCCCCTCGGCCAGCCCTTCGACGCTCACCAGCACGAGGCGATCTCGCAGCAGCCCAGCGCGGAGGTGCCGGAAGGCAGCGTGACCAACGTGATTCGCATCGGGTACGCCCTCAACGGTCGCCTGCTCCGCCCCGCCGCCGTCGTGGTTTCCAGCGGACCCGCCAAGGCCTGATCGCGCCCCGCCATGGCCACCAAGGAAGACTATTACGAGCTGCTCGGGGTCGAGCGCAGCGCCACCGCCGACGAACTGAAGAAGGCCTACCGCAAGAAGGCGGTGCAGTACCATCCGGACAAGAACCCGGGCAACAAGGCCGCGGAGGAGATGTTCAAGAAGGTATCCGAGGCGTATGACGTCCTCAGCGACGCGGACAAGCGCGCGGCCTACGACCGCTACGGCCACGCGGCCTTCCAGCAGGGCGGCATGGGTGGCGGTCCCCGCGGGGGCGGCGGTTTCCACGATCCGTTCGACATTTTCCGCGAGGTCTTCAACCAGGGCGGGGGTGGCGGCATCTTCGACGAGATGTTCGGCGGCGGCGGACGCGACGGCAGCCGCGACGGTTCCGACCTGCGCTACGACCTCGAGATCACCCTCGAGGAGGCCGCCCGGGGGGCCGAGAAGGAGATCTCTTTTCGCAAGAACGTGACCTGCGAGCGCTGCGAGGGCTCGGGCGCGGAACCCGGCTCCAAGCGGGTCAGCTGCCCGACCTGCCGGGGCGCCGGTCAGATCCGCCGGTCCGGCGGCATCATCACCTTCACCCAGACCTGTCCGACCTGCGGCGGCGCGGGCACCAAGATTGAGAAGCCCTGCAGCGCCTGCCGCGGCGAGGGACGGGTGCCCAAGACCACCAAGCTGCACGTGCGCATCCCGCCCGGCGTCGACAACGGCTCGCGCCTGCGCTCGGTCGCCAACGGCGAGGCCGGCCTCGCCGGCGGCCAGGCCGGCGACCTGTACATCGTGCTCAGCGTCAAGGAACACGAGCTGTTCGAGCGGCAGGACGACAACCTCTTCTGCGAGATCCCGATCAAGTTCACCCTTGCGACCCTCGGCGGCACGATCGAGGTGCCGACCCTCTTCGGCAAGGCCTCCCTCAAGATCCCCGCCGGGACGCAGAGCGGCACGACCTTCCGCCTGCGCGAGAAGGGTATGCCCTCCCTCCGCGGTGGACGCCAGGGCGACCAGCTGGTGCGCGTGCACGTCGAGGTCCCGACTTCGCTCACGTCCGAGCAGCGCAAGCTGCTCGAGGAGTTCGGCCGGGTCAGCGGCGACGCCAGCGAGCCCACGTCGAGGAGCTTCTTCGAGAAGGCCAAGAAGTTCTTCTGACCCACCGACCTGACGGTGGTTATTCACGGTGCGGGCCGGATCGGAATTTACATCCGCCGGCGCGCGTGCGAGGTTCGCGCCCCATCGTGAACCTCGAGAATCCCAAGCTCTTCACCCTTGATCAGGCCGTGGCGGCGCGCGAGCGCCTGCGGGCGGCCGGGCGCAAGGTGGTGCTCACCAACGGTGTCTTCGACCTCCTGCACACGGGGCACCTGTTTTACCTGCAGCAGGCGCGCGCCCTGGGCGACGCACTGTTCATCGCGCTCAACAGCGATGCGAGCGTGAAGGTGTTGAAAGGACCGCTGCGCCCGGTGATGAACGAGGAGCAGCGCGCCTACGCCCTCGCGGCGCTGACGTGCATTGACGGCATCGTGATCTTCCGCGAGCCGCGGCTCACCGCCGAGATCCAGGCGCTGCGGCCGGACGTCTACTGCAAGGCCGGCGACTATACCCTCGAGAAGCTGAATCCCCAGGAGCGCGCCGCCCTCGAGGCGGTGGGCGCAAGGATCACGTTCATGCCCTTCCTCCCGGGTTTCAGCACGACGAATCTCATCGCCAAGATTCGCGCGGCCGGGGAATGCTGAAGGCCATGCGTGTTGTCATCCTGGGCTCCGGACGCGGGTCGAACGCCGAGGCGCTCCTGCGTGCCCAGGCGGAGGGCCGGCTGGGCCGCGCCCGGGTGGTGCAGATCTTCACCGACGTGCCGGGTGCCGGCATCCTCGCGCATGGGGCGCGGTTTGGGGTGCCGGCCACGTTTCTCGATCCGGCGCCCTTCAAGACCAAGCTGGAAGGCGAGGGCGAGGGCCGCTACATCGCGGCCATCGCGGCGTGCCAGCCGGACCTGGTGGTGCTGGCCGGCTTCATGCGGGTGCTGAAGCCCGGTTTCATCCAGGCGTTTGCGGGTCGGATCATCAACCTGCATCCCAGCCTGCTGCCCAGCTTTCCCGGCCTCGATGCGATCGGCCAAGCCTGGCGGAGGGGCGTCAAGATCACGGGCTGCACCGTGCACCACGTCACGCCCGAGGTGGATGGCGGCCCGATCATCGATCAGGCGGCCGTGCGGATCGAGCCCAGCGATACCTTGGAAGCCCTGGCCGCCAAGGTGCACGCGGCGGAGCACGCGCTGCTGCCGGCCGTGGTCGCCCGCCTGAGCGCGGGTTGAGGACGGCCGCGGCTGAGGGCATGGCGATGAGCGATGTCGTCTGGCAGATGCCGTTGAAGAATCCGCCCAAGCTCGTGCTGGCCGGCCGGGCGGTGCATGGACGGCGGAGGAAGGAGGAGCGATTCCAGCTGCCCGAGCTCTGGTGCCTGCACCTCTACAACTACCATGGCACGCTTTCCGTGGACGGCACGGAGTTCCCGATTGAGCCGGGCTTCGCGAGCGTGACTCCGCCCAACGCCCGGATCGTCTACCGGTTCAACGGCGAGTCCTGGCACGGCTTTGCGCACTTTCGCCTCGAGGACAAGGGCGACCTGGTGCCGATGCGGGTCATGCAGGACCTGGGCGCGGCCTACGGCGGCATCGCCCGCGCGATGGACGAGGCGGCCGGCTGGCTGCCGTCGATGCCGTGCCGCTCGTCCGTCCGCCTCTGGGAGGTGCTTTGGCAGCTGGTGAACCATCCGTTCTCGGAGAAGACCCCGCGGAAGCTCCTGCACCCGGCCCTGAGCCAGGCCGTGCGGGAGATCGAGGTGCAGCTGGCGGAGCCGATCTCGATCCCGGAAATCGCCCGGCGGGCGGACATCTCGCACAATCACCTGACGCGCCTGTTCAAGGCGCAGTTCAACCTGACGGCGGAGGGTTACATCCGCCAGCGGCGCACGGAGCGCGCGCTGCACCTGCTCCGGCACACCACCATGGCGGTGAAGACGATCGCCGCGGAGGTGGGGCTGCCGGACCTGCACTTCTTCAACAAGACCATCCGGGCGGCGACCGGCCTGAGTCCGCGCGAATTTCGCGAGACGCAGCGCCCGGGATGATCCTTGGTGCAGGGGCGAATTGGCGTTGCAGCCGCTCGCCCGGGCCGGGACCTTCGCGCGATGAGCCTGACCGAAATCAAAGCTGAGATCCCCGCCACGGCCGTGGAGGAAACCGATGTCCTGCTGCAGGAGCTGGGCGCGGAGGGCTGGAGCCTGCTGGAGGATGCGATCGCCAAGCGGGCCTGGATCGTGGGGGTATTCGCGGACGAGGCGACGGCGCGTGCGGCCTGGGTAGCGCTGCAGCCGCAACTGGCCTCGGCCTCCGAGCCCGTGGTCCGATTGCTGGCCGATCAGGACTGGCGCGACAGCTACAAGGCCCACTTCAAGGCGTGGCGTTCAGGCCGGCTGCATTGGTTGCCTGTCTGGGAACGCGGCACCTACGTCGTGCCACCCGGCGATGTGGCCCTCTGGCTCGATCCGGGCCTGGCGTTCGGTACCGGCAACCATGAGACGACGCGCCTTTGCTGCGAGCGCCTCGTGGCCTACGCCGCCAGGCACGGCACGCGGGGCCGGGTGCTCGACGCGGGCTGCGGCTCGGGCATCTTGGCGCTTTCGGCGGCCCTGCTCGGTTTCGCGGAGGTCGCCGGCTTTGACAACGATCCCGAGGCGGTGCGGGTCAGCCAGGAGAATGCGGCCCTCAATGAGCGACAGGGGGCGGTGGCGTTCTTTGTCGGCGACCTTGTTAGCGGACTGGCCGGACGGCAGGCAGACTTGCTGCTGGCGAACATCCAGGCCGACGTCCTGATGCGGTTTGCCGCGGGCCTCGTGGCGGCGGTGGCGCCGGGCGGCGTTCTCGTGCTCAGCGGCATCCTCGCCGTGGAATCTGGGAAAGTCCGGCAGGCGTTCGCGGGGGCGGCGCCGGGATGGGCGATCGAAGGCCGCACCCTGGGAGAGTGGAGCGACCTGATGCTGACGCGCGGGCGGTAGCGGCTGATCGCGTCCGGCGGGGCGCCTCAGGAGAACAGATCCGTCGGCGTCCGGCCCATGAACTCCTCCATGTAGGCGGTGGTCGCCTTGCCTTCAATGAAGACGGGGTCGGCCATGATTGCCTTGTGGAGTGGGATGGTGGTCTTGATGCCGCGGACCAGGTACTCACTGAGCGCGCGGTAGGTCCGCTCCAACGCGGTCTTGCGGTCCCGCCCGTAGCAGATTAGCTTGCCGATCATCGAGTCGTAGTAGGGAGGGATCGCGTAGCCGGAGTAAACGTGTGAGTCGACGCGCACGCCGTGGCCGCCCGGGGCGTAATAAAGCGAGATCGTGCCAGGCGAGGGGATGAAATTGCGGGCCGGATCCTCCGCGTTGATACGGCACTCGATCGCGTGCTTCTCGAACTTGATGTCCCCCTGGTCGAAATCGAGCTTCTGGCCGTTGGCGACGAGGATCTGCTGCTTGATCAGGTCGATGCCGGTAACCTCCTCGGTCACAGGGTGTTCGACCTGAATCCGGGTGTTCATCTCGATGAAATAGTAATTTCCTTTGGCATCGACAATGAACTCGATGGTGCCAGCGTTTTCGTACGCGGCAGCCTCGGCCGCGCGCACCGCCGCCTTGCCCATCTTCTTGCGAAGGTCGGGCGTGAGGAAAGGGGAGGGCGATTCCTCGATCAGTTTTTGGTGGCGGCGTTGCACGGAGCAGTCGCGCTCGCCCAAGTGCAGGACCTTGCCGTGGGCGTCGGCGAGAATCTGAAACTCGATGTGGCGTGGACGCTCGATGTAGCGCTCGATGTAGACCGCCCCGTTGCCGAAGGCCTTTTCGGCCTCGTTGCGGGCGACATGGTACTCCTTGGCGAAGGAAACGTCGTTATGCGCGATGCGCATGCCGCGGCCACCGCCGCCGGCGACTGCCTTGATGATCACCGGATAGCCGACTTTGCGGGCGATCTTGACGGCTTCGGCCTCGCTTTCGACGGGTCCGTCCGATCCGGGCACGGTGGGCACACCGGCCTTCCGGACGGTGTCCTTGGCGACGGCCTTGTCGCCCATCATCTTGATGGATTTTGACTTAGGGCCGATAAATTTGATGTTACACGATTCGCACTGCTCGGCAAACTTGGCGTTCTCCGAGAGAAACCCGTAACCCGGATGGATCGCGTCCACGTCCGCGATTTCGGCGGCGCTGATGATCCGGTCGGCGCGCAGGTAGCTGTCCGTGCTACGCGGGCCGCCGATGCAAATGGCTTCATCGGCCAGCTGCACGTGCAGCGACTGAACGTCGGCCTCCGAATACACTGCCAGGGTCTTGATCCCTAGCTCGCGGCAGGCGCGGATGATGCGAAGGGCGATTTCACCGCGGTTGGCGATGAGGATTTTTTGAATCATGGATGGGCGTTTCTTCACTAACCATTGTTAACAAATGGTTAGCAGCTCACTGTGGTGCGGCGGATTCGAAGCTGATCAGCCCTGTTTTACTTTGAATAGGCGCTGGCCGTACTCAACCGGTTGGCCGTTCTCGACGAGGACCTCGACCACCGTGCCCTTCAGCTCAGCCTGGATCTCATTCATGATCTTCATGGCTTCGATGATGCACACGACGGAGGTTTCGGTGACCTTGGTGCCGACGTCGGCGAACGGTTTGCTTTCGGGCGAGGGCGCGCGATAAAAGGTGCCCACCATCGGTGACTTGATGTAGATCACATCAGCCTCGTCCTTGGCCGGAGTCGCAGCGGCGGCTGCAGCGGGCGCTGCGGCCGCGGCGGGTGCGGCGGCGACGGGTACAGGGGCCGGCTCCGAGGCAGTGGCAAAGGGGGGATTGGAGCCCGATCGCGATGACGTGACCATGGGGAGCCCATTTCCGCCTCGGCGGATCTTCAGCTTGAAACCTTCTTCCTCCACAGCGAACTCCGAGAGCTCGGAGCGCTTCATGAGTTCGATGATCTGCTTGATTTGTTTGAGGTCCAAAGTGTGCCTTGGTTGAGTTGAGCTGATTACGGGTTAGTGATGATTGAGGGGATAGCGTTCAAAGAAATGGTAGGGAAAAGCAATCCTACTGTTGGGCAATATCTCCGCTGTTTGGCCTATTTTGCCTTCAAAGTACGTAAGAATCCTTCGAAATGGACCAACTTTGGGGCAATAACCGAGGATCGGCGTTGCTGTTGAATTGCGATATCGTGGGCCGATCTGGCCTGTGATGAACGCGAATAATGACCGCTTTTTTGGGGATTTTTCCTATTTTTATGGGGCTTCTGGTGGATTTTTGGCCGAAATATGCGAAAAGGTGCGGTTTTCGATATCTATCCGAGGAAATAGAGTGCGCCGGTTCCCCAATCGCGTCGTCCGTCCGGTCAGCTCCGACCGCCCGCACTTGATTTGGCATTCTTTGGCATTCGAATGCCTAGGAAGCAGATCTGGAGGGATTTCGCCGCGGTGTTAGGTGTCGAGCGCTCGACGCTTAACCAGGTCTTTGCGGGCTGCGTCACGGAAGTCTCTGAATGCGGATATCCGCGGATAACCGGATGACGAGGGCATGCTCCCCGGAGGTCTTTGCCTGGATTCAGATCCCCTAATGACGCGGCAGTGGCATGGACTGGTGTCGCGGGAGGCGAATCGGGAGTCCTGCGGAATGGCGCCCGCGCGACTGACGAAATGGCTGATCCGTATCCCAGGGGAGGGGCGATGATGATCGGGCCGGGCTGGCTTGAGGTGCGGGGGTGAGGGAGGGCTGGGTGAGGAGGGCCCGACGTATTGTGGGTAGGCACCTGCAAGTCTCCGTGGTGGACCGCCGGCGACCGGGTGGCTGTTGCATCCGGAAGAGAAGGCCCCGGAAGGCGTGGGCGAAGGCGCTGCCCAGGCAGGGGGAAGTTCGTGCGCTCGCCGCCGCAGGGGAATCGAGCGAAGGCTCCATTGGCGGGGCCCGTATCTAAGAAAAAACTACACTCAGGCGTGAACTTGAAACTTCCGTATCGATCCTGGCTCTGCTCAGTGCGCGCGACTGAAATCGCGTCGCCCAAAAAATCTCTAAGTACATTATCTTCATATATATAAAGACGATAGTTGTTTTTACGGGAAAAATATCTTGATCCATCTGTGCGGCCTTACATGTTCCGCCCTCCCTCGTGATGACGAGCGCCAAAAGCGGCGGCTCTGATGCGCGAGAGGCTCTTTAAAAGTCCTTCAAAAATTTTCGGAAATCTTTCGAAATAGTGTTGACGGACGGTTCCAAAAAATTCTTTCTGGAACTCTTTCCCTCAGTGGGAAGCTCTTTGAAATTTACTTTGTGCGATTGATTGGGACCCCCAATCAAAATTCAAAAAAGACGTAAGCCTCAAAACTTACGTCATGTTAGTAGTTCATGAATCACTAGGTTCATAACTCTTTTCGGAGAGTTTGATCCTGGCTCAGAATGAACGCTGGCGGCGTGGTTAAGACATGCAAGTCGAACGGGACAAGTTGTGTAGCAATACGCAATTTGTTCAGTGGCGAACGGGTGCGTAACACGTGAACAATCTACCATTAAGTGTGGAATAGCTCGCCGAAAGGCGAATTAATACCGCATGTGGTTGTCCCCCGCATGGAGGGCATACTAAAGTCAGGGACCGCAAGGCCTGACGCTAAATGAGGAGTTCGCGGCCTATCAGCTAGTTGGCGAGGTAACAGCTCACCAAGGCTAAGACGGGTAGCTGATCTGAGAGGATGATCAGCCACACTGGAACTGAGACACGGTCCAGACACCTACGGGTGGCAGCAGTTTCGAATCATTCACAATGGGCGAAAGCCTGATGGTGCGACGTCGCGTGAGGGATGAAAGTTTTAGAATTGTAAACCTCTGTCGTTAAGGAACAAAAATCAAGTTTATAGCTTGAATATTGAGTTAACTTAAAAAGGAAGTGGTGGCTAATTCCGTGCCAGCAGCCGCGGTAATACGGAAACCACAAGCGTTACTCGGAATTATTGGGCGTAAAGGGTATGTAGGCTGTTATATGTGTTAAATGTGAAATCTTAAAGCTTAACTTTAAAACTGCATTTAAAACTATATAACTTGAGTATCGGAGAGGTAAATGGAATTTCAAGTGTAGCGGTGAAATGCGTAGATATTTGAAAGAACACCAATGGCGAAGGCAATTTACTGGAAGAAAACTGACGCTGAGGTACGAAAGCGTGGGGAGCAAAAGGGATTAGATACCCCTGTAGTCCACGCTGTAAACTTTGTACACTAGATTTTGGATGATTCGATCCTTTCAGAGTCTAAGCTAACGCGATAAGTGTACCGCCTGGGGACTACAGCCGCAAGGCTAAAACTCAAAGGAATTGACGGGGGCCCGCACAAGCGGTGGAGCATGTGGCTTAATTCGAGGCAACGCGAAGAACCTTACCTAGATTTGACATGTATTAGAAATAATATGAAAATATTACCCCCTTTTAGGGCTATTACACAGGTGCTGCATGGCTGTCGTCAGCTCGTGTCGTGAGATGTTCGGTTAAGTCCGGTAACGAGCGCAACCCTTGTCTTTAATTGCTAACAGATTATGCTGAGGACTTTAAAGAGACATACTTTTTTTATAAAGTAGGAAGCTGAGGATGACGTCAAGTCAGCATGGCCCTTATATCTAGGGCTGCACACGTGCTACAATGCTTAATACAAAAGGAAGCAATAATGCAAATTGGAGCAAATCCTTAAAATTAAGCTCAGTTCGAATTGGAGTCTGCAATTTGACTCCATGAAGTAGGAATCGCTAGTAATGGCTTATCAGCTACGGAGCCGTGAATACGTTCCCGGGCCTTGTACACACCGCCCGTCAAGTCATGAAAATTGGTTTTACCTAAAGTATGTAAAATATAACATCCAAAGGTGAGGCTAATGATTGGGACTAAGTCGTAACAAGGTAGCCGTAGGGGAACCTGCGGCTGGATTACATCCTTTTTATGGATAAATTATATATTTATTAAATTTATTTTTTTTATATATAATTATGATCGTATTTATTAATTTTAATTAATAAAAAGAGAGATTTCATTTAGTTTATAAAATAATAATATATTTTAAAATATAATAAAATTATTTATTTTTGGGGTCGTAGCTCAATTGGAAGAGCATTTGTTTTGCACGCAAGAGGTAGTCGGTTCAAACCCGATCGACTCCAAGAATTTAAGGGCTTATAGCTCAGATGGTTAGAGCACACGCTTGATAAGCGTGGGGTCAGTGGTTCAAGTCCACTTGAGC
>JAHCAZ010000019.1 GCA_019634615.1 Opitutaceae bacterium
CTTGTGGCGGCCCTCGCGGCTGGTTGGCTCTTGGCCGCTGACATGAAACCGACCAAGCCCGCCACCGCCAAGGACGCCCTCGAGTGCAAACCGGGAGAGATCTCCGCCTGCGGGCTGCCGTCCGAGGTCGTCATCGACATGAGCAAGGCCAAGGTGCAGCGCACCGATGCCGAGTGGCGCCAGCGCCTCACGCCGCGGCAGTACCAGGTCGCCCGCAAGCAGGGCACCGAGCCGCCGTTCCAGAACGAGTACTGGAACAACCATGCGGATGGCGTCTACGTCTGCGTGGGCTGCGACACGCCGCTCTTCGACAGCACGACCAAGTTCGAGAGCGGCACGGGCTGGCCGAGCTTCTGGCAGCCGATCGAGAAGTCGTTCGTCGGCGTCGAGACCGATTTCAGCCACGGCATGATCCGCGAGGAGACCCACTGCAAGGTCTGCGGCAGCCACCTCGGCCACGTCTTTGACGACGGCCCGCGCCCGACCGGCCAGCGCTACTGCATCAACTCAGCCTCGCTGAAATTCGTTCCCCGCGCCGACTATGCGGCGTGGCTGGCGCAGGCCGGGGCGCGGAAATAAGCGCGGTCCCGCCGGGGCCAGGGAACCCGGGCTCGGTTGACATGCTCTATGGTCGGTATCGTCCTACCTTCATGAACTCCGAACCCTTTGTCCACGGGTGGCTGCGTTGCCTTTGTCTGCTTGGCCTGCTGGCCTTCCAACCGGCGTGGGCCGATCAACTGGCGACCCCCGGCGACACCGAGGAGATCGTCTCGACGATCCCCATGCGCCTGGTGGCTGAGGAGGGCGAGGGCGTCCATGGTCAGTTGGTCGTCGCCCGGGAAGTCATCGGCGAAACGCAGGGTGACGACCTGGTCTACACGATCACGGTCGAGCCCCGCTTCGGGCGCGTGGGCCTCGCGGGCGGCGAGGCCGCAGATTTCTTCCTGAACAAGTCCGCGCGCCTCGGCTATTTCGCGTACAAGCCGACGCTGGGCTACGCCGGCGAGGATCGGTTCACCTACACCGTGCGCAACGAGACCTCGGGCCTGGTCTACCGCAACGAGGTCGTGATCGAGGTCCAGCCCCCGGCCCCGGTGGTTTTGGAGCGGCTCGAGATCACTGAGGACCGCGAGCGCGTGATGGATGAGCGGGCGGTCGCGCTGACGACCCGCCCCAACCTTGCCGTCACGCACCCGCTTCCGAGCCATGAGGATTTCATCCCGGTGGCGGAACGCACCGCGATCGCCGACCGCAAGGTGGCCTACGCCCTGGTTGACGAGGCCAAGCCCAAGCACGGGACCGCCCGGATCGATCGCGCGACGGGTCAACTTACGTATGCGCCCGATCCCGGGTTCATCGGCCGGGACCGCTTTCACTACTACACTTACGACGAGAGCAATCCCCAACTCGGGATGGAGAATGTTGTCATCGTCAGCGTCGAGCCGATCCGCGAGGCGAAGCGCCTGATCGCGGACCGCTCCAAGAGCCGCCAGGTGGACCTCGTGTTCGTCATCAACAACTCGCCGTCGATGGCCCCCCACCAGGATCGCATCGCGGCCAATCTGCGCCGCTTCCGGCAGCTCTTTGACATGCGCGGGCTCGACTACCGCATCGGGGTGCTCACGACGGATTTTGTCAACGTGCCGCCTGGTCAGCGCTCGTCATTGTACAAGTCGGTCCGCTCCGTGGAGCTCGACGCCGCGGGCAACCCCGTCCTCGACCGCAAGCAGCGGCCGCGGTCGATCACCAAGCGGGTGGCCAGCAACGGCGCCCTCGTGACGTTACCCGCGCTGCCCCAGCCGTGGGTGACCCCGCAGACACCCGACGGCATCTTCGCCGAGCTCGTGAAGGTGGGCACCAACGGTGACAGCAACCGCACCGCCTTCACCGCGGTGTATAACCTGGTCGCCGGCTTCCAGAACAAGCAGCACGACCTGCTGCGGCCCGACGCCACCACGATCGTGGTCTTCTTCATGGATGAGGAGGAGACCCGCATGGCGACCTGGGAAGACCTGCCGGGAGGCGGGCGCGAGGCCCGGTGGATCGAGGACGGCAAGCTGCCCAAGTTGCTCAAGGAGTACAACACGGAGCACCCGAAGCGGCGCCAGACCCTCGACAGCTACATCAATTACTGGGTGCTGCGCCCCTTCATCATCGTGAAGGGCAACAAGCGCGGGAAGATCGAGATGCACGCCGTGGTTTCGCCGGACAACGTATCACACCGGCGTGCGGCCGAGCTCTCCGGGGGCACGGTGCTGAACATCGAGAGTGATTTCTCCGGCCCGCTCGCGGCCTTGGGCGACCGCATCGCCGACACCGTCGCCGTTGCGCTCGAGCCGGTCACGCCGGGCTCGACCCTGTACAAGCCGAGCCTGCGCGTGTTCGTCGACGGGACGGAAGTGTCGCCCGACCCGGCCAACGGCTGGGTTTACGACGAGCGCGCGCACAGCATCCGCTTCCAGGGCGCCGCCAAGAAACAAGCCTTCACGGCCAAGATCGAGATCACCTACGAGGAGCACCGGTAGGCGTGGGTTGGCGTCGGGCGGCGCCGCCCCACGTCGGCGTGGTCCCGGGTGTAGGAGCGGCTTTACGCCGCGACCGGATGCGTCTCGACAATCGGTCGCGGCGTAAAGCCGCTCCTACCCTGGATTCAGACCTTCGGGAACTTCAGCCACTTGGCGCCGAGCTTGGAGCTCTTCACCACGGTCTCGATGAAGGCCATGCCGTAGACGCCATCGTCGGCGGTGGGATAGTCGAGGTCCTTGGGCAGCGGCTTGCCCGCCAGCTCCGCCTCGATGGCGCGGAAGGCCTCGAGGTAGATATTGGCGAAGGCCTCGAGGTAACCCTCGGGGTGGCCGGCCGGGATGCGGGTGAACTTCTTGCCCTGGTCGCAGATGTAGCCGTTGCCGCGGCGCCAGATCTCGCGCGGCTTGTCGCCGTACTTCACGACGAGCTCATTGGGAAACTCCTGCCGCCACTCGAGTCCGGCCTTGGTGCCGTAGACGCGGATGTTGAGCATGTTCTCGTCGCCGATGCTGATCTGCGAGGAGTGCAGCACGCCCTTGGCGCCGCCCTTGTAGCGGACGAGGATGTTGCCGTCGTCGTCGAGCTTGCGGCCCTTCACGAAAGTCGTGAGGTCGGCGCAGAGGGAGTCGATCTCGAGGCCCGTGATGTAGCGGGCAAGGTTCTCGGCGTGCGTGCCGATGTCGCCGATGCAGCCGGCGGCGCCGCTGCGCTTGGGGTCGGTGCGCCAGGCGGCCTGCTTCTGGTTCGTGCTTTCGAGGAAGGTCGACAGCCAGCCCTGCGGGTACTCGACGACGATCTTGCGGATGTCGCCGACCGTGCCGTTGCGCACGAGCTCGCGGGCCTGCTTGACCATGACGTTGCCCGTGTAGTTGTGCGTGAGGACGAAGACCTTCTTCGACTTCTTCACGATGGCGCGCAGCTGCTTCGCTTCCGCGAGGTCGAAGGTCGCGGGTTTGTCGAGGATCACGTTGAATCCGGCCTCGAGGCAGAGCTTGGCCGGCGGGAAGTGCTGGTGGTTTGGCGTGACGATGACGATGAAGTCGAGGCGCTGGCCGGGCGGCAGCTTGGCCTCGGCCTTGATCATCTCCTGGTAGGAGCCGTAGGCGCGGTCGGGTTTGACGAAGAGGTCCGCGGCGGAGGCCTTGGAGCGCTCGGGGTCGGACGAGAAGGCGCCCGCGACGAGGCGGGCCTTGCCGTCCATGTGCGCGGCGATGCGATGCACGGCGCCGATGAAGGCCCCGCGCCCGCCGCCGATCATGCCATAGCGAAGTTTTCTGTTCATAGAAGTAGCGAGTAGTGAGTAGCGGGTAACGAGTAGAATGCTAGCGGGACGATAATGGGGGAGTAGGGAGTCGGGTAGCTACGAGCGCGAGCGAGTGGATGAATCCATGCTCGCTACTCGCTACCCACTACTCGCTACTTTCGCTCAAATGCGGCGTCGAAGGCGACGGCGCTGGAGGGGAAGTCGACCTTGCGGACGAAGGCGGCGGCCTCGGTGGCGCCGTGGACGCGGTCCATGCGGATGTCCTCCCACTCGACGGAGAGCGGGCCGCGGTAGCCGACGTCGTTGAGGGCGACGATGATGTCTTCGAACTTGATGTCGCCGTGGCCGAGGGAGCGGAAGTCCCAGAAGCGGCGGGCGTCGCCGAAGCTCACGTGGCCGCCGAAGACGCCGACCGTGCCGTCGCCGTGGCCCCACCAGACGTCCTTCATGTGGGCGTGGTAGATGCGGTTACCGAAGGCGCGGATGAATTTCACGTAGTCCACGCCCTGATAGCCGAGGTGCGAGGGGTCGTAGTTGAAGCCGAAGCGCTTATGACCCTTCACGGCCTCGATGGCGCGCTGCGAGGAGGCGATGTCGAACGCGATCTCGGTCGGGTGCACCTCGAGGCCGAAGTTCACGTTGACCTTGTCGAACGCCTCGAGGATCGGGCCGAAGCGCTTGCCGAAGTCGGCGAAGCCCTTGTCCCAGTACGCCTGGGAGGTCGGTGGGAAGGCGTAGATCGAGTGCCAGATCGAGGAGCCGGTGAAACCGTTCACGACGGCGGGGAAGTCATCGGTGCTGCGGCGGCCGGGCTTGGCGTCGAAGAAGGCGCGGGCGGCCCGGGCGGCGGTGATCATCTTGCGGGCAGCGCGCTTGCGGACGCCCTCGGGGTCGCCGTCGCCCCAGACATCGGGCGGGAGAATCGCCTGGTGACGCTCGTCGATACTGTCGCAGATCGCCTGGCCGACGAGGTGGCTGGAAATCGCGTAACAGGTGAGGCCGTGGGCCTTGAGGAGCGCCCACTTGTCGTGGACGTACTTCTTGGAATTCGCGGCGGCATCGACGTCGAAGTGGTCGCCCCAGCAGGCGAGTTCGACGCCGTCGTAGCCCATTTTTTTGACCAGCGGGGCGAGTTGTTCGAGGGGCAGATCGGCCCATTGGCCGGTGAACAGGGTGACGGGTCTCGGCATAGGATTGGGGGTTGGACTGGATTCCGGCGCGTGGCGCCGGGCGCCGCGAATTGTTCCGCCGAGCGGCCCATGGCGGCAAGGGCAAACTGCCCGCCTTCGCCGAGCCTGCGGCGGGCGGAGGTCACGTTTGCTGGTCGAAGACCTCGGGCGTGATGACGGCGGTCAGCGGCTCGCCGGCGGCGAAGGCGCGGAGGTTGCGGATCGCGTGGCGGCCGGCGTCGGGGTAGCGGTCGACCGTCGGGCCGGCGATGTGCGGGGTAAGGCTCACGTTGCGCAGCCCGCGGAAGCCGTGGTCGGGCGCCAGCGGTTCGTCGGCGAAGACGTCGAGGCCGACCTGGATCTTGCCCTCCTGCGCGACCCGCAGGAGCGCGGCCTCGTCGGTGATGCCGGCGCGGGCGACATTGACGAAGACGCCGCCGGGCTTGATGAGGCGGAAATGGCGCTCGGTCACGGTGCCGCGCGTGGCGGCGATGAGCGGGGCGAGCTCGACGATCACGTCGTTCTCGGCGAAGAGCGCCTCGAGGGAGGCGGCGGGTTGTGCGCCCGTGCGGGCGGCGGCGGCCGCGTCGAAATCCGGGGCGCAGACGGAGACCCGGCAGTTGAACGGGGCGATCAGCCGGATGAACTCCTTGGCGATGGCGCCGTAGCCGTGGATGCCGACGCGGCGCTCGAAGAGCGAGGCCACCGGCGCGTGCTCCTGGCGCCAGCCGCCCTCCTGGTGCATGGAGAAGGTCCACTCGGTCCCGCGACGCAGGCACGCGAGGATGTGATAGAGGGCGCACTCGGCGACGGTACGGCTGATGGCGCTGCCCCAGTTGGTGACGAGCAGGCCCTGGGCGATCTGGGCGCGGCTCACGAGGTGCTTCACCGAGCCGGTCGTGTGGCAGAGGTAACGCAGCCGCGCCGGCGTGGGCGCAGGCAGGCGCGGAGTGTGCCAGCAGGACAGCACGGCGTCGGGCGGATTGGCCGCGAGCAGCTGCGCGAAGGCC
Organism: Opitutaceae bacterium; assembly: GCA_019634615.1. Classification (GTDB taxonomy): domain Bacteria; phylum Verrucomicrobiota; class Verrucomicrobiia; order Opitutales; family Opitutaceae; genus UBA2377. Next base: position 5,970 of record JAHCAZ010000019.1, read on the forward strand.
TCCGGCGTGACGCCGGTCGGATCCAGCAGCCGGAACTCGGGCGCCAGGGAGCGGAGCTCTTCGAAGAGCGCGCCCGGATAGAAATGCGCCTGTTCCGCAGGGTTCAGGACGGCGAGGAGCGACTGGAGGCTGGGCATGATCGGGATTCTTGAACGCGAGCCGGCGCCTGCCAACTCGGTGAGCATCCTAACTGTATGGAAGCGCGGAGACTTTAATCTGGAACTCTGGAACTCAGGAAAGCTGGATTTTGTTTTTGGGTCATTTCCAGTGTTCCTGAGTTCCAGATTCGCTCCGCTCCGGCGCCCCTAATAATACAGCCAGAACTTGCGGCTCTGCTGGCGGTAGATCGCGTTGTGCGCCTGCCAGTCGCGCACCCAGGCGGCGGCATTCACGCGGGCGCCGTCGCGCTTGAGGGCCTCGTAGAAAGCGTTCGATCCCATGTGGCGCAGGAAGCCGCTGGCGTCGCCGGCGCGGAAGGGGTTGGGATTCTTCGGGTCGAGGCGGCAGGCGAGGACCATGAGGTGGGCGCTGAGCTCGACGGGATTCCAGTCGTCCCAGTCGCTGATCTCGACGAAGACACCGGTCTCGGGCTTGCCGTTGCGGCCCGGCACGCTGATGCGGCGATAGGAGAGGCCGGGAAGCTTGAGGGCGCGCAACTCGCGCTCGAGGACGTCGCTGCGCACGGTCCGATGCGAAAGCCCGCGGAAGGCGTAGTTGGCGCCGACGCCGTGGCGCAGGCCGAGGTCGAAGCCGGCGTTGGGATCGAAGTAGGTCCCGAGGCCGACCATGGCGTAACCGACCACGGCCGAGAAATCCTGGATCATCGGCGACGTGGGAATCCACGGCAGCCCGGTCTCCGACCAGCGCATGCTCCGCCGCCAGCCGCGCATGGGGATGACGGTGAGCCTGCCCTTGGCGCGCACGGCCTCGGAGACGTTGATGGCATTGGGCACCTGCAGGACGCCCGGGGACTCCTTGGCCATGCGGGCGATCTCGCCGATCGTGAGGCCGTGGACGTAGGGCACGCGGATGGCGCCGACGTAGCTCTTCCACTGCGGGTCGAGCGGCGGGCCGTCGACCTTGTTGCCGCCGAGGGGATTGGGCCGGTCGAGGACGATGATCTCGACGTGGTTCTCGAAGCAGGCGGCCATGGTGTAGAGCATGGCGCTGACGTAGGTGTAGCTGCGCGTGCCGACGTCCTGCAGGTCCACCACGATCGCATCGAGGCCCTTGAGCATGTCCTTGGTGGGCTTCCGGAATTTCCCGTAGAGCGAGTACACCTTAAGCCCGGTGCGCGGGTCGGTGCGGTCGCCGATCTTCACCTCGGCCTTTTCGTTGCCGTAGATGCCATGCTCCGGGCCGAAGAGGGCGACGAGCTTTGTGCCGGGGGCGCGGCGCAGGACGTCGATCGTGCTCTCGCCGCGGCGGTTGACGCCGGCGGGGTGGGTGAGGAGGCCGATGCGCTTGCCCTTGACCGCGGCGAAGCCCTGGGCCTCGAGCACGTCGATGCCAAGCATCACGGGGAACGGCACGGGGCTCGCGGCGGCGGGAGCGGTCGCGGCCTTGGGCGCCGGTGCCGGCGCGGCCCCGCGGGTGGCGTTGGCCGCAGCCGGGCAGGTCGGCGGTTGGCTTGCGCTGCAACCGAACAACCCCAGGATCAGGACGAACCAAGCCAGCAGGTTTTTGAGGGGCAGGGGGCGGTTCGGACCAGACATGTCGCGCGTTACTTTGGCGGTGATGGGTCTTCCGTCGAGCGGGAAGCGCGGACCGCGGGCGGATGTTTCCGCGCGTAGTACTCGGCGCCGAGGCGCCAAAGAAGATCGAGGAGCAGGCCGAGGAGGGCGCCGCTGATGACGCCGCCGATGACGAGCGCGTTGATCGCCGTCCCCACGCGCCGGCCCCAGTGCATCTCATGCGGTGGGGGTGGCGGCGTTACCTTGGCCGGCTCCAGCCGCGGCGGCGTCGTGGGCTCGGGGACCGTTTCCAGGTCGAGTGGCTCGACGGTATCGAGGCCGCGCCCGAAACCGGATGCCTCGATGACGGTCCTACCGAGCTGGTGCGTGGCGTAGTAAATCGGCGCGGCCGTGAAGGGGTTGGTGATGAACTGCAGCCCGCCCATGACCATGAAATTGCCGCGCAACAGGAGGCAGAGGAGAAAGGCGAGTGGCAGCTGCATGCCCATCACCGGCAGCAGCGACAGGATCGACCCGGCGTAGAACGAGGGCCGGAGGTTCGCGGTCTTGAACGACCACAGGTACGCGCGTTTGCGGGCGGCGGCGGCGAAGCGGCCGATGAGCGGGTACTTGTGGAACACCGCCCGCCGCGGCATGTAGCGCAGGAACTGCTTCAGGCGGCGCAGGCGGGCAAAGCGCTCTTCGCGGGCAATGTGTTCTTCCGGGGGCATGGGGTGTCAGCAGTGTTGGCGGACACTCGCCGCGAGCAAGTCGGGCGCCGCTTTTAGCGCGTCCGCGAGCGGCAGGCCGGGCGGGGTGATGGCGTGGAGCCGGAGCCCCGGCGGCGGCTGGTCGGCCCGGATCTGGCCGGCGAAGACCTGCACCGGCTTGCCGAGGGCCAGCGCCCGGGCGGCGACTGCCCCCGGGCCCTTGCCGCTCAGCGAACTCTCGTCAAAGCGGCCTTCGCCGGTGATCACGAGGTCGGCGCCAGCGAGGCGCGCGCCGAGATCGAGCCACGCCTCGACCAAGTCGACGCCCGGGAGAAGCTGCGCCCCGGCGCCGACCATGAGCCCGAAGGCGATGCCACCCGCCGCCCCGGCGCCCGGCGCCTCGAGCGTGGTGTCGGGTTGACCGCAATGGTGGCAGAGCATGAGGCCGAGGCGCGCGCCGAGACTGTCGAGCCGGGTGAGATCTCCCGGGCGCAGGCCCTTCTGCGGACCATAGACGGCCGCGGCGCCGCGCGGGCCGAGGAGCGGGTTGGTCACGTCGCAGGCGATGCGGATCGGTGGCAGGCGCGGGTCAACCTTGCCGATGAGGCGCGTCACCTCCGCCCAGCGGGCGGGCACCGGCGGCCGGACGGTTTCGCCGTGCTGATTGCTGCAGTGCAGTCCGAGGGCGTCGAGGGCGCCCAGGCCCAGGTCGTTGGTCGCGCTCCCGCCAACACCGAGCAGAATGGCGGCGACGCCGTGACTGGCCGCGGCGCGGACGAGTTCGCCGGTGCCGGTGGTGGTTGTGTGCCAGGGATCGCGATCCTCGGGGGCGAGGAGGGCCAGGCCGCTGGCGGTCGCCATCTCGATCACCGCCACGGTGGCGTCGGCCGGAACGGCCGCCGGCAGGTTGAGCCGGGCGCGGGCTGCGGCCGGGATGCGCTCGAGGGCGACCAGGCCAAATCCCGCGGGCTGCGGTGTGCCCCGGGGGCCGGTGACGGTGAGCGCCACGATGCGACCGCCCGCCGCGCGCGTCAGGATGTCGGCAAAACCCTCGCCGCCGTCCGCCAGCGGACAGACGTCCATCGTCCAGTCAGGATGCGCGACTTGCAGCGCGTCGGCGATGATCCCGCAGGCTTGGGGCGCGGTGAGGGCGTCCTTGAATTTGTCGCAGGCGATGAGGACGCGCATGACTGGTCAGGGGCCGACGTAGGCGAAACGCGGCACGGTGCGGCCGGCATGGGTGATGGTCTCGATGAACATCGCCTGCGGCCGGGTCCACAGGCCGCGCTCGCCGTAGAGCGCCTGGTACACGACGAGCGGCTCGAGGGTCTCCGAGTGCCGGGCCAGGCCGAGAACGCGGTACTCGTTGCCCTTGTAGTGCCGGTACAGGCCGGGGCGTGGTTCGGCGGGCAGGGGAGGCAAAGAATCCATGAATCAGGCCAACGTGGACGGTTTGCCGGCCTGAGTGGACAAAAAAGTAGGGCAGGCGCATCGCCTGCCCTACCGGGGAACGAATCAGAACCTCGAGCCGTCGGCCTTGGTGCCGCAGAGCGAGACCTCGAGCCCGAGCTCGGCGGCGAGCGCGGCCTTGGTGTACATCGCGAGATCGGCCTCCTTGGCGCTGTTGGCGTAGGCGACCTGGATGTGGTTGGCCATGTGGCGGGCCATCATCTGGTCGCGCGTCACGCCGTAGGTGACGGCGTGCATGATCGGCCACTGCTCCGTCGTCTCCTTCCAGCGGCGCTCGGTCTCGGCGCGCGGGAGGGTGATGACCTTGGCGCGGCCGAGGTCCATCTTGAGCTTGCCGTTCTCGAGGAAGATGCGGCTCCAGACGATCTCGCCCGGCTTGGCGATGCCGCGCACGGTGCCGCCGCCGAGGCGGAAGTACATGTAGGGCTGGCGCAGGGAGTCGGTGCCCTTGTAGCCGTCGATGTGGTGGGCCGGGGGCGCGCTGCCGGAGATGAGGAACACCCAGACGTACTCCTTCGTCGTGCCGCTCTGGTCGAAATCACCCCAGCGCAGGTCGTGCAGGGTGTTCTCGACGGGCTGGCCGAGGGCCTGGTGCACGCGGTTGGTGAGCAGGCCGTCGAGGCCGGCGCACTCGTCCACCTCGTTGAAATGGGTGAGGGGCTGGCCGTCGCGGATGATTTCGCCCTTGGCGTTGGCGACCGGCGGGCGGTCGGAGTTGTTGAGGATGCCCTCGACCAGGTCGGAGGCGGGGAGCAGGTCCTTGAGGCCCTGCTGGTACTGGATGCCGATGGACTCGCAGCCGAACTCGTCGGCGATGCGGAGCGCGGCGACGTACGTCTTGCACTGCCAGAGCACCTGTTCCTCGGTGAGTTCGGAGTCGGGATTCGTGCCGAGGTGGAACTTCATGCCCTTGGCCTTGAGCCAGTCGTAAACCGCGCGGGCCTCGACATCGCTGACCTGCGTGGCGCCATAATAGAGGGCGGACTGCGAGAGGCGCTCCTTGTAGACGCCGGTCTTGAAGAGCAGCTCGTCGGGGATGATCGCGTTGTACATGCCCATGCAGCCCTCGTCGAAGACGCCCATGATGGACTTCCGGCGGCGCAGGTCGTCGGCGATCTTCTTGGCGATGGCGCGGGCCTTGGGCGGCACGGCGCTGCGGCCGATGCCCTTGACGTGGGTCGTCGGGTGCTTGACCGCGCCGGTCTTCAGCCACTTGGCGAGGTTCGTGAGGAAGAAGTCGTCGGTGAAATCGGCGCTCCAGAGCGTCGAGTACTTCACGCCGGCCTTGGTCAGCGAGCCGTTGAGGTTGAGCATGCCCACGAGGCCGGGGGCGGTGCCGGACCAGTTGGCCACCGTGAGGATGGGAGCCTGGTGCGAGATGAGGCCGTGGAGGATGTGGTGCGAGTACTGCCAGACCGACTCGGCGACGATCAGGGGCGTCTTGGGGTTGATGCCGGCGAAGACCTCCATGCCTTCCTTCTGGGAGGCGATGAAGCCGTGCTTCATGGCGGGCTTGTAGGGGTGGGCGCGCACGAGCTTGTAGCCGAGGCGGGCGACGGCGGCGGTGAGTTGCTTCTCCATCGCCTCCTGACCGGACCAGGTCTTCTCGTTGGCGGATTGGCGCAGGTCACCGTTGGCGACGAGCAGGATGGTTTTGGCGGGGGATTTTTTCATGAGGAGTACGAGTTACTAGATAAAATCGGCGGCCTCGATGCCGCCCGGAAAGCCGGCGGAATCGTGATTATGCACTGGCGCAGCGGCATCCGGAATGGATACTTTGCGAAAAGGCATGGATAATATCGGCAACACCGGGGCCCGCGCGCTCCTGTCCCAGCAGGTCAGCCGGGCGCGGTATTTCTTCCTGAATCTCGCGCCGGCCCGCGGGGCGCGGATCGGCCCGGCGCTGGGCGGCCGGGAGTTGTGCAATCCCGACTACCGCGTGGACCGCGAGGTGTACGCCTACGCCGGGTTCGAATACGTGGCGGAGGGGGCGGGGCGCGTGGAACTCGACGGCGTCGGCCATCCGCTCGCCCCCGGTTCGGTCTTCGCCTACGACCGCACCACCCGGTGCGCGATCCACACCGATCCGGCGCGCCCGATGGTAAAGTACTTCGTGTGCCTGGCCGGCGCGAAGGCGGGGCGCCGCCTCGCCCAGGCCGGCGTCGCCCCGGGGCGCGTCCTGCTGCTGGCCGCCCATGCGGAGCTGCGCGGCCTGTTCGAGGACCTGATCCACGAGGGCGAGCGCCGCGGGCGGCTGGCGAAGGCGCTGTGCGCGACCCGGCTCGAGCTCCTGCTCCTCAAGGTCGAGGAGCACGTCCGCCAGGGCGCCCACGGTGGCGACCCGGCGCGGGAGCGATACCTGCGCTGCCGCACCCTCATCGAGGAGCGCGCGGAGCAGCTCGCCACGTTGGAGGAGATCGCCGCGGCCGCCGGTCTGGAGGTGTCGAGCGTGTGCCGGCTCTTCCGGCGCTACCACGACTGCAGCCCCTACCAGCACCTGTTGCGCCGCAAGATGACCCTCGCTGCCGAACACCTCGTCGAGAACGGCGGCCTGGTGAAGGAGGCGGCACAACGCGTGGGCTTCGCGGACCCCTATCACTTTTCCCGGTGCTTCAAGGCGGTCCACGGCGTCGCCCCCCGCGACCTGCTCCGCTACCGCCGCGCCGGCTGAAGGCGGTCGGACCGTTCGGCGGGTGCATTCCGACATTGCCCGGCGCGCAGGGGATCGTTTCGCTGGGCGGCCTATGGCCCAGAAAACCGCTCTCGTCACCGGCGCATCGCGCGGCATTGGCCGCGGCATCGCCCTCGAACTCGCCCGCGCGGGCTGCCGCGTGGCCATCAATTATGCCGGCAACGCCGAGGCGGCCGCCGAGGCGCTGGCGCTGGTCAAGGCGGCGGGGGGCGACGGCTTCACCGTGCAGGGCGACGTCGCCGTGGCTGCCGACCGCGAGCGGCTCGTGGCCGAGACGGTGGCGAAGTTCGGGCGCATCGACCTGCACGTGAACAACGCCGGCGTGGCGCCCAAGGTGCGCGCGGACCTGCTCGACGCGGGCGAGGAGAGCTTCGACCGCCTCTACGCGATCAACCTCAAGGGTCCGTTCTTCCTCTCCCAGCTCGTGGCGAAGCAGATGCTCAAGCAGGCGCCCGACGCCGAGGGTTTCCGCGGCCGCATCGTCAACATCACCTCGATCTCGGTCTATACCGCCTCGATCAACCGCGGCGACTACTGCATGGTGAAGGCCGGGCTGGCGATGATGACCAAGCTCTTTGCCGACCGCCTCGCGAACGACGGCATCAACGTCTACGAGATCCGCCCCGGCGTGATCGCGACCGACATGACCGGCGCCGTGAAGGAGAAGTACGACAAGCTCATCATCCACGACGAGCGCGGCATCATGCCCATCCGCCGCTGGGGCAAGCCCGAGGACATCGGCCGCGCCGTGCGCGCAATCGCCGAGGACCGCTTCCCGTACTCCACGGGGGCCTGTTTCGACATCGACGGCGGCTTCCACCTGCACCGGCTCTGACCTTTCATGAATCCTTGCCGGCCGGCCGCCATTCTTGCCGTGCTCATTGCCCCGGTCTGCTGGGGGCAGGTGCGACTGCTGAATGAGACCGGCACCGGCGCCGAACCGGTGGCGGGTCTGATCGAGGGGGCGCCGGCTCTCGCCCGCGACGGCAAATTAGTCGCGGTCGAGGCCGGTGGACGTTTTCGGTTTGAACCAGGCGGTACCTTTGCAGACGCGCAGACCGACTGCGACGTTGTCTACCAGCTCGTACGCCGCCTCGACACCACTCGTCCGCAAAAACCCTCGCAGTACTTCGTAAATGTTTGGGTGACGCTCAAGCCGCGAGCCGACGCAACCGCGTTGTATGTCGTATTCGGGTGGGAATCAGCCGCGGGGCTGCGGCATGTGAGCTTCAGACCGATCGTGCTGGCTCAGGATAAGGATCGGACGGTCTCAGAGCGTCTGGAGATCGACGACGATGAACTAGATGGTTCGCTACGCCTGCATGTATTTCGCGGGGGCCAGGAGTTGCCACAGGCTGGCACCCGGGGCTCGCTCGCACCGAGCCGGGTGCTGAGCCTGGTTCAGTCCAACGACCTCGCCGGCCTCAAGGCGCTCGATCCGGCCGGCCTGCGGCAGGCGGCACGAGGGTTGAAAGCAGAGCAGGTCAATGCGGTGGTACGGCTCGGCAATGCGCAGATCCTCGATTTCCTGATTGCGGCCGGCATGGACCTCGGCGGGCGCGACTCCCAGAAACGCACCGCCCTCTTCGCCGCCGTAGAGAGCGGCCGACTCGAGGCGGTCAGGCGATTGATTCAGGCGAAAGTGCCGGTTGAAGCAACCTTCTGGGACGGTTCCACGCCGTTGACGATGGCCAGCTTTTGCGGGCACACGGAAATCGTAAGCACGTTGCTGCAGGCCGGGGCCAAGCCCGACAAGATCAACAAATACGATGAAACCGCGCTCAGTCTCGCCGCAGAGCACGGCCATGCTGACATCGTCAACCTGCTCCTCGACGCCGGTGCCAAGTGGCCCAAGCGGCCTGAGGACCGGGCCGAGTTGCTCGCGCATGCGCTCAAGGGCGGTCATTTGGAACTGACCGAACGCCTCCTCGGGACCGGCCTCGACCTCAACCGGGATAACCACGGGGTGATGCCGCTCGTCGTCGCCGTCAAACATAGCCAGGTTCCCCAGATTGCGTGGCTGCTTGAGCGCGGCGCCGATCCCAACGCTGCCAATCCGGGCAAGATGACGCCGCTCATGATCGCGGCGATGAATGACCGGCTGGATGTGCTGCACCAGTTGATCGCGGCCGGCGCCGACGTCGATCGAACCATGGAAGACGGCCGGTCCGCGCTTGTGATCGCTTGGGAAAACGATTCGCGGAAGGCCGTCGGGGTGTTGGAGCGGGTCGGCGCATCGACTGCTCCCCTGGCTACCAGCGGATCCGCGGCCCTGTGCCTGGCCCTCACCCGTGGAGACATCGCCGCTGCGCGCAGACTTGGCGAACTCGGCGCCAGGCTGGTGCGCAACAAGCCGGCCAAGGATTCAATCCTGGTTGCGGCGGTGGCGGCTGGGTTGGACCAGGTTGTGACCGATGCTCTGACGGGCGGCTGGACGCTGGACGAGGCGCTCCTCGACGGCTGGACCCTGGCTGGCATCGCGGAGTGGTATCAACAGGAGAACGTCGCCGCCGCGTTGCGCGCGGCAAATGGCGGCGTCCAGCCGTCCGTGAGATCGGTCGTGGCCCGGGGTGCGAGCAAGGACGATCCGTTGATTACGACTGCTCGCCGGGCGCCGCGCTATCCTGTGAATCTTGTCGCGGAGAAGGCGGAGGGTGAGGCCACCGTAGTGGCATTCGTCAATCCGGCGGGCGAGATCGTGATGCCAAAGGTCCTAAAGGCCGATCGCCCCGAATTTGGCATCGAGGCGGTCAAGGCCGCATATGGCTGGAGATTTGCCCCCTCGGTCGCTAAGCCTCCCGTTTGGCGCCGCGTGGAAATGCCCTTCCGCTTCAAGCGTCCCGAGCTCTTTCACATCACGAAGTATGCGGCCAATCAAGTTGATCAACGGCCTGTGCCCGTGACACAGGAGCCGCCCGTCGTGCCGCCGGAATTGGCCGAACGCAAGGACCTCGCCCTCATGGAAGTTCTGATCGACGATACCGGCGGGGTCTATTCGGCGAAGACGATCGCGATCACGGATGAGCGCTGGAAGGAACCGGTCGAAGCGGCGGTGAAGGGATGGACCTACCGCCCGGGCATCAAGGCCGACAAGACGGTGTGGACCAAATACGTGGTGTTCGTCATGCTGCCGGAGGGACGGTCGCTCATGGCAGGCAGCCTGTCCGCATCGCTCGAGCCTGTCGATCCGGCCACCCGGATGCCGCGCGTAAAGCAGCTCTTGCTGCCCAAACTACCCGACGAATTGAAACAAAAGCCGCTCACCCACATTGCCTACGTCACGTTCGACATTGATCGTGAAGGTAATGCGGTTAGGGTCCGCGTTGTTGCGGCGTCGTCACCTCTATTGGAAAAGAACATCCTTGAGGCTGCCAAGACGTGGTGGTTCGAACCCGCCGAAAAGGGTGGCAAGATCCTGCGCACGCCCGTCATCGCTCCCATCATCTTGAAGGCGCCTGGTGCGGATCCCTACTGACAAGGCCGGCGGCGGACCCGATTTGGCCGCCGGGCGGCGTGCGCCTGTGCGCATTTTGTCCGGCCTATTAAGGCAAGTGGGAAGGATTCCCGGGTAAAAACCAGTAATCGTGCACGATTTGGTATTACCCGGGGTAATTATTCGCCGCCACAATAGGTAGGTGATTGACGCAGCCGGCACCACAACCCCTAGTGGTGCTCCTCGATTTGCTCTTTGGCCAAACTGCTCCGGGAGGGGCGTTTCCAAACGTCGGTCACCCATGTTCACACCCTCATCGTCCCCCCAATCCAGCCCAGGCACCGCGACGCGGTCTCCGGGTGGTCGGGGGTGTGAAACCGGTCATCGAACTTTGCCGATTGGCCCGGGCAAATGGGCCGCTGGTCCGGGCTGGTGATCCAGCCTTCGGTCGCGGCCTTGCCCCTTCTGCCAGCGTGTGAACCCGTCCGCCATTTTCCCATGAATTCCACTCAACTTTCCGATCTCGAAGAACCCGAAACCGCCAGCGCGAACCAGCCCGAGCTGGAACGCAAGGGCGCCGAGCTGCTGAGCCGCGCCATCCCCGCCGCCGCCCGCCTGGTGGCGAAGCGCGACGGTTCGCGGATGCGTTTCGACCTGAACAAGATCACGCGCGCCATCGCGCTCGCGTTCCACGAGGTCCGCACCGACAACGCCCCCAACGCCTACCGCGACGACGCGCTGGCGTGCTACGGCCTGCAGAGTTCCGACTTCGCCGAGGTCACCCGCATCGCCGCCGGCGTGTCGCAGATGCTGGAGCTCTACTACCGCGACGGCCGCCACCCGACGATCGAGCAGGTGCAGGATGCGGTCGAGAAGGCGATCGCCGCCGCCGGCCAGTGGGAGGTCGCCCGCGCCTACATGCTGTACCGGGCGCGCCATGCCGAGCGCCGCCTCACCGCCTACGCCAACAACGGGCTCTCCGACTACATCGCGATGGCGAAGTACGCCCGCTACCGGCCCGAGCTGGGCCGCCGCGAGATCTTCACCGAGGGCGTGGAGCGCGTGCGCGACATGCACCTCCAGTTCTTCGCCGCCAAGCTCGAGCGGCGCCTGCCGGCCGAGCTGCCCGCCGACGTGGCCGAGCTCGCCGGCGCCAAGGCCGATCTCCTCCAGCGCGCCTGGGGCGGGGCGGACCTCGCCGGCATCATCCGCGACGCCTTCGCCCAGGTCGCGGCCAAGAAGGTGCTCCCGAGCATGCGCTCGATGCAGTTCGGCGGCGAGGCGATCCTCCGCAACCACAGCCGGATGTTCAACTGCAGCTTCTCGAACGTCGACCGGGTCGAGTTCTTCCGCGAGTATTTCTACCTCCTCCTGAGCGGCTGCGGCGTCGGTTTCTCGGTGCAGAAGCACCACATCGCCCTCCTGCCGCCGCTGCCGGCCCGCGCCCCCGAGCACGACCTGCCGGTGGTGCATCATCACATCGAGGACACGATCGAGGGCTGGGCCGACGGCCTCCACGCGCTGTTCCAGTCGTACCTCAACGGCGCCAAGGTCGAATTCGACTTCTCCGCCATCCGCCCGCGCGGCTCCCCGCTGCGCACCTCCGGCGGCAAGGCCCCCGGCCATCTCCCGCTCAAGAAGGCGCTCGCCCGCGTCGAGGGCATCCTCGAGCAGGCCGCCGGCCGCGCCCTCCGGCCGATCGAGGTCTACGACATCTGCATGTTCATCGCCAAGGCCGTGCTCGCCGGCGGCATCCGCCGCTCGGCCACGATCTGCCTCTTCTCGCCCGACGACGAGGAGATGATGAACGCGAAGACCGGCAACTGGTTCGAGCAGAACCCGCAGCGCTCCGCCTCCAATAATTCCGCCGTCCTCGCGCGCAAGGACGACAACGCCGAGAACTTCCGCAAGCTCTTCAAGGCCCAGAAGGAATTCGGCGAACCCGGGTTCTACTTCTGCGACAACCCCGACGCCGGCTGCAACCCCTGCGCCGAGATCAGCCTCCTCCCGGTCGTCGACTGGGAACTCTCGCCGGCCGAGCTGGGCGACCTCTACCGCTACGGCTACAAGGGCGACCTCCCCGGCACGACCCGCCTCTCCGGCTTCCAGCACTGCAACCTGACTACCATCAACGGCCACGCGGCCGTGTCCGAGACCGCCTTCTACAAGGCCTGCCTCGCCGCCACGGCCATCGGCACGATCCAGGCGGCGTACACGGACATGCCGTACCTCGGCCCCGTCACCCGCCTGATCAACGAGCACGACTCACTCCTCGGCGTCTCCATCTGCGGGTTCATGGACAACCCCGGCGTGCTGTTCGACCAGCAGATCCTGAAGCAGGGCGCCAGCCTCTGCCGCGCCGCCAACAAGCTCATCGCGAGCCTGATCGACATCCGCCCGGCCGCGAAGATCTGCACCTGCAAGCCCGAGGGCACCGCCTCGCTGATCCTGAATGCCGCCTCCGGCATCCACCCGCACCACGCCCGCCGTTACTTCCGCCGCGTGCAGGCCAACCGCAAGGAGCCCGTCTACACGTTCTTCAAGTCGGTCAACCCGCAGATGACCGAGGTCTCGGTCTACAATCCGGACACCGACGACGTCATCACCTTCCCGATCGAGGCCCCCAAGAAGGCCATCCTGCGCAAGGACCTCACCGCCGTGCAGTTCCTCGAGCTGGTCAAGCTCGTGCAGACCTGCTGGGTCATCCCGGGCGGCGACCCGGCGTCGCGTTCGCCCAGCCTGCACCACAACGTCTCCAACACCTGCAACGTGCGGGCCGACGAGTGGGACCTCGTGTCCGACTTCATCTGGAACAACCGGAGTTTCTTCACCGGCATCTCGCTGCTCCAGGAGGCGGGCGACAAGGCCTACGCCCAGGCGCCGCGCGAGGAAGTCACGACTGAGGGCGACGTGCACAAGTGGAACTCCCTGCGGCCCTACCGCGTGGACTACACCCAGATGCGCGAGGCGTCCGACGAGACCGACCTCAAGGCCGCACCGGCGTGCGCCGGCGGCGCCTGCGAGTTGGTCTGAGCCGAACGGGCCTCTCGCGAAGGCCGCGGAGAGAGTAACCACTGATGAACACTGATTCCCACTGAATGGATGGGAATTCCGGATAGATCAGTGCTCATCAGTGTGCATCAGTGGTGACACCTCCGTGCTCCGCGTGAGCCCGGTTTGAGATCGACGCCCACGCGGTCACTCGGCCACGGTTCGCGGCATGCTCATCGTCTGCCAGGCCGGCTTCGAAAACCTGCTCGTCCGCGAACTCGCGGCCGGTGGAGCGAAGGTCCTGGCCCAGGGTCCGGGGTGGGTGAGGGCGGAGTCGGCGCCCGCCGAGCTCGCCTTCGCGCATTGGACCCTCGACGCCGAAAGCCCGGTGCAGGGCGATTCGGTCAATGCGCTGGCGCAGCAGATTGCCGATTCCTTTCTCCAGAGCCTGCAGGGTGAAAAGGTGACCGAGCCGTGGCCGTGCGTTTTCGGCGGGCCCGCCGAGCTCGTCGGCCTGGGGCGGCGGATCAGCAGTGTCGAGGCGGCGTTTTTCGAGCGGCTCAAGAAACGCATCGCCCGCGTGGCCAAGCTCGCCGTCGCCGACCTGCCGCGTGGCGTGGGCCCGGCCCGCGGCCTGGCGGTGTGGTTCACGGATTTCGGGGCGGCGGTGGTGGGGCGCAACTTGGCCATCAACGGTCCGCGGCGCATGGCCGACGACCCGCTCGCGCCGTCCCGCAGCTATCTCAAGGTCGAGGAGGCCTACGTCGTGCTCGGCCGCGAACCGGCCGCCGGCGAGACCGTCGTCGATCTCGGGGCCGCGCCCGGTGGCTGGAGCTACAGCGCCGCCAAGCGCGGGGCCCGCGTCATCGCGATCGACAACGGCCCGCTGAAGGGCGGGGCGCTCGACCATCCGCACATCGAGCACCGGCGGGAGGACGCGTTCCGGTATCAGCCCTCCTTCGCCAAGGCTTCGGAGGGAGCAGCCCTTGAAAACAAGGGCTGCGACTGGTTGTTCTGCGACATGGTCGAGGAGCCGCATCACGTGCTGCGCTCGATCGTGGAGCCGTGGCTCGAGCGCGGCTGGTGCCGCCGGTTTGTCGTGAACCTCAAGTTTGGCCGCGTGGATCCGATCGCGCTGCTCCAGGAACTGCGCCAGCCCGGCTCCATCCTGCAGCGCTGCGCGCCGGGCCTGCGCATCCGGCACCTCTATCACGACCGCGAGGAGTTCACCCTCACGGGCGAGGTGGTGCCATAGGCCGGGCGCGCGGCGTCGGCCGCCGGCCGGACGTGAAGGAAACTTATGCGTCCGCTGACTGAGCCTGAATGTTGCCGGAAGCCGAAGGAACCCTTCGACATGGCCGCCGCATGGGCGCAGGTTCGAGCGGACATGAAACGCCTCCGCCTCGGTCTTCTCCTCGTGTTGATGTTCGCGCCCTTCGCCGCCATGGCGGCCAATCCCGGGTTCGCCGGCCGCTGGCGCCTCGATCCTGCCCGCAGCTCCGCCCTCGATGGCTGGCATGCCGCCGACCTCGTCATCGCGCTCGACGGCACCCAGGTGGCGCTGACGTATCACATGACGTGGCGCACGACCAAATTCTCCGCCACCAACACGGTCGACACCGCGCAGCCGCAGGCGATCAAGGACTTCTTCCGCATCGAGCAGCGCCACATGGCCGTGTACCCGCGCGCGGGTGAAAGTGCCCAGGTGACCGCCGCCTGGCTGGATGCCGGCGAGACGCTGCGCGTCGAGGCCGCGGTGCCGGTCGGGATCTCGCAGGGCGAGGGGACGATGCGGGTCTACAACGAGTTCCGCCTGCTGGAGGGCGGCACCACGCTGCTGCTGATCGAGCTGCACAACACGCGGCACCGTCCGCTGGTCTACACGTTCACCAAGGTGCCGGCGGAGGCGGCGGCCAACTAAGCCCATGAAAAACCGATTCATTCTTGCCCTTCTTGTTCTGAGCCTGGCCGGCGGCTTCGCCCCGGTGTCGGCCGAAACCGCCCCAACCGCGCGCGAGGCGTGGATCATGCATTTCGACGGCGACTGGAAAAACGCCAGCGGCCTGCCCGAGAAGGCCATGCTGATCGGCCTCCAGGGCCTCGCCAACCGCACAGCCCCGCGGCTCTACATCGCCCATGCGCCCGACTTCCCGTGGGAGATCACGGTGCCCCTGGCGGATTTCTACACGCGCAAGCACGGCGTGAAGTTCACCGAGCTGAAGACCGCCGACGAGGCGCTGACGCTGTTCGCGGCGAGCGCGAAGGGCTATGTCGTCTGGGACACCGCGGTCATGCCGACCCTCAACGTCGCCTACACGATCGCCGGCCTCGAGGACGCCATCGTCGTCACCCCGGCGCTCATCCCGCTGGCCGAGCGCCACGGGCTGAAGCGGATCGACGACCTGCGCGGCCGCTACGACGGCATGACGGACACGCAGATCTACGCCGACGCCAAGACCCGCTACTTCGCGCGCTGCAACCCCGACATGATCATGCTCATGGGCGGGCACGCGGGCGACATGCGCATCCCGGGCATCGCCGACTGGGGCGTGCGGCAGCGCATGTTCTTCCACGACCTGTCGGGCAACCCCGCGCACAAGGACGAGGTCGCGCTCGCCATGGAGCTTTACGGCGCGATGAATCCCGGCGCCTTCGTCTTCGGCTGGCACTCGTACGTGAAGGACACCGAGGAGCAGCACACGACGCTGACCTCGACCTTCGGGCTCCGGATGGACGGCCTGCAGAGCCTGCCCAACCACAGCTTCAACAGCCAGTTCACCTTCACGCCGGGCTTCAAGTTCCAGAACCAGCACCACGTCGACCGGGACACGAAGCTCGTGGCGGAAAAGAAGGTCTATCTCGCCTTCGTGCAGTCCGACGGCATCGGCCTCGGGGTGTGGACCAAGCCGGGCCGCGGGAAGCTCCAACTCGCCTGGGGCGCCATCCCGAGCTGGCTGGAGTTCGCCCCGGCGGCCCTCGAGTATTTTCAGGAGTCGGCCACGCCGGCGGACTACTTCATCGGCGGCCTCTCGGGCCCGTCCTACATGTATCCCAACCACATCCCGGCCGACCGCTTTGACGGCCTGATGCGCGAGGCCGTGCGCCAGATGGAGGTGCTCGACGAGCGGATCTTCGAGATCCTCGATAATTCCGCCGCCGACGGCAACGTGGGCAACGCCGACCTGACCAAGGAGACGGTGGACCGCTATTACGCCGCGTTCCCGAACGTCATCGGCTTCATCAATGGCTACGGCCCGGCCCGCACCTTCGACCTGCGCAACGGGGTCCCGATGATCTCGTACGACTACTACATCGACCCGCGGCGGCCGCGCGAGGAGGTGGCCGCGGACCTGCAGGAGTTGATCACGATCAATCGGAACCGGCCGTATTTCTGCCTGGTGCACGTGCGCGAGTCGAACGACGTCAACAGCCTCGTGGAGGTGACCAAGCAACTCCATGGCCCGATCGAGATCGTGCCGGTGGACACCTTCATGAAGCTCGCGGCGAGCAATCAGACCTACCGGACCCGCTACCAGCTGCCGACGGATCCCAAGCACTTCGAGGGTTTCCGCCGCGAGTAGTCGGCCGGGCTGAATTTTCGCGAATTTTCTCACGGTTCGCGTGGACACGCGCGGCGGCGCCGGGTTAAGTGGCCGTTCCCTATGAACCTGACCGCATGCAAACGAATGATCGCCGGCGGACTGCTGGCGCTTGGGCTCGCCACCGCCGCAATGGCGGCCAATCCCGCCCTGGCCGGACGCTGGCGCTATGAGCCGACGCTGAGCACCGCCCTCGACGGCTGGCACAAGATGGACCTCGTCATCGCCCTCGAAGGCACGAAGGTCGCCGTGACCCACGACATGCTTTGGATCCGCAGCAAGGTCGTCGCCACCAACACCTACGACACCGCCCGGGCCGTCGAGGCGAAGGATTACTTCCGCGTCGAGCAGCGGCACATGGCCGTCTATCCCGCAAAGGGCGGCGTCACCACCGCGACCGCGGCATGGATCGACGGCGATCGCGTGCTGCGGACCGAGGCGTTCACCCCGGTCGAGGTCTCGCAGGGCAACGTCACCATGCGCATCACGAGCGAGTACCGCGTCAGCGAGACCGGCGACACGCTCACCGTGATCGAGCTCCACTCCACGCGGAACCGTCCGCTCGTCTATGTCTTCAAGAAGGTGCCGGCGGAGGCGGCCAAGAACTGATCCCCATGAAAAAGCTGATCTCTTTCCTCACCCTTGCCCTCGCCACGGCTCTCGTCGCCCCGGCGGCCGAACCTGCCGCCACGGCCGCTCCGGCGGCCAAGCAGGCCTGGTCGATGAACTTCGACCTCGACTGGACCGTCGCCGGCGGGCTGCCCGAGAAGGCGCTGCTCGTCAGCCTGCAGGGCCTCGCCAACCGGACGTCCCCGCAATTCTACATTGTCCATCCCCCGCAGTACCAGTGGGAGATCACGGGTCCGCTCTTCGAATTCTACCAGCGCAAGCACGGCGTGCAGTTCACCGAGCTCCCCACCGCCGACGCCGCCCTGGCGCAGTTCAAGTCGGCCGCCAAGGGCTACGTCGTCTGGGACAAGACGGTCGGCGCCTCGCTCAACGTGGCGTTCACCATCGCCGGCCTCGAGGACGCCGTGGTCGTGTCCGAGGAACTGATCCCGCTCGTCGAGAAGCACGGCCTGAAGCCCATCGACGACCTGCGCGGCCGCTACACCGGCCAGACCGATGACGTCATCTACCAGGACGCCTACGACAAGTACTGGGCGCGCTGCGCCAAGGACCGCATCATGCTCATGGGCGGCCACGTCGGCGCGGTCCGCATGCCGGGCATGGCCGACTGGGGCGTGCGCGAGAAGATGTTCTTCCACGACCTCTCCGCCAACCCGAAGCACACGAAGGAACTCGCGTTGAACCGCCGCCTGCTCTCCGAGATCGAGCCGGGCGGCTACGTCTTCGGCTGGCACTCGTACGGCAAGGACACGGAGGAGCAGTACACGACGCTCCTCTCGACCTATGGCCTCCGCATGGAGGGCCTGCACAACCTCCCGAACCTGAGCTTCAACTGCCAGTTCACCTTCACGCCGGGCTTCAAGTTCACCAACAACCACCACGTGGCGAAGGACGCGAAGCTGACGGCGGAGCCGAAGGTTTACCTCGCGTTCGTGCAGTCCGACTCGATCGGCATCGGCGTCTGGACCAAGCCCGGCCGCGGCAAGCTGCCGTTCGCCTGGCAGGTGACGATGAACTGGACCGAGTTCTCACCCGCGGCGCTCGAGTATTTCCACGAGTCGGCCACGCCCAACGACTACTTCATCGGCGGCCTCTCGGGCCCGGGCTACATGTATCCCAACCACATCCCGCCGGAGCGCTTCCCGCTGCTCATGGAGCGCGCCAACAAGCTGATGGCGATGCTCGACGAGCACGTGATGGAGATCATGGACAACTCGGCCGCCGACGGAAATGTCGGCAACGCCGATCTCACCAAGGAGACCGTGGACCGCTATTATGCCGCGTTTCCGAACGTGATCGGCTTCATCAACGGCTACGGCCCGGCCCGCACGCGCGACCTGCGCGACACGCGGCCGATGATCTCGTACGACTACTACATCGACCCGCGTCGCCCGCGCGCCGAGGTGGCGGCCGACCTGAACGAGCTCATCGCCCTCAATGCCAAGCGGCCCTACTTCCTGCTGATCCATGTCCGCGAGTCGAACGACGTGAACAGCCTCGTCGAGGTCACCAAGCAGCTCGAGGGTCCGATCGAGATCGTGCCGGTGGATGTCTTCCTGAAGCTCGCGGCGAGCAACAAGACCTACACCACGCGCTATCAGGATCCGGAGGAGCCGAAGCACTTCTCGGGATATCCTAAGGAGTAGAATGCAAGATCGGGCGGGTCACCGACCCGCCCACCTTGGCATTGCCCCGCGTGCGGGCGGCCCCATGCTGCCCGCATTGAAACCCAAGGAACTCACGATCTGCGGCCTGGCGGCGGTGCGGGCGCGCTTTCAGCGCGATGCCGGGTCGATTCAGCGGTTGTACTTTGACTATGCGACCGGCCGGAAGCTCGGCCTGATGTGCAAGGCCCTGGCGGCGCAGCGGAAAATCTACCGCTGCGTCGAGCCGGCGGAACTGGAGAAGATCGCCGGCTCCGTGCACCATGGCGGCGTGATTGCCGTGGTGACGGCACCGGTGCTGCGCACACCGACGGCCGCCGACCTGCGTGCCTGGGCTGGCCGGCGCGAGCCGGTGCTCGTGCTCGATCGCATCGGCAACGCCCACAATCTCGGCGCCATCGCCCGGACCGCGGCGTTCTTCGGCGTCAAACACTTGGTCGTGACCGACGATCCCGCGGCCGCGCGGCCCAACGACGCCGCCTATCGCGTGGCCGAGGGCGGACTCGAGGCCGTCACCGCCTGGCTCGTCGCCGACCTGCCGGCCTGCCTCAAGGCGTTGGCCGACGCGGGCTACGAGGTGATCGGCGCCGCGACGCGCGGAGGTCGCCCGGAGGCCAATCGCAGTGCCGTGAAGCCGGTCGCCCTGGTGCTGGGCAACGAGGAGCAGGGTCTCGCCCCTGAAGTGGCCAAGGCGTGCACCCGGCTGGTGACCATCCCCGGTGCCGGCGCGGTGGAGTCGCTCAACGTCTCCGTCGCCGGTGCCGTGCTCCTCTGGGAACTGATCGGCCGCCGTTGACGGTCGGGCCCTAACTCTTGCCGATCAGGCGCTGCCACCACGGCCGGGGCTCGGCCAAACCTTTTACCTGTGGCAACGGGGATTCCGGCACGCCCAACAGGGGCTCAAAGTGCCCGGCCTTCTTGTAGAGAATGACCACGTCCTGCATGCCCCAGGCTTCCTCGAGGTAGGCGCGCACGATCACATCCGGGTAGCGCTGCAGCACGCGCATGAGCCACTCAGGTGAACTGAGGGCGAGGCCGTAGTCCTCCTCCGGGTTGCTCTCGAAATAGCGCTGGTAGGCAAACCCGCTGCGGGCGAATTCCTCCAGCAGCGCGGGCTTGTCGATGTTCTCCGCGATGTTGCGCCGCCCGCGGGCCAGCAGGCTCGGCACCGTGCGGCCCTGCGTGGAGAAGACGATGACGCCGCACTCGCGGGTCCACCGGATCAGGCAGTCGAGAGTGCGGAGCCAGCGCTCCTGGTTGAGATGTGTGACCAGCGACCCCACCCAGATCAGGTCGAATTGCGCCTGAAACGGCAGCTCGCGCAGGTCGGGCTGGGAATAGACGGGTTGGGCGCGGAACTGGCGGGCGCAGAAATCCACGCCGCTGCGATCGAGGTCGCACGCCGTGATGTTGGCGTAGCCGTAATGGGCGCGGAGCCAGCGCAGGACCCGGCCATGGCCGCAGGGCAGGTCGAGGATGTCGGGGTAGTGCGGCTTGTCGCAGAGGACGCTCGAGAAGTGGATGAGCTCCAGCGCGCGCCGCCCGAGGTCGAAATACTGCTCCTCCAATCCGGCCGAGACCATGCCGTCATCAGACGCGAGGGTCCGGTCGACGGGCAGTTGGGAGAAGTCGTAGAGCGGGCGCATGCCAGGCCAAGCTCGCGTCAAGCCGACGGCGGGCGCAAGCGGAGAATTGGCGCGGCGGCCGCCGCTGGCAGGGAGCGGCGCAGGGAGCCGCTCTGGGGCGCCGGCGCGTACGGGCGCACCGAGGGTTGGCGTTCGCGGGCGTGGTGCTGCAGGACCTCGTAGACCTGGTTGGGATCGTCCGCGGTGCTGAACGCCCGTTCGCCGGGACCGTAGTCGCGGGTCACCGTGCACAGGTACAGGAGATTGCCCGGCCCTGGCGGAGCCTCGCGCGCCTCCGCGTTGCCGGGCGACAGCGGCGGCCGCAGCAGCCACGCCGGCACGGCGATCGCGCAGTGCTCGAACAGGTTGTCGCGGGTGCCCGCACCGTGGACGCGGAGATCGATCTCGAAACGCGAATCGGCCACGACGTTGTAACGGCACGGGGCCCCCGCGGCCCCGCCGTGGAGCACGAAGGTGTTGATGTCCCGCACGCGCAGGCCGGTGAGCCGGACGCCGGTGCTGCGGACGAGGTTGAGCAGCCCGGAGCCCGGGCCGCGGTTGTGGGCGCCCTCGATCACGACTTCATCGACGGTGACCCGCTCGCAATCGCCCACGACCAGCGGATGCGAGCCGGAGTTGAGGATCAGGCTGCGGGCCACCCAGCAGTCGCGCGCTGCCGTGATCGCCACGGAGACGACGTGCAGGTCGCGGCGGCCGGCCGGGTCGTCTCCGTAGGCGGCCTTGGTGCGCCGCGGGTCGGTCGGCGCCGGCAGGGTCGGATCGAAGATCACCGTCACGTCCTCCAGCCCGGAGCGCTCCACGGCGGCCAGCTCGATCCCGCTGGTCCAGGCGGCGGGATCGTCGATCGCGGCGCCCGCCGGGCGGGTGCCGCGCAGGTGCAGCACCAGGCGGGTGCGAACGCGGTCGGTCCCGCGGATGATGACGCCCGAGCGCAGGCGCAGGGTCCGATGCAGCGGGTAATCGCCATCGCGCAGGAGGACGACGCCGCCGGTGGATGCGGCGGCGTTGACCGCGGCCTGCACGTCATCGCCGGGCCGCAGGGTGGCGACCACGGGCGCGGTGGTTGAATCCCCGGCGGCAGCGCCCGCGCGGGCCCACGACGCCGAGGCCGGAAAGGCCGCGTCGGCGGCGACATCCCGCGCCGGGGATCCCGGGGCTGAGATTGGGGCGAGAGCCAGCAGGGCAGCGGCGAGACGAAGGCGGTTCATGGGCAGATCAGAGCAGGCGCTTCATCACGACCTCGCCCTCGATGACCTGCCCGGTGGGCTGGAAGCCCGCCTGCCGGTAAAAGGCCTCGGGGCCCCCGGGGGCGGGCACATAGGACAGGAGCACCTCGGTGGCGCCGGGCCGGCCGCGGATGGCGTCGATGGCGAGTTCCAGCGCGGCCCGACCGTATCCGCGGCCCTGGTGCCGGGCGTCGATCATGAATCGCCAGATGCAGTACTCCGGCGTCTTCTCATCGAGGCTGAGCATGACGAAACCCACGGGTTCCTCGCCGGCATAGATGGCGCGAAACCAGGCCTTCGCGTCGAAATGGGCCTGCGCGATGGAGACGGCATTGCTGGCGACAAAGGCCTGCTGCTCGGGTCGGACCTGCAGGTCGCAGACGGTGCGCACGGTCTCGGCCGTGATCTCGCGCAGGGTGACGGCGGCGGCAGGGGTGCTCATGGCAGGTGAACCGATGGCGCCGGCGGGGCCGGTGGCAACAATGCAATTGCGTGGGGCCGGGGCGTCGTGCTTTTTCGGGGCACCCCATCCCCGCGCCATGAATTGCCGTTTTCTCGCCTGTGCCGTCCTCCTTGCGTTCGTTGCCAGTGGCCCGCGGCTCGCGAGCGCGGCCGAGCCAAGCCCGGCCGGCGAGGAGATGACCGAACTGGGCGAACACATGGACCGCCTGAGCGGCGCCTTCCGCAAGCTGCGCCGGCAGGCGGGCGACCCGGCCCACAATGCCGCCTCGCTCGAGCTGGTGGGCGAGATGCGCGAGGCGGCCCAAGCGGCGGAGAAACTCATCCCGGCCAAGGCCGCCGATCTGCCCGAGGCGGAGCGCGCGAAATTCACGGCCGCCTATCGCAGGCAGATGGGCCGGCTGCTCGCGCAGCTGAAGGACATCGCCGCGGCGTTCGACGCCGGCGACAACGCGGCGGCGCAGAAGCGGATCGGCGACCTGGCCGACTTTCAGAAGGCCAGCCACCGGGAATTCCGCAAAACCAAGCCGTAGCCGGTCCCCCCGGCTCAATCCCGGCCGCGGTTCGAGTCCTCGGGCGAGGGCGCAGATTGATGCACCAGCACCCCGGCCTGGGCCAGCTCGTGGTGGATGGCCGGCAGGAATCGGGCGCCCATCTCCT
This sequence comes from Opitutaceae bacterium, assembly GCA_019634615.1. GTDB lineage: Bacteria > Verrucomicrobiota > Verrucomicrobiia > Opitutales > Opitutaceae > UBA2377. Next base: position 28,823 of record JAHCAZ010000019.1, read on the forward strand.
CGATCTGAAAGCTGAATTCCGTGGCCCGCGGATCCTCGGCCAGGAAGCTGAGGATGTCGGCCAACTCGACGATATCCTCATCGGTGAAGTGCTCCTCGATCACGGCTTGGCTGCCGCTGCGGGCCAGGAGCAGCGGCCAGGCGCGGTCACCGGCGGGATCGGCAAGCTGGAGCGTGACCTCGCCGCGCAGGCGGGCCCGGGCGATGCGCTGCGCCCAGTCATTGAGGCGCTGCCAGGCGAAGGCGAGATTGGCCAGCCGGGCCTGCCGCAGCAGGGCCGTGCGTTGGTGGAGAAGGTGGTGGAAGTTCATGGTGGTGGGAGTTTGGGCCCCTCGGCCGGCTGGACCTCGGGGTTGGTTTACGTTGCGGGAACGAACTCCACGGCCGGATCGTGACTGAACTCTTGCTGGGTCCAAACGCCGTGGCCGACGCTCAAACCCAAGTCTGCGTTTTCCTGACGTTGCCTGACCTCGCTAACCGGACGAGTCGCTAACGCGGAATCTGACGCTGTCGTTTGCTGCCTGACTCAAATCACGATCTCAACCGTGCATCTGAACTGACATCCGACAGCGACAACGTCGCCGCTTCCGGCGCTTTGGCAAGCGACAATTTCAGCCCAACAAATCGGCCGACACCTGCCAGCGCACCAACCACCGGGACTCGATGCGCTCCAGGGCGAGGACGCTGCATTTCTTGCAGATGAAGACCGGAGGATGGGTCCGGCCGGTGACGAGCAGCGACGCGAGCGCGCTCAAGTGCGGCTCGTGACCGACGAGGGCGAGCGATTGCCGGTGGCGGCCGAGGCGGTCGGCGATCAGCGCGGGATCGTCCCACGGGGCCAGGCCCTTCACCGTGCGCCGGGGCGCCCGGGAGCGCAGCCGCGCGGCCAGCAACGCGGCCGTGTCAGCCGCGCGCAGGAGGTGGCTGTGCCAGTATTCCCTCGGGGCAAAGGCGTCAGTCCCGCGCAGCCAGCGGGCAAGGGCGCGGATCTGTTTGCGCCCGCGCGGACTCAGCGGGCGGATCTCATCGAAGGCCGCCTCGAGGGCGTGGGCGTGCCGGATCAGGTATAATTCCATCGGCTGCGACGGCAGGATGGCCCGCCAAGGGGCCGCGGGCAAGCCTCGCGCGGCGGAAGGGGGGGGCGGCAACTGCAGCATCGACCGCGGCGCCGACTTCGCCATCGTGGCGCAGACGCATGAACCCGTGGGCAAGCAGCCAAGGCGCCCTCCGACGGCAACTTCGCCGTTGGCTCGCCCCGTGTCTCCTTTTGCTCGCCCTGGCGGCGCGGGCCGAGGAGCTGCCGGCCCGCCTGCCCGAGGGCGCCCGGGTGGCGACCCTTCCGGTCGGGAAGGCCGTTTACCACGATGTGACCATCAAATCCATCAGCGCCCGCACCGTGATGTTCACCCATCGCGGCGGCCTGGCCTCGATCAAGCTGCGCGACCTCGCGCCGGAGTGGCAGGCGCGCTTCGGGTATGATCCCGCGGCCGAGCAGGCGAGCGACGAGGCGCTCCGGCGCGCGACCGCGGAACGGCAGGCGCAGATCGCCGCCGCGGCGGCCAGGGCCAAGGCGGCGCCGCCCGCCTCGCGCTCGCGGTTCGAGCAAGTGCTGCAGCAGTTCGGGCAGGCGGCGGAGCTGCGCGGGGAGGTCGACCTGCGGCCGCGGTTCCGCGAACTGGAGCTGCACGCCAAGGACCAGGGCCGCCGGCCCAGTTGCGCCGTCTTCGCGGTCGTGGGTGCCATCGAGTTTCTCAACGCCGAGAACACCGGCCGCGCCGAGAAGTTCTCGGAGGAGTATCTCATCTGGGCGACGCGCCGCACCCTGCAGCGACCCAGCGCGCCGGACGCGGCGCGGCAGGGCGACGACGCCGACGAGGGCTTCGCCCTGCCCGAGGTCGTCATGGCGCTGCGCAGTTACGGCATCCCGCTCGAGCGCAGCCTGCCGAACACCATGGGCCGCGACCTCGCCGCGGTCCGGGAGCCGCCGCCGGAGGTGGTCGCCGAGGCCAAGGCGCGCACGCAGGGCGCGGTGCACGCGGTGCCGGGCCGCGATCAGGCCACGCAGCTCAACAATATCATCCACGCGCTCAACGCCGGCATCCCCGTCACCATCGGCACGGGCTGGCCGCGCTTTTTCAACATGCGGGCGGCGCTGCTCAATTCGCAGACCCCCAGCTACAGCCACGCCGTGACCCTCGTCGGCTACCGCTGCCCGAGCGGCCGGATCGAGGACACCACGTTCATCTTCAAAAATTCCTGGGGCGCCAACTGGGGCGCCAACGGCTACGGCTACGCCACGTTTGCGTACCTGTCCCAGCACCTCCACACCGCGATCTTGCTGGAGATCAATTTCAAGGAGCCGTGAGCGGGCGGGGGCGGTGAAACCGGCATTGTCACCGGCGGCGCCCCGCGTCAGACCTTTGGCCCATGTCCACCGTTCTCGGGCTTGATATCGGTTCGTCCTCGGTCATCGCCGGCATCCTGCGCGGCCGCAAGGTCGAGCGGGAGGCGCCCCGGGCGTTCTTCCGCTCGCGGTGCACGGGCCCGAACGTCGAGGTCGATCCCGAGGACCTGCTGCGCGCCGTGCGCACGGCCATCGCCGGCCTCGAGGGCGCGGCGGCCAAGGTCGATGCGATCCATCTCGCCGTGATGTGTCCGGCCTGGGTGGCGCTGGACCGCCAGGGCCGGGCGCTGACCCCGATCGTCACGCACCAGGACCGCCGCAGCGTCGCCCAGGCGCAGGACCTGGAAAAGCGCTTCGGCCCGGCGCGCCACCTGCGGGTGTGCGGCTGCCGGCCGTTCCCGGGCGGGATCAGCTCGACCACGTGGCGCTGGTTCCTCGAGCACCAGCCGGAGCGCCTGCGCCGGGCGGACCTCGTGGGGCACCTCAACACCTTCCTCCATCGCCGCCTCACCGGCGCGCGCGTGATCGATCCCTCGAACGCCTCGTTCACCGGGCTCTACCGGACGCTGAAGCTCGACGGCTGGAGCGCCGAATTGTGCGCAAACCTCGGCGTGAGCCCGTCGCTCCTGCCCGAGGTGCACGACGCCGACCGCATCGGCGGCGTGATCACGCCGGAAGCGGCGCGCGCCTTCGGCCTGCGCGCCGGCACGCCGATGCTCGTCGGCCTGATGGACGGCAGCGCCGGCATGCTGCTGGCCGGGGCGAAGGTCGGGCAATTGTTCAATGTCTGCGGGTCGACCGATGTACTCGCCCTCTGCACGGACCGCCCGAAGCCGCATCCGCGCCTGCTGACCCGTGCGCTCGGCGTGCAGGGCAAATGGCTCCAGGTCAGCACGCTCGCCGCGGCGGCGTCGGCGATCTACTGGGTGCGCGACCAGTGCTACCCGGGCATGCCGATCCACGAGTTCCAGGCTGAGTTCCGCCGGCTGAGCCGGCTCGGCCCCAAGGCTTCAGGCACCGTGCGTTTCGAGCCCTACATGGCCGGCGAGCGGACGAGCATCGAGCAGCGGCAGGGTGCCTTCACGGGCCTGACGCTGGCGAGCACGCGGACGCACCTGCTGTCCGCCGTGATCGAGGGCCTGACCCGCGCGAGCGCCGAGCGCCTGCCGCTCCTCGCGGCCTCGGGCACGAAACTGCTGTCCACGGTCGCGGTCTCCGGCGGATCGGATCGCCTGGACCAGCTCATGCACCGCGACTGGCCCGGCCGCTGGACCTTCCGCGCGGTGACGGATGCGACGATGCGCGGCCTCGCGATGCTGACGCCGCGGCCGATATAGGCGGCGGAGAGTGCTGCGCCCCGGGCGCTAGGGTCGCGCGGCGACGCGTTGCTGGCCGGCTTCCTCCTCGGCGGCGACGCGGCGCATGAACTGCTGGAAATCGGCATCCTCGCCCTCGAGCAGCGACGGGAGCACGGAGCGGAAGTCGCTCCGCCGGCACCAGTACCGCGCATAGTCGTCCCAGGTCTGCCAGAGCCGGGCGGTCTGCCGGTCCATCTTCTCCTCGTATACGAGGATGTAGGCGCGCTCGAAGATCGCGATGAGGATCTCGAACAGGATATTGCGGCGCTCGATCTGCTCGGTGTCGAAGGGCGTCTCCGGCTCGGCCTTGGTCATGAGCTTGAGGTCGGCATTCGCCAGGACCAGGCGCAGGAAATTGGAGTACTCGTCGGAGAGCTTGAGGTAGAGTTCCTCGTCGTCGTTGGTGCGCTCCTTGCGCTGCTCCTTGATGAAGACCCAGATCGCGAACGGCAGGCCGATGATGGTGACCAGGTAGCTGAGCGCCTCGAGAATGTCCATGACGGTCATGGCGGCAGCCTACGGCATGGCGCGGTGGCGGTCAAACTCCTGCCGGCCAAGGATTGATCCGGCCGCGGGCCGGGCCCAGCATCCCGCCCATGAATGTTGCCGGCCGACCGATGCGCACGATCTGGCCCGCCGCCGATGGCGCGGCGGTGGAGATCATCGACCAGACCCGCCTGCCGCACGCGTTTGTCGTGGCGCGCCTGGGCACGGTCGAGGAGGCGGCCCACGCGATCCGCGCGATGTTGGTGCGGGGGGCGCCGCTAATCGGCGCGACGGCGGCGTGGGGCGTGTGGCTGGCGTTGCAGCAGGATCCGGCCGATGCGAATCTCGCCCGCGCGCACGCCCTGCTTCTCGCCACGCGCCCCACGGCGGTGAACCTGCGCTGGGCGCTCGACCGCTGCCGCGCGCACCTGGCCCCGCTGCCGCCGGCCGCGCGCATCGCGGCCGCCCGCGAGCTCGCGATGCTGGTCTGCGAGGAGGATGTGAACCTGAACCGCGGCATCGCCGCCGCCGGCCTGCCGCTGCTGGAGGCGATCGCGCGGCGCAAGGGCGCCGGGGCGGTGGTCAACGTGCTCACGCATTGCAACGCCGGCTGGCTGGCCACGGTGGATGTCGGCACGGCGACGGCGCCGATCTACGCGGCGCACGCGGCCGGGTTGAAGGTGCACGTGTGGGTGGACGAGACGCGTCCACGCAACCAGGGGGCGAGCCTCACCGCTTGGGAACTCGGGCAGGCGGGCGTGCCGCACACGGTCATTGCGGACAATGCCGGCGGCCATCTCATGCAGCACGGGCGGGTGGACCTGGTCATCGTCGGCACGGACCGCACGACGGCGACCGGTGACGTGTGCAACAAGGTCGGCACGTACCTGAAGGCGCTCGCGGCGCACGACAACGGTGTGCCGTTCTACGTCGCGGCGCCGTCGCCGAGCATCGACTGGGCCCTGCGCGACGGCGTGCGGGAGATCCCGATCGAGGAGCGGGATGCGCGCGAGGTATCGCATCTCGCCGGGCGCCTGGCGGACGGCACGGTCGCGACCGTGGCACTATTACCCGAGGGCAGCCGGGCGGCGAATCCGGCCTTCGATGTGACCGCGGCCCGGCTGATCACGGGCCTGATCACTGAGCGGGGAGTTTGTGCCGCGAATGCGGCGGGCCTGCGCGGGCTGTTTCCCGAAAAAGCCGGCTGAGGCGGTGGGGCAGGGAACGCGGGGTCAGCTAACCCGGCGGTATTTTTCCGGTGGGATCTTGAAGCGGTGACCGGAGTCGAGGTCGGTGAAGATGTGCCAGTGCGTATCCTGCGCGTTGTGCACGGCGACTTCCATCTTGTGACCGGCTTCGTAGGTGTACTCTTCCATCGCGAAGCCGTGGTCCTCGTGGAGGATGGCTTCGCCCAGCTCCCCGCTGTGCGGTTCGGTGATCTCGATTTTCCAGGTGGTCATGGGGTACGAGTGTTCAGGGTTGAGGTTTGACTGACGGGAGGGGCATCACTTGGCGGCGGCGGCGAGCGCCTCGCGGCGGGCCTTGAGCTCGGCGAGGAGCTTGGGGGCGAATTCCGCCGGGAGCTCGGCGTAGTGGCTGAACTTTTCGGCGTGGCGGCCGCGGCCGCTGGTGAGCGAGCGCACGACGGTGCTGTAGTGGTAGATCTCCTTTTGCGGGACCTGCGCGCGGATGATCTGGAAGTGGCCCTCGGTCTCGACGCCCTGGATCTGGCCGCGCCGCGAGGAGAGGTCGCCCATGATGGCGCCGACGTACTCGTCGGGCACCGTGACCGCGATCTCATAGATGGGCTCGAGCAGGCACGGGCTCGCCGCGGCGCAGGCTTCCTTGAAGGCGTGGAAGCCGGCGACCTGGAAGGCGATGTCCTTGGAGTCCACCGGGTGCATCTTGCCGTCGTAGAAGTCGACCTTCACGTCGGTCACGCGCACGCCGGCGAGGTCGCCTTCCTTGCAGGCGGACTGCACGCCCTTCTCGACGGAGGGCACGAAGACGCGGTCGACGTTGGTGCCGACGAGGGACTGCTTGAACTCGACGCCGCTGTCGCGCGGGCCGGGCTCGACGCGGAGCCACACCTCGGCGAACTGGCCGGCGCCGCCGGTCTGCTTCTTGTGGCGGTAGCGCGACTCGCCCTTGCCGCGGATCGTCTCGCGATACGGGATGCCGGGCTCCTCGAGCGTGACGACGACGCCGAAGCGGCGCTGCAGGCGCTCGACGATGACCTGCAGGTGGATCTCGCCCTGCCCGGACACGATCGTCTGGTGCAGTTCGTCGTCCACGCGGTAGTGGAAGGTCGGATCCTCCTGGTGCAGCGCGGCAAGGCCGACGGCGAGCTTGTCCTCGTCGCCGCGCGAGCGGAGGCGGAGGGCGCCGTGGATGTTGGGGGCGGGATACTCCACCTTGGGCAAAATCACGGGCTGCTTCAGGCCGCTGAGCGTGTCGCCCGTGTGGGTGCCGCGGAGTTTCACGACGGCGCCGAGGTCGCCGGCGCCGAGCTGCTGCACGGGCGTGCGCTCGTGGCCGTTGAGGATGTAGAGCTGGCCGAGGCGCTCGGAGAGGTCGCGGGACGCGTTGCGCAGCTCGCTGCCGGTGCGCAGGGTGCCGGCGTACACCCGGAAGAGCGAGAGTTCGCCGACGCCCGGCTCATTCATCGTCTTGAAGATGTACGCGACCGGCTCGGGTTGCGTGAGGGTGACGGCGGTCTCCTTGCCCGCGGTGTCGTGGGCGGGGACCTCGGCGCGGTCGAGGGGTGACGAGCCGTACTTGGCGATAAAGTCCATGAGCCGGGCGACGCCGACGTTGGTCTCGGCGGACACGGCGAAGAGCGGGACGAGGACCTGCTTCTGGATCGCCTGGTGCAGGCCGGCGCGGAACTCGTCCTCGGCGAGGATGCCCTTCTCGAAGAAGCGCTCCATGAGCGTGTCGTCCGACTCGGCGACGAACTCGATGAGCTGCTTGTGGTACTGCTGCACGAGGTCGGCGTCGGCGCCGGTGGCGGGGGCCTCGGTGTACTTGCCGTCGCCGCCCGGCTTGTAGGTGACCACCTCGTTGCGCATCACGTCGAGCACGCGGCTGAAGCCGGGGCCGGCGTCGAGGGGGATGGCGAGGGGCAGCACGTTGCGGCCGAAGTGCGCGCGGGTGTCGGCGAGGATGGCGTCGAAGTCGACGTTGGCCTTGTCGAGCGCGTTCACGACAAGCATCTTGGGCAGGCCGAAGCGCGTGGCGTAGTCCCAGACGGCGTCGGTGCCGACGCCGAGGCCGTGGGCGGCGTTGACCACGACGAGGGCGAAGTCGCCGACGCGCAGGGCGCCGAGGCCCTCGCTGATGAAGTCCGCGTAGCCGGGGGTGTCGAGGAGGTTGAACTTGCGGTCCATCCACTCGAGGTTGAGCAGCGAGGCGTGCACCGAGATCTGGTGCTGGTGCTCGCTCGCGTGGTAGTCGGAGGCCGTGGTGCCGGCGGCGATGGAGCCCATGCGGCCGATGCGGCCGGCGCAGGCCAGCATGGCCTCGGTGAGCATGGTCTTGCCGCACGAAGCGTGGCCCAGGACGGCAAAGTTTCTCAGGTCTGAAGAGGCGTAATCTTTCATAAACCAATGAGGGGGGTTGGGGAAGGGGGCCGCCGGTGGGCGGCTATTTTGCCGGTTGCAGCCTAGCGGACCGCGCTGACGCTGCCTCCGCGTCTTTTGCGGGGATTCCCGCGGATTTTGGCCAAGATTGCAATCCCGGTGCCGTGGGGGTGGGGCGGCGGGGCCAATTTTTGCGCAGACTTCCCCATTTTCTGACCAGCAAGTGTTGTTGCCCCGGGGGGTGGGGGATTTACGGTCGTGGGACCTATGAAGACTGCAGCTTCAGACTACAAGAACCGCGCGGTGTCGGCGGCCGAGGCCGTCGCGCATGTTCGCAGCGGCACAAATATTTACATCCACGGGGCCGCGGCCACGCCCACGCCCCTGATCGAGGCCCTGGCGGCGCGCAAGGATCTGGAGGGCGTGCGGCTTTACCACCTGCACACCAACGGCCCGGCGCCGTTCGCGGAGAAGGGGCGCCAGAAGGAGTTTCGCTCCGTCTCGCTGTTCACCGGGGCGCCGCTCCGCCCCGCCGTGCAGGAGGGTCGGGCGGACTTTGTGCCGATCTTTCTCTCCGACGTCCCCGGGCTCTTCCTGTCGGGCCAGGTCAAGCTCGATGTGGCGATCCTGCAGCTTTCGCCGCCGGATGCGCACGGGTTCTGCACCTTGGGCACGTCGTGCGACGCCAGCCGCGCGGCGGCCGACACGGCCCGCATCGTGATCGCGGAGATCAACGAGCAGATGCCGCGGACGCACGGCAACAACATCGTGCCGCTGAGCCGCATCAGCGCCTTCATCACGACCAATCGCCCGCTGCAGGCGCACCATTCCGAGGCCGAGTCCGAGGTCGAGGCGCGCATCGGCCAGTTGATCGCCGACCTTGTCGAGGACGGCTCCACGCTGCAGATGGGCATCGGGGGCATACCCGACGCGGCGCTCTCGCGCATGAAGAACAAGCGCGACCTCGGCATCCACACGGAGATGTTCTCCGATCGCATCGTCGAGCTCGTGGAGGTCGGCGCCATCACGAACAAGTACAAGCAGGTGGGGCGCGGTCGCATCATCACGAGCTTCATCAACGGCTCGCAGAAGCTGTTCGACTTCGTGAACGACAACCCGCTCGTGAGCTTTTACCCGTGTGACTGGACCAACGACACGTCGGTCATCCGCAAGAACCCGAAAGTCGTGGCCATCAACTCGGCCATCCAGATTGACCTCACCGGGCAGGTGTGCGCCGACTCGATCGGCTACAAGGTGTTCTCGGGCATCGGTGGCCAGATGGACTTCATCCGCGGTGCGGCGCTGTCGCCCGGCGGCAAGCCCATCATCGCCCTCCCGTCGCGTGCGATGGGCGGCAAGGTCTCCCGCATCGTGTCCACCCTGGCGCCCGGCGCCGGCGTCGTCACCACCCGCGGTCATGTCCACTGGGTCATCACCGAGTACGGTGCCGTCAACCTCCACGGCAAGACCATCCGCGAACGCGGCGAAGCCCTTATCTCCATCGCCCACCCCGACTTCCGCGCCGACCTTCGCCGCGAACTCGCAGAAACCCGCCACATCTAGATACGGGGTCAGGCCTCAATTATTTAATTGATTTCTGGTTTCATTGCGCGCCACAGTTCGCCCTGTGGCACGCAAGCTTCGTCTGCAGTTCGAGGGGGCGATATACCATGTGATCAATCGCGGCAATTACCGGCGCGATGTCTTCGAGTCAGCCGGGGCGGCCATGGCTTTCGAGCAATGCCTGTTCGAGGCGTGCGAGCAGGCGGGCTGGCGGTTATACGCGTACGCGATCATGCGGAACCACTTCCATCTCGCGGTGGAGACGCCGCGGGCGAACCTCGTTGAGGGCATGCATTGGCTGCAGAGTACTTTTGCGACGCGTTTCAACCGGTTCCGCAATGAGCGCGGGCACTTGTTCCAGAGCCGGTACAAGGCGATCCTCGTCGAGCCGGGGCCGCACTTGGCGCGCGTGGTGAACTATATCCACCTCAATCCGCAGCGCGCAGGCATCGTGCCGGTGGATCTCCTGGCGCAGTTTCGCTGGTCGAGTTTCCGCCGGTTTCTGCGCGGCGACCGACCATTATTCCTCGAGTGCGCGACCTGGCTGCGCGAGCTCGGGTTCGACGATTCACCGGCGGGTTGGCGGGGGTATGGTGATCACCTGCGCTGGTTGGCGGCGGACACCGAAGAACAGCGCCGGCAGGCGTTCGAGCACCTGTCGAAAGGCTGGGCCATCGGCGACGAGGGCTGGCGGGCTTCGCTGGCGCAGGATCTTGCGCGAAAGCTGCAGCCGCGATCGCTGCATGAGCCTGATACCAGCGAACTGCGGCAGGCCCGATGGAACGCGATGCTCGATCGATTGCTGGCGAAGGCGGGCCGCACTCGCGCCGAAATGGCAGAAGCGGCCAAGTCCGAGTCCTGGAAGGTGGCGTTGGCCTTGCAGCTCAAGCGGACGACCATGGCACCCAATGCCTGGATCGCGCAGACGATGGCGATGGGTACGCCGGGCTCACTGAGCGTCTATCTGAGCGCTGCTCGCAAGGAATTAAGAAATTGAGGCCTGACCCCGTATGTGGAGAATCTTAGCAATTCTGTTAGTTGTTTTAGGATCTTATTTTAACTCATTTTCGGGGCCGTTTGTTTTTGATGACAAACCGGCGATCAGCGGTAATCCCACGATTCGGGAGTGGGCGACGGCGTGGGTGCCGCCGAATACGGGGAGCAGTGTGACGGGGCGGCCGCTGGTGAATCTCTCGTTCGCGCTGAATCATGCGATCAGCGGCGAGGCGGTCTGGAGTTACCATGCGGTGAACCTCCTCATCCACGCCGGCGCCGGGCTCGCGCTGTTCGGGCTGGTGCGGCGCACGCTGGCGCTGCCGGGCATGCCGGGAGGCGGGCGCGCGGCGGCCGACTCGCTCGCGTTGGCGGTGGCGGGAATCTGGCTGGCGCATCCGCTGCAGACCGAATCGGTCACCTCCATCGTGCAACGCACCGAGTCGCTCGTGGGCCTGTTCTACCTGCTGACGTTTTACGCTTTCGTGCGGGCCCTGACCGCCGGGCCCCGGGCACGGGTTTGGCAGGCGCTCGCGGTGGCCGCTTGCCTCGTCGGCATGACCGCGAAGGAGGTCATGGTGACGGCCCCGGTCATGGTCTGGTTGTACGACCGCACGTTCGCGGCGGGCTCGTTCCGCGCCGCCCTGCGGCAGCGCCCGGGCCTCTACGCTGCGCTGGCGGCAACCTGGCTGCTGCTCGGCTGGCTCCTCCTGCACACGGGCGGCAGCCGCGGCGAGGCGGCGGGCTTCGGCCTCGGGGTGACGCCGTGGACCTACGCGCTCACGCAATGCCGCGCCATCCTGCTCTACCTGCAGCTCGCGCTGTGGCCGCATCCGCTCGTGTTCGATTACGGCACCGCCGTCGTGCGCGACCCGGCGGAGGTCGCCGGGCAGATCGCGGTCCTGGCCGCGCTGGCCGGCGGCACGCTATATGCGCTGTGGCGCCACCCGCGGCTCGGTTTCCTGGGGGCCTGGTTCCTCGTGATCCTCTCGCCGAGCTCGAGCATCGTGCCGCTCGTCAGCCAGACCATCGCCGAGCACCGCATGTACCTGCCGTTGGCCGCGGTCGTCGCGCTGGTCGTGATCGGCGGCCACCAGCGCCTCGGCCGCCCCGCGCTCGCAGGCGCCTTCGTCCTCGTGCCGGTCTGCGCGTTCCTCACGGTGCAGCGCAACACGGTCTACCGCAGCGAGGAGGCGCTTTGGGCCGACACCGTCGCCAAGGTGCCCGAGAACCCACGTGCCCGCGTCAACCTCGCCGAGGTCTATCTCAACCAGCGCCGCGCCGACTTGGCGCTCGAGCAGGCGCTCGCGGCCGTGCGGCTCCGGCCCGATCACGCCGAGGCGCAGACGAACCTCGGCATCGCCTACGCGCTGCTCGGCCGCCTGCCTGAGGCCCTGACCGCCTGCGGCCGCGCCGCGGAACTGCGGCCGGATTACGCCCGCGGGCGCAGCAATTACGGCATCGTGCTCGCCCAGTCCGGGCGCTGGACCGAGGCGATCGTGCAGTTCGAGGCGGCGCTGCCGCACGCCGTCGACGCGCGCGAGGCCCTCGCCATCCGCGGCAACCTGGCCCGCGCCCTCCTGCGCGCCGGCCGCCTGCCGGAAGCGATCGCGCAGCTGGAGTCCGTGCTCGCGGCCGATCCCCAGTCCGCCGAGATGCGCTACCATCTCGCGATGGCGCTGGGCATGAGCGGCCGGGAGGCCGAGGCGATCGCCGCGCTGGAAACGGTATTGCGGCTCGAACCTGACCACGCCGCCGCCCGTGCCGCCCTCGAAGCGGCGCGGGGCCCCCGCTGAGCCGCTGAATACTCAGCGCCGCCTGAACGGTGTCCAGCACGCCGGGGTTGCAGCGCGCGTCGGCGTCGCCAACAACGTGGTCATGGCAACATTTCCTGAACGCTTCGTGTGGGGCGCCGCCACGGCCGCCCACCAGATCGAGGGCGCCTGGCTCGAGGACGGCCGGGGTCTCAGCATCTGGGACGCGTTCACGCATACGCCCGGCAAGACGCACCAGGGGCACACGGCCGACGTGGCCTGCGACCATTACCACCGCGTCGAGGAAGATGTCGCCCTGATGAAGGCGATGGGCCTCAAGGCCTACCGCTTCTCGATCGCGTGGAGCCGCGTCCTCCCGCAGGGCCGCGGGGCGGTGAACGAGGCCGGCATCGCCTTCTACAACCGCCTCATCGACGCGCTCGTGGCCAACGGCATCACCCCGTGGGTCACGCTCTATCACTGGGACCTGCCCCTCGCGCTGCAGCTCGAACTCGACGGTCTGCTCAATCCCGAGATCGCGGACCACTTCGCGCACTACGCCGCGGTCTGTTTCGAGCGCTTCGGCGACCGCGTGAAGCACTGGATCACGCTCAACGAGCCGTGGTGCAGCGCGGTGCTCGGCCACGGCATCGGCTATTTCGCCCCCGGCCGCGTCAGCCAGACCGAGCCCTATATCGCCGCGCACAACCTCCTCCGCGCCCACGGCAAGATCGTCGACGTCTACCGCCGCAGGTTCCAGCCGGCGCAGCGCGGCGTGATCGGCATCACGAACAACTGCGACTGGCGCGAGCCGAAGACCGAAACGCCCGCCGACCGCGCGGCGGCGCAGCGCGGGCTCGAGTTCTTCCTCGGGTGGTTCGCCGATCCCGTCTACCTCGGCGACTATCCCGAGTGCATGCGCGCGGCGGTCCGCGATCGCCTGCCGCGCTTCAGCGCCGCCGACCGCGCGCTCGTGCAGGGCTCGAGCGATTTCTTCGGCCTCAATTTCTACGGCGGCATGTACGCGGCCGAGCCCGCGCCCGGCGAGACGATGGATGGGCTCGCGCCCACGGGCAACGGCGGCATGGCGGCGGACCAGCGCGTGGCGTTGTCCGATGATCCGGCCTGGGAAAAGACCGACCTCAACTGGAACATCGTGCCGCAGTTCTGCCGCCAGATGCTCGGCTGGATCGACCGCCGCTACGGGCATCCGCCGGTCTACATCACGGAGAATGGCATCGCGCTGCCGGGGGAGGATGATGTCGCCGTCGCCGTCAACGACACCCGTCGCGTCGACTTCATTCGTCGCTACCTCGCGGCCGCGCAGGCGGCCGTCGCCGAGGACGGCGTGGATCTCCGCGGCTATTTCGTCTGGTCGCTGATGGACAATTTCGAGTGGGCGCTTGGCTACAGCAAGCGCTTCGGGCTGCATCACGTGGACTACCGCACGGGTCGGCGCACGCCCAAGGCATCCGCCCGCTGGTACGCGGACGTCATCCGGAGAAACGCGCTTTGAAGCCCGCGGTCGCGCCCCGGCTTCTGACCGGGCTCTGTTATGCGGCGATGATGAGCCTCTCGATCGGGCTCAACCTGCTGCCGGTCTTCCTCACGGCGCTGAGCGCGCAGTATGGCGGCGCGGCCGGGCTCTCGCAGGAGCAGTTGGGCCGGCTGGGCGCGATCACCTTCGTGGGCCTGGTGGCGGGCATCCTTGGGACGGGGCCGCTCGCGGACCGGTGGGGCGCGAAGCCGTTCACGCTGCTCGGCAACGCCCTGGTTGCGCTGAGCCTCGTGGGCGCGGCCGTTGCGCCGACCTACGGCTGGCTCGGCGTGGCGATCTTCGTCCTCGGCCTGGGCGCGGGCACGCTCGACATGGTGCTCAGCCCGGTGGTCGCCGCGCTCAATCCCGAGCGCCGGGCGGCGGCGATGAACTGGTTGCACTCTTATTACTGCGTCGGCGCCGTGGTCACCATCCTGACGGGGACGCTGGTCCTGCAGGCGGGCGGGGGCTGGCGCGCGGCCTGCCTGGTCCTGCTGCCGCTGCCGGTGGGGTTGATGTTCGCCTTCGCCCCGCTGCAGTTCCCGGCGCTGAGCGTGGCGGGCGGGCGGCTGCGCCTGCGCGCGCTCGTGCGGCACGTCTGGTTCTGGGGCGCGCTCGCCGCGATCCTCCTCGGCGGTGCGACCGAGGCCGGCATGGTGCAATGGCTGCCGGCCTACGCGGAGACGGCCCTCGGCTATCCCGTGTGGCTCGGCGGGGTGGCGCTGCTGGTTTTCTCGATCCTGATGGCGGCGGGTCGCATGGTGGTGGGCGCGGCCGGGGCGAAATGGGATCCCTACCGCGTGATGGCGTGGGGCTGCGCGGTGTCGGTGCTGCTGTTCATCGGCGGCTCCTTCCTGCCCGTGCCGGCCCTGGCGCTCGCCGCGTGCATCGCCGTGGGCTTCACGGGAAGCTGCCTGTGGCCGACGATGCTGGCGGTGACGGCGGATCGCTATCCGGACGGCGGGGCGAGCATGTACGGGGCGCTGGGCGCGGCGGGCAATTTCGGCGGCATCTGCATGCCGTGGCTCGTCGGCGTCGTGGCCGACCGCTCCGACCTGCACTGGGGCCTCGCGATCTCCGCCCTGGCGCCGGCGCTGATGCTGCCGCTCCTCCTGGCGTTGCGGCGCACCGGGCCCGCCTGAACGCGGCTTGCGCGGGCTGGTGGCGCGACGATGATGCGCCGTCCGCCTGTTCCCTTTCCCATGAGCCATCCTGCCAGCTTCACCCAGGCCCTGCCGGTCTGGCCCGCCGCCCTCGCGGGAACGATGAATTGCTGGGTCAGTTTTCACGCCACCGTGGAGCTGACCCGCGCCGCGCGCGCGACCCTGCGGATCGCCGCGGCCCAGGCCTACCGCGTCTGGGTCAACGGCCGGTTCCTGGGCCGCGGGCCGGCGCGCACGGCGCACGGCTTCGCGCGGATCGACGCCTGGCCGCTGCCGGCGGACCGGCGCGGGCGGCTCGAGCTGGTGATCGAGGTGATGGGCTACGGCGTGCCGACGTTCTGCTCGACGTGTGAGCCGCCATTCCTGTGCGCGGAGGTGGCGGCGGGCCGCCGCGTGCTGGCCTGGACCGCGCCGCGCGCCGGCGGGTTCGCGGCCGAGCGCCGCGTCGAGCGCGTGCAAAAAGTGGAGCGCTACAGCTACCAGCGCGCGTTCCTGGAGGCGTATCGATTCGGCGCGGAGGGACTGGCCTGGCTGCAGCCCGGGTACGGGCCGCGGCGGCCGCTCGCCCTGCGGCGGGTGACGCACCGCCGGGCCTGGCTGGAGCGGGGGCTCGCATTGCCGGATGTCTCCGTGGTCACGCCGCGCCCCGCGGCCGTGCGGGGCCGGGCGACGTTCAGCGCCGCGCGGGCGGGAAGGTACCGCCGGCACCGGCACATCCACGAGGTCCCCAAGGTGTCGGCGGGTTACCCGTTGCGCCGGGTGGAGTGGTCGCTCTACCGCGAACTCGCCGGGTTGAAGCTCGCGACCACCGGGCGCGCCTCCGCCCGCGGCGCGGCCCCGGCCGCCCTCGGCGCGGGCGAGTGGCTGCGCGTGGATTTCGGCCGCGTGCTCAGCGGGTTCCCGGCCGCGCGCCTGGCGGCGCCCGGCGGCGCGCGCGTGCTGCTGGTCTTCGAGGAGATCCTCGTCGGCGGGCAGATTGTCTTCGACCGCTCGTCCTGCGTGAACGCGATCGGCCTCGAGCTCGCGCCGGGGGCGAGCGTGGATTTCGAGGCCTTCGAGCCCTACACCCTGCAGCACCTGCAGGTCATCGTCGTCGCTGGCGCGGCCGAGGTCGGCGCGATCCGGCTGCGGAACTTCATCAACGCCGAGCAAGTCCGCCCGGCGCCGGCCGCGCTGCCGGCGGCGATGGCCCGGGTGCGGGCGGCGGCGGTCGCGTCCTTCCGGCAGAACGCGCTCGACCTGTTCATGGACTGCCCGTCGCGCGAGCGGGCGGGCTGGCTGTGCGACAGCCTCTTCACGGCGCGGGCGGAGTGGCACCTCTGCGGGGACAACCCGATCGAGCGGGCCTACCTCGAAAACTACCTGCGGCCGGCGCGGTTCCGCGACCTCCCGCGCGGCATGGTGCCCATGTGCTACCCGGCGGAGGCCCTGCAGCGGCAGTTCATCCCGAATTGGGCGATGTTCCTCGTCCTGCAGCTCGACGAGGCGTCGCGCCGGCGGCGGCTGCCCGCGGCGTGGCGGCCGCTGGTCGCGCGGCGCGTGCGCGGGCTCCTCGGCTACTTCCGCCGCTTCGAGAACGAGCGCGGGCTGCTCGAGCGGCTCGAGAGCTGGGTGTTCGTCGAGTGGTCGAAGGCCAACGCCTTCGTCCAGGACGTGAACTTCCCGTCCAACATGCTCTACGCCGCGACGCTGCGCGCGGCGGCGCGGCTGCTGGGGGAGCCGGGGCTGGCGACGCGGGCGGGCCGGGTCGAGGCGGCCATCCGCGACCTGGCCTGGCGCGACGGCCGGTTCGTCGACCACGCCGTGCGCGACCGGCGGGGTCGGCTGGTCGTGCAGGCGGACGCGAGCGAGGTCTGCCAGTACTACGCGTTTGCCTATGGGCTGACCACGCCGGAGCGCGACCCCGCCCTGTGGCGCCGCCTCGTGCGCGGCGAATACCGCGGCCTGCACCCGGCGAATGCCTTCATCGGCAAGCTGCTGCGCCTCGAGCTGCTCATCGCGCACGGCGAGCCGGCGGCGGCGCAGCGCGAGCTCATGGCGAGTTTCGCGCCCATGGCCCGCCGCACGGGGACGCTCTGGGAGCACCTCAATGACAGCGCGAGCTGCAACCACGGGTTCACGTCCTATGTCGCCGTGCTGATCGACCGGCTGCACCGGGCGGCGCGCGCCCGGCGCTGAGCCGGCCGGGGGTCAAAAGCGATAATTGACGGAGGCGCCCAGCCCGAAGTCGGGGCTGGCGTCGGTCAGGCCGGTCAGCGCGTAGCCCTGCAGGCTCCAGCGTTCGTCGAGATGGTGGGTGGCGAAGGCGGTGAGCTCGCAGGCCGGGTCGCCGCCGGAGACCACGCGGGCGCGCCAGTCGACCGCGAGGCCGGCCTGGGTCGGTCCCGACAATTGCCGCACGAAGCCGGCGCTGAAATACGCGCCGTCGCGCAGCGGGTACACCGCGTTGGCCCCGAGCCAGCGGTAGCCCACGGTGAGATAGGGCGTCGTGACCCCAAACGCGCGGCTGAAGTCGAACTGCGCGTAGTAATCGTTCTCGCCGGTGCCGAGGCCCTTGTCCTCGTTGGCGGTGCCGACCTTCAGGCGCCCCGTGAAGGCGACCTCGAGATCGGGGCCGAAGGGCAGGCTGCGGTAGGTGGCGCCGAGCCAGAGGTCGCCGATGCCGGACTCCCGGCTCGACACCGGCCGGCCGGCGGCGCCGCCGGCTTGGGCGCCGGTCAGCACGACGCTGGCGGGGCCGTCGACGCTGAGCCAGGCCTGGCTGACCTGGAAGCGCCATGGGCCCGTGGCATACGCGACGGTGAGCGGCACGGCGAAGACCTCCGTGTCGGCGGCGAAACCGTAGTCACCGCAGCTGTAATCGAGCCCGGTGCTCAGGGTGACCTCCGCCGGTGGCGGGGCGACCGGGGCCGGCGGCGTGGATGCCGTGGCGGGCTCCTGGGCGATGACGGCGGTCGGCAGCATGAGCAGGCCGCGCCAAGTGGTGCGGAGAATCGAGGGCAGGGAAATCATGGTGAAAGGGTGTCGGGCAGGGTGGCGCCCGGCGCGGGGCCGGGCGCCGCGTGGGTTCAGGGCTGGGTTTCAGGCGTCGTCTCGACCTTGGCGGCGGCCTCCGCGCGCACCGAAGCGGCGGGCGGAAGCGCGGGTCGCGAAGCGGCGCCGCGCACGGCGCCGCCCGCTTGCACCGACTGGGCGACGGCGAACGGCGCCAGCAGCAGGGCGGTCAGGGTGACACAGGTCAGACGTTGCGGTGTGGTTTTCATGATGATGTCTCCTGGGTTGAGGTTCGCCGCAATAGACCGCGCATCGGCGATTGGTTCGGGAAATGTCCGCGAAAATTCGCCAAACCGTTGCGAACAAACGGAAAAAACATCCGTGACCGGCCCGTCGGACGCGGCGGCTGCGGTTGGCGGGACGCGGGCTGGCTACACCGCGGGAGACCAGGCAGGCGACGGCCAGTTGTAGATGAAGCGGGGATCGCGCAGCGTCCACGCGACGACGCGTGCATGCGGGCGGCGCACGCCGGGAATGACGGCAATCCGGTCGGCCAACTCGCTCCAGGCGTACTCCACGGAAATTTCGGCCGGAAGCGGCGGCTGCCAGGGCCGGGCGGCGGCGCGGCCGCGGATGGCGGCGGCGACATCGGCGCGGATCCGTGCCCGCACGGCGTCGGTCGGGTAAAGGTCGCAGGTCGCCCAACCCGTGCCGCGTTTCGTGGGTGTCGTCGCGACCCAGGGGAAAAGGCGGTGCGCCTCGGCGCAGAGGGCCTCGTCGCCGGAGACATGCAGCAGGGGCACGCCCATGGCGCCGGCGTACAGGGCGAACTGGCTCATCTCGCCGTGCTCGGTGCCGCCGATCTGGAAGCGGCAGATTTCCCGCGGGCACTGCGTGTGGTCGAGGAAGCCATGCCTCGTTCCCGCCATCGCATGCTGGCCGACCATGAAGACGCCGGCGACCGTCGCGTCGAGGCCCTCGAGCAGGAGCGGCGCGCCCGGCACCAATCGGGCCGACCGGGCGCGGGGGTCGAGGCCGACACGCGTGAAGGCCTGCTGGCGATTGCGCCCGTGGCCGTCCCAGACGCACACCTCGGTGGCGCCGGCGTCGAAGCAGCCGGCGATGGTCGCGTTGGTGTCGGCGGCGAGCTGGGCAAGCCCGTGGACATACGGGGGCGCGGCGTCATCGACCGCGTAGCATTGCTCCCAATGGTCAACACCGGCGAGTCCCTCCATGTCGGTGACAATGCAGAATTTCATGCGTGGGTGGGGTTCGATCTCGTCGATTGGGCCGGTGGTGGCGACGAAAATGCTCGCGGCACCGCCTGGATGACTAGGCCTGAATGAGCGGGTATTTTTGTTCGTGCGAATGCGCGGATTTACGAGATACTGGGTTCCGGATTATTCGGGGAAAATATGGATCAGATCGTCACCTCGGGCTTGCCAGAAATAGAAAAGCGCTGATTCTGGATTCTGAATTTTGACCAACCCTTTGCATATTTCTCCCAAAAACCACGCCAAGTCGGCCGCAGGCAGATCGCGTGGGTTCACTCTGGTCGAAATCATGGTTGTCATGGTCATCATCAGCCTGCTCGCCATGCTGAGCATACCCGCCTTCCAGAAGATCCAGCGGCGGTCGCGCTCGACGACGATTGCCAGCGACTTCCGGACTTTTGCCGCGGTGTTCAACGCCTACGCGCAGGAGAATGGCAGCTGGCCCGCCGATACCGATCCTGGCGAGGTCCCGACGGGGCTCGATGGCCAGCTGAACAGCACGGCCTGGGCGCGAGTCACCCCGATGGGCGGGCGTTACAACTGGGAGCAGGACCAGCTCCATGCGGGGACGCGCTACAAGGCCGCGATCGCGATCTCGGGCACGGCCGACGCTCCGCTCGTGGTCGACGCCAACCAGCTCCTCGACATCGATCTCGTGATCGATGACGGCAACCTTTCCACCGGCAGTTTCCGCACCGGCGCCAATGGCGACGGTCTTTTCATCATCGAACGTTGATGACGCCCGCGACCTTCAAGCTCAATTTCCGCCACCTGACTCCCGACGGCCGGGAGCTCGGGGTGCGTCATGCGGACAGCGAGTTGGCGGCGGTGGATGCCGCGCGGCTGCGCGAGATCCTGCACGCCATGGAAAAGGCGATCGCCCAGCAGTCGCCGTCCGATCCCGCGGCCCCGGAGATTCGCATCACCAGCCCGCACGGCGTCTTCATGGTCAAGTCCGCCAACGGCCGCCTGCGCCTGCACAGCTGGAGCCTGAAATCCGGCACGCGCGAGATGACGGTCGACGCGATCATCGAGACGGTCGGCGGCAAGCCGGTCGAGGAGAAGCCGCCCGCCGCCCGCCGGGTCGCCCATGCCCCGGCGGGCAAGGGCTCGGCCGGCCTGCTCGGTCGGATCCCGCGGTGGGTCAAGGTGGCCGTGCTCGTCGTGCTCTTCGGCGGCATCAACGCGGTCTCCGGCTGGATGCTCATGCGGCCGCCGCCGGACCTGCTGCCCCCGCACGAGATGCTTTCCGCCGCCGCCACCGAGCGCCTGCTCGCGACGATCGCCGGCGAGTTCGAGACCGGTTCGCGCCCGGGCGACCGCTGGATGACCATCGTGCGCTCCGGCAACATCCGCGTCGTCAAGTACGGGCCGAAGCCCGACGAGACCCTGCTCACCGCGCGCGCCGCGCTGGTCAACGGGCAGGAGGTCCTCATCACGAGCGCCCGCTCGATGATCGAGATCAAGGACGCCGACACGCTCGTGCTGTTCGGCGACACGTACAAGCGCATGAAGCTCTGAGCGGCTGCCGCCGCCCCGAGTTTCGCCTCGTGCCCGGCCGGCTGCATGCCAGGCTGCGGCCATGCCGAAACGACTCCTTTGCCGCCTCGTCCTCGTTTGCGCCGCCGTCGCGGGACTGCGGGCCGGGACCTATGAGGACGAACTGAACGCCGAGCGGGCCGCCCGGGTCCAGCGTCTCACGGCCCCCGACGGTTGGCTTTCGCTCATCGGCCTGCATTTCCTGGCGACCGGCGACAACGCCGTGGGCAGCGCGCCCGACAACCAGGTCGTGCTCGCCGCCGGCCCGGCGCGCCTGGGCAACGTGGCGGTCGACGCGGCGGGCCGGGCACGCCTGCAAGTCACGCCCGGCGTCGAGGTCAGGGTCAACGGCGCCCCGGTCCTGTCCGCGGAGCTCGGCGACGGCCGGACCGGCCGGGCGGTGTCCGCGACCTGCGGGACCGTCAGCTTCTTTGTGATCGAGCGCGGCGGCCGCCTGGCGTTGCGCGTGCGCGACACCGAGTCGAAGCGCCGGCGGGAATTCGCGGGCATCGAGTATTTTCCGACCGATCCGACGTGGCGCATCGAGGCGACGTGGGAGCCCTACGCGCAGCCGCGCGAGGTCCCGATCAAGAACATCCTCGGCCAGGAGTCGAAGGCGCTCGTGCTCGGGCGGGCGGTCTTCACGCGTGATGGGCATACGATCGGCCTGCTGCCGTTGCAGGAGTCGCCGGACGACCCGCTCTTTTTTGTCATCTCCGACCTGACCAGCGGCGAGGAGACCTACGGGGCGGCGCGTTTTCTCTACGCGGAACCGCCGCGGGATGGGCGGGTGGTGCTGGATTTCAATCGCGCGATCAACCCGCCGTGCGCGTTCACCCCGTTTGCCACCTGCCCGCTGCCGCCGAAGGAGAATGAGATGCCCATCGCGGTGCGGGCCGGCGAGAAAGACTACCGCGGCGCGCACTAGGCGCGCCGGGCTCAACCCGCGACGAGGGCCTGGTACTCGGCGTGGCGCGCGACGAAGCGCGCCACGTAGGAGCATTGCGGGACGATCCGCCGGCCGGCGGTGCGCGCATCCTCGAGGGCGGCGCGGACCAGGAGCTCGGCGATCCCGCGGCCGCGCAGTTCGCCGGGGACAAACGTGTGGGTGAACGTCTGGCGGGTGCCGTCGAGCGTGTATTCGGCAACCGCGAGATGCCCGTCCACCGTGGCTTCATAGCGGCTGGCGGCGGGATTGTGGACGACGGTGACGGGTGTGGACATGGCGACAACGTGCGCACGGAGCGGCGGCCCGCAAGGTGCGCGACGATTTCAGGCGTCGAGCACGTTGAGCGGCAGGCTCGGCGGCAACGCGGCAGGGCGGGCGGCGGTGGACGTGAGGCGCACGTGGCGACCGAGGCGGGATGAGCGCTCGAAGGCGGCCATGATCTCGATCACGTGGTGGGCCAGCTCGCCGCTGCAGCGGTGCCGGCGGCGGCGCCGCCGGAGCGTGTAGGCAAGGTCGGCCACGCCGGTGCCGCGGAGGCGCTGGTCGGAATGGGTGAGCGGCATCTCCGCGAACTCGGCGTCCGCGGCGCGGCGCACCCGCACGGGGCCGGCGAACGTGTTGGGGTCGGGCACGATCATGGTGCCCTCGCTGCCGTAGATGACGATGCAGGGCTGGTTCGGGATCGGGTACGTGTCGAAGCTCATGATGAGCGTGGCGACCGCGCCGTTGGCGAACTCGGCCGTGCCCGAGTAGTGGGTGGGCACCTCGACCTTCACCTTCTTGCCCGCGAGCGGCTGGCTGGTGATGAGGCGGTGCGCGAAGGAGGCCTTGGTGATGGCGCTGACGCGGCGCACCGGGCCGAGCAGATTCACAAGCGCGGTGACGTAGTACGGGCCCATGTCGAACATTGGGCCGCCGCCGTGCTGGTAGTAGAACTCGGGCGCGGGATGCCAGGACTCGTGGCCGCGGCAGAGCATGTAGGCGGTGGCGGCCAGCGGGCGGCCGATCGCGCCGTCATCCAGCAGCTGGCGCGCGGTCTGGATGCCGCCGCCGAGGAACGTGTCGGGCGCACTGCCGACCAGGAGCTTCCGCCGCCGCGCTATGGCCAGCACGCGACGGCTCTCGGCCACGTCGAGGGCGAATGGCTTCTCGGTGTAGGCGTGCTTGCCGGCGCGGAGGATGCGCTCGTTCAGCGGGGCGTGGGCCTGCGGAATCGTGAGGTTGATGACGATCTCGATGGCCGGGTCGGCCAGGAGTTCCTCCACGGTGAGCGCGCGCACGCCGTGCTTCTCGGCCTTGGCCCGGGCGCGGGTCGGGTCGAGGTCCGCGCAGGCGGAGAGTTGGAGGATGTCATAGCGCTTGCAGCCGGCGAAGTAGGCTTCGCTGATGTTGCCGCAACCGATGAGGCCGACATTGACTGGACGGTTCATGGGGAGGAAGGAAGGCGGGGAAACGGGGGCGATCGCCGGCGGTCAGCGGCTGGGTGGCCGGCCGTGGTGCGCGGCGTGGGCTGCGTAGGCGGCCGTGTCGTGCAGCATGGCTTCGATCGTGGCGGCCAGGGGCTCGAGGCGCACGAGCCCGGAAAACACGGCCTTGTCGCCGATCACATCGGTCAGGACGAAGGCCGGGCGCTGGTTGACCTGGTGGGCGAGGAAGGCGGCGGTGCTGGCCGCGACGCGGGCGCGGACGGCCGCGGATGCGGCCGCGCGGCGCAGCTTTTTCGGGTCGAGGTTCCCGGCCTGGGCGGCCACCGTGACGGCGGTGCCGAGATCGCCGATCCGTTGGCCTTCCCGCAGGGCGGCCTCGGCGAGGGCGAGGCGGATGCGGTCATCCGTGACCCCGAGCTGGCGTCCGGCCTCGGCCACGTAGCCGGCGGCCTGGTAGTGCCCGCGGCGTTCCGCCTCGAACCAGCCCGAGTTGAGCATGTACGGCGTGTGCATGACCGTGCCGCCGCTGCGGCGGTAGAACCAGTCACACTGGGCGCGGGAGGCCGGGTAATCCTGCGGGCCCATCAGGGCGATCTGCCATTCGAATTCCGCCCGTCCGGCATAGCGCCGCTTGAGTTCGGACCAGACGGGTTCGGTGTAGTAGCACCAGGAGGAAAAGATCTCTAGGTAGTAGGTGACTTTCATGGTCGGGTAATCACTTGCCGAAGAGTTTCTTGATGCCCTCGCCGGTCTTCTTGGCGGCATCCTTGGCCGCTTCGGCGGCGGCGGCGCCGGTGGTGGAGCCGACTTTGCCGACAGCCTGGGTCGTGGCCGAGACGATGTCGGACAGCACGCTGCGCATGATGACGTCGGCCAGCTGGTCCGGCGTGATGCCGCCTTCTTTGACGCCGATGTCGTCGAGCGAAATGGGCGGCAGCGGCAGGGGGATGGCGCCGGCGCCGAGGCCCAGGCGGGCCGTGCCGTTGGTTAGGCGGAATTTCTTCACGACGAACTTGATGGGCTGGCCCGATTCCGTCTTGGGCTCCTCGCCGCCCTTGCCGGTGAACTCCTCGATGTTCTTCAGCAGGTCCTTGATGTTGCTGGAGACGAGCTTCGTCTCGTACAGGAACTCCGGCTGGTCGATGATGATCTCGTTGATGACGATGTGGTCGCCCAGCACGGAGAACGGCTCGACGTCCACGTGGATCTTGCCGAGGTAGAACGCATCCGCGTCGCTCCAGCCCTTGGGGTTGGCCACGGCCAGTCCGCTCAGCGATCCCGAGCCGGTCAGCGGCGAGATGTTCGCCCCCGCCAGCGCAACCTTAGTCTGCGTGAGCTTGGGGCCAAAGGTGTTGACGCCGGCCTTGACGACCGAGCCGAGGAAGAACGTCAGGCCGAGGTAAACCACGAGCGCGATGCCGGCCACGATGCCGAGGGTGAGGGTGAGTTTCTTGTTCATGGGTGGGTGGGGGCTGGCTTGAGCGTAAGCCGGGGCCGCGGGTCGGCAAGCGCGGTTAAAATTTCCGCTGCGCCCACGTCGGAATTTCGCTTGTCACCCGCCGTGGCGGCCAGACGCTCTGCGCCAACCCAATCGCTTTTCCGCAATGGCCCAAGCCTACACCGAAGCCAGCATCAAGACCCTCAGCTCGCTCGAGCACATCCGCCTCCGCCCCGGCATGTATATCGGGCGGCTGGGCAACGGCAGCCACGCCGAGGACGGCATCTACGTGCTGCTCAAGGAGACCATCGACAACTCCATCGACGAGTTCACGATGGGGGCCGGCCGCAAGATCGAGGTTGAGCTCACCGACCGCACCGTGCGCGTGCGCGACTACGGTCGCGGCATCCCGCTCGGCAAGCTCGTGGACTGCGTGTCGATCATCAACACGGGTGCCAAATACGACTCCGAGACCTTCCAGAAGGCCGTCGGCCTCAACGGCGTCGGCCAGAAGGCGGTCAACGCCCTCTCCTTCAACTACCGCGCCCAGGCCATCCGCGAGGGCGAGACCAAGGTGGTCGACTTCGAGCGCGGCAAGCTGAAGTCCCAGTCACGGGTCACCAAGACCACCGACCGCAACGGCACCCTGATCGAGTTCACGCCGGACGAGGCGCTTTTCGGCAAGGATTTCAAGTTCCGCACCGAGTTCATCGAGGACATGCTGTGGAACTACGCCTTCCTCAACCGCGGCCTCACCCTCACGCTCAACGGCAAGCCCTTCCGCTCCGAGAACGGGCTCAAGGACCTGCTCACCAAGGAAATCTCGGGCGAGCCGCTCTATCCGATCATCCACCTCGAGGGCGAGGACATCGAGGTCGCGTTCACCCACGGCAACCACTACGGCGAGGAGTACTGGTCGTTCGTCAACGGCCAGCACACCACCATGGGCGGCACGCACCTGGCGGCGTTCCGCGAGGCGCTGGTCGAGACCGTGCGCAACCACTTCAAGAAGGACTACGAGGCGGCCGACATCCGGCAGTCCATCGACGCCGCCGTCGCCGTGCGCGTGCAGGAGCCGGTGTTCGAGTCGCAGACCAAGACCAAGCTCGGCTCCACCGACATCGGCCCCAAGGGGCCGTCGATCCGTGAGTTCGTCGGCAAGTTCCTCCAGCAGTCCCTCGACACCTGGCTGCACAAGAACCGCGAGGCCGCCGAGACCATCAAGCGCAAGATCGAGGAGAACGAGCACGAGCGGAAGGAGCTCGCCGGCATCCGCAACATCGCGCGCGAACGCGCCAAAAAGGCCTCCCTCCACAACCGCAAGCTCCGCGACTGCCGCCTGCACCTCGGCGACCGCAACGAGCGCGCCGAGGAGAGCACGCTCTTCATCGTCGAGGGCGACTCGGCCGCCGGTTCCCTCACCGCCACGCGCGACGTGCAGACGCAGGCCGTCTTCGCCCTCAAGGGCAAACCGCTGAACACCTACGGCCTCACCAAGAAGGTCATCTACGAGAACGAGGAGTTCCACCTCCTGCAGTCGGCCCTCAACATCGAGGAGGGCATGGATGGCCTGCGGTACAACCGGGTCGTGATCGCCACCGACGCCGACGTCGACGGCATGCACATCCGCCTGCTGCTGATCTCGTTTTTCCTGCAGTTTTTCCCGGACCTCATCCGCAACGGGCACCTCTTCATCCTCGAGACGCCGCTCTTCCGCGTGCGCAACAAGAAGGAGACCCTCTACTGCTACTCCGAGGCGGAGAAGCAGGCGGCGATGACCAAGCTCGGCGCCAGCCACGAGATCACGCGATTCAAGGGCCTCGGCGAAATCTCCGCCGGCGAGTTCAAGGACTTCATCGGCGAGAACATCCGCCTCGAGCCCGTGAACCTGCACCACCTCGCCAGCTCCGACGAACTCCTCGCGTTCTTCATGGGCAAGAACACCCCGGAGCGGCAGGACTTCATCATCGACAACCTCCGTGTCGAGAAGGACCTGGTCGAGGCGTGAGCCCGGTGCAGCGCAAAGACGCGAAGACGCAAAGGACGTTAATGGCCAAGAAGAACAAAACCAAGGACAACGACCAACCCGAGCTCCCGCTCGACCCCACGCCGGCCGCCGCGGATGGCGGCGTCGCCCCTTCTACCCCGGTCGTAAATCGTAATTCTGAAATCGTAAATCCGGCTTCAACCGCCGAATCCGCGCCTCGGCGCAAGAAGGGCGAAAAGGTCCAGGACGAGCAGGCCCCGCTGGCCCAGCACTACCGCAACTGGTTCCTCGACTACGCCTCCTACGTCATCCTCGACCGCGCCGTCCCGCACATGGACGACGGCCTGAAGCCCGTGCAGCGCCGTGTTCTCCACACGCTGTGGGAGATGGACGACGGCCGCTTCCACAAGGTGGCCAACGCCGTCGGCGCCACGATGAAGCTCCACCCGCACGGCGACGCCTCCATCGGCGCCGCCCTCGTGAGCATCGGCCAGCGCGGCTGGCTCATCGAGCCGCAGGGCAACTACGGTAACCTGCTCACCGGCGACGAGGCGGCCGCACCCCGCTACATCGAGGCCCGCCTGACGCCCTTTGCCCGCGAGGTGCTCTTCAACCCGAGGACCACCACCTGGCAGATGAGCTACGACGGCCGGACGAAGGAGCCGGTCACGCTGCCGGCCAAGTTCCCAATCGTCCTGCTCGAGGGCGCCGACGGCATTGCGGTCGGCCTCTCCACCAAGATCCTGCCGCACAATTTCAACGACCTCTGCCGCGCCGCGGTGAATCACCTGCAAGGGAAGACCTTCCGCATTCTCCCGGACTTCCCGACGGGCGGCACGGCGGACTTCTCCGAGTACAACGACGGCGAGCGCGGCGGCAAGGTGAAGGTCCGCGCCAAGATCGAGGAGCGCTCCAAGTACCTGCTCGCCGTGACCGAGCTGCCCTACGGCGTCACCACCGAGTCGCTCATCGAGTCGATCCTCGCCGCCAACGCCAAGGGCAAGATCAAGGTCCGGCACGTCGACGACAACACGGCCGACAAGGTCGAGATCCTGATCCACCTTCCGCAGGGCAGCGAACCCGAGAAGGTCATCCAGCAGCTCTACGTCTTCACCAGCTGCCAGATCCAGCTCTCGCCGGCCGCCTGCGTGATCGTGCGCGACGAGAAGACGGGCGAGGACAAGCCGCAGTTCATGGGGGTGCGCGACATCCTCAAGGCCAGCGCCGAGGCGACCAAGGCGCTGCTCAAGCGCGAGCTCGAGATCAAGCTCGGCGAGCTGGAGCAGCAGTGGCACTGGGATTCGCTCGAGCGCATCTTCATCGAGGAGCGCATCTACCGGAACATCGAGAAGTCGAAGACCTGGGAGAGCGTCCTGCAGGAGATCCGCGCGGGCCTGAAGCCGTTCCTCAAGCAGCTCCGCCGGGAGGTGACCGACGAGGATATCGTCCGCCTGACCGAGATCCGCATCAAGCGCATCTCGGCCTACAACCGCTTCCAGGCCGACGAGGCCATGAAGAAGATCGAGGAGGGCATCAAGGAGACCAAGGCCAACCTCAAGAACCTCACGGCCTACGCCGTCGCGTGGTTCGAGATGCTGGCCGAGAAGTACGGCAAGGGCATCAAGCGGAAGACCAGCTACGACGAGATCGAGCAGATCGACGCCTCAGCGGTCGTCTCGGCCAACCAGCGCCTCTACGTCAACCGCGAGGACGGATTCATCGGTCTCAACTGGCGCCAGCACGAGTTCGTCACCGAGTGCACCATCCTCGACAGCGTCCTCACCATCATGAAGGACGGCTCGCTCAAGGTGTCGAAGGTGGCCGACAAGACCTTCATGGGTCGCGAAATCCTGCACGTCGCGATCTGGCCGAAGGACGGCGACCAGAACTTCTACACGATGATCTACCAGGACGGGGCGACCGGGAAGGCGTTCGCGAAGAAGTTCCAGATCGGTGGCCTCTCGCGCGACAAGCTATACCCGCTGGTGAAGTCAGAGAACTCCAAGATCGTCTACCTCGAGGTCAGCGCGAAGGAGAAGGACATGCCCAAGTCCGTCCACGTGAGCCTCGACGGCCGCAGCGGCGCCCGCGTGCGCGAGATCGACTTCGACCTCACGCCTGTCCCCGTCAGCACGCGCACCGCCAAGGGCCTCACGGTCACCAAGTGGGCGGTGAAGGAAGTGAAGCGCAACGACCTGGCGCTGGGCTGAGCGCGGGTCGGACTGGTGCCGGGCTCACGACCGCGTCGCCCCCAGGCCGAGGCGCGCGAGGCGGTCGATCAGCTGCGGGTACGTGAGGCCGGTCGCCATGGCCGATTGCGCGAAGTCCTCGTCGGGCGAGAGCATGGGATTCGGGTTGGCCTCGATGAAGGTGACCTCGTGGTCGGGCGTCAGGCGCAGGTCGAGGCGGGCGTAGCCGTCGATTTCCAGCGCCCGGTGGATGGTGCGGGATGCCGCCTCGATGCGGCGGACCACGGCGGGAGCGAGGTCGGTCACGAAACCGCTCGCGACGCCCCGGCGCCGGCGGTAGGCGAGGTCCCACTTGGCCTGGTAGGTGGCGATCCGCGGTGCGCCGGGCGGCAGGTTGCCGAACACGAGTTCGCGGATCGGGCAGACCTGCGGGTGGCGGCGCCCGATCAGGCTCACGTAGAGCTCGCGGCCGTCGATGTATTCCTCAACGAGGATGTCGTCGCCGGTGCGCTCCTGCAGGTAACGCACGCGGGCCCGGTACTGGGCCGCCGTCTTGACGAAGGCCGCCCCGGAGATGCCGTACGACGCCTCCTCGCGGAGCGGTTTCACGATGAGGGGGAACGCGAGCGGCGGCGGAGCGAGGCGGCGCTGCGCACGCGGGACCGTGACGAAACGCGCGGTGCGGACGCCGTGGCTGGCGACGAGGCGCTTGGCGATCGCCTTGTTTTTGCAGAGGGCGAGGGCGGTGGGGCCGCAACCGGTGAAGGGCAGGGCGTGCATCGCGAGGTAGGCGGCGATGTGCTGGTCGAGGGCGCGGTCGTTCCGGAACTGGTCGGCGAGGTTGAAGATGACGTCCGGTTGGAACACCTGCAGTTTCCGGCGCAGCAGATCCATGTCATCGAAGAGGGCGAGGGTCGCGTGCGGGTGGCCGAGCTCGCGCAGCGCGGCGAGCACCGCGGCCTCGGTCTTCCAGTCGGGCGTCTGCAGCTCGGCGCTGAGGTCCTGGTCGAGCGACGTGGGTCGCACGGCGTCGAACAGGACGAGGATCTTGAGCTTCGGCTTCATCGGTCGGCGGATTTATGGCGGCGGCCGGGTGCGGCGTCGAGCCGGCGGCGGCGGGAATCTTGGCGGTTGACGACGGCGGCGCGGCAACTATCCGTTGCCGCGATCCGCCGGGCGCCCTCGCCGGCGATCGACCCCAACCCCACCATCCCTGTGTCCGGCCCGACCACCAGTTTCTGCGTGCGCCCGCGTTTTCAGCAGACCGTGGCGCTCGCGCCCGACGTGGCGCGCCGGCGCATCCTCGACGCGCTGGCGACGCAGGCGGACGCGCTCGAGGTGAAGGTGTTCCCGGGCATGATCGGCCTGCACATCGCGGAGGCGCAGCGGCGCTACTGGTCGCCGCGCCTGATCCTGAGCTTCGAGCCGGCGCCGGCGGGGACGACGCGGATCGAGGGGATCTACGGGCCCGAGATCGAGGTGTGGTCGGTGTTCCTGTACGGCTACCTGATCACGGGCATGATCGGCATGTTCAGCGGCATCCTCGGCTGCGCGCAGCTTTTCGTGAAGGCCGCGCCCTGGGGTCTCTGGGTGTGCGGGGCGATGGCGGCGGTCGCGGCGCTGCTCTACCTCAGCGCGCAGTTGGGGCAGAAGCTGGGGGCCTGGCAGACCTTCCAGCTGCATCAGGCGTACCAGGCCGCCCTCGCGGGCGGCCTGGCGCCGGAGTGATCGCGCCGCGTCAATCGTTGATCCGGAACGTGAACAGCTGCTGCACGCGGCCGGCGTTCACGATGCGCCCGCCCTTGCGGCCGGGCCGGAAGGTCCACTTGGCGATGGCCTGAAGCGCGGCGGCCTCGAACTCCCGCTGGGTCGAGCGCACGACGGTCGGGTTGCGCACCTGGCCGTTCGTGTCGACGATGAACTCGACGACGACCTCGCCCTCGACGCCGGCGCTGCGCAGCTCGAACGGGTACTGCGGCGGGATCTGCGCCCGCGGCGTCGGCTTCCGGTCCAGGAGCGTGTTGTCGATGATCTCCGGGCCGTGACGTGGGCCGGGGCCGGCGGGACCGGAGGGGATGGCGACCGTTGGCGGGCCGATCTGCTCGGTGATCTCAACCGGCTGCAGCGGCTGCGTGGGGATGTCGGGATCGACGTTCCCCGGCAGCTCGGGCGCGCGCGGGGGTGGCGGCGCGTCGATGTCGGGGCGCTTTTCCTGCTCGCCGTCCTCCTCGCTCGGCGGCGGCTTCTCCTCGTCCAGCACGATCACGACATGGGGCGGCAGCGGCGCCGGTGGATCATCCGGGGCCGGCGGGACGCGATCCGGGTAGAAGAACGAACTCGCGAAAACGCTCCCAAGGATGAGAGCGGACACCAGGGCACCGAGTACGATATCCTTACGCATGGCGTTTTTGGGGTTGGGGGTTAAACCGACCAGGGGGATTTTCGAGTCGATAGGGGCTGTGGTCTCTGACTCGTGATTTTGACCGGGGTTGCGGGAAAGTGAATCCGGGGTTGCGCGACCGGCCGATTAGTTGGCCTCCTTATGGCCGGGTCGGATTCCGCACAATGCGGTTTGAATTTTCGGCGTCGGTCCGCAGGATGCGCGCATGCCGATGCGTTACCCCAAGCTGGTGTTAGTCCTCGTCCTCGCCGCGGTGGCGGCCGGGTGTTCCTCGACGCTGGCCCCGACCCCGGCGGCGCCGGCCTCGGCCGAGCCCGTCAACCTGACCCTGCGCAAGCGCCAGGTCGTCGCCTATGTGAACTCCGGCGAATATGCCCACGAGATCGCGCGGGTGGCGCTCGAGGCCAACAAGCATCTCATCAAGCGCGGCGCGAAGCTCGCGGCCGAGGGCAGGAAGCTCGCCGTGGTCTTCGACATCGACGAGACGACGCTCACGAACTACCCGCACATCCTCGACAATGACTTCGGCTACGTGCCGAAGATCTGGGACGACTGGGTGGCCGAGGGCCGGGCCCACGCCATCATCCCGGTGCAGACCGTGTACGACACGGCGGTGCGCATGAAGATGGACGTCTTCTTCATCACGGGGCGCAAGGAATCGGACCGCGCCGGCACGGAGCGCAACCTGCGCGATGTCGGGTACGAGTCCTGGACGCGCATCTTCTACAAGCCGGCCGACTACAAGGGCACCACGCGCGCCTACAAGGGCGGGATCCGCCGGCAGCTGGTGGAGGAAGGCTACGTCATCCTGGCCAACCTTGGCGACCAGCACAGCGACCTCGGCAGCTTCGCCGAGCGGGATTTCAAGCTGCCGAATCCGTTCTACCTGATCGATTGAGGGCGCAAAAAAGCCGCACCGGTGAGGTGCGGCTTTTTTTGCGAGCGGTAGGCTTGGTCAGCGGGCGGGCTGCTGGGCCTGGACCTCGCCGAGGCGCTTCTCGATGTCGGCCATCTTGTTCACGAGGTCCTGGGCGATCTTCTCCTTGTCGCGCTTCTCGACGATGTTGAAGTTGGCGACGTCCTTCACGACGTTCGCCGGCAGCGTGAGCAGGCGGGTGAGGAGGCCCTGGTCCTTCAGCGAGCTGATGTAGAGGGCCGTGATCTCGTGCGAGAGGGCCAGCGACTCCTGGGCGAGGGCCTGCGTGGACTGCAGGTTATTGTTCAGCTGCTGGTTCTTCGCGAGCTCGGAGGTGAGCACGGTGCCGATCTGGTCGGAAATGCGCTGGCTGTAGGCGGCGATGGACTCGCGGGTGAGGTTCTGGTCCTTCGACATCTCGGCGAGGATCGGCTGGATCTTCTCGGCCATGCGGCTGGAGACCTTGTCGACCTGCTCGTTCTGCATCTGCTCGGCTTCCTCGGGCGTCTTCGGCAGCGGGTTGTAGGGCTGCATCTTCTGGGCGACGGCCTCGGCGAGCTGGTTGATCTTCTCGGCGTTGAGCTTGGCGACCTCCTCGTCGGTCATGAACACGTCGGCCGCGCGCTTGGAGATCGCGTCCTTGAGCAGCTTGTCGAGGGCCTCGATCTGGCGGCGGTTGTCCTCGGAGGCGGCCTTGAGGGCGTCGTTCTGCTCGCGGAGGGGCGCCAGCTCAGCCTGCTGTTTGGCGGCCATCTGGGCGACGGTCTGTTGGTGGATCCAGAAGGCGGAGGCAACGACGATGATGACCGTGAGGATCACGGTGGGGAGCTGGTCTTTGATTTTTTGCCACATGGCGGAGGGATGGGGTTGAAGCGCTTGACTGACGACGAGTTAACAGGATGGGACCGGGAAATGCAACGCTGCGCTGGGCCGGCGTTTTCCATTTGAGCATGGCGGCTGGCCGGGCAGGGTGGGCGCGTGAGCCTCAACCGTTGCGAGCAAATGGTCTTCGACTACCTGCAGGGACATCCCGAGGAGAGACAGTTCTGGCAGGGAAAAGTTCGCGCGGCGGTGCAGGGGAGCCCGGACCACCACCTCGCGGCCGACCGCCTGCAGTCCGACCTGTGGGCCTACGTGGTCGAACGCAGCGCCGTCACGGAGCCCTTCCGCGGTGCGTCCCAGCGCGAAGGCTTGCGTCGCACCAGCATGCGCAACCTCGCGGAGCACCTGATCCGGCTCTGGACCGAGCCCCGGCCGAAGCGGCGGCCGCAAAGTCCGGCGAACCCGGAGTTTTTTTGAAACCTTTTCCGCCGGCCGGCGTCCATTGGCTTGCAACAGTCTTCCTCCGCCTAGCGGAGGAATTGGGGTAAGTAAGCAAAAGCGGGCCGTCTAGGGGTAGGCGGCCCGCTTCATTTTCCAGCGGGCCGCGAGGCCGCGTTTCTTGTCCTTCCCCTCGGGCGCCCGATCAGGCGGGTTGGGTTAAGTCAGCGAACCAACGCCCGATACGGTTGTGACAGCCGGGCAACATTAGCAGGTTTTCTTAACTCCATTATTTACATTCGGCACGGTTCGTGCATGGTTATTCACAAGATATCCACCGATGGAACACCTGCGCGGGGCGACAGCCCCAAATTCGCGGATACGGATCTCGGCCAAGGTTAAGACCTTCGTGCTCGACACGAACGTCCTGCTCCACGACCCGCAATCCATCTACAAATTCGAGGAAAACAACCTCGCCATCCCCGTGGAGGTGCTCGAGGAGCTCGACGCCATCAAGGGCGAGCAATCCACCGAGCGCGGCCGCAACGCCCGCCGGGTGCACCGCATCCTCCAGGAGCTTTTGCCCGACTCGCGGGCGATGCATGAGGGCGTCGAGCTGCCCAACGGCGGCACGCTCTCGATCATCATCAACCCGTACCTGATCGACCCGGCCCGGCACTCGCCGGCCATGACGCGGCTCCGCGCGATCCTCCCCGACCTCACCAAGAAGGACAACCGCATCATCGCCGCCGCGCTCTTCGTCCAGGAGCAGTTCCCGCCGCCGACCATCCTCGTCACGAAGGACGTCAACGTGCAGCTCAAGGCCCGCGCCGTCGGCCTCGAGTCCGAGGACTACCTCAACGACAAGGTCCCCCAGGCCGACGAGGAGGCCAGCTACAGCGAGGTCGCGCTCAATATCTACGAGCTGCAGCGCTTCTGCTCCGAGGGCGCCTACGAGCTGCCGGCTTCGGCCGCGAAGCGGCTCTACACCAACGAATACGTCCTGCTCCGCTCCGACGAGGGCAAGACGATGCCCGCCCGCTACTACGGCGAGGGCCTCGTGCGCCGGCTGAAGATCCCCGATTTCGTCAAGGCCCCCGGCGGCCTCCCGATCCGCGCCCGCAACCTCGAGCAGCAGTTCTTCATGGATGCGCTGCTCGACGACAGCATCAGCATGCTGACCTGCTACGGCAAGGCGGGCACGGGCAAGACCCTGCTCTCGATCGGCTGCGCGCTGCACCAGACGCACGACGACCAGTCGCGCTACGACGGCGTCTCCATTTCCCGCCCCGTGATGGCGCTCGGCAAGGACATCGGCTTCCTCCCCGGCACGCTCGAGGAGAAGATGAAGCCCTGGCTGCAGCCGTACTACGACGCGCTCGAGGTCCTCATCCCGTCGAAGCCGCCGAAGGAGCCGCAGTTCGCCGCCAAGAAGGTCTCCAAGAAGAAGCAGAAGAAGCGCGACGAGCAGATGTACGCCGCGATGCTCACGCCCCAGCCGAGCCACGCGAGCCACCACAACGGCCACAACGGCTCCGGCACGCCGGTCAAGCCGTACGAGCGCCTGCTCAAGAGCGGCCTCGTCGAGATCGAGGCCCTGGCCTTCATCCGCGGCCGCTCGATCGCCCGCCGTTTCTTCATCCTCGACGAGGCGCAGCAGCTCACGCCGCACGAGGCCAAGACCGTCATCACCCGCATCTCCGAGGGCTCCAAGATCGTCCTCATCGGCGACCCCGCCCAGATCGACAACCCCTACGTCGACTCGCGCAGCAACGGCCTCGTCTACTGCCACAACCGCATGAAGGGCCAGGCCATCGCCGCGCACGTGAAGCTGGTGAAGGGCGAGCGCTCGCGCCTCGCCGAGCTGGCGGCGGACCTGCTCTGACGCGCCGGCGGCGTCCGGCGCCGCCGCGGATTCTCAGCTTGCCGGTCTCGCCCAACCGGCGAAAAATGCCCTTGTGGATTCCCCGTCGCCGGCCCTCCCCACCGTCCTCCCGCCCGACCACGCGGCGGAGCTGTTGGAGTCGCAGCGGCAGAACCGGCAGCTGACCGAGACCATCGTCGCCCTGCGGACGAGCCTCGAGGAGACCGATGCCGGCCGGCAGGCGGCGGTGCAGGCGGCGGTCGCGGCCTCGGCCGACGAGGTCCGCCTCCTCCGCGCGGCCGTGTCCGCCCTGCGCGACGAGCTCCAGGCCCTGCAGGCGGCCAAGGACGCCGCCGTCCAGGCCGCGGTCGCCGCCGGGACCGACGAGGCCCGGCAACTCCACGCCACGATCCAGGCCCTCCGCGACCAGCTCGAGCGCGAGATGGCCGCCCACCAGGACGCCCTGGCGGCCGAGCGCCGCGCGCACGCCGACGAGGCCCGCCAATTGCACGAAACCATCGCGGCCCTCCGCGTCGCGCTAGAATCCAAACATGGACGCTGAATCCCCTGTTCGCCGCGCCGCCGGTTCCCGCAGCGGGCGCGAAACCCTCGTCGAGCTGCGCGCGCGCCTACGCCGCAGCGAGATGCTCATCAAGCTCACCCAGCGCGTCGCCGCCATCGACAACCTCGACGAGCTGCTCGCCACCCTGGTCGAGGTCACCGCCAACGAGACCGACGCCGAGCGCGGCTCCCTCTTCCTCAACGACCCCGCCACCGGCGAGCTCTATTCCCGCGTCGCCCAGGGCACCTTCAACCGCGAGATCCGCCTCCTCAACACCGCGGGCATTGCCGGCGCCGTCTTCCAGAGTGGCGAGGGCCTGATCGTCGACGACGCCTACGCGGATGCGCGGTTCAACCGCGACGTGGACGAGAAGACCGGCTTCAAGACGCGCTCCATCCTCTGCGTGCCGATCCGCACCGCCAAGGGCGAGGTCATCGGCGTCGTCCAGACGCTCAACAAGCGCTCCGGCCGCTTCACCGACAGCGACCGCGAGCTGCTCGAGGCCATGGCCCTGCAGGCCGCGGCCGCGCTCCAGAACACGCGGTACATCGAGCGCATGAAGCGCACGCGGCAGCAGGAGATGGAGTTCCTCGACCTCGTGTCGGACATCACCAGCTCCCTCGAGCTCTCCGTCCTGCTGCGCCGCGTCATGAGCGAGGCGACGCGCATGCTCAAGGCTGACCGCTCCACGCTCTTCCTCAACAACGAGAAGACCCACGAGCTCTGGTCCGAGGTGGGCGAGGGGCTCAACGCCGTGCAGATCAGGCTGCCCAACACCGCGGGCATCGCGGGCGCCGTCTTCCAGTCGGGCAAGACCATCAACATCCCGCACGCCTACGCCGACCTGCGCTTCAACCCCGCCTTTGACAAGAAGACCGGCTATTTCACGCGCTCCATCCTCTGCGTGCCGGTCGTGAACAAGAACGGCAAGGTCATCGGCGTCACGCAGGCGCTCAACAAGCGCGGCGGCCCGTTCACCGCCGAGGACGAGGCCCGGCTCAAGGCCTTCACCGCCCAGGTCTCCATCGCCCTCGAGAACGCCAAGCTCTTCGACGACGTGCAGAACATGAAGAACTACAACCAGTCGATGCTGGAGAGCATGTCGAACGGCGTCATCACCCTCAACGACGAGGGCCGCATCCACACCTGCAACGCCGCCGGCTACCGCATCCTCAAGGCCCGCGAGGCCGACGTCCTCGGCAAGCCCGTGGCCGAGTTCTTCACCGGGGCCAACGCCTGGCTCGCCGAGCGCTTCAAGACCCTTGGGGGCGCGGGGGCGAAGGGCGATGTCCTCATGGACGCCGAGCTTGAGGCCCGCGGCGAGAAGCTGAGCGTCAACCTCACCCTTCAGCCGCTCATCAGCCTCAAGGGCCAGCGCGTCGGCTCCCTGCTGATGATCGAGAACATCAGCAACGAGAAGCGCATGAAGTCCACCATGGCGCGCTACATGGATCCCGGCCTGGCGGACCGCCTCCTCGCCGGTGGCGGCGAGGCCCTCGGCGGCCAGAGCGTCGAGGCCACAGTGCTCTTCTCCGACATCCGCTCCTTTACCACGCTCACCGAGGAGCTCGGCGCGCAGGGCACCGTCGCCCTGCTCAACGAGTACTTCACGATCATGGTGAACTGCATCACCGCCGAGGGTGGCATGCTGGACAAGTTCATCGGTGACGCGATCATGGCCGAGTTCGGCATCCCGATCCCGCACGGCGACGACGCCGACCGCGCGCTGCGCGCCTCGATCGCCATGATCAACGAGCTGCGCGCGCTCAACACCAAGCGCCAGCAGCGCGGCCAGAAGCCCATCCTGATGGGCATCGGGCTCAACACCGACACCATCGTCTCAGGCAACATCGGCTCGCCCAAGCGCATGGACTACACCGTCATCGGCGACGGCGTGAACCTCGCCTCCCGCCTCGAGAGCGCCTGCAAGGAGTACAGCGCGCAGATCCTCATCAGCGAGTTCACCTTCCGGAAGCTCAAGGGCACGTATCGCACCCGCGAGGTCGACAAGGTCGTGGTCAAGGGCAAGACCGAGCCCGTGGCGGTCTTCGAGGTGCTCGACTACCACAACGACGAGACCTTCCCGAACCTCCCCGACGTGGTGAACCAGTTCCGCACGGCGCTGGGGCATTACCGCAAGGGCGAGTTCGACCGCGCCATCGCGGGCTTCAACGACACCCTGGCGCTGCATCCCGGCGACAAGCTGAGCGCGACCTACATCCAGCGCTGCGAGTACCTCAAGTCCCACCCGCCCGAGGGCAAGTGGGAGGGCGTCTGGGTGATGAAGTCGAAGTGAGCCGCGGGGCGCGTCACCGCGCCCCGGGCGCGGTGTGCTCCGCTTCGCGGGCCAGCAGCCACAGCAGGTCGGCTAGGCGGTTCACGAAGCGCAGGAGCTCCGGCCGCACGCTGCGGCCGTGCGCGGGGAGGCCGACCAGGCGGCGCTCGGCGCGGCGGGCGGTGACGCGGGCGTGCTCGATCGCGGCGGCGCGCGCGTTGGCCCCCGGCGTGGCCCAGCCGTCGAATTTCAGGCCCTTGGCCTCGAGCGCGGCGATGCCGGCATCGAGGCGGGCGGTGTCGTCGTCGCCGATCTTGGCAAACTTCGAGGCGGCGTAGCGCGCGGCGTCGGCCTCGGCGCAGGCGAGCTCGCCCATGAGGGCCACGAGGCTCTGCTGCAGGGAACGGATCAGCTCGACCAGCGCCGCGTCGCCGGCCCCGAGCTGCGGCTTGATGGCGCCGAGGGCGACATTCAGCTCGTCAAAGACACCGACGGCCTCGATCTGCGGGTGATCCTTCCTCACCCGCTGGCCGTAAAGCAGGCCGGTGCTGCCGTCGTCGCCGGTGCGGGTCGCGATCGAGCTCATTTGGCCTTGGCCGCCTCGCGGGTTTGCTGGGCGAGTTCCTTCACCGCCTTGTCGATGCCCGCCCGCACCTTTTTCTCCATGCGGTCGATGAACAGCGTGCCCTGCAGGTGATCGTACTCGTGCTGGATGCACCGGGCCAGCAGGTCGTTGCATTTCAGGACGTGCGGCGTGCCGTGCTGGTCCTGAAACGTGACGGTGATCGCGTCGGGGCGGAAGACGTCGCCCCGGATGTTGGGAAACGACAGGCAGCCCTCTTCGAGGGCGTAGTCGTCGGTCCCGGGTTCGGGGGTGATCGCGGGATTCACGATCACGAGCGGCATGAAGAGGTCGAGCGGCGGCTTGGCCCCGTCGAGTTCCCAGGCGAAATCCGCCTCGGCGGCCCGCAGGTCCACCACGCAGAGCTGCAGGGCCTGGCCGACCTGCTGCGCGGCGAGGCCGATCCCGTGGGCCGCGTGCATGGTCGCGATCATCGCGTTCGCCAGCTCGGCCAGCGTGGCGTCGAACGCGGTGATTTTCGCGCCCTTGCGGCGCAAAATCGGGTCGTTGTAGTGAACAATCGTCAGGGACATCGGTCGGTGGGACCCAAATATCGTGGGTTTGCCTAACTGCCGCCGCAATTCAATACTCCCTCCCGCATGAACTCCGCCCCGGTTCAGCCGCCCCCGCGCCGCGCTTGGCTTGGTTTGGCCGGCGGTCTGCTGCTGGCCGTCGCGGCCTGGACACTCCCGGTCAATCTCAACTCGATCCCGCCGGCGCTGCTCGCCGCGGCCGGGCGGGGTACGCCCACGGTCACGGACCTGGGTCGGCAGCTCGTGGCGGCGGAGAAGATCGGCCCGGCCGAGCTCGTGCTGGCGGCCGCGCAGGCGATCGGGGCGGACGATGCCCCGGTGCTCGCAGCCGAGATCGCCGCGCTCGCGCAGCATCAGCGCGAACTCGTCGCCTGGGGCGGCTGGGACCCGTTCCTCGAGCCGCTGACGAAACTTCGCGCCCCCGGCGCCACCCCGGCGGCCAGCACGCCGGTGCTCGATTTCCTCCTGCCCGGCCCGGCGCGCGCCTCGTTGCACGGGTACCTGGCGAATTCGCGCTCGCTCGGCGTGCAGGCGCTGCTGCGCACGCTGCCGATCACCGCGACGGGCCGTTTCGTGCCCGCCCGGCAACCGGGAGGGCAGCCGCTGGAGGCGGTCATTTTGCTCACGGCGCTGCTCTACCAAGGTGAGCATTTGTCGCCGTCCCTCCAGCGGGAGCTGCGGGTCGGCGCGGAGGCCGCGGCGGCCACCGGCCGGCTGGGCGAGCTCGAGCCGTTTTTCATGGACCTGCTCTCGCTCGGTCGCCGCCTCAACTGGGTGCAGCTGGGCGAACTGCTGCGCCGCACCCGGGACACGCGCACCGTCGGCGAATACGCCCACCTCGCGCGCGTGGCGCCCGACCGCCTCGCGCTGATCTACACGGCGGCGCTGGGCTCCGACTCGGCCGACCGCGTGGCCAGCTACCTGATCCAGTTCGGCTCCGCCGGCCTGGCCGATGTGCGGCTGGCCCTCACGCATGGCCAGGGCGCGGTGCGCCAGCTGCTGTTGCGTCAGGTGCCGGTCAACCGCGAGGCCGGCCCGGCCCTCGGTGGCACCGCTGCGCTGGCGCTCCTGCATCCCCGCCTGGCGCTCGCGGCCAAGTACCTCGCGTACCTGCTGGGCGCCTTTTTGGTCTTCCGCGGGCTCGACCGCCTGGTCTTCCCGCCGGCCGAGCGCGCCGCGCTCGCGCTCCCGCGGGCGAAGAGCGGCGTCCTGGCCCTGCTGTTTGCCGCGCTGCTGGTGCTCGCCACCGAGCCCTTCCTGCTGCGTGCCGCCCCGCCCTCCGACTTCAAGGCCCGGCTCGTCCTGCCGGTCCTGATCAACTCACCCGAATCGCCCGCCATCACCACCGAACCCACGCCCACTGCCATGGATACCTCCACGCTCCTCTCCATCGGATTCTTTGCCGCGCTCCAAGTCGCGATGTACCTCATCTGCCTCGCCAAGATCCGCGAGGTCGCCCGCCAGCCCATCCCGCCGCTCGTGAAGCTCAAGCTCATGGAGAATGAGGAGAACCTCTTCGACGGCGGGCTCTACGTCGGCATTGGCGGCACCGCCGCCGCCCTCGTGCTGCAGGTCCTCGGGGTCATCGAGCCCAATCTCCTCGCCGCCTATTCCTCCAACCTCTTCGGCATCACCTGCGTCGCGCTCGTCAAGATCCGTCACGTGCGGCCCTACAAATGCCGCCTGATCATGGAGAGCCAGGCCGAGGCCGTGCCCGTCGCCCGATGAACAAGACGCTGCTCCTCATCATCTGCGACTTCCTGCTCCTGAACCTCCTCGCGCTCACGCGCTGGGAGAAGGCGGAGCCGGCGCCGGTCAACCGTCCGCCCGTGCCGGAGATGGGCGCGAACGTGGCGACCAAGGACGACGACCTCGTGGCGGCGATGCAGACGGTCCTGGTCGACGAGCGCGGCGCGCGGGAAGCGCTCGCGGAGAAACTCACCTCCACCGAGACGACCCTCGCCGAGCGCGAGCGGAGCCTGGCGCAGCTCCAGGTTGAGCGCGCGGAGCTGGCGACCACGCTGAGCGGCACGCAGCGTGAGGCCGCGGAATTGTCGCGCCGCGTCGCCGCCGCGACCCAGGACGCCACACTCACCAAGGAGCAGCTCGCGCAGCTGCAGCAGGAACTCGACACCAAGCGGGCGGAGGCGCAAAAGCAGGCGGACGCCATCGCCGGCCTCGAGCGGTCCCAGGCCGAGGCCCGGCAGAAGATCGAGGGCCTGACCGTCGCCGTGAAGGTGGCCGAGCAGGAGAGGGTCCTCCTCAAGGAGACCGCCGAGGTCTTCAAGCGCCAGGCCGAGGCCGAGCGCGCGGAACGCGAGAAGGTCCAGGCGACCACCGTCCAGCTGGCGCAGGGCGTGGGCGAACTGGCGGAAAAATCCGGCGCCCTCACCCAGGAGATCCGCGACAACCGGCCGATCAACGCCAATGTCCTGTTCAACGACTTCCTCAACAACCGCGTGCGGACCACCTTCACCGCCCACCGAAAGTCGTTCCTTGGCCCGATCACGCGCACCAAGGAAGCGCGCACCGTGTTTATCACCGACGGCGAAAGCGTCTACGCGTTGCTGCACATCGACGACACGCCGTTCTCCCTCGGCGAGAACGGCGCCGACTGGGAGCGGGTCACCGCCGAGTTCACGCGGCCGCCCGGCTACCGCACGGCGGCGGAGCGCCTCGACTTCCTCTCGCTCGACCCGCGGGTCGTGGTGCTGCCGGTCAGCGCCGAGCAGGTCGCGGCCCTCGGCGTGAAGGTTTACCAGACCGCGCTGGAGCCGTTCAAATTTCCCGAGGCCGTCCTCATCAGCGGCGGCGGCACGGGCTACGGCCGCGTCGGCTTCAAGCTCGACGCCGGCCAGCCCGGCTACGTGAGCGTCGACAACCGGCTCGTCACGCGCCTCTTCGGCGAGTTCGCGCCGTCGCGCGGCGATCTCGTCTTCAGCCAGACCGGCGAGCTCCTCGGCATCATGGTGAGCAGCAGCTACTGCGTCATCGTGAACAACGTGCTCCCGGCGAGGACGATCCGCACCGGCGAGGACGTGAAGGCCCAAGCCACCGGCGAGATCCTGGATGCGCTCGCCGCGCGGTACCGCAGTCTCCCGTTCAAGCTGCAGTGAAGGAGGGCGCGTGATGAGTAACCACGGATTACACGGATGGCACGGATCAGGATCCAATCCCCAAACCGAACTAACCGCTGATCCACGCTGATCTGCGCTGATTCGATTAGCGTCGATCAGCGTGGATCAGCGTTCCTTCGGTCTGAATCCGTGCCATCCGTGTAATCCGTGGTCGGAAATTCG
Organism: Opitutaceae bacterium; assembly: GCA_019634615.1. Taxonomy (GTDB): domain Bacteria; phylum Verrucomicrobiota; class Verrucomicrobiia; order Opitutales; family Opitutaceae; genus UBA2377. The sequence goes on from JAHCAZ010000019.1 coordinate 71,190, forward strand.
GGTTCCCTGATCGGGGTTGTCTTCGGTGATCGGTTGGCGAAGGGTTGGGGTTCCGGCATGGCGGCGCAACCGAACATCGTGTGGATCGTGACCACCCAGTGGCGGGCTCAGGCCTGCGGCTTTGCCGGCGACCCGAATGTCCGGACGCCGCGCCTGGATGCGCTGGCGGCGGAAAGCGTGAACTACGCGCAGGCGGTCACGCCCCATCCGTTCGGCCCGTTCGCCCGTGCCGCCCTACTCACCGGCGTGCCGTCGCCGCTGAATGGGGTGGTCGATTACTTCGACCCGCTGCCGACCTCGGCGCGCACGATCGCCCACGACCTGACCGCCCGCGGCTATGCGACGGCGTTCTTTGGCAAATGGCACCTCGCGCCGCGCGATCCGCAGGCCCCGCTGGTGGGTGAGGCGCACGCGCGGAGCATGGTGGAGCCGGACCGCCGCGGCGGCTTCGGGTACTGGGAGGGGTTCGAGAGCGGTTTCCTCCTCAACGATCCGTGGCTGCACGGCACGCGCCTGCCGGAGCCGGTGCGCGTGACCGGTTACCAGAGCGACGTCCTGGTGGACCGCGCGGCCGGGTGGGTGGCGGAGACGGCGGGCGGCAACCCCGGGAGCTGGTTCTGCGTGGTGAGCCTGGAGGCGCCCCATCCGCCGTACGGGGCCGCCGCCGCGGGCATCGCGCCGCGCGATCCCGCGGCGATCATCCTGCCGCCCAATGTCCCGGCGGCAGCCGGCGAGCAGGCGCGGCGCGAACTGGCCGGGTACCACGCGCACATCGAGGCGACGGACCGCGCGATCGGCCGGCTGCTGGCGGTCGTGCCGGCGGACACGGTCGTGGTTTTCACCAGCGTGCACGGCGACATGCACGGGGCCCATGGTCTTTTCCGCAAGGGTTGGCCCCACGAGGAGAGCGTGCGCGTGCCGCTGCTGGTCCGGCATCCGGCGCTGGCCCCGCGGCGGGATGACGCGCCGGTCTCGCTGCTCGACCTGCCGGCGATGACGCGGGCGTGGGCGGAGGGGCAGGCCTGGCGCTGCGTACGGCGCACAGCCGAGATCTCCATGCCCAGCGTCGTCCGCCTGCCCCACCAGTGCGACCGCGTCTGGCACGGCTGGCGGAGCCCGGAGCGCAAGTTCGTGTTCAACGCCGACGGCACGCCGTGGCTGGAATTCGACCTGAGCGCCGATCCGTTCGAGCAGCGCAACCTGACGCCGCCGCAGCTACGAGCGTGAGCGGGTAGAGCGCCAGCGGCGCCAGCCGAGGAGGGCAAGACCGGCGGCGGTGAGGATCAGGCCGTAGGTCGAGGGCTCCGGGACGTTGGGGCGGATGCGGTCGGAGTAGACTTCCCAGCCGGTCTCGTTGTTGGACCAGCCGACGAAC
>JAHCAZ010000002.1 GCA_019634615.1 Opitutaceae bacterium
CACGTCGGCAATGAGCGCGCGTTCCCGCTCTTCACCATGGTGGGCACCCTCGGGTTCATCGGTGGCGCGCTCTCGACCAAGCTGTTCACGCGCCGGTTCGAGCGCCGCAGCCTGATGATCGTGCTGACGCTGATCAACGCCCTCGCCATGGTGGCGTTCTTCTTCGTCGATCCGCAGAACCTGGTCCTGCTGCACGTCCTCAACATCATCGGCGCCTTCGCCGCGGGGCCCACGCCGGCGATCGTCTGGTCGATGTACGCCGACTGCGCCGACTACGGCGAATGGAAGTTCGGCCGGCGCAGCACCGCCCTGGTCTTCTCGGCCGCGGTGTTCGCCCAGAAGATCGGCATCGCCGTGGGCGGGGCCCTGCTCGGCTGGTTGATCGAGTACTTCGGCTTCGTGGCCAATGCGGTCCAGACGGCGCGGGCCCAGTTCGGCATCAACCTCGTGTTCTCGATCTTGCCCGGCGCTTTCGCCATCCTCAGCGGCTTGGTGCTGTTTTTCTACCGCCTCGATGAAAAGACCGTAAAGCAGGTCGAGCACGACTTGGCGCTCCGTAAGGCCGCGCCCTCCCCATAGGCTGCGGTTTCTTCACCGGCCGACGACCGGCGTCGTGCTGAACCCAGTCACCGCCCCTGCCGGCCTTCGTAGCTGCCCTTGCTGGGGAAGAAGTTGGCCAACTTTTCGACCACCGGGGTGGCCCAGGCGGGCTCGTTGCGCTCGTAGATCCAGTTGAAGCCCATGACGGTGACGACCACGAACAGAATGGCGCCGAGGACCGCCTTGTTCATGCCGGCGATCTTCTTGAGGATGATCACGCCGACGATGAAGGCCGCGATGACCAGCGCGAACTTGAGCCAGAACTGCATGGGCAGCTTCTGGATCTTCTCCAAGGTGGTGACAGCGGCGAGGAGCAGCATGGATTCCGACATAGACTTCCGGTCCGTGGAGACGAGACGAAAGGGGCCGGGGGGCGGGTTTGGCGGATTTTTGACCCTGGCGCGATCGGCCGCGGCTCACGCCACCGCCCAGTCTGCCATCCGGTCGATGGCGGCAAGGGTCTCGGGGCAATGCCGCCGCAGAAAGGCCTCATCCACCGGCTCCCCCGCCGCGACGGCGGCGAGGGCGGCGGCACCGTCGAAATTGACGTAGGAAAGCCGCAGGTTGAGTTCGCCGGGCGGGCGCCCGAATGCCGCACCTGGGATCGTCGCCACCCCTGTATCCTGCAGGAGGCGTTCAGCCAACGCAGCCGACCCATTCACCCCGCGCGCCGCCAGCTTCTCGCGGAATGGCTCGAAATCCGGGAACAGGTAGAACGCCCCATCGAGGCGCGCCAGCCGGCAACCGGCTGTGATGAGCACGGAACGGCTGTGACGCCCGAGCACCCCCAAGATATTCCGGCACGCGGCTACGTATTGCTCGATTTCCGGCCCGCCCTGGAAGGCGCGGATCGCCGCGTACTGGATCGGGGTGCTGACCGAGGTGAACGTCTCGGTGCCGATCACCGCCATCGCGGCGCAGAGCCACTCCAGCTCCTCGGGAAACGAGAACAGGCCCAGGCGCCAGCCGCCCGCTCCGCACCACTTGCTCAGGCCGGTCGAGACGATCGTGCCCTCGGGGTAGTGATGCGAGATGCTCGCGGTGCGACCCGAATGGTCGAGATCGGCGTAGATTTCGTCCGAGACGACGAGCACCTGATGCCGCCGCGCCACCGCGGCCAGCGCCGCGAGCTCATCCTCGGTATAGCTGACGCCGGTCGGGTTGCCGGGATAGTTGAGGATGAGCAGCCGCGGCAGGCCCGGCGCCGCATGACAATGCTCCTCGAGCGTTTCCGGCCGGAGCTTCCAGTCATGCGCCAGGTCGGTCGGCAGCCACCGCACCCGCCGGCCAATGATGCGCGCCTGTGGGGCATACGACACCCACGAAGGGCTGGGCACGAGCAACTCACCCGCGTAGGCCAGTTGCGTGAGGAAAATGAGCTCCTTTGAGCCCGGGCCCACGAGGACCTGTCGTCGCTGGCGCTCGATGCCGTGCCGCCGATGCAGGAACTCGGTGACGGTTTCCCGCAAAGGGCGCAGACCGCGCACATGGAGGTAGTCCTTCTCCGGCGCCGCCGCCCGCAACGCATCCACGACCACGGTCGGCACCGGGAAGGGCGACTGGCCCAGGCCGAGCTTGAAGATCGTCCGCCCTTGGGCGATGAGCTCGTTGCTCCGCTCGTTGATGGCGAGCGTCGCCGACGGCATCAGGCCGAGGAGGTTCGGATTCAGGTGCGGGGCGGAGAGCGGCGACGGGTTCATGACTCACTCCCATTCCACGTGGCCGAAGACCGTGACCGGCTGCCGCGGCACAATGCGATGCCCGTAAGCCGGTTCGCGCTGGGCCCGTTTCATCTGGCGGAGCGTGTCCTCGAAGAAGAAGTGCTTCGCGCCGAAGGCCGGCTTGAGCTGGTCGAGCCAGGTGACGTGCTCATCGTAGCGCGCGTAGAACGGCCGGCGCACCCAGTCGGGCTCGCGGGCCTGCACGAAGCGCAGGCTGAAGACCTTCTCGCCGGCAATCTCCGTGATGCCGTCGACGATGACCTTGCCGGGCGTGGCCGACATGGAAGGTCCGCGCACCGTGCGCTCGAGGCCCGAGACGCGCCGGTAGGCCTTCTGGAAGATCTCGTAGCACCGCGCCAGCGGCACCTCGAAGTAGCCCTTCGGACCTGTGTCGCGCTCGACGAACATGTAGTACGGCACCGCGCCCAAACGCACTTCCGTGCGCCAGAGGTCCGCCCAGGTGTCGGCGTCGTCATTGACGTGCCGGATCAGCGGCGCCTGGCAGCGCACGATGGCGCCCGTCTGCTGGATGCGCCGCACCGCGGCCTGCGCCACGGGGGTGGAGAGCTCCACGGGATGCGAGTAGTGCGACATGATCGCGAGGTGGCGGCCGGCGGCTTTCACCTCCTCGAACAGGCGCAGGAGATCGTCCGCGTCGGGATCCGTCACGAAGCGATACGGCCAGTAGGCGGTCGCCTTGGTGCCGATGCGGATGACGGTGATGTGGTCGAGTTCGGGATCGAGCAGCGGCTCGATGAAGCGGCGCAACACCGGCGTGCGCATGATCATGGGATCGCCGCCCGTGAAGAGGACGTTGCTCACCTCCTTGTGCTGCTTGAGGTAGCCGACAAGCGATTCCGCCTGCCGCGCGGCGAACTTGAGCTCGTCGATGCCGACGAACTGCGGCCAGCGGAAACAATACGTGCAATACGCGTGGCAGGTTTGCCCCGGCGCCGGGAAGAACAGCACGGTGTCGCGGTACTTGTGCTGCATGCCGGGCAGCGGCTCGCCGTCGAGCATCGGTACGTTGAGCTCCATCTGCCCGGCGGGGTGCGGATTGAGCCGGTCCTGGATGTCGCGGGCGAGGGCCCCGATCTTGTCGGGGGCCACGCCTTTCTCAATGAGCGCGCGGAGGCGCCGCAGGTCCCCGGGTTCGAGCATGCCGGGCTGGGGGAAGGTCAGCTGGAAGATCGGGTCGTCGGGGACGTTGTCCCAGCGGATCAGGTTCTCGATGACGTAGTTGTTGACGCGGAACGGCAAAACCGACGCGACAGCCTGCATGCTCAGGCGGACATCCGGCGAGAGCCGGTTCAGCTGGGGAATCGCCGCAAGGTCATTGCGGGTGAAAACCCGATATTTCGCGGGTTGGATCTTGGCGGTGGCAACCATGACGGGTCCTTGGGTTGATGGTTGGCGGTCGCACACTGAACAGCCCACGACCGCGTGGAGGAAGTGGGAGCGCCCCGGGTCAAACCGACCCAACCCGCTCCCGTGAAAAACGCCGTATAGACGACGGAAGAGCCGGCACTATTTGGACGCGGATACACCGCGGCAAGCCTCGGTGACGGATTTCCCGGATTTTTTTCCCGCCGCCAAAACCCCATCTTTCTCTTTATTCCTTATCTTTCTCTTTCGTCAGGGATTCCGCGATAGACGGGAGAAAGATTAAGAGAAAGAGGAAAGAGAAAGAATAGGACGCTTACGCCTCACTGATACCGCGCCGACCGCCCAAGGTAATTCAGCATCCAGATCTCCTTCCAGACGCGGTAGCGGCCGGCCTGGGAGATCTTGCCGAATTCCTCGCGCTCGGCGGGAGGATTCAGGAAACCGAGGCGCGTGTTGAGCTGGTCGAGCTCGTGCTGCTGGGCGTTGAGATCCGTCAGCGGATCGCTGGTGAACGGCATGATCTCCTCGCGCGCGATCCGAGCCTGGTGCCGGGCGAGCATGCGCGGCAGCGAGCGGCGCAGCGGTAGACGCTCGACGAACCAGTGCTCCGGATAGAACCCCGCGAACGGGATGTAGAAATTATCGGTCACGAAGCGGGTGCCATCGGTCGTGAGCGAGATCAGCGAGTAGCACACGGCGATCGCCCCGCCGGCCTGCGGCAGGAACGTCACGTGGATGCGGATCTTCGCCGCCGCGTCCTGGTACACTGCGACGCGCAGGTGGATGCCGCCGCCGATCTCAGCGCGCAGCGCCTGCACCGGGCGGAAGCCCTGGCCGCGCAGCCATTCGCGGACGCGCAGCAGGCGCGGCTGGACCGGCCACTCCTCCCCGCCGGGCGCCGGCACGTAGCGCGGAAAAAGCGGCAGCGGGCTCACGCTCAGCGCCTGGATGCCGAGCCAGTTATACAGCGTGTCGCCGAGAAACCAGATCAGCACGAACACGGTCACCAGCGCCCAGAAGGGCCGGTCGATGAGGTGGAACTCCTGGCAGATATGCGCCGCGCCAAAGGCAAAGATCAGCCAGCGCAGCCAGCGCTCGAAGATCGCGAGGACCGGCGAGCCCAGGCGCAGGTTGATCTGCGCCGAGACCAGCGAGACCGCGATGGCGGCGAGCAGGAGGTAGGCGATTTCCATGGCGAAGGGGCGGCGGCCAGCATCCGTCGGGCGAAGGGGACCAGCCCCAGCCGCCACCGAGACGAAAGCCTGTCAGGCAAGAATCAGCTCAGCCGCACCGGCATGATGACGCAGATGAAGCTCTCGAGCGTCTTGAACACGCCGGGGCTCACCTCGTCCTTCACCTCGAAGAACACCTCGTCCTTCGTGAGCGCGCGCAGCGGATCCATCACGAACGCGGGGTTGAACGCCACCTGCAGCTCGGGGCCGCTGTAACCGATCGCCATCGACTCGTGGGCCTCGCCGAAGTCGGGGCTCTGCGCGGTGATCTCGAGCAGGTTGCTCGAAAGCTTGATCTTCACCGAGTTGGATTTCTCGGAGCACACCAGCGCGGCGCGGTGGACGCACTGCAGGAAGAGCTCGCGCTCCAGCTTGATGCGCTGGTGCGTCTCCTTCGGGATGACCTGCTGGTAGTTCGGGTAGTTGCCCTCGACCACCTTTGAGTAGAGGTAGACGCTGTCGACGAGGCCGCTGTTGTCCTTGTCGGTCGCGATCTGGAACGCGGCACGGCGGTCATTGAAGTTGATCTTCACCTTCTCGCCCTTGTCGAGGAGGCGCAGGAGCTCGCCGACGGTGCGGGCCGGCAGAATGATCGCGCCGGCGCTGCTCGCCGGGACTTCCATCTCCTTCGACACCAGCGCGAGGCGACGGCCGTCGGTCGCGACGAGCGCGAGCTTGGCGTCCTTGAAGTTGAAATAGACGCCGTTAAGGATGTAGCGGGTCTCGTCGGTGGACTGCGCGTAGGCGACGCTGCGCAGCATCGTGGCAAGCTCACCCTGCTCGAGGGAGTAGGCCTTCTCGTCGCCAAACTCCGGCAGCGGCGGGAACTCTTCCTTGCCGATGCCCATGATGCGGAAATTGGAGCCGCCCGACGCCAGCTTCACCTGATGATTCGGCGAGGCGTCGACCGCGACATCCACGCTCGGGAGCTCGCGGACGATGGTGGCGAGGCGCTTGACGGGCAGGGTGACGGCGCCGGTTTCCTTGACCTCCGCCTTGATCTTGCAGCGGATGCCGAGATCGAGGTTCGTCGTGGTGAGGGAAATCTGATCCTTCTCCGCCTCGATGAGCACGTTGCTCAGGATCGGCATGGTCGCCTTGGAGCCGACCACGTTGAGCACCTGGGCAAGGCCGTTGGCGAAGTGATCGCGATTGATTTTGAATTTCATGTTGCGGGGCGGAGCGAGGGTTCGGACTGGAAGCTAACAAAGTCTAAAAGAATACCGATTCAATAAGGAATTATATCCGTATTCATAGGTGCGGCCAAAAAGACCAGCAACTGGCAATTTCCCCTCGGAAAAGGGCGCTTTCCAGGCGGTGAAGAACTCGCGGAAAATGGCCAATAACCACCGACTTGTTCGCAGGGTGGGAGTTATTGGTCGGTTGCCGGGAGGTTCTTCACAAGGAATGCGGCGCCGGCTTGGAACGCTGGCGGCGACGCATGTGGCGGACCAAACCAAAGAAGATGTAGCCGAGAGTCGCCGCGACTAGGGCGACTTCCTTGAAAAGAACCACGGCGCCGACAAAGATCAGGAAGCCGACGAAGGGCATCAGTCGCGTCTTGGTCTGGAGGTCGACGTTCTTGCCGCTCGGGTAACGGATCGTGCTGACCATCAACACGGCAATGAGCCCCATCAGCGGTGGCAGCGCGAGCGCCCAGCGTTGCAGGGATTTGTCGTTTTCGGCGAGATGGAGGAGGAAGAGCACCAGCGCCGCGACCGTGGCGGCGGCGGCGGGCACCGGCAGGCCGACGAAGTCCTTGTTGGTGTCGTGCTTGTCGCGGTGGAGGAGGGGATTGGTGATGACGTTGAACCGCGCCAGCCGGATGGCCGCGCAGAGCAGGTACACGAAGCCGAGGAACCAACCGATGTTGCGGAAGACCTCGTAGCCCTGCGTCGGTGAGAGGATCAGGAAGAACATCATCAGCGCCGGCGCGATGCCGAACGAGATGACGTCCGCGAGCGAGTCGAACTCCGCGCCGAAGAGCGACTCCCGCCCGCCCATGCGCGCCAGCCGGCCGTCCAGCATGTCGAAGGCCGCGGCGCCGAAGATGAACCACACCGCCGAGCGGTAATGGTCCGCTGGGGTGTGCCCGAGGTACTCGCCGCCGGACGACTCCGCGAGGCGCGCCTGGATGCAGTGGATCACCGCGACGAAGCCGCAGAACAGGTTGCCCGCCGTCATCAGGTTCGGCAGGAAGTAGATCCGGCTGGCCTGGGAGACGTGGTAGGGGTTCTGCGGGTCGTCGGGACCGCTCTTCGGGTTGGGTTCGTCCATGGCCGTCATTTCTTCGTCAGGCTCTCGAGGTACTTCCAGAACTTGGAGTGCTGCTCGACGAGCTGCTGCTCCGACACCGGCAGTTTCATGCGGAAGAGCCAGTCCTCGAGGGAGTTTTTGTGCAGGATGTACAGCGTGTGGATCGTGTCGCCCCCCACGGTGAAATAGAAGCGGTGGTCGCCGGAGCGCAGCCGGTAGATCTCGCGGCCCGCGCGGTGGAAGCGGCCGAGCGGCTCGCGGGGATTGGCAAGGTCGGCCGGCTTCAAGTTGCTGATCGGATCGATCAGCGCGAGCTGCGCCAGCGTGTCGACCTGTTTCAGCTCGTGAAGGGCCTGTTCGGAAAACGTGACTTGGTACATGTGTGTGTGGGGGGGCGGAATTCAGGAAACGGTGTAACCCCCAGCTCACGCCGGCGTCATTGCCGGAGTAGTCATCATCGAACACTCAATCCTTGAACCCATGAACCAGCGTCAATTAACCCCCCTGCTCCTGTCGGCAACGCTATTCCTTGCCGCCCACGGAGCCCAGGCCGCGGACGAGTCGTCCGCGCCGCCCGCGCCGGCCCCCTCCTATGGTCCGCGCCACGCCGAGATGGTGCAGAAATTCGACCTGAACAAGGACGGCCAGATCGACGAATCCGAGCGCGCCGCCATGCGCGCCCAGCGTCGCGAGGCCCGCCAGCCCGGTCGCCCCGCCTGGGGCGCCCGCCGCGGTCCCGACCAGGGCCCGCGCCACGGTCTGCGCCGCATGGAGGACCCCGCCTTCCGTCGCGGCTACGTCATGGGCAAGTTCGACGCCAACGGCGACGGCAAGCTCGATGACACCGAGAGGGCCGCCGTGAAAGCCGCCGCCGAGCAGCGCATGCGCGCCGGCATGGAGCGCCAGCTTCAGCGCCTCCGCGCGGTCGACACTGACAACGACGGCAAGATCAGCGACGCCGAATGGTCCGTCGCCAAGGAAAAGCGCCAGGCCAAGAAAGCCGCGAAGGCCGCAAAGCGCGCCGCCGATGACGACGTCCCGCCGCCACCGCCCCCGGGCCCCGGTGGTTCGGACGACGACGATGACGACTCCGGGCTCTGAGCGCCGACGCTCGCCCAGTTCAGCCCCCCTTCACCAAGGCGGATCCTTCATGGGTCCGCCTTTCTCTTTCCCGTTTTCCTGCGTTCCACATTCGTCCCTTCAGGCGATCGGCCGCGCCCACATTCCTGTTTCCAACCGCGCGCCGGCCGCCAGACTGCGCGCATGCCTGTCACCCTTGCCGACATCCGCGCCGCGCGCCGCCGCATCGCCGGTGGAGTCATCGTCACCCCGTGTGCCGAGTCCATCCCGCTCTCCGAGGCCGTGGGCGCCCATATCTTCTGCAAACTGGATAACTTCCAGCGCACCGGTTCGTTCAAGGAGCGCGGGGCCCGCAACGCGCTCCTCAAGCTGACCCCCGCCGCCCGCCGCCGCGGGGTCGTCGCCGCCAGCGCCGGCAACCACGCTCTCGGGCTCGCCTATCACGGCAAGCTGCTCGGCATCCCCGTCACGGTCGTGATGCCCGACTACGCGCCGCTCATCAAGATCACCACCTGCCAGCGCCTCGGCGCCAACGTGATGGTGCACGGCAGGGATTTCATCGAGGCCCGCGCCCAGGCCGACGCCCTCGCCGCCGAGCGCGGCTACACCTACATCCACGGCTTCGACGCCCCCGACATCATCGCCGGCCAGGGCACGATGGGCCTCGAAATCCTCGAGCAGGTGCGCGACGCCGATGCCGTCGTTTGCCCGGTCGGCGGCGGCGGCCTGATCGCCGGTCTGGCGCTCGCGATCAAGTCGGTGCGCCCGAAGGTGCGCGTCATCGGCGTCGAGAGCACGGCCACGGGCAATTTCGCTGCGGCGCTGCGCGCCGGCCGCCCGGTCGTGCGTCCACGCCGGCCGACGCTGGCCGATGGTCTCGCCACGCTCACGGTCGGGGCCAACGCCTTCGCGGTCGCGCGTCGACACGTGGACGAGGTCGTGAGCGTTACCGAGGACGACATCGCGCTGGCGATCCTGCGCATGGTCGAGCTCGAGAAGACCGTCGTCGAGGGTGCCGCGGCCACGCCGCTGGCCGCGATGATGTCGGGCCGCCTGCCGAAATTGCGCGGCAAGAAGGTCGTGCTCGTGGTCTGCGGCGGCAACATCGACCCCGCGATCCTGAGCCGCGTGATCGAGAAGGGTCTCGTGCACGACGGCCGCCTCACGCGCTTCACCGCCGTCATCAGCGACCGCCCCGGCGGCCTCGCCCGCCTCGCCGGCGTCATCGCCGCCAGCGGCGCGAGCATCAAGGACATCACCCACGACCGCGCCTTCAGCGGCCCCGACGTGTCGGCCGTCCACGCCGTCTGCACCGTCGAGACCCGCGACCGCAACCACGTCCGCGAATTGCACCGCGCGCTGCGACGCCATGGTTTTCCGACGGTCTAGGCACGACTATCAGCTCGTAGGCTGGGGGGTGCTGTGCGCCCTCCTGCTCTTTCTCACCGGCTGCCGCAGCCTGCCTGACGTTCGCGTGGAGGAACGCCGCGGCGAGGAGATCGTCGTGGCAGGACGCTTTTTTCCCGCCGGCACGCGCGTCGTCACTTGGTTGGATGCGGGGGGCTACAATCTTTACGAACGTCCACCTGGTGCGCCGGAGAACCACGAGCCGCGGCGCGCGCTGGCCGGGGTCACGAGTCGGCGGGGTGAATGGAAAAGACTTCAGGCGGTCGTCGACCAAGTCGTGCTGCACTACGATAACACGGGTTCGAGCGCGACGACCTTCGGCGTGCTGCAGCGGCGCGGACTCAGCGCGCACTTCCTGGTCGATGTGGATGGCACGATTTATCAGACCCTCGATCTCCGCGAACGCGGCTGGCACGCGACCATTGCCAACGAGCGCTCCATCGGCATCGAGATCGCGCAGATCGGCGCGTTCCCGCCCGCCGAAGCTGTGACGCTCACCCGCTGGTACGAGCCCGATCAGACCGGCGGCGTCCGCCTGAAGACCACGCGTCCGGGGTCATACCGTCCCCTGCGGCCCGAACTCATCCACGGCCAGATCCAGGGCCGCGACCTCATCCAGTACGATTTCACCCCCGAGCAATACACCGCCCTCGCGCACCTCGCGGCGGCGCTCAACCGCGTGTTCCCGAAGATCCACCTCGACGCCCCACGCGACGCCAAGGGCCAGATCCCCGCGCGCAAACTGGATGAGAAGACCTTCGCCGCCTTCACCGGCCTCCTCGGCCACTACCACATCCAGGAAAACAAAATCGACCCCGGCCCAGCCTTTCAGTGGGAGAAACTCATTCGTGATGCGCGAAGTCTCCGTAATGCGAACGACTGAGTTTTAACCACGGATTACACGGATATCACGGATTACGAAGGGGGGATGTGGCCCGAGAGGATGGCCACAAGAGGCACAAAAGGCACAAAATCTGAATGTCTTGTTTTGTGCTTCTTGTGCCTTATGTGGCCATCCAACCACGCTCCATCCGCCTAACACCAATCCGTGTAATCCGTGGTTAAAAAAGCCCGTTCCAGCCCTCACGCTTTTTTCCCGAACTTCGGATCCACCGTGATCAGCGCTGTCATCACCAGCGACGGGATGGTCGCGACGCAGACCCACCCGAAGAAGTTCACGTAGCCGATCTGTTCCTGCAGCCAGCCCGCTGGCATGCCGGGGAGCATCATGCCCAGGGCCATGAAACCCGTGCAGAGCGCGTAGTGCGCTGTCTGGTGCGGGCCGGCTGCGACCATCATCATGTAGACAAGATACGCGGCGAACCCCAGGCCGTAGCCGAACTGCTCCACGCACAGCGCCGCGCCGATCACCGTCAGGCTCTGCGGCTGGAACCAGGCCAGCAGCACGTACACCACATTCGGCGCGTTGATCGCCACCGCCATCGGCCAGAGCATCCGCTTCAGCCCGTAGCGCGAAATCAGCCAACCGCCGGCGATCCCGCCGATCGTCAACGCGAGCACGCCCGCTGTGCCGTACACCAAGCCAACCGCCTGCGTGGTCAGACCTAGGCCGCCATCGGTACGCGCATCGAGCAGGAAGGGCGTCACGAGCTTCACGAGTTGAGCCTCGGCGAAACGATAAAACAGCAGGAAGCCCAGCATCGTCAGCACCTGCGGCTTGCGGAAGAACTCCACAAACACCGCGGCAAAGCTCCGCCACGGGTCCACCGCGACGCGGGGCGCCGGCCGGTCCTCCGTTGGTCGCGGCAACACCAGCAGATGGTAGATCGCGATCGTGCCAAACCCGGCCGAGAGGATCCAGAACACCACCACCCACGCGCGGGCGGTGTCGCCGAGCCGTTGCTGCAGCGTGCCCGCGAGCCACACGAGCGCGCCTTGTCCGGCGATCATCGCGAGCCGATAGAACGTGCTGCGCACCCCGACGAACGCTGCCTGCTGGTGCGGCGGCAGCGCGAGGAGGTAAAACCCGTCCGCCGCGATGTCGTGCGTCGCGGAGCTGAACGCGAGCAGCCAGAAGACCAGCAGCGTCCACCGGAAGAAGTCCGGCCCCGGCAGCGTCAGCGCGACCAGCGCCAGCGCGGCACCCACTGCGAACTGCAGCGCCACGATCCACCGCCGCTTGGTCCCGAGCAGGTCCACGAGCGGCGACCACAGCGGCTTGATGACCCACGGCAGGTAGAGCCAGCTCGTGTAGAGCGCGATGGCGGTGTTGGAGATGCCGAGATTCTTGTACATCACCACCGCCACCGTCATCACGACGACGTACGGGATGCCCTGGCCGAAATAGAGCGTCGGAATCCAGCTCCACGCGCGCAGGGGACTCGAGGTATTAACCGCCATGGTACGCCCCGCACGCTGGGTCACCGAAACCTCTGGTGCAATGGTGGAGCGAATGGGCTAAGCGCCGAAGGCGCGACGCCATAACAGCCTAGGGCAACGCCCTAGGTTGGTTGATGGAATATAGGCCGAGGGCTGAAGGCCCGATCCATGGAACGGGCTTTCAGCCCTCGGCGGGATGCGGGATTTTTACCTGGGGTTTCACCCCAGGCTGTTATGGCGGTGGGCCGTTGGCCCGGTGATGTCAGCGCGGGCCCTGGTGGGCCCGGCGTGATGTTTAGGAAGCGGCCGGCGTCCCTCCTTCGCAGGGCCTACGGAGGGCAGGCCGGCCGGCCGGTTTGGCGTGCGCATGCCTAACACGGCCGGCCGCTACCCAAGGACGCTATTTTTGCATTCATCATTCGCGCCCCTTCGTGTTCATTCGTGGTCACCCCCATGACCTCCCCGAAGCCCGTCAACGGGCGCATCATCATCGACCGGACCAATTCCGCGTGGCAGTCGCAGCAGGTGCAGGAACCCTGCATCCTGCCGAATCCCAAGGACCCCGCGCGCCTCGTCATGCTCTACTCGGGCGTGCCCAAGGCCAACCGCGCCTATTGCGCCTTCGGCAAGGCCTGGGCGTCGATCGATGATCCGATGACCTGGCACCAAGACCCGGGTAACCCCGTCTTCGGCCCAGGCAAGACCGGCTGGGACCGCGGCAGCATCCGCCTCGACACGATGCTCTACATCCCGGAGGAGGACGCCTACTACATTTACTACTCGGGCACCATCGATCAGGTGCAGGACAATATCGGCCTCGCGATCTGCCCCGCCGGCGCCGACGGGTATTCGAACCTGACCTGGGACAACATCGTCCGCCACGGCACGAAGCCCATCCTCCCGCCCGAACCCGCGGCCCCCTTCCGCGAGACCTACGCGTCCCAAGCCGCCGTCATGCGCGAATGGAACGCCGGCGCCAGACGGTGGGACTGGCACATGTATTATTCGTACCGCGACAAGGACCGCACCCTGCCGGGCATCCGGTATGCGTCCTCAACCGACGGCAAGACCTGGCAGCGCCACTGGCACGACGCCGATCCGCGCGGACTCGGACACCTCTTTCCCTCTGTGCCCGACTCCTACTACGAGTGGCACCAGATCCGGAAGATCGGCCGCACCTACGTGCTGAGCATGGAGGTTGGCCCGCAATTCGGCAAACAGTGGCGCACCGTCCTCGCCGTCAGCAATCACCCCGTGAACGGCTGGCACCAACTCGACCCCGACACGCTCCTGCAGACGAAATGGCCGGGTATCTATTCGGAACAGACGATGTTCCACGTCGCCACGCCGGCCTTCTACACGTTCAAGGGCCGCCACTTCCTCTTCACGCAAGCCTGCGCCCGTCCCGGCAACGACAACTACATCGACGGCAACTGGGAGCTCTGGGGCTTCGCGTGCGAGCGCGAGCTGAAGCTGCCGGGCGGGGATGTGCTGTTTGTACCGTGATGCGGATCGAGTAAGCGCCAACGGCGCGACGCCATAACAGCCTGGGGTGCAACCCCAGGTCACTATTCGCGGATCACGCCAAGGGCTGAAAGCCCGGGCTATAGATCGGGCCTTCAGCCCTCGACCAATTTTCCATCACTTATCCTAGGGCGTTGCCCTAGGCTGTTATGGCGCCGCGCCGTTGGCGCTTCATCCGTCTCACCCCTTCTTCACCGGCGCCATCAGCACCTTGTCCACGCGGTTGCGGTCCATGTCCATGACCTCGAACCGCCAGCCGCCCCACGCGAAGGACTCGCCGGGGCGCGGGATGTGACCAAGGCGGTCGAGCACGAAGCCGCCGAGGGTCTCGTAACTTTCCTCCTGCTCCCGGGGCAGGCGCTCGAGCTTGAACCGGCGACGCAGGTCATCGACGTCCATCGAGCCGTCCACGAGCCACGAGCCGTCCTCGCGCTGCACGGCGTCGGGGCCGCGTCGGTCGCCCGGCTCGGGCAGGTCGCCGACGATGGCCTCCATCACGTCGATGAGCGTGACGAGGCCCTGGATGCCGCCGAACTCGTCGGTCACGAGCGCGAGGTGCTTGCCCGACTTCTTGAAATTCTCGAGCAACTGCACGGCGTTCACCGTCTCCGGCACGAAGAGCGGCGGGGTGAGGTGGTTGCGCAGCTTGCTCTCGAGGCCGATGGCCGAGTTGGCCCAGAGCGCCTTCACCGCGACCAGGCCGAGCACGTTGTCACGCATGCCCTCGTAAACGGGGAAGTGCGAATGGCCGCTGGCGACGATCTTGCGCCAGTTGACCTCGTCGGGGTCGGCGATGTTGAGCCAGACGACGCGGTTGCGCCGCGTCATGATGTCGGTCACTGGCCGCTCATCGAGCCGCAGCACGCCCTCGACCATGGCGCGCTCGGCCTTATGAAAGACGCCGGCCGACGTGCCCTGCTCGATCAGGTGGGCGACCTCCTCCTCCGACGGCGGGGCGTCGGCCTCCTTGCCGAGCCCGAGGACCTTTAGCACGAGATTGGTGGAGCGTGTGAGCACCCAGACAAACGGGGCCGCGAGGCGGGCGAGGGCGTTCATTGGGCCGGCGACGAGCATGGCCTTGCGCTCGGGGTTGTTGAGACCGACGCGCTTCGGCACGAGTTCGCCGATGATGAGCGAGCAAAACGTGATCGAGCCGACGACAATGAAGAGGCCGATGCCCTGGCTGTATGGGGCCAGGAACCCGACGTTCGCCACCAGCTCCGCCGCCTCGTCGGTCAGGTTGGCGCCGCCGTAGGCACCGGCGAGGATGCCGATGAGCGTGATGCCGATCTGCACCGTCGAGAGGAACCGCGTCGGCTCGTGCGCGAGCGCCAGGGCGGCCTGCGCCTTGGCCGAGCCCTCGTCGGCGAGTTTCTTGAGGCGACCCTTGCGCGACGACACCACGGCGATCTCCGCCATCGCGAAGATGCCGTTGGCCACCAGCAGCAGAAAGATGATCAGGATCTCGGTCGCGATCTGGTTCATGGTCGGTCGCTCAGTCCCTTGATGAAGGCGTCGGCCTCGCGGATGGATTGCTCCATCCCCGCGATGAGCCGCGAGACGTCCTGCTGGAGGGTCCGCGACGTCGTGTCGAGCGAGCGGACCGCCTGGGCATTGAGGTTGTGCTTCAGGAACAGCACCTGGTCGCGGTACGTGGCGAGCACGGGATCCATGCCGGCCGCGGCGCGCCGCATCGTCGCGAGGAGCGCGGTGTAGCGCGTGCGCGTGGCGGCGAGCTGTTCCTGGCTGCGGGCGCGCAGCTCGGGGTTGCTGTAGAGGCCGAGCTCGTTGCCCCATTCCTCGAACAGGGCGCCGGCGACCTCCTCGATCGCATCGATCCGCTCGCGCACCTCCTTGGCGGCGGACTCGCTCGCCTTGTATCGGTCGTTCAGCTCGTCGTATTTGCGCTTGAGCTCCCCGCCATCGACCCGCGTCACCGCGAGGAAGGCCTGCAGGGCATCGGTGAACTCCTCCTTGGCCTCGGCCTGCGCCGACCGGGCCTTCTCGACCCGCGAGACGAGGATGTCACGCTTGGCGAAGCCCACCTTCTCCATGGCCCCGTAGTAAGCGGACGAACAACCAGCGAGCAGCACCAGGACCAGCAGGGAGGAAAGAAGGCGACTCATGCCAGAAGTTTGACGGTTGTGGAGAGGAGAAGGAAGACGGAACAGAAACTTAAACCACGGATTACCCACCTTCGCCAAGGCTACGGCGGGCAGGCACGGATGGCACGGATTGGCCTTAGGCGGATGGGGTGTGGTTGAATGGCCCCTCCTTCGCCGGGCCTACGGAGGGCAGGCACAAAAGGCACAAGAAGCACAAAATACGGCATTCTGATCTTGTGCCTTTTGTGCCTCTTGTGGCCATCCTCTCGGGCCTCATCCGCCGCTACGTAATCCGTGGTTCAAAAATGCCTTATCCGATCTTCTGCCACACGCCGGACTTCATCGAGTCGAGCACCGCGGCGACAACGCGCTGCGCGCGAATGCCATCAGTAAACGTCGGGTAGTCCACCTTCTCCCCGCGGATCGCGTGCACGATGGCACCCGGCGTGGTCGGGCCGCCGCGGCCGAGGAAATCCGTAGGCAGCTTCTGCAGCGGGAGATCGCTCTTCCAGGTCGCGTACTTCGTGAGCGTGGCGCCGGCGCGCAGCCAGATCTCGTCCGGGTGGTCCGAGTGCACCGCGAGCGTGCCACGCTCGCCGGAGATCTCGATGCGGAAGAAATTCCCGTAGCCCGGGGCGACCTGCGTGGTCTCGAACGTCGCGATCACACCGCCAGACAATTCAGCGAGCCAGGCGGCGTTGGTGTCGGTCGTGACCGGGCGCATGGTGCCGGCGGCATCGGGCTTTTCCGGAACCAACGTCTGCGCGAGTCCGACAGCGCGACGGTAGTCGAGGCCGGTGAGGAACCAGACGCCGTCCACCATGTGCACGCCGAGGTCACCGAGCGCGCCGAAGCCGGCGAGCGACGCGTCGTTGCGCCACGTGTGCGGCGTGGCCGGGGCGCCGAGGAAGCTCTGCAGGTAGACGGTGTTCACGCGCAGGATGCGGCCGAGCTCACCGCCGGCGATCAGCTCGCGCGCGAAGCGGAACGCGGCGACATTACGGTACGAGAAATTGATCCCACCGAGTCTCCCCGCCGCGGCGCGCGCGGCCTCCATCGCCTCCGCCTCGGCGACGGTCATCGCCATGGGCTTTTCGCAGGCGACATGTGCGCCGTGCTTGAACGCGAGCAGGGCCGACGACGCATGGAATTTGTTCGGCGTGCAGATCGAGACGAGATCCGGCTTGGCTGCACGCAGCATGGCCTCGGCGTCCTGGAACTGCGGCGCCGCCCGGTGGGCCGCCGGCAGCCGCCAGAGCTTGGGATCGGCCGGATCGGCGACGCCGACGAGCGTGACCCCCGGCTTGGCCAGGATGTCATTGAGATGCACGTGGCTGATGCCACCAGCGCCGATCACGGCGTAACGCAGCGGTTGAGTTTCCATTTATGGCAATTGAGGCCCCGTATTACTTCACCGGCAGGTTTTCCCGCACGGATGCGGCCCAGTCAGTCAGGGCCTTGATCTCCGCCGGCGTCAGGCGGGCGTCGGCGTGGGTCAGCTTGTAGGAAGCCAGCGGCATCTTGCCCTCCTCGACCTCCTCGATCAGCTCCTCGAGCTTCCGGGTCTGGCGTTTTGCCGGGTAGGTGCCGAAGGTGGAAAAATTCAGGTGCGCCTTGCCCTCCTTCACGTGGTTCGCGAGCCACCAGCCGATCGGCTGGATCTCGGCGTACCACGGGTAGCGCGTGTGGTTCGAGTGGCAGTCGTAACACGCGCGCTCGAGCGTCGCTTTCACCTCGGCCGACGGCGGCCGCAGCACCGTCAGGTCATCCGGTCCCGGCGCGCCCGGCGCTAGGTTCTTGGCCGGGCGGACGAATTGCGCCCCGACGAGCAGGACGGCAAAGGCCAGCAGGACGATTTTCAGGACGCGGATGCGACGGGAGGCCATGGTTCAATTGGTTATGGGTAGCGGCCGGCCTCCGGACGGCCGGTTCGCCGTGCGTATGTCAAACACGGCCGTCCGGAGGCCGGCCGCTACCCAAATTGGCTGATGGTTTATGGGCGATCATTTACACGCAACTTCTCCGTCTCGCGTTCGAGGTACGGGATACCCTTCACCATCCATTCCGGGGCGGGGGCACCACGGAGATAATGGTCGAAGAACTGCCACAAACGAAGGGAATAATCCTTCAGGTCGGCGCGCCGGCGCAGGCCGTGGCGCTCCTGGTTGTAGTTGAAGAACCAGGCCGGCTTGTCGTGGCGCCGCAGTGCGAGGAACAGCTCGACGCCCTGTTCCCACGGCACGGCGTCATCCATGTCGTTGTGCAGCATCAGCAGCGGGGTCTGCACGTTGCGGATGTGGAAGACCGGTGAATTCGCCAGGTACAGCTC
Organism: Opitutaceae bacterium; assembly: GCA_019634615.1. Taxonomy (GTDB): domain Bacteria; phylum Verrucomicrobiota; class Verrucomicrobiia; order Opitutales; family Opitutaceae; genus UBA2377. Next base: position 17,981 of record JAHCAZ010000002.1, read on the forward strand.
CGGCGCATCGGTGAGTGGCCGGCCGATGCGGCTCTGGTTCTGCTCGTACTGGAACTGGCGCGGCCGGCCCGGACCCCAGCGGATGCCGGCATAAGCGCTCGTCATGTTGCCCACCGGCGCGCCGGCGGCGGCGGCCTTGAACCGGTTGGTCTGCGTGACCATGTAGGCGATCTGGTAGCCGCCCCACGAGTGACCCTGAATGCCGACGTTGACCGGGTCCGCGTAGCCCTTCGCCACCAGCGCCTCCACCGCCGGCAGCACACAGTCGAGCGCGCTCTGCCCCGGTTGGCCCTCGCGATAGACGATGTCGGGCATCAACAGGATGTAGCCGTTGCTCGTGTAGAGCGGTGGATTGAGGTTCTGGCTCGGTGCCGGCGGGATGAACCGGTGGATCGTCTGCGTCAGCTTCTCGTAGATGTAGACGATGACCGGGTACTTCTTCGCGGGATCGAAGTCGGCCGGCAGGTAAACCAACGCCTGCAGCGGCACACCCTGCGCGTTGGTGTAGTCCATCAGCTCCGTCCGACCCCACTTGAAGGGTTCGAGCTGCGCGCCGAGCGCCGAGACCTTGGTCAACGTGGAGAGCGCAGTCGTCGTGGTGTAAACGTCGGGAAACTCGTCGAACCGCGCGGCGGTGACGAGCAGCACGTCGGCCTCGAGCGCGCGGCCGACATACGAGTGGAAGCGGTCGCCCCAGAGCAGGCGCTGCGGCGCCGTCGTGGCCGCGAAGGTGGTGCGGAAGAACCCGGTCGCGCGCGTGCGCTCGTTCTCGGCCTTGAGGGTGAGCGGCTGCGCGGGATCGAGCCCGCGGTCTTCATCGTCCTCCTCGCGCGGCGTGATGTCCTGCACGCGGAAGACGGTCTTTTCCGCGCGCCCGGCGCCGGCGGTGAGGTTGCGTGGGGCGCGGCCATCGGCGAACAGTTGCCAGACATCGAAACGGTCGTAGGCGAGGAATGACGCGCTGTCGCTCGTCCAGCCGCCCGAGCCATACGACGGCGGCGGTTCGGGCATGTCGTGGTCCTCCACGGTGAACGTCACCGGCAAGCCGCGGGTGAGTTCGCGCGTCGCGCCCGTGGCCGTGTCGAGCACGCGCCACTGGCCGGCATCGAAATACGCCGCCCAGCGTCCGTCCGGCGACCAGCTCAGCGACGGGCCGCCGCGCGTGCTGCCGCGCAGGGCCTCGAGCACCCGGCGCCGCGCACCCGTGGCCGTATCGACGAGATAGATGTCGGCATATGCCGCATCGTAATCCTCGCGGCGGCGGTAGGCGCGGTCATCGTAGCCCAAGGCCCGGTTGCCATCGTCGCTCAGGGTGACCGTGGGCAGGGTCTCGTCGGCCAGCTGGGTGTAGGTGCCGGTTGCGAGGTCGAACACCCCGCGGTAGGTGCGGTTGCGCTCCTGGATCGCGCGTACCTCCTGCATGGGCTGCACGTAATCGTCGGCGGTCCGCCAGAGATCGGCCGTGACCTTGTCCTCGGGATCGGTGGCCGCGTCCGCGTCGGGTTCCGGCAGCGGTGCCGGGGCGAGGCCGAGGTAGAGTTTCTTGCCGTCGCGCGAAAACGCGGGTGCGGCCTTGTCGCTGACGAACAACCCCGCCGGCGTCGTGAGCGTGAGCGGCGTCGCGGTCTTTTTCCCGCGTTTCCACAGGTAAGCGCGGAAGCGCGGCTCAGCCGCCGCGTGGTCGTCGTGATCGCTGACGAACGCCACCTGGGTCTGGGCGCGATCCCAGGCGAGCTTCAGGTAACGCCCGGGGCCGGCCAGCAACGGCACGGGTCGCGACGAGCCCGGGGTGAAGGCGTAGACGCCGTTGTCGGCGGGATGCTGCTTCGAGCACACGGCATAGACGAGGGTGTCGCCGTCGCGGCTGAAGCTGTACTCGACCACCGCGGGGAAGGTGCGCTCGGCGCCGGTGACGAGGTTGCGCAGGACCAGATCGGTGCCGTAGACGGGCGGCTTCTTTTTCTTCGCGGCCTGGGCGGCGGCGACGGTCTGGTTGGCCTTGGCGGGCGCCGGTTTCTTGGCTTTGGCCTTTTTCGCCGCGGCGGCCTTGTCGGCCTCGGTCTCGGGCGCGGCTTCCTTGAGGTAGGCGACCCAGGCGCCGCCGCGGGCCGGGATTTGGAAATTCTTCACGTTCGGCACCCGTACCGCCTCGCCGGTGGTGAGGTTCACCATCAGAAGCCCGTTCTTGGGCATCTCGTCGGGTTTTTTCTTCTGGGTCCGCGCCGCGACCATGGTCGCCTGGGTGGGGAAGGTGGAGGCGACGGCGAAGCGGTTGTCGCCGGTCAGCGTGATGCGGATCTCGCGCGGCGGCGGGGGCTCGTCGGGGTTGACCGCCCGCGGTGGCGGGAACTGGGCCGGGGGCCGGGCGCCCACCGCGGCGCGCAACTCGCGGCCGGTCACGAGGTCGCGCAGGACCAGCGAGCCGTCGGTCACCTGCGGCATGTCGGCATACGCCAGCCAGCGCCCGTTGCGCGAGACGATCGGCGTGTCGAGGCTGCGCCAGCCGTCGAAGTCGGACGGCGCCAGCGAACGTTTCTCCGCGCCGGTTACCCCGATTACCAGGGTCAACCAGACCAGTAGCAGACGAAAACGGACCATGTCCTAGAGCGTAGCCCATGCCAGCGGGTCAGGGGCAAGGAAAAGACATGACCATTTAACCACGGATTACACGGATGACACGGATATGAAAAGGAGCCCAATCCATGGCCACAAGAGGCGCAAAAGGCTCAATAAGGCCTGGGATTTTAAAGGAGGAAACAGAGGGAACAGAGAGCACAACCCACACCTCTGCTTCCTCTGTTACCTTCTGTGAGATACTTCTGGGACCTTATGTGCTTTTTGCGCCTCTTGTGGCCATTGAATTGGATCCAATCCGTGCCATCCGTGTAATCCGTGGTTAAATTCTGTATTTTCTTTTCGGTTCTCCTTGGCGACTGCCACCCACACTCCTACAGATGACCGCCGCTAACGCCCCCACCGTGACAGCCTCCCACACCTCCACCACCGGTCCTGAAGTCCGGCCGATCCGCAAGGTCATGGCCGCCAATCGCAGCGAGATCGCCGTGCGCATCTTCCGCGCCGGCACCGAGCTCGGCCTGCGCACCGTCGCCGTCTTTGCGCAGGAGGACCGCTTCTGCATCCACCGCTACAAGGCCGACGAGTCGTACCAGATCGGCCACGGCCACGGACCCGTCGCCGCCTACCTCGACATCCCGTCGATCATCGGCATCGCCAAGGAGAAGGGCATCGACGCCATCCACCCCGGCTACGGCTTCCTCTCCGAGAACGCCAACTTCGCCCGCGCCTGCGAGCAGGCCGGCATCATCTTCGTCGGCCCGCGCTCCGAGCTCCTCGACATGATGGGCGACAAGACCGCCGCCCGCGCCCTGGCACACAAGGTCGGCGTGCCCGTCCTCCCCGGCACCGAGGAGCCCGTCACCGACCGCGCCGAGGCCCTCAAGATCGCGAAGGAGATCGGCTTTCCCCTCATCATCAAGGCGGCCTTCGGTGGCGGCGGCCGCGGCATGCGCGTCGTGCATCAGGCGGCCGACCTGGCCAACCTCCTCGACGAGGCCCAGGGCGAGGCCGGCCGCGCCTTCGGCAACCCCGCAGTCTTCCTCGAGAAGTACATTCCGCGCGCCAAGCACATCGAGGTGCAGATCCTCGGCGACAAGCACGGCAACGTCATCCACCTCCACGAGCGCGACTGCTCCGTCCAGCGCCGCCACCAGAAGGTCGTCGAGGTCGCCCCGAGCTTCGGCCTGCCCGAGAAAGTCGTGAGCGAGCTTTGCGAGGCCGCCGCCAAGCTCGCCCGCGCCATCCGCTACGACAACGCCGGCACCGTCGAATTCCTCTACGACCTCGACCGCCACGAGTGGTTCTTCATCGAGATGAACCCGCGAATCCAGGTCGAGCACACCGTCACCGAGGTCATCACCGGCCTCGACCTCGTGCGCGCCCAGATCCTCATCGCCCAGGGCCACGCCCTGCACTCGCCCGAGGTCGGCATGCCGCGCCAGGCCGACGTCCCGCGCCACGGCTACGCCATCCAGTGCCGCATCACGACCGAGGACCCTGAGAACAAGTTCGTCCCTGACTACGGCCGCATCCTCGCCTACCGCTCGCCCGGCGGTTTCGGCGTGCGCCTCGACGGCGGCATGGGCTTCGCCGGCGCCGTCATCACGCCGTTCTACGACTCGCTGCTCGTGAAGAGCATCACCAGCGGCCCGACCTACGAGATCGCGATGAACCGCGCCCGCCGCGTGCTGAGCGAGTTCCGCATCCGCGGCGTTAAGACCAACATCCCGTTCATCGAGAACGTCATCGCCCACCCGCTCTTCCGCACCGGCGCCGCCACCACCACGCTCATCGACACGTCGCCGGAGCTCTTCGCCTTCAAGCCCCGCCGCGACCGCGCGACCAAGCTCCTCACCTTCCTCGGCAACGTCACCGTCAACGGCAACCCCCACGCCAAGGGCTACCGTCCCGCCAAGCCCTTCACCGCCGTCGCCGCCCCGGGCCAGGACGACCGCAGCACGCCGCCGCTCGGCACGCGCGACCTCCTGCTCAAGGTCGGGCCGAAGGAATTCGCCGCGTGGACGCTCAAGCAGAAGCGCCTGCTCGTCACCGACACCACCTTCCGCGACGCCCACCAGTCGCTCATGGCCACGCGCGTGCGCAGCTACGACATGCTGGCCTGCGCCGGTTTCCTGGCGCGCCGCGCGCCCGAGCTCTACTCGCTTGAGATGTGGGGCGGCGCCACGTTCGACACCGCGATGCGCTTCCTCAACGAGGATCCCTGGGAGCGCCTGCGCCAGCTCCGCGCCAAGGTGCCTAACATCTGCTTCCAGATGCTCCTCCGCGGCGCCAACGCCGTCGGCTACACCAACTACCCCGACGCCGTCGTCGCCGGCTTCGTGAAGCACGCCGCGGCCAGCGGCATGGACATCTTCCGCATCTTCGACTCGCTCAACTACCTCCCGAACCTGCGCGTCGCGATGGAGGCCGTGCACGACACGCACGCCGTCTGCGAGGCCGCCGTCTGCTACTCGGGCGACATCCTCGACGACCGCCGCGACAAGTTCTCGCTCAAGTACTACGTGAAGCTCGCCAAGGAGCTCGAGCGCATGGGCGCGCACGTCCTCGCCATCAAGGACATGGCCGGCCTCTGCCGCCCCTACGCCGCGCACAAGCTCGTCAAGGCGCTCAAGGAGGAGGTCGGCCTGCCGGTGCACTTCCACACGCACGATACGAGCGGCATCGCCGCGGCCTCCGTCCTGCGCGCGGCCGACGCCGGCGTCGACATCGTCGACCTCGCCACCGCGTCCATGTCGGGCAGCACCGCCCAGCCGAACCTCAACTCCGTCGTCGCCGCGCTGCAGCACACCCCGCGCGACACGGGTCTCGATCTCGACCGCCTCAACCAGTTCTCGGATTACTGGGAGCAGGTCCGCCACTACTACACGCCCTTCGACACCGCGCCGAAGACCGGCAGCGCCGAGGTCTATCTCCATGAGATGCCCGGCGGCCAGTACACCAACCTCAAGGAGCAGGCCGCCTCGATGGGCGTCGCCCACCGCTGGCCCGAGATCGCCCGCGCCTACGCCGAGGTGAACCAGCTCTTCGGCGACATCGTGAAGGTCACGCCGTCGTCGAAGGTCGTCGGCGACATGGCCCTCTTCCTGTTCTCGCGCGGCATCCATCCGGCCGACGTGGTCAATTTGCCCCCGGGCGAAACGCCGTTTCCCGAGAGCGTGATCGACATGCTCATGGGCGGCCTTGGCTGGCCCGATGGCGGCTGGCCGGTGCCCGTGTGGCGCGCCGTGCTCGGCGAGAAGCGCTTCAAGGAGGCGCAGGCCAAGTACCAGGCCGCCGTCGCCGCGAAGAAGAAGCGCGCCAAGACCGACACCGCAGCCGATGCCGCCACGCTGGCGAAGCTCCGCGGCGAACTCACGGCCAAGCTGCGCCGCGAGCCGACCGACGACGAGTTCTACTCGCACCTCATGTACCCGGCGGTGTTCGCCGAGTTCGCCAAGCACCAGCGCGAGTACGGCGACGTCAGCGTGCTGCCGACGCCGGCCTACTACTACGGCCTCACCCCGCGCGAGGAGATCACGGTCGAGATCGAGGAGGGCAAGACCCTCATCATCCGCCTCGTGAGCATCGGCGAGCCCGACAAGGACGGCCGCCGGCCGGTCACGTACGAGCTCAACGGCATCACCCGTGAGGTCTTCATCCTCGACAAGAGCGTCGCCGCGACGGCCAAGTCGCGCCCGAAGGCCGACCTCGCCGATCCCTTGCAGGTGGCCGCCCCGATCCCGGGCCTCATCGCCACGTTGTCGGCCTCCGTCGGCGCCAAGGTCGCGAAGGGCGACCGCCTCTTCATGATGGAGGCGATGAAGATGCAGACGTCGGTCTACGCCCCCGTCGACGCCGTCGTCACCGAACTCCACGCCGCCGTCGGCGACACCGTCGAGGCGAAGGATTTAGTGGTGAAGTTGAGGCCGGTGTGACCCGGGCGCGTCCGCGCCCGAATCTTTCTCTTTCCTCTTTCTCTTAATCTTTCTCCCGTTCGACACCTGCCAACTGTCGGCCCTGACGAAAGAGAAAGAAAAAGAGGAACGAGAAAGATGTTTAGCACCCGGGCCAACGGCCCACCGCCATGGCATCGTAGCGCCAACGGCGCGTCGCCATAACAGCCTGGGGTGAAACCCCAGGTCACCATCCCCGGCATCACATCGAGGGCTGAAAGCCCGTTCCATCGATCGGGCCTTCAGCCCTCCGGAATATGATCGGTCAACTAACCTATGGAAACCTACGAGGGCACCGTGATCTTCACGCTGCCGCTGTTGGCCACTGAGGAGGCGTCAGAAGATAAAGCCAGAGCGCGACCGTTGACCGTGGAAATCACCTACCAGGCGTGCACGGATGAGACGTGTTTGCTGCCGAAGACGGAGCGGGTTTCGACCGAGATGAACCTATCTGATAAGTGAAGCCCGTCTAGAGCAGACGGACCTCTTTGGACGATATTAATCCAATCGGCGTAGAACGAGTACGCCCAGTTATAGCCTCTGAATTGGGGCATATTTTGCCGGCTACCTTCTGGCGCATTATCTACTGGAACCGCCAGAGACAGAGACCAAATATTTGTTGGTGGCCGAAAAGGAATACCTGATATTTTTGGACGAGTCAGAAAAGAGAGGGGTCTTTTATTCCAACTTTTATGGCGGGGTAATCATTGGCGCGACGCAGTATGAGCGCGTATCCGCTCGGCTCGAGAACAAGAAGAAGGAGCTGAACTTTTTCGGCGAAGTAAAGTGGTCGAAGGTATCGGAGCCTTATCTCTCGAAATATACGGCCCTCATACAGACCTTCTTTGAGGAGCTGATTGCCGGGCATTTGCGTGTGCGCATTATGTTTCGTCAAAACGCGCATGTGCCTCGACATCTCACACGGGAGCATATCGAAGGAGAATACTTCCTGCTCTATTACCAGTTTGTGAAACATGCTTTCGGACTGATGGTAATGCCGGAGCATGGCCATCCGGTCAGCATACGCCTTTATTTCGACGACCTTCCGGACAAGGAGGAGAAACGGCAGCAATTCAAGGGGTTCGTCCTTGGGCTGGCGGCCCACGACCGAATTCTCGAGCGCGATATCGTGTTGACGCGTGAGAACATCACTGAGGTGCGCTCACACGATCACGTGTTGCTGCAATGCCTGGATGTCGTGCTGGGCGCCATGGCATTTCGGCTTAATGACAAGCATCTGGAAAAGCTTCCCGGCAGCCGCAGGCGCGGCAAAAAGACCATCGCGAAAGAGCGGCTCTACAAAGCGATTCACAGGGAGATTTGTCGGGTCAAACCGCACTTCAATATCGGGATTTCGACGGCAGCAATAGATCCTCATCATGGATGGTGGCTCGATCCCTACACACATTGGTGCTTCAAGCCGCGCGCCGCCGAGTGGGATGGCTCATTGACCAAGGCCCGAAAGCAGGGAAGCCCCACTCGGCCTACATGAGTCTCTGACATATAAACGTCAGGCTTCGGCCGAAGCAGGGCTTCTCAGGGACTCAAGGATCGGCGCTTCACCGGCATAAATCAAGTGCAACATTTTTCGTAGCGGCTAGCCGGACAATCTACGAGCCGGGCCTAATTGGCTGATTGAGGATTGGCCGGCTGGCGAAAGGCGATGGGGCGGGCCTTCAGCCCTTCTCTCCATGATCGAAACCAAACCTAGGGCGTTGCCCTAGGCTGTTATAGGACGCGCCATCGGCGCTCTGTTACGGAGCGCGCCGTTGGCGCTTAGCGGGCGCCTCAGGCTCAGGCCGGCGTGCCCTGCAGGTAATGGAGCACATCGGCAGCGGCGTAGCGGTCGGCGCCGTGGGGGAGGAGGCGAGCGAGGTCGGTCACCTCGTTGCCGGCGGTGACGATGGCGGGCTCGGCAATGCGGTCGCGCACCTGGGCGAAGCCCGCGGTGGCCATCAGGCCATTGCAGAGGCACTTTCGGCCCACGGTGTCGGCGAGATTGCCGCCCTTGCGCACGTAGTCGTCGACGGGTTCGGCTGCGCAGCGGTAGCCGACGCTGCCGTCGGCTTGACGGTAGGGCTCGCGCAAGAAGCCGAGATCGCAAACGCGCTCGCGTGCGGCAAACACCTCCGGCTCTGACAGCGTGCCGGCCAGTTCCGCGACCTTGAACGGGAAACCTGTGGGCGAGGCCGCCGGGTCGGTGAACACCTTGGCCAAACCCGCGCGGCTGGCTTGGATCATCCGCTGTTTGAAACCGGGCTCGATGCCGGATTCGTCGCAAAAGGCAAAGGCGGTGCCGACCTGGATGCCGGTGGCGCCGAGGCGCAGGGCCTCCGCCAGTTTTTCGGGCGTGGCGTAGCTGCCCGCCAGCCAGAAGGGCAGGCCGAGCTCGCGGATTTTGGCCAACTCGGGCACGTCGCGCGGACCGTAGACGGGTTCGCCGCTGGGGCTGAGTTGCAGTTGGCCGCGCGGCGGGGCGTTGTGACCGCCGGCGAGTTCGCATTCGACGACGAAGCCGTCGACGTGGCCGCTCGACTTGCGGGCCAGCGTCATCGCGAGCGTGGCGGAGGCGACGATGGCCAGGAACAACGGCCGCGACAGGCGCGGGGCCGCGCCCTCGAAGAACGCAGCTGGATCGAAGCGCACCAGGTGCGCCGCGTCGGCCGGGGCTCCGTCGACGTCGATCTTCTGCTCCGCGGGTTCGCCGGCCGCCAAGCGATCGAGGATGCCGGGGATCGCGCGGGGGATGCCGGCGCCCATGAGCACATAGTCGACGCGGGCCAGCATCGCGCCGTAGAGCGACGCGAGCGTGGGGAGCTGGATTTTCTCCAGCAGATTGATGCCGACGACCCCGTCGTGGCCGGCCTTGGCGAGGTGCACCTCGACGAAGTTGGCCGCCACCGTCAGCTCGGTCAGGGCCGGGCCGGGTTGCAGTGTGGGCATGGGGGTGGACTTGAACGCCGCGTCCTCCGCCTTGCCACCGGGCACGTGGTAGCGCGCGAGGATGCGTTCCGCGACCGCCGGGATGGGAAATTTCTCCAGCGCGCGGCGCATGGCGCCGGAAGCGTCGCCCGCCTGCAGGCGGCGGGCCAGCACGCCGGCCAGCGCCGTGCCCGAGACGACGCCGAGCGCGCCCAGCCGCGAGACCGCGTTGGCCAGTTTCCAATCGGAAACTGCGACGCCCATGCCGCCCTGAATGATTGTCGGATGTGACATCTCATCAGAGTGCCGGCCGGAAGCGCGCCAGCGAAAGCACGATGAGTGTCAGCGGGCGGGATATAAGGCACCGTCACGGCAGGTAGCAATATGTGCGGCAGCAGGGTGGGTGATGGGGGCGTTCGGATTTGGATAGCGCCAACGGCGCGCCGCCATAACAGCCTGGGGTGGAACCCCAGGACACGATGTCCACACCGCGCGACGAGGGCTGAAAGCCCGGGCGATGGATCGGGCCTTCAGCCCTTCGGTGGAGGGCGTACCATTTTTCCTAGGGCGTTGCCCTAGGCTGTTATCGGGCGCGCCGTTGGCGCTGAAGCGGGGCCTACCTGCTGCGATGCAGGCGCGCCAGGCCGAGGGCCCAGAAGTTTTCGCCGCGGACCTTGGCGGTGTAGAGGACGGTGAAGGTGCCGTCGTCTTCCGGGATCAGGCCGAGCGGGGTGCGGAGGTCCTCGGACCATTGCGCGGGGCCGGACTCGGGTTGCAGCTCGAGGTTGCCGCCCTTGGGCCAGTGGATGCCGTCGGCGGAAACGGAGTAGCCGCCGTGGCGGCCCTCGGGGATATAGGTGTCGCCGGGGGCGCAGTTGTCGTAGACGGCGACGTAGTGCGTGCCGACTTTCGTGACCAATGGGTTCTCGATGAAGACGGGCTCGATGGGCGAGGGGTTCAGGCCGGCGCAACGCGTCCACGGACCCGCCAGGCGCGGGGCTTCGGCGAGGCCGACGGGCCAGTTGCCGACCGGCCAGTGCTGGTGGCTGCCGTAGAACGCGTACCACTTGCCGCCGGCCTGCCAGGGGAAGAAGGAATCGGTGCCCTGCTGGCCCTCCCACGGCTGCGAGTGGGCGTCGGGCTGCAAGATGATGCCGACGTCGCGGTAGGGTCCGCCGATGCCGCTGCGGCCGGGCGTCGCGGACACCGCGCGCCAGATCTTGCCGTGCATGTGCAGGCCCTCGCGTTCGCCCTGGCCGGGGGTGTAGGCGATGTAGAACAGGTTCCAGCGGTCTTCGTCGGCGTTGAAGATCGCCATCGGCGCCCAGAGCGAGAAGCGGGTGTCACCGGGCGTGAGGCTGCCGTCGGTCTCGTAGAGCGTGCCGATGCGGCGCCAGGTGCGTGCATCGGGGCTCGACCAGTGCGCGAGTCGCATCTTCACCCAGAACGGGTCGCCGGCCATCTCGGCGGTGAACAGGTGGTAGACGCCGGCCTCCTTTACGACGCAGCCGCCTTCGAAGCCGAATTTGTTGCTGGCGAGGTCGGGGTGTTGGGAGCCGATGACGGGGGACGCGGGGGCGTCGGTGAGGGTAAATTGCCAGAGGGACATGGGTTAAAAGTGATTTTGGGTAGGGCCCGGCCTCCGGACGGGCCGCGAATGGCGTGCGGATGTCGAAACGGCCGTCCGGAGGCCGGCCGCTACCCAAGAAATGTTGTTTTTAGCCGCGCGACGCCGACGGCCCAGAAGTGTTCGCCGCGGACCTTGCCGGTGTAGAGCATCGTGCAGGTGCCGTCGGGTTCGGCGACGAGACCAAGTGGGGTGCGGATGTCCTCGCTCCATTGCGCGGGACCGTCGGACGGCTGCACGGCGAGGTTGCCGCCCTTGGGCCAGTGGATGCCGTCGGCGGAGACGGAGTAGCCGACGTGCCGCGCCTCGGCGATGTACGTGTCGCCGGGGGCGCAGTTGTCGTAGATCGCGACGTAGTGCGCGCCGATGCGGGTGACGATCGGGTTCTCGACGAACACCGGCTCGATGGGCGAGGGGTTCAGTTCCGGACAGCGCTGCCACGGGCCGGCGAGCGCCGGGGCCTTGACCAGGCCGACGGGCCACGGGCCGACCGGCTCGTAGTTGTGACCGCCATAGAACGAGTACCATTCGTTGCCGACGGCCCACGGGTAAAAGGAATCCGTCGCCTGCTGGCCTTCCCACGGCTCGGAGTCGGCGTCGGGTTGCAGCACGACCCCGACGTCGCGGTAGGGTCCGCCAATGCCGCCGCGGCCGGGCGTCGTCGAAACCGCGCGCCAGATGCGGCCGTTGGTGTGGAGCCCGTGGATCTTGCCTTCGCCGGGGGTGTAGGCGACGTAGAACAGGTTCCAGCGGTTTTCAGATTCGTTGAACACCACCATCGGTGACCACAGCGAGAAGCGCGGGTCGCCGGGGGTGATGGAGCCGTCGGTTTCGTACAGCGTGCCGACACGCCGCCAGGTCTGCAGGTCGGGGCTCGACCAGTGGGCGAGGCGCATGCGGCAGTTGAACGGATCGCCGGCAATCTCGGCCATGAACGCGTGGTAGACGCCGGCTTCCTTCACGAAGCAGCCACCCTCGAAGCCGTATTTGTTGCCGGCGAGGTCGGGATGTTGCGAGGTGATGACGGGCGCGGGCGGGGCATCGATGAGGTCGAAGCGCAAGGGGAGCATGGGGAGCGGAGAAGGAGGAAGAGCGAAGATGAGAGGCGGGGCAAGGATCAGGCGCGGAGAGCGCGGAGATGGTTAACCACTAATGCACACTCATTTTCGCTGAAATGGTTGGAATCCGATCCGTCGGATAACCAATCCACGGATTCATCTGAGAATAGATGCGGTTTCTCTCTCAGCGCCCTCCGCGCCTCCCCTCCTTCGCGAAGCCTACGGAGGGCAGGCGCGAGAGCCCCTCTTTTCCTTACATCGGAGTTTTGGCTTCCTTCTACCTATTGCCCTCGGCCCTTTTGCATGGCTCTGGGTGATACTGCGGTGTAGAAGGCAAGTCTCCCCAGACGTTGCTCCCATGAACTCCCGTGAACGTGTGTTGGCGGCGTTGCATCATCGTGAACCGGATCGCATCCCGATTGACCTTTCCGGCCATCGCTCTTCCGGCATCGCAGCCATGGCTTACCGGCGGCTGCGGCGGCATCTTGGGCTGCCGGAGCGGCCGATCCGCGTTTATGATCCCGTGCAGCAGCTCGCCATCGTCGACGAGGATGTGCTGCAGCGTTTCGGGGTGGACACGATCGAACTCGGGCGCGCCTTCGCGCTCGAGGATAAGTGGTGGCGCGAATGGACGCTGCCCGACGGCTCGCCGTGCCTGATGCCGGTGTGGGCTATGCCCGAGCGCCACGAAGGCGAGTGGGTGCTGCGCGCGCCTGCGACCGGGCACATCACGGCGAAAATGCCGCCGGGGGTGTTGTATTTCGAGCAGGCGACCTATCCGTTCGCGGAGCAGGACGACCTTGAACGCCTCCCGGAGGCCATGGACGACGTCATGTGGGTGTCGGCAGCCTCACCGCCGGGTCCGATCGCCGCGGGGCCCGAGGGTCTGAAGACTCTCGCCGCCGGCGCCGCGCGGCTGCGGAGCGGGACCGACCGCGCGATCATCGGCCTCTTCGGCGGCAACCTGCTGGAGATGGGCCAGTTCCTTTACCGCAACGACGGCTTCCTGATGCTGCTCGCGGAGGAACCCGACCGGGCGCACGCGTTCCTCGATCGGGTGGTGAGCCTGCATCTGGCGAACCTCGAGCGTTTCCTCGGCGCGGTGGGGGCGCATATCGACATCATCGCGTTCGGTGACGACCTTGGCATGCAGTCGGGGCCGCAGATCTCGCCGAGGATGTACCAGGAGTTCATCCAGCCGCGCGAACGGCTGATGTGGCGGCGCGTGCGCGAGCTCGCACCGCACCTGCGCATCATGCTGCATTGCTGCGGCGGTGTGCGCGAGTTGCTGCCGGGGCTCATCGCGGCGGGGCTCGACGCGATCAACCCGGTGCAGATCACCTGCCGCGGCATGGACCCGGAGGGCCTGAAGCGCGACTTCGGTGGCCGGCTCACGTTCTGGGGCGGTGGCTGCGACACGCGCGACATGATCTTCCACGGCACGCCGGCGCAGGTCCGCGATCACGTGCGGCGCCTCATGGACATCTGGCGCCCGCACGGCGGCTACGTCTTCCAGCAGGTCCACAACATTCTGGCCGATGTCCCCCCGGCCAACATCGTGGCGATGCTCGACGCGGTGAACGCGTGAAAAAACCTTTAACCACGGATTACACGGATGGCACGGATCCAATCCAATTAAACCACTGATGCGCACTTATGACCACTGATAGGGATCAGTGAAGATCAGTGTAGATAAGTGGTTTATCCGGCTTTAATCCGTGGTATCCGTGAAATCCGTGGTTAAAGACTGCCTTACCGCGAGCTGAAGATTCTTCCGCCGCGGCGCTGGGTGGCGAGGGCCTCGATGCGCATGCCGATGCGGTAGTCGCGGGCGAAGAAGGTCAGGAAGTCGGCGCGCGACATCACCAGGCAGCGGCTGTCCTCGACGGCGACGACGTCGGCGGTGGCCGCGCCATGCTCGAGGAGGCTGATCTCGCCGAAATAGTCGCCGGCATGCAGGCGCTTGCGGGTCTTCTTGTCCTCACGCACCTCGAAGGCGCCGTCGAAGATGAGGAAGAACCAGATGTTGCCCTCGCCCTGCGTCACCACCTGCGTGCCGGCGGCGAAACGCTGGCTGCGGCATTTCTGGGCGTAGCGCAGGAGGTCGTCGAAGGGCCAGCCGCCGAGGATCGTGAGGCGACCGAGGAAGGCGGCGCTCTGCAACAGCTCGCGCACGTGCTCGCCGCCCATCTTGCCGACGACGAGCTGGTCGAAGTCCTCCTTGCTCAGGCGCAGCAGCTTGCCGGGGCGCGCGGCGCGGATCGTGGTCGTGCGCGTGGAGTGGTCGAGGAGGGCGATCTCGCCGAAACCGTCGCCGGGGTTGAGCCAGCCGATCGTCTTCACGCGCTTCGAGGGCGGCGGCAACCGCTTGAGCACCTCGAACTGGCCGTCCATCACCACGTAAAAGGCATCACCCGCGTCGTCCTCTTTGAAAATCACCTGCTTGCGGGCGACGTCCACCGGCGTCATCGCGGCGGCCAGGGCCTTGAGGTCATCGTCGCTCAGGCCGCGGAACAGCGGGACGCTGCGGAGGGCCGTCGGGTTGTCGCCGGCGTTGAGCGCGGCGGTGTCGATGCGGGTCTGGTCCACGCGCAGCGGCTTCGTGAGCGCGCGGCGCATCAGCCAGTGGCGGATCAGGGCCCAGAGGAGCACGACCACGGCGACGGCCGGGATGGCGGCGACGACGTAGAGGGCGTCGTTGAGGTAGTGATGGAGGCGACCCTGCGGACCGAACAGGCGCCAGACCGCGGCATAGAGGCCGGGCCGGCACCATTGCAGCGCGAGACCGAGGAGGCCCGCCCAGATCGCCGCCCACGTGATCCACAGCAGGCCGAAGCGGGAGGTGCGGCCGGCCCACCAGACGCGGAACCGGGCCCAGAGGTCCTTCTGGCGCGGCTCGAACAGGAACCCGGCGGAGACGGTGAACACCTTGGCGTCGAGAAGGCTGCTGAGCCATTGCCGCGCGGCGCTGCGCGGGGTCGGAGCCAGCAGGTAGAATACGCCGGCCAGGACCGGTGCGAGCCAGGTCGGCTCGTACCAGGCGGCAGCGGCGGTGCCGGCGAGCATCGGGGTCAGGCGCACGAGCGCGACCGTGCGCTCGCAACCCGGGCCGCACAGGGCGGCCTCGGCCGTGTCGACGCGGAAATGCGGCCAGGGACGGCGCCAATGCAGGCGCGGGGCCCGCACCTCGCCGCCGGAGCCGGCGATGACGCTGGCCGCCAGCGCCTCGCCGAGGCTCAGGAGCGCGCAGGCCGACAGCCAGCCCCAGAGCAGGCCGAGATTCCACGCGGGGGCGATCCAGGGTTGCGGGGCGACCACCAGCGTGCCGGCGGCCAGGAGCAGGATCGGCCGGGCGATGAACAGCGCCACGCGTTGGGGCAGGCGCGGCCACCAGCGGCGCGCCAGGGTCGGGGCCGCGTCCGTGCCCTCGGGCAGCAGCACGCCGGCCGCGTGGGCCTGCAGCACGAGCTCGTAGAACTCGTTCAGCGGCGGGCAGCGGTTGTCCGCCAGCAGCCGCACGAGCACCTCGGGCACCGTCGTCGCCTGCGCAAAACCATCCGTCAAGACGCTGGCCTGCGCCGACCGGAGGACGAGGGTCTGGGTGCTGCCGGCGGCGCGGACGAGCACGCAGCCGTCACGGTTGGCGCTGCGGCGGATCGAGGGGGCGATGCTGAGCCGGGTGGAGGTCAGCAGGTCCTGCTGGAGCATGCGATGGGTCTGACGCATGTGCTCCTGTCACACAATCCTGAAGCCGGTTCCCGGGCGGGGTTCACAAATTATTCCAAAGGCTGCGGTTGGCCGCAGAACCGACCGTTCCAACCACGGATGACCCGCCTTCGCCGAGCCTACGGCGGGCAGGCACGGATGGGATTTGGACTATGAACCGCGAAGGGCCCTTCGCGCCCTTCGTGGTTTCACTGCAACAAGGTTTCGACTCCGCCGCGGAAATCTCGTTGGTTGCAGGCCACACCCATGCCGGAAATGACCCTCACCCAACTCGTCCCGGTGCTCCAGCTCGCCATCGGTCCGGTGATCCTCATCTCGGGCGTCGGCCTGCTGCTGCTCACGCTGACCAACCGCTTTGGTCGCATGCTCGACCGCTCGCGCAGCATCATCCGCGAGATCTCCGAGGGCGGCCAGTCGCCGGCCGCGGTGGCCAACCTCAACGACCAGGTGGAAATCCTGCACCGCCGCGCCCGCATCCTGCGGCTCTCGATCACGCTCGCGGCCGTCACGGTGCTCGGCGCCGGCGTGCTGATCCTCGGGCTCTTCATCGGCGCCTACTGGCGCGTGGAGATGACCGGCGCGCTGGTCGCGATCTTCTGCGTGACGATCCTCGCGCTCATCGGGTCCACGCTGGCGTTCATCGTGGATATGAACCTGTCCCTCAAGGCCGCGCAGCTGGATTGGAAACTGATCGGCCGGCAGTAGTCCAATTCAGGGGGGAACCGCGAAGGGCGCGAAGATTCGCGAAGGGTCGCAGGTAAAAGGGAGCCGATCCTGGCATATGGCCCCGTTACTGACCGGTGTGTTTTTTTGGCCCGGGCACCAGATTAGTACCTTCGCGAGCCTTCGCGTACTTCGCGGTTTAGCTGTTTGGTTTTGGCCTAGTCGTTTTCCCAGTCGGGATCCTTGGCGGACCCGGTCTTGGACTTTTTCTTCTTGGGCTTTTCGGCCGCTTCCATGAATGCACGGTCGTCGTCGTCGAGTTCCTCGAGCGCGGCCTTTTTCTCCTCCGCGGTGGCGGGGGCTGGGGTGGCCGACGCGGGTGCGGCATCGCCGGCGGCCGAGGTGCTGGCGGCGGGGGCCTGCGCCGACTCGGCCGGCAGGCGCTTGATGCGTTCACCCAGGGGCGGATGCGTGGAGAAGATGGTCTTTGGGTCGCCGGTCCGCGCCTGCAGGCGCTGCAGGACGAGGCGCAGCGCGCCGGGGGCGTAGCCGGTGGTCACGGCGAGGTGGCGCCCTTCCTTGTCGGCACCGTACTCGGTCTGCGGGTCGAAGCCTTTTTCGAAAAGGGTCTTGGTGATCTGCTCGACGCCGAGGTTGAACTGCTTGAGCTGCGCGTCGACCTTGCGCACCTCGCCGCTGCGGGCGGCGGCGAGGCTGGTGGCGCCGGAGAGGAATTCGCCGCGGGCGACGATTTTCAGGGCGTGGCGACCGGTGATGTGCGCGATCTCGTGACTGAGGATGGCCGCCAGGACGTCGTCGTTCTCCGCGAGGTCGTACAGCCCGCGGGTGATGAAGACATAGCCGTCGGGGGCGGAGAACGCGTTGACCGTCGGGGAGTCGAGCACGCCGAAGCGCCAGTCGAGCGCGGGGCGGGCGGAGTAACGCGCGAGGCTGCGGCCGACGAGCATCACGCGCAGCGTCACGGCCTCGTCGCGCACGAGTCCGCCGTAGCGGCCGACGATCTCGAGGGCGACCGAGTCGCCGATGACCTTTTCCTCAGCGGGGCCGATGCCGGCCACGCCCTTGAGCATCTTGCCCGCGTCCTTGGCAGTATCGAGGGCCTTGGAGAGTTTGTTGAGGTCGAACTGGGCCTGGGCGATCGAGGCGCCGAGGAACGCAAGGGCGACGAAAAGGAGGCGACGGGGTTTCATTGGTATTCCCCCTTCTTCTGCGCCTGCAGGAAGGCCTCGACCTGCTCGGGGGTCACGCGGGCGCCTTGGGCGAGCAGCCAGTCGAGATCCTCGCGGGCCGAGCCGAGATTGCGGCCGGCGGCGTAATCCACGGCGGCCGGGGCGAGCGGACGGGCCGCGGCGGTGGCGGTGGTCTCGCTCGCGGCGAAGCCGAGGCCGTCGGCGCCCTTGCCCTCGGATGGCTTCTCGTCGCTCAGGTTGCCGGCGAACACCCAGCCGGTGACGTTGCCGTCGCTGACGCGGAGCCAGCCGTCGCGCACCTCAAGGACCTTGAGTTTGCGGGCGTAGCCCAGTTTGCCGGCGGCGGCGGCGAGGGCGCGCGGCTCGGCGCGCACCACGGTTTCGAGGCGCTTGGTGTAGGCGGCGCCGCCGACCTCGAAGGCGGCCAGCGCGGCGAGGGTGGCGCCGAGGCTGGCCAGCAGGGCAAGCGCGGCGCGGAGCGACGCAAGGGGGTTCATTTGGAGTCGAGGGTCAGGACGGCCTCCCAATCGGGCGGCGGTGGGGTGGCGAGAAAGCGAACGCATTCTTCATGCAGGCGCGCGGTGGTCAAGTCACCGGGCTGCAGGCCCGCAGCGCGGTCAAGGGCCGCAAGGGCCGCGGCGAATTCGCGGCGCACGTAGGCATCGTAGCCGGTGCGGTAGGCTGCGACGAAATCCCGCTCGGCGGCGGACAGATCCTCCGGTGCTCCATGCAGGGTGTGGACTTCGACGGCGGACTTCTTGCCCTTCACCCGCAGGCGCGCGAGCGGACGCGTGACCAGCACGCCCTGCACACGTCGCGCGGTTTCCTCGCCGATGAGGATGCCGGTGCCGAAGGCCTTGTTGGCGCCCTCGAGGCGCGAGGCGAGGTTTACGGCGTCGCCCATGACGGTGTAGTTGCGTTTCCGCGAGGAGCCGAGGTTGCCGACGATCATCTCGCCGGTGTTGAGGCCGATGCGCACGGCGAGTTTCACGCCGACCGGGGCGGCGTAGCGGGCGTTGATGCCGTCGAGCAGGCGCTGGGCCTCGAGGGCGGCGCGACAGGCCGCGAGTGCGTGGTCGGGCAGGGCCGCCGGCGCGCCGAAGACGGCCATGACG
The DNA here is from genome assembly GCA_019634615.1 of Opitutaceae bacterium. Taxonomy (GTDB): domain Bacteria; phylum Verrucomicrobiota; class Verrucomicrobiia; order Opitutales; family Opitutaceae; genus UBA2377. The sequence goes on from JAHCAZ010000002.1 coordinate 36,833, forward strand.
GCGTCGCCGATGTATTTGTCGACGTAGGCGCCGTGGTTGAGCAGGCACTCGCTGGTCTCGTCGAGGTAGGCGTTCACGATCTCGACCATGAGTTCCGGCCGGTCGCGCAGTTTTTCGGAGAGATCGGTGAACCCGGCGAGGTCGGAGAAAAACACCGTGGCCTCGCGGCGCTCGCCGCCGAGCCGGATCGAGCCGGGGTCGCGCACGAGCTGGGCCACGACGCCCGGGTCCACGTAGGCACCGAACATCGCCTGGATCTCCGCCTTACGGCGCCGCTCCGCCCAGAAACTCTCCGCGGCGATGCCGAGGAGCGTGAACAGGGCCGCGAACGTCGGTGTAGCGGGGGGGAAGAACCACCCGGCGGCGAGGCCCGCGTAGGCGGTTGGCAGCAGCACGACCACGAAGCCGATCGCCACGACGGCCGGCACGGTGAGCCCGGGCCAGCGGGTGGCACTGAGGAGGAGGACCAGCATCACCACCGCGGCGGTGGCGAGGGCGAAACCGGGGCCGACGGGCGCGATGAACCCGGCGGCGGCCAGGTTGGCCCACGCGGTCCAGTGCAGCAACAGCCCGGGCTCGAGTTTGCCGACGGGCAGCGGCTTGAGGTCGAACGTGCCGGCGGCGTTGGCCCCGACGAAAACCGTCCGGCCGCGCACGAGATCGAAGGCCCCGCCAGCCAGCGCCGGCTCGCGGGCCAGCGCGGCCGCGAGCGCGGCCGGCGAGAAATCCGGCGCCTGCTGACTGATGCGGTCGAGGATGGGCAGTCCGGCCTCGACGAAGTGTGCGGCCGGCACCACCGGCACGCCGCGCGCCTTGATCTGCTCCAGTCCGCCGTGCCAGCGAAGGAGTCCGCCCGGACCAGCGGCCGGCGGATCGAACGCAGCGGCGGCCAGCGAATCCGCCACGGTGTAGCGTCGGGCGATGCCATCGCTGTCGGGCTTGAACTCCACGTCACCGGTGCGGGTTTTGGTGAAGAAAGCGGCGTGCTCGCGCTGATAGGCGTCGTCCCAGAACACCGGCCCCTGCCGCGCGGTGCGGCCCAACACCACCCCGGGCACGGCGGCGGCGGTGCCGGCGAGGAGCAGGTCCTGCTCGGCGGATTCCGAGTGATCGAAGAACGTGAAATCCACCACGATCCGTGCGGCGCCAGCGCGCTCGAGACCGACGATCAAGGCGGCGAAGGCCGCGCGCGGGAACGGCCAGCGCATGGCGTACGGCTCGCGCCCGAGGCGGTCCATCGTCGACTGGTCCACGAGCACAAGCGCGGACCCCTCGGGCACCGTCATCGCCTGCAGCGGTCGGCGGCTCGCCGCGTCGAAGAACGCCCGGTCGAGGGCCGGCCCGAACGGCGACAGGTGAAACGCCGCGACCAGCAGCACGACGGGCGGCAGCCAGCGCCAGCGAACCGACCGCGGGGCAGAAGGGGTGGAGGCCACGGCCCCGATTACTGTCCGCCGGCGGCGCGGCGGCAAGCCGCGGATGGTCGCAAGCTCACCCCTTGGTGGATGCGGCGGGCGTCCACCGCACGAGCGGCTGGTGGCCGACGACGTACAGAGCGTGCCGGGGTGGCCATCTTTGTCACGTATTACGTGACAAAGTGGGCGGCGGCACTGCGGCATTGAGCGTCGGAGTCCGGGGTGTATGGCTGGAGTGAGATCATGACTGCTGTCACCCGTCGCCACGCCCTCAAATCCCTGGCCGCCTTGGCCGCTGGGTCTGCCTTGGCGGGAAAGTTGGCGGCGGCGACGGAAGCGGGGCGGGTCCCGGTAACGTCACGCGGGAGCATTCCCCTGGTGCACACGGCGGATCTCTACCATCCGCCGCAGGATCCGGACGACCATCTCGACCTTGCGACGATCCTGAGTCTGCCGGAATACGACCTGCGCGGCGTCGTGCTCGACGTGACGCGGAAGTTTCTTCGCAACCGGCCTGAGGGCTGGGACATACCCCGCGACCCGGGCTATGTGCCGGTGGCCCAACTGGGCCACCTGACCGGCCGGGCGATCCCGGTCGCGATGGGGCCGATGGATCCGCTTGCGCATCCCGGCGATACGGCGGCGGACCGCCCGGTGCCCGAGCAAGCGGGTATCCGGCTCCTCCTCGATATCCTCGAGCAGAGCACCGAACCGGTGACCATCTCCGTTGTGGGCTCGGCCCGCGTGCTTGCCGCGGCCTGCAACCGGGCGCCGGACCTCGTGCGGGCCAAGACGAGGGCCGTGTTGCTCAACGCGGGCATGACCGGCGGGACGAAGCGCGAATGGAATGTTGGTCTCGACGTGGCTGCCTATGTGGCCCTGTGGCGCTCGGGGGTCCCGATCCACTGGTTCCCCTGCGGCACGGAGAAGAGCGCCTTCGTGCCGGTGCACGAGCGCGGCACCTACTGGAAGGCCACGCACAAGGAGCTCTTTCGCGATTCGCCGGAGGGTTTGCGGTCGTGGTTCTGTTACGCGTTCGCCGGGGAGACGCGGGGCGACATCATCCGGGCGCTGGATGAAACCGGCCGGGGGGCGGTGTGGGAGCATGTGCTGGCGGGCGAGCGCAACCTCTGGGCGACGGCGTCACTCGTGCTGGGCGCGGGGCGGGTGCTGGCGCGCACCCCGGAAGGCTGGCGCTTCGTGGCGCCGGCCGCGGCGACGGGTCTCGAGACGTGGCCGTGGCGGATGGATCCCATTGCGGCCACGGTTGACGATGCGGGCAATGTCACCTGGGCCGTGACCGACCGGCCGACGCACCATTGGCTCTTCGGCCGCAAGCCCGACGCCTACAGCGGGCCGATGGCGGAGGCGTTGAATGCGCTGCTGAGGGGGATCCCGGTGTAGGGCGAGAATGCCGACCTGTCCTCCGTAGGTCCGGCGAAGGAGGATCCCCGCCGATAACGGTTCCGTATCACATGGAAACGCGGAGGGCGCGGAGAAAAACACCAAAGCTCCAAGTTCTTGGAACCTCGGTGTGATATACCGCCGGTAGCGCGGAAGATAATTCGTAGCCGCGTTTAAGCCGGAGGCGAAGACGTGGCCTGCCGGCGGCCACGTTGACGCTATGCTCCCATGCGGCTACGATATGGCCGCGTATGAAGGCGTGCGCCGGGGATCAAATCGGCTGGCGCAGGGCGCACGCCAGCGTAGCGACGGAGCCGCCCAAGGTGCGCGGGGGATTGAGATTGGCGGCGGCTTGCACGGCATCGCGGTTTTCTTTTTTCACGAAATCTGCCCACCACCGCAGAATTTCCCAATGTGGCGTCAGGTCCGGTCGCTGCAGGGCGCCTTGCCAAGACTCGGATTCGACCTCGGTCGCGCGTAAAAATCCCCGGGCCCAGGAGCACAACGATGTGTCGAGAACCGGACCTTCGTCATGCCAAAAATCCTCCTCCCACACATCCACCGGGCTCGCGTCGAGCGGATCCTTCGCGCCGACGCAGTCGAGGATCAGGCTGTTCACATAGTTCCAGTATGCCATGAGCCGGTCGCAGAATTGCTGGGCCTCGGCTTGGTTGGCCCAAACCCGGCCATCCGGGCCCCAGAGAACCTCATTGACCGTGAGCGGCCCGACACACTTCGGGCAAAGCAACAGTCCGGTGACAAGGCCGCTGAACTCGTAAAAACGCGGTACGTTCTCCGGTTCGGCGTCGAGCCATTCGATCAGGGCATCGCGGGCTTCGGAGGAATCTACCCCGTCTTCGTCTGCGCCGGCATCGTCGTCATCCAGATCCACAAATGAATATCCGTCGGGACCGTAGCGCGCCTCGAGCATGGCTAGTACACGCTCGACCCTGATATCGTCGTCGTCGGAGCTACGGACGTAGCAGGGCTTGCCGTCCTCGCCAAAAGTGAAATCGGTCGGGCACTGGGAGGCATCGATGCCGGTGAGCAACTTGCGGGCCTTGCGGTAGTCGCGATGCGGGGCGAAACCGTGCGTCTTGGCGTAGGCGACGGCGCCCTCGATCATCTTTTTGGCGCAGGCGGGATGAATGCGCTCGCGGAACTCTTCCGGCAAACGCTCCTGCACGAAACCGTTCACGTCCGCGCTCATGACGCCGAAATCGCCGAATGCGTCCTTCACTCCCAGGCAGAGCAGGTCGACCAAAAAGCCTCCGAAATCCGCCGAGCCGTCGTCCCGGATGCGGGCGATCAGCACGAGGGCGATTCCGGTTTCCTGCCATTGCTTGTCCACGTAGGCATCGAAGCGGGTCATGCCGAAGTGATGGGCTGTCTGGCCGGAGGTGAGAAGCGAAATTCCCGATGCGCCGCTCAGGCGGCGACGGCAGGATACTCCCGCTAATCCTGCGGTCTGAATTACCGGACGAAGTTCATGGGATGCCGCACCCGATACGGGGCAGCTACGCCAAGCGGGCGATTACGGCGTTAAGGCAGAAATACGGCTCGCGGCCGGGAGGTTGACCCGTTTCTTGCCGGCATGGCATGGCGCATAGACGAATGGGTGCTTCGCGGTGAAATCGACAACCGAGTGCGCGAATCTGTAACCGGGCGCCTCTGGTTCACAGGGCGCGCGGAGCCGGTGGAGTTGAGGCTGGCCGGCAACTGCTGGCGCGACCTCGCCGGGCGCCGGCTGGAATTTTTCAACCCGCAGTCGAAGCTGGGCTTGCCGGCAGATTTTTCCGGGCGGCAGGAAGGCGTGGTCGGCGACCTCACGGCCTCCCGGAAAGTGAAAGTGCCGGAGGTATCCATGGAGGAATTGATGGACCGTTACCGGCAGCGGAAACCGTTTCCATGGCATTGGGGTAATTCGCTCTATTTGGAGTGGTTCAGCATGGCCAATGGACGCGTCGTCATCGAATCGGTGGGCTATGAGCTGAAAATCATCGGCGAGTCGGCATGGGAGATGACTCCGGAGGAAGAGATGGACCAACGTCGCGCGAACGGCGCCGCGCTGACGGACTTCATGGGGCGCTTGGGCAAGGCCTTGCAGGAAGGCCAAGCGACGGACGATGAAGAGCAGGAAAGGCCGCAGACCGAGGAAGAGGCCGAACGGATGCAGGAGCGCAGCGACCGATTGGCGGACCGCGTGGCGGCGCGGCTGGCACGCGAAGGGGAGGGGACGGATTACGCGAGCATCCTAGACGAGGAAATTGAGCGGATGCGCCAGGAATGCGGCGAACCCGAGCCCACGCCCGAACAGCAGGCGCGCCACGCCGAATGGATTGAGGAGGCAAACCGGGCCGCTGAAGCGGCGATGCAGCATCCCGATCCTGAACTCGAGTTGGAGAAGAGCATCAGGCATCCGCTGGTCGAACGGGCAAGAGATCTATCCGACCAGATCCGGGTAATGGCGAACGACTGTAACCTGATCCCTGCCGATGCGAGCGAAGAGCATCCGGTGGTGGAGCTGCAAAATTCCATCGCGATTGCCGCAGCCAAGATGGCCGGGGTGTTGGGCGGACGGACTTGGCCGCCATCGGTGGATGGTTGCGCCGGCGTTATTGTCCGGCTGAAACGCGCCCGGGTTTATCTCGACGACGCTTTGCGTGCGGCCGAATCCTGCCAGGAGGAGAAGCTGGTCCTGCCTCAGCATCTCGGGCCGATCACGGTGACCTTGGTCGATCTCGGGCGTGAAGCCGACGTCCTCATTGCGGATCTGCGCGCACGGTTGGCGCGCGGTTTGGACTGACCCCGCAGCGCGAAGCGAAGGCCGCGAAGTCGGCGCGCACCTGTCGAATGCGCTCCTGAGGGGGAGCGGGATATAATCGTACTCGTTCTCGTTCTCGCCGCGTTGATCGCGGGCGGGGAGAACGAGAAAGAGAACGAGAACGATTTATTCAGTACACCTGCTCGTCCAGCAGCGCGAACAGCTCGGCCTCGGTGACGCGTTTCTGCGTCATGGAGTCGCGCTCGCGCAGCGTGAACGTGTCGCCGGGCTTCTCGATCGTGTCGAAGTCGATCGTCACGCACCACGGCGTGCCGATCTCGTCCTGACGCCGGTAGCGGCGGCCGATGGCGCCGGCCTCGTCGTAGAAGACGGCGTACTTGCGCTGCAGCTTCTTGTACAGGGCCTGGGCGCGGGCGGTGAGCTGCTCCTTGTTCTTGAGGAGCGGGAGCACGGCGACCTTCACCGGGGCGATGCGCGGCGACAGGCGCAGCACGGTACGCTTCTCGACGTTGCCCTTCTCGTCCTTCACGTCCTCCTCCGCGTAGGCGGCGCAGAGGACGGCGAGGAAAATGCGGTCGGTGCCGACCGCGGGCTCGATCACATGCGGGACGAATTTCTTCTTCGTCGTCTCGTCGAAGATCTCCTGCGGCTTGCCGCTGGCGTTGGCGTGCTGCGTGAGGTCGTAGCTGCCGCGGGCGGCGATGCCCCAGAGCTCCTGCACGCCGAACGGGTACTTGAACATGATGTCCACCGTGCCGCGCGAGTAGAACGCGAGCTTCTCCTTCGGGTGGGCGTAGAGCGAGAGGTGCGACTCGGGGAGGCCGATCGAGAGGAGCCAGTTCTTGCACCACTGGATCCATTCCTCGTGGCACTTGGCCCAGTCGGCGTCCTCGTGGATGAAGTATTCCATCTCCATCTGCTCGAACTCACGGGAGCGGAAGATGAAGTTGCGCGGCGTGATCTCGTTGCGGAAGGACTTGCCGACCTGGGCGATGCCGAAGGGCAGCTTCACGCGGCCGGTGTCGACGACGTTCTTGAAGTCGACGAACATGCCCTGGGCGGTCTCGGGGCGCAGGTAGGCGACCGACGAGGCGTCCTTGAGGGCGCCGACGTTGGTCTCGAACATCATGTTGAACGCGCGCGGTGCCGTCAGGCTGCCGGGCTCGCCGGTGGCGGGGGAGGGGATGAGGGCGATCTCGTCCTCGCGCGCCTCGGTCATCTCCTTGGCGACGATGGGGGCGAGGGCGCCCTGGATGGCCTTCTTGCGCTTGAAGGCCTCGGCGGCGGCCTGGAGGTCGCCGGCGGTGTTGTCGCTCTCAAGGGCGGAGACGTAGCCGACGGCCTTCCCGTCGACGACGACGGCGGCGAAGAACAGCTGGTCGGCGCGGTAGCGCTGCTTGCTCACCTTGCAGTCCACAAGGGGGTCGGTGAACCCGGCGACGTGGCCGGAGGCCTCCCAGACCTTGGGGTGCATGATGATCGAGGACTCGAGGCCGACGACGTCGTCGCGGCGGTGCACCATGTCCTTCCACCAGCAGTCCCGGATGTTCTTCTTCAGCTCGACGCCGAGCGGGCCGTAGTCGAAGAAACCGTTGAGGCCGCCGTAGATCTCGGACGACGGGAAGATGAAACCGCGGCGCTTGCAGAGGGCGACGATGGTTTCCATGGCGACGGCGGCGGGTGCGGTGGGTTCGGACATAGCCTGCCAGACATGGCGAGGGCGCCGCCCGCGGTCAATTCCGGGGTTGGGCGGCGGGACGGGGCGTTTGGCATAATTCGGCGCCGGAGCAAAAAACGGATTGGTAGTTTGCGGACGGAGCCGCCAATAGGGAGGCGTGAAGAAATCAGATTCGCTCCACGCCTTCCTCCGGCAGGTCCAGCAACGCGATCCCGAGCAGGCGGAGTTCCATCAGGCGGTCGAGGAGGTGCTGACCAGCCTCTGGCCCTTTGTGCAGGCCAATCCGCGTTACCAGCAGCAGGGGTTGCTGTCGCGGCTGGTCGAGCCCGAGCGCGTGATCCTGTTCCGCGTGCCGTGGGCCGACGACCGCGGCGAGGTGCACGTCAACCGCGGCTTCCGCGTGCAGATGAACAGCGCCATCGGCCCGTACAAGGGCGGCCTGCGCTTCCACCCGTCGGTCAATCTCAGCATCCTCAAGTTCCTCGCCTTCGAGCAGGTCCTGAAGAACTCGCTCACCACGCTGCCCATGGGCGGCGGCAAGGGCGGCTCGGACTTCGACCCCAAGGGGCGCAGCGACGGCGAGGTGATGCGCTTCTGCCAGTCGTTCATGACCGAGCTGTTCCGCCACATCGGCGCGGACGTTGACGTGCCGGCGGGCGACATCGGCGTCGGCGCGCGCGAGATCGGCTTCCTCTACGGGCAGTACAAGCGCCTGGCCAACGAGTCCACGTCCGTCCTGACCGGCAAGGGCCTCGCCTATGGCGGCAGCCTGATCCGCCCCGAGGCCACGGGCTACGGCTGCGTGTATTTCGCGCAGGAGATGATGCGCAAGCGGCGCACGAGCTTCGACGGCAAGCGCGTCGCCATCTCCGGCTCGGGCAACGTCGCCCAGTATGCCGCCGAGAAGGCGATCGAGATGGAGGCCAAGGTCGTGACGCTGTCCGACTCTGGCGGCACGGTGCACATCCCGGCGGGCCTCACGCTCAAGCAGCTGCAGTGGGTCATGGACCTCAAGAACAACCGCCGCGGCCGCCTCGAGGAGTTTGCGCGCCACTTCCGCCTCAAGTTCCTCGCCGGCCGCACGCCGTGGCACATCGCGTGCGACATCGCGTTGCCCTGCGCCACGCAGAACGAGATTTCCGGGGCCGACGCCGAGGCGCTCGTGAAGCATGGCTGCTTCTGCGTGGCCGAGGGCGCCAACATGCCGTCGACGCTCGCGGCCGTGGAGGTCTTCCTCAAGGCGCGCATCCTCTATGGCCCCGGCAAGGCGGCCAACGCCGGCGGTGTCGCGACCAGCGGCCTCGAGATGAGCCAGAACGCCCAGCGCCTGGCCTGGACGCGCGGCGAGGTGGACAACCGCCTGCACGCGATCGTCAAGAACATCCACCACGCCTGCGTGGAGCACGGCACGGAGCGCGGCGGCTACGTCAATTACGTCAACGGCGCCAACATCGCCGGCTTCGTGAAGGTGGCCGACGCCATGCTTGCCCAGGGCCTGGTCTGAAGCTGCGCTGGGCCTAGCGACCAAATCCGCCGTTGCAGGCCGGGCCGGGGAATGCCATGGCTGGGCGCGCATGAAAAACGCGATCCGGCTCCCCCTCCTGCTCGTTTTCACCGCCGCCCTCAGCCTGGCCCAGAGCACGGGCGGTCCGCCCCCGAAGCCGACGGAGCCGCCGCGCAGCTCCTTCGCCAAGCTGGGCGACCTCGACGACCGTTCCGCGGCGCCGAAGGCCGACACCGACCTGCATCCCTACTACCCGAAGGCCCTGCGCGACGCCGGCATCAAGGGCGAGGTCGTGGTCGAGGTGGACGTGGACCGTTTTGGCATCGTGACCTCGCCGCGCGTGGTCCGTTCCGACCGCGCCGAGCTCGACATGCTCGCGGTCGAGGCCGTGCTCGGCTGGCAGTTCGACCCGGCGGTGGTGAACAACCAGGTCGTCTCCTCGACCACGCAGGTCACCGTGAAATTCGACCCGGCCGCCAGCGACGCCAACCACAAGGCCCGCCGGGCCAAGACCCGCGGCAAGCCCGACAAGTCGCTGCCCGAGCAATACCAGTATGACGAGGAGCCGGTGCTCGTGCGCAGCGTGAAGCCGGTTTACCCCTACGATCTGCTGGTGGCGAGCAAGACGGGCCGCGCCACGGTGACGTTCATCGTCGACCCGCACGGCAACGCGCGCGACGCCCAGGTCAAGACGGCCAGCGAGCCCGAGTTCGGCGCCGCCACCGCGGCGATGGTCGAGGAGATGAAGTTCGAGCCCGCCACGAAGGGCGGCAAGCCCTGCTTCGCGCTGCTGACCTACGAGCAGGTGTTCAACCAGATCGGCGCCAACTCGCCGGTCGACCAGGCGACCAAGGACCTCCTCGACGCCCTCAAGAGCGGCTCGCCCAAGATTTACACGCCGGGCGAGGTGGATGCGATGCCGAAGCCCACGTACCGCGTCGGCCCGGAGATCCCGGAGGCGTTGCGCAAGGGCAGTGCGTCCGCGATGGCCGAGGTCGAGGTCATCATCGACCACACCGGCCGCGCCCGCCTGCCGGTGATCGTCACCGCGACCGACGAGGCCTTCGGCTGGGCGGCGGCCACCGCCGCCTCGCGCTGGATGTTCCGGCCCGCGTTGAAGGACGGCGAGCCGGTCTACCTGCGCGTGCGCGTGCCGTTCAAGTTCACGCCCAAGAAATAAGCGGGCGGGAGATATTCGGGCTCACGCGGAGGCTTGCTCGTAGGTCGGCCCGCTTGCGGGCGCGGTTTGGGCGCGCGCAAGCGCGCTGGCCTACGGGCGGCCTTTCACCTGCGCGATCCGCTCGGCGATCTCCCGCGCGCGCCTCTCGGCCTGCATGATCGTGGCGGCTGAGGCGCGGATCTTCACGTAGTCGCGATGACCGGCGGCCTCCTCGAGGCCACCGCGGGCGGCGACCTCGAACCACGCGAGGGCCTCCGCCTCGTCGCGCGGCACGCCGTCGCCCTGGATATGCATCACACCGAGACGGTCTTGCGCCGGCGGCAGGCCCTGCTCGGCGGCTCGGCGGCACCAGTGCGCGGCCTCGGTCGCGTTGCGCGCGAGGCCCACGCCTTCGGACAGCATCAGGGCCAGCTGAAACTGGGCCGTCGCATGTTCCTGTTCGGCCGCCCGCCGCAGCCAGTGGGCAGCGGTGGTATGATTTTGGTCCGCGCCCTCGGCGCCGTTGAGATGCAGGTAACCGAGATAGGCCTGCGCGTCGGGATTACCGTAGTGCGCCTTCACCTGCACCTGCTCGAGTTCCGAGAAGGTCTGCGTGATTTCGCCGCCTTTCGGGCTCACGTACATCATCGGCATGTACTCGCCCAGGTACTCGCGCGTCCAGAAGTGACCGTTCTGCCGGTACGTCGCCCAGTCGGTGAACTTGTACTGGTAGCCCGGCATGCGGATCATCTGCGGCGGTCGGTCGGGGAACGGATTCGCTGCAAACAGCCGCAGCACCTCGGCGTTGGCGTTGAGGAGATGACCGGCGACCACGCCGTACAGCGCCGACGGCTCGCTGCGCGTCGCGACGAGGATCTGCAGCGTCGCCTCGAACCGCGGGAAGCGGGGCGCGATCCATGGCGGGATCCGGTCGAGGCGCTGCGGGAAATAGCGGAACTCATACGGGCGCCAGGTCTGCCCGCCGTCGTTGGAGCCGACGAACTCGGCCACGCAATGGAAGGGGTCGAAGCGCGAATAGAGCTTGAAGGCGTTGACGCTGCCGAGGCCGTCGAAGGCGAACTTGAGGGGCTTCGCCACCGCGTCGAGGACCGCCGGCCGCGGGTACTGGGTCACGTCCCAGAATACGATGATCGAGAGGTAAAAATGGATCCACAGCGCCGTCGCCAGCGCGTACCGGCGCCAGGCGGCGGCGCGCGGCGGCACGACCTGACGCGCGGCGCTCTCAGCCAGGAATTTCGCCAGCCGGTTCAACCGCAGACGCCGCGCCGCGCCGGCGAGCATCTGGTCGTCGAAGAGGAGCAGGCCGAGTCCGATCGAAGCGGTGTTGAGCCAGCCGAAATTGCAGGTCGCCTGGATGCCCGCCTGCAGGGCCAGCCAGGCCCAGAAGGCGAACCACCGGCCGCGGCGGCCGAGAAACACCGCGGCGAGCGGCGCGACAAGCTCGCCGGCAAAGGTCAGGATCCATTCGCCGACGTGCCAGAGGTGCGGCAGCTGATGATCGATGTAGCCGAAGAACGTCGGACACGGTGCAGTTTCGTAAAGGATGTCGAGCGCGGTGAAGTCGCGCCAGTGCGCGTCGCCGCTCATCAGCTTCGCGAGGCCCGACTCAAACATCACGCGGAAGAGGAGCCAGCGCACCATGAGCACCGCGATCGGCCAGGGCGGCGATTTCTCGCCGAGGCCCGGGCGCAGGCCGGCCGGCGCAAACGGAATGCACAGGAGGGCGACCTCAAGCATCAGCCAGTCCACCTGCGGTTCGGAGAAGACGATCCAGCCGCGGGCGAACGACAGCAGCGAGAGCCAGCAGACGAACAGCGCCATGCGCGGCCACAGGTTCAGCACGAGCGCCACGGCCGACGCGAGGCCGAGCCATTGCACCGCAGTGACCATCGCCGGGCTCGCGTTGAGCCAGAACAGCGTCGGCGCCTTGATGACGGCGACGAGCAGGCTGTCGTGCGACTCGCGCAATTGCGCGATCAGTCCGGCCATCGGCGCGATGCCCTGCGGACCGACGAGGGCGGACCCTTCGCCGATGATGCCCGTGAAGATGATGATGTAGACCAGGCCGACGGCGCGCAGCACGAGCCACCGCGGCCACAGGTAGGAGCCGTCGGTGCCATAGCCGAAGAAATCCTTGATCCCGCGCCACCCCGCGGCGAGCGGGCGCAGGAGCGGGTGAGTCGCAGCGTTCATGACGCGTCCGCACCAACGGCGGGCGAACGGAAGGGGCATCCGGTCAACTTCACGGGGGTAGGGGTAGGAAGGGGGGCGGGGGAGCCACGATGCAGGCCAACCGCCGCGCGGGCGTCAACGCCCTTGGCTGTGCAGATTTTGTCTCGGCGGCGCGATCGTGGGTCGGGCCTTCAGCCCTCTGCGAGGAGGGTGGACATATTCCTGGGGCGATGCCCCAGGCTGCTATGGCGCTGGGCCTTCGGCCCGCTGGAAACAGAGCGCCAACGGCGCGGCGCCATACTAGCCTAGGGCATCGCCCTAGGATAATAATCGAACCATTGGAAAAGGGCTGAAAGCCCGCCCGATTTCCTTAACCCGTCTCACGCCGCCATGCTTTCAGATGGATTCATCCTCCGTCGCTTGGTTTGCTCCTGCTTCATTTTCCTCCCATGCCCAAGCTCCCCTCCGTTCCCCGCCCTGAATATCCGCGGCCGCAGCACGTGCGCCGCGACTGGCTCTGCCTCAATGGCACCTGGCAGTTCGAGATCGACCAAGGGGACAGCGGGATCGACCGCGGGCTCATCACGCGTCCGCTCAAGGACCGCATCACGGTGCCGTTCTGCCCGGAGTCGAAGCTCTCCGGCATCGGCAACACGGATTACCTGAACGCCGTCTGGTACCGCCGCGACGTCGCCATCCCGGCGGCGTGGAAGGGCCGGCGTATCCTCCTCCATTTTCAGGCCAGCGACTACGACACGTTCGTCTGGGCCAACGGCACCGAGGTCGGTCGGCACCGCGGCGGGATGACGCCGTTCACGTGTGACCTCACCGACATCGCGACGCCCGGGAAGAAGGTTACCCTCGTCGTTCGCGCCCGCGACAACGCCCGTGAGTCCATGCCCTCGGGCAAGCAGTCGTGGGTCTTCGCCAACAGTGGCTGTCACTACACGCGGACGACGGGCATTTGGCAGACCGTGTGGCTCGAGCCGGTGCCGCTGCGCGCGCATCTCCTGCGGCCGAAGGTCATCCCGGACTTGGCCAATGGACGCTTCAGCCTTGAGCAGCCCATCGCCGGCGCCCAGGCCGGCCTCGTTTACCGCGCCCGACTGTTCGACAAGAAAGGCATCGTCAGCGAGGCCAGTTGTGCGTGCGGCCACGGCTTCTATCCGCGCCTCGACCTCACCGTCCCGGCCGCGCGGCGCCGCTTGTGGTCGCCGGAGGATCCGCACCTTTACGACCTCGAACTCGAGTTGGTGGATGCGAAGACCGGCGCGGTGGTCGACGCGGTCTGCAGCTACGCCGGCCTCCGCAGCGTCTTCATCGACGGCTACGCGGTGAAGCTTAACGGCCGCGCGGTCTTCCAGCGGCTGGTGCTCGACCAGGGCTATTATCCGGATGGCATCCTCACCGCGCCGACCGACGCCGCGCTCGTGCGCGACATCAAGCTGTCGCTCGCGGCCGGTTTCAACGGCGCGCGTCTGCACCAGAAGGTTTTCGAGGAGCGCTTTCTCTACCACGCCGACCGTCTCGGCTACCTCGTCTGGGGCGAATTCAGCGACTGGGGTCTCAACGGCCGCGCGCCGGTGCGCGAGTGGCAGGTGCAGCCCGACGGCAAGGTGGTCCGCGCCGGCAATCACAACGGGCAGGATCACCCGCCGTCCATCGTCGCGCAGTGGCTCGAGGCGATGCAGCGCGACTTCAACCACCCGAGCATCGTCGGCTGGTGCCCGCTCAACGAGACGTTGCGCCGGCCCGACGAGCGCATCACGCATCACGACGACATCATGCGCGCCCTTTTCCTCGCGACGAAGCTCGCCGACCCCACGCGGCCGGTGCTCGATGTGTCGGGATACACGCACACCGTGCCCGAGGCGGACATCTGCGATGCGCACGACTACGGGCAGGACCCCAAGGTCTTCCGGAAGCGCCACGACGGACTCCTCCGCGACCGGCCTTACGAGCGCGACGAGATTTGGATGAAGTCCATCCCGTGGCGCCGCGGGCAGCCGTACTTCGTCAGCGAGTTCGGCGGCATCCAGTGGAGCCCGGGTGCGAAACCCGGCGACGCTGCCTGGGGCTATGGCAACCGGCCGAAGACGCTCGAGGAATTCTACCGCCGCTTCGAGGGCCTGTGCGCCGCGCTGCTCGATAACAAGCGCATGTTCGGGTACTGCTACACGCAGCTCACGGACGTTTACCAGGAACAGAACGGCATCTACACCTTTGACCGGAAGACGAAGTACGCGCTCAAGCGGGTCCGTGCGGCGCAGGTGCGCCCGGCGGCGATCGAACGCTAGATTCATCCCTTGCCATGACCGCGTATTCCCATCCGTCGCCTATCCATCAACATCGGCGCGCCCTGGTGCGCACGCGTGCGGCACTGGCCGCCGGGAAGCTCTCGGTGGGTTTTCTGGGCGGTTCCATCACGGCGCCGCATGTGTTTCGCAACTGGCCGGAGCCGTTGCTCTCGTGGCTCGTCGAGCGCTACCCGCGCGCGCGGATCGCGGTCGAGAACGCCGCGATCGGCGCCACGGGCAGCGATCTCGCGGCGTTCCGCGCGGGGCCGACGGTGATCGCGGCCGGGTGCGACCTCGTGTTCGTGGAGTTTGCGGTCAACGACCTCGGGCAGCCGACCGACCTGCGCAACCGCATGCGCGAGGGGGTGCTGCGGCAACTGCTCGCGGCGGGATGCGACGTGGTGCTGGCGTATACGTTCTCCGATGCGATGCAGGCCGACATGGCGGCGGGCCGTGTGCCGCCGAGCATCGCGGAGTACGAGGCGCTCGCGGCGCATTATGGCATCGGCTCCGTGTGGATGAGTTTGCACGCATGGCACGAGGTGCATGCGGGCCGGATGACGTGGCACGAGTGGCTGCCCGACGGTCTCCACCCGGAGAACCGCGGCAGCCTGAGCTATGCGCAGAGCGTGATCGCGTTTTGTGAGCGCGAGTTCGCGGCCACGGCGGTTGCCGCTGCGCCGGCTCGGTCTGCGCTGCCGGCACCATTGCATGCGGGCTGCTGGGAGACGGTTTCCGTGGTGCCGTGGGCTGACATTCGCACGGAGGGTCCGTGGACCCTGAGACGCTGGTATACGTGCTATGGCTTGGACCAAGCGCTGTACACCACCGCGCCGGGCGCGGCTTTGCGGTTCACGTTCACGGGCCGCGGCCTGGTGCTGGGTTTCGATTTCGGCCGGTTCGCGAGCGAGGTGCGCTACCGCGTGGATGGCGGCGCCTGGCAGGTCACCAACCGCGACCGCCCGGCCTGGGCCGGCGACCGTGGCTGGCTGCGCCCGGTGATCGTGTCCGACACGCTTGCGCCCGGCCGGCACGAGTTCGAACTCGAGACTTTGGCCGCGCCGTTTCCCGGCAATTGCGGCACGGTGACGACGCTCGGGTTGGTGGGCGTGATCGGGTGAGGGGGCTAACCTCCGCTCGACGGTGATTGGTGCGTGGAGATGAATCACCCATTCAATTACTCCACCTAGAGCAGCATGATGGGTTTGAGTGCCTTCTCGAAGGCCAAGACCATGTCAGGGTGGTTACCTCGTCCTGCCTAGTTGCCGAAGCCGATGATTCAATCGTTTGCTGATCATGACACAGAGTGCCTTTTCCGCGACGAAGTCAGTGTCCGATTCGGCGCAATCTCGCGGGTAGCTCTCCGGAAACTTATCCAGCTCAACCATGCATCCAAGTTGGCCGATCTGGCGGTGCCACCGGGCAACCGGCTCGAGGCGTTGGTCGGCTCGTGGCGGGGTTGGCATTCGATTCGCATCAATGACCAGTGGCGTATCGTGTTTCACTGGACCCCAAACGGGCCGGCAGAGGTGCAGATTATTGATTACCATTGAAACCAGGCTGTATAACGTTACGCGTTATAGCTGATGAAACCGTCGATCACACCCGGGGAGATTCTCCTCAAGGAATACCTTGAGCCGATGGGCATATCCCAGAATGCCATGGCGCGGGCCATTGGTGTGGCG
This sequence comes from Opitutaceae bacterium, assembly GCA_019634615.1. Lineage (GTDB taxonomy): Bacteria > Verrucomicrobiota > Verrucomicrobiia > Opitutales > Opitutaceae > UBA2377. Next base: position 52,953 of record JAHCAZ010000002.1, read on the forward strand.
CCACGTGCCATCAATGAGATTGTGTTGGGTAAGCGCAGCATCACCCCGGCCATGTCGATCCGGTTTGGGGCGTTTTTCCAGCAGTCACCCGGCTTCTGGCACGGGATGCAGGTCGAGTGCGATTTCCGGGCGCTGGCAAAGAAAACCCGCCAGCTGACGGCCAAGATAACTCCGGCCCGCGAGCTTGTCTCTGCTTGAGTCTTGGCCGCGGTTCGTGACTGAGCGCGATCCGGGTAGCCCTCCTTGCATCGACCTTGGAGGCCGCGCGCTTAACTGTCCGCTGCAATCAAACCATTGCCTCCCGGCGGATTGCGGCGATGATGCGCGCTTCATCCATGGCGAAGCCTGAGAACAACTTCCCGGCGGTGGCGGTGAACCCGCACCGGCCCTATGACAGCATCCGGGAACTGTATCTGTGCGAGGAGCCGGCCCTGCTGGCGTCGCTCCACCGCGGCGACCGGCGCGAGGCCATGCGGATCATCAATCTCGTGCTGGTCCACATCTACAGCGCCGGGCATGAGCGCAGCGAGATGCTCAAGATCCTGCTGCTCGAACTCGTCGTCATGATGTCGCGCGCGGCGGTGGAGGCCGGGGCGCCGCAGGCCGAGGTCATCAGCTTCTGCTACCGGCACGTCACCGAGCTCACGGCCGTCACCGACGACGAGCAGCTCTCGCATTGGCTGCGCGAGGCGGTGCTCCGCATCTTCGACGCCGTCGAGCGCGTGCGCGCCGCGCAGGTCCCGCCGCTGGTGCGCAAGGCCATGGAGGCGCTGCGGAGCGGCGAGGTCGGCGCCGAGCTCCCGCAGGTGCGCGACCGCGTCGCCCGGCAGGTCGGCGTCTCCTCGCGCCAGCTCAACCAGATCCTCAAGGAGCGCACCGGCCGCACCTTTGCCGATCTCCTGCGTGAGGCCCGCATCGAGCGCGCCTGCGACCTGCTGGTGAAGACCGAGCAGTCCGTGGCCGAGATCGCGCACGAGACGGGGTTCTGCGACCAGAGCTACTTCACCCATGTCTTCCAGAAACTGAAGCGCACCACACCGCGGCAGTATCGCGCGTTTGCGCGCAAGGAGCCGCGGGTGAGTTGAGGGGTGGGTGATTGATGGGACGGGCTTTCAGCCCTCGGTGATGTTAGCCTGATGAATCCTGGGGCGTTGCCCCAGGCTATTATGGCAGTGGGCCTTCGGCCCGGTGGAAACAGAGCGCCAACGGCGCGCCGCGATTACCGCCCAGGGCGAAGCCCTGGAGTACATTCGATAGGGTGGTGGGCTTTCGGTCCGCTAGAATCAGAGCGCCAAAGGCGCGCCGCCATCACAGCCTAGGGCGAAGCCCTAGGACTCGGTTGGTGCGCGAATCGCCAAGGGCTGAAGGCCCGCTCTATCCGTCGTTCGGCGAACAGGTGCTCACCCGCCTTGATCCAAAACATACAAATCCGCCAAATCCCGCATGTCTGCTTCCGCCTCTGCCGGGCGGGCGATTAGCCGGCCGATGGCGCCCATTAGACGTTGGCCAAACCGTACTTATTTGCCGCCAATCACCAAAGATTCGCCCCCAAACACAAGACCCCAACCGGCGGGTCGTGTACCTTGACGGCGTGAATAACCACCCCCGCTGACGGCCGCCCCGGCCGACGACGGGCCACCCGGTGGCCAACCACCCCGCCCATGTCGGACCCCACTCCCAACACCTCTCCCGCCCTCCGCGAGCTCTTCAAGGCCGGCCGCTTCCTCTACGGCGCCGAGCTCGTCACCACGCGCGGCATGCCCGAGCCCGACCAGCCCTCCAAGCTCGTCGAACTCGGCGAAGGTCTCGCCGCCGACAACCGCATTGCCTGGGTCTCGATCACCGACAACCCCGGCGGCAACCCGATGATCCCGGCCGACTGGGTCGCGAATCTCCTTAAGCCCCGCGGCAAGCAGCTCGTCATCCACCTCACCTGCAAGGACCTCAACCGTAACGGCCTCGAGTCGGCCGCCTGGCGCTATGCCGCCGAGGGCTTCGACAACATCCTCGCCCTCACCGGCGACTACCCGACGGCCGGCTTCAACGGCCTTGCCCAGCCCGTCTTCGATTTGGATTCCGTGAGCCTCATCTCGATGCTCAGCACGATGAACCTCGGCATCGAGGTCACGAAGCCCAACGGCAAGATCGACAAGCTCCCGAAGACCAACTTTTTCACTGGCTGCGCCGTCTCGCCCTTCAAGCGCGAGGAACGCGAGCTGATGCCGCAGTACTTCAAGCTCGCCCGCAAGCTCCAGGCCGGCGCCGAGTGGGTCGTTCCGCAGCTCGGCTACGACATGAGGAAGTTTCACGAGATCAGACTCTTCCTCGACTGGGCCAAGCTCTCCGCCCCGATCGTCGGCAACGTCTACGTCCTCAACCGCGTCGTCGCCCGCATGTTCAACCAGAACAAGATCCCGGGCTGCGTCGTCAGTGACGCCCTCTACGCGCAGGTCGAGAAATACGCCGCCGGCCCCGACAAGGGTAAGGCATTCTTCACCGAGCTGGCCGCCAAGCAGCTTGCCGTCTTCAAGGGCATGGGCTTCGCCGCCGGCTACCTCGGCGGCGTGCACAAGGCCGACGCCTTCGCGCAGATCATCGACCTCGCCGAGAGCTACGGCGAAAACGACTGGAAGGAATTCGCCCGCGAGATCCAGTACCCGAAGGAGAACGAGTTCTACCTCTTCGAAAAGGATCCCGCCACCGGCCTCGGCGACGGCACGCGGCTCAATGCCGAGTACGAGAAGTCCATCAAGAACCCGGCCAAGCCCGCCGAGGTCGGCTTCTCCTACCAGCTCTCCCGCTGGGTCCACAGCATCGCCTTCAATCCCGGCCGCGGACTCTTCCCGGCGATGCAGAAGCTCTACGGCCGCCTCGAGGCCGGGAAGCACACGACCACCCTCGGCGCCCTGCACACGATCGAGCACACGTCCAAGGCCGCGCTCTACGGCTGCAAGGACTGCGGCGACTGCTCGCTGCCCGAGTGCGGCTACCTCTGCCCGCGCGCCTCGTGCTCCAAGAACCAGCGCAACGGCCCCTGCGGCGGCTCCGCCAACGGCGTCTGCGAGCTCGACGACAAGGACTGCATCTGGGCCCGCGCCTACGACCGCCTGAAGTACTACGGTGAGGCGCAGCACATGCTCGACCGCCCCGTCGTCTTCACCAACCCTGCCCTCGCCGGCACGTCCGCCTGGGCCAACAACTACCGCGGCCGCGACCACGCCCACGTCCCCACTCCCAACGGCACCAAGCCCGCCCCCGCCCAACCCGTCTGATCTTCGCTCATTCGAAATAGCCAATAACCAATTACCAATAACCCATAACCCATTTCCCCATGCCCATCCCCAACCTCACGATCATCGGCGAATCCATCAACGATTCCGTCCCCTCCACCCACAAGCTTTTCGAGGCGAATGACCTCGCCGGCCTGAAGGAACTCGCGATCTCCCAGGACACCGGCGGCGCCGGCTACATCGACGTCAACGTCGGCCCGCGCCCCGCCGCCTTCCTCGCCGACATGGTGCGCGAGGTCCAGGGCGTCACGACCAAGCCCATCTCGATCGACACGCCCGACCCGGTCATGGCCGAGGCCGGCCTCAAGGCCTACGACCGCGCCCGCGCCGGCGGCCGCATCCCGGTGCTCAACTCCATCGCGCAGACGCGCCGGGCGATGTTTGAGCTTACCAAGATCATGCCCTTCATGCCCATCCTCCTCGCCTCCGAGCGCGTGGACGCCAAGGGCATCGGCCAACCCTGCCACACCGCCCAGGAGGTCTATCAGACCGCCAAGGAGCTCGTCGCCGAGGCCGGCAAGCACGGCATTCCGGTCGATCACTGCATCATCGATCCCGCCATCTCGCCGATCGGCGCCGACTCCGACGGCCGCTTCCACTGCCTCATGGGCGCCATCCGCCTCATCCACGACGACCCGGCGCTCAAGGGCGTGCACATGTCGGTCGGCCTTTCCAACTTCAGCGTCATGCTCCCGCCGAAGCGCGCCGACGGCTCCCCGACCAAGGGCCCGCTCGAGAGCGCGTTCCTCACGATGTCCGTCCCGCTCGGCATGGACCACGTGATCGGCTCGGTGAAGCGCAAGTATGACATCCTCCCCGCGGACCATCCCGCCATGCAGTGTCTCACGGACTGCCTGAAGCTCGAGGGCTTCGACGTCATCATGCGCGTCCAGGAGTACTACAGCTGAACCGCGCACCCGCGCCTCTCCCTCTCCCCAACACCCCCCTCCTCCCATGGCCGACAAAATCGTCCCCTCCGACATCGACATCGCCCACCAGGCGAAAATGCTGCCGATCGAGCAGATTGCCGCGAAGCTCAACATCCCGGCGAGTTCGCTCGAGCACTACGGCAAGTACAAGGCGAAGGTCGATCTCGACTACTATCGCGAGCAGATCAAGAAGCCCGCGGGCAAGCTGGTCCTCGTGACCGCGATCTCCCCGACGCCCGCTGGCGAGGGCAAGACCACGACCACGGTCGGCCTCGGCGACGCGCTCAACCGCATCGGCAAGCGCGCCACCATCTGCCTGCGTGAGCCCTCCCTCGGGCCCAGCTTCGGCGTGAAGGGCGGCGCGGCCGGCGGCGGCTACGCGCAGGTCATGCCGATGGAGGACATCAATCTCCACTTCACCGGCGATTTCCACGCGATCACCTCCGCGCACAACCTGCTGGCGGCGATGATCGACAACCACATCAACCACGGCAACGCCCTCGGCCTCGACGTGAACCGCATCGTGTGGAAGCGGGTCATGGACATGAACGACCGCGCCCTCCGCGAGGTCATCGTCGGCCTCGGCGGCGTCGCCAACGGCCAGCCGCGCCAGTCCGGCTTCGACATCACCGTGGCCTCCGAGGTCATGGCCATCTTCTGCCTCTCGCAGAACCTCGACGAGCTGAAGGAGCGCCTCGGCCGCATCGTCATCGGCTATACGCGCGCCAAGGCGCCTGTCACGGCCGCTGACCTCAAGGCCCACGGCGCCATGGCGGTCCTCCTCCGCGACGCGCTCGCGCCCAACCTCGTGCAGACGCTGGAGAACAATCCCGCGTTCGTGCACGGCGGCCCCTTCGCCAACATCGCCCACGGCTGCAACAGCGTGCTCGCCACCAAGCTCGCGCTCAGCCTCAGCGAGTACACCGTCACCGAGGCGGGTTTCGGCGCCGACCTCGGCGCGGAGAAGTTCCTCGACATCAAGTGCCGCTTCGCCGGCCTCAAGCCCAACGTCGTGGTCATCGTCGCCACCATCCGCGCGCTCAAGATGCACGGCGGCGTCGACAAGAAGGAGCTCAAGGCGCCCAACGCCGCCGCCGTCGAGCGCGGCATCGTCAACCTCGAGAAGCACATCGAGAACGTCACCGGCTTCGGCGTGCCCGTCGTCGTGGCGATCAACCAGTTTATCAGCGACACGCCCGAGGAGTTCGCCGTGGTCGAGAAGCACTGCGCCCGCTTCGGCGTGAAGGCCGTGCGGGCCTCGCACTGGGCCGACGGCGGCGCCGGCGCCGAGGCGCTCGCGCATGCCGTGGTCGAGGCGGCGGAGAAGGGGAAGAATGACTTCCACCACCTCTACCCGGACGACCTGCCGCTCTGGGAGAAGGTGCGCACGATCGCGCAGAAGATCTACGGCGCGAAGGACATCGTCGCCAGCCAGCGCGTGCGGACCAAGTTCGAGGACCTGCAGAAGGCCGGCTACGGGAAGTTCCCGGTGTGCATGGCCAAGACGCAGTACTCGTTCTCGACCGATCCGAACCTCCGCGGCCGCCCGACGGGCTTCGACGTCGAGATCCGTGAGGTCAACGTCTCCGCTGGCGCCGGGTTCATCGTCTGCCTCACCGGCGAGATCATGACCATGCCCGGCCTGCCCAAGGTCCCCGCCGCCGAGGCGATCGACCTGAACGCGGAGGGCGAGATCGTCGGGTTGTTCTGAGTATTTGTTTGGGTGTGGAAAATAACGGGGCGCGGCATGGGCCGCGCCCCGATTCGTTTGCGTTTGTCGCGAGCGCTGACACGCCGCGTCTTTGACATCGCGCGTCTGTCCGCTATCACGGTCGCACACCCCGATGGCCGACTTCCTCACCACGCTCCGCGAGCGCCCGCTTCTCACCGACGGCGCGATGGGTTCTTACCTGTTCAGCCTGACGGGGCGGCTCTCGGAGATGAATCACGTCTACGAGGCGTTCAACGTCGACCAGCCCGACCTGATCCGGCGCGTGCATGGCGACTACCTCGCGGCCGGCGCGCGTTGCCTCAAGACCAACACCTTCGGCGCCAACCGCCGCCAGCTCCGGCAGTTCGGCCTCCAGGGTCGCGTCGCCGAGGTCAACCGCGCGGGCGTGCAAGTGGCCCGCGAGGCCATCGCGGCTTTTCGGCAACAGTCGCGGGAGGCCGGCCCGTTCTTCGTGCTGGCCTCGATCGGCCCGACCGCCGAGCCGCTGACGACGGCGTACGACGTCGCGGAGTGCTACCATGAGCAGATCGTCGCGCTCGTCGCCGCCGGCGCCGATGCGCTGCTGCTCGAGACCTTCGGCAATCTCACGCAGCTCGAGCTGCTCATCCAGCTTCTCCGCGCGCAGCCCGGCCTGCCGCCGATCATCGCGGAGATGACGCTGCACGCCGCCGACAAGGAGCGCGTGCTCGAGCCCGATGCGGTCACCTTCGTCCAGCACATGGCGGCGCTCGGCGTGGCCGTGGCCGGGGTGAATTGCTGCGCGCCTTGGGACGCGAGCGCGTTCGTCGACGCGGCGCTCGACACGGAGCCGGTGCGCTCCGGCGCGCTGCAGCTCGTCGTGATGCCCAATGCCGGTGGCTTCCAGCGTATCGGCAACCGGTTCATGACCACGGTCAACCCCGAGTCGGCGGGCAAACTCGTCCGCAGCCTTGCCGACCGCGGCGTGCGCCTCCTCGGCGGCTGCTGCGAGATGCACCCGCCGCACATCGAGGAGATGCGGAACTATCTCCAAGCCCGGGCCGCCGGTTCGCGGATCTCGACTTCGACGGTGGCGCCAGCGGCGACCTTGCCGCCGGTCGGCGACGACGTGAAGGCGGGCAACGGCCGGTTCTCGCGCAAGCTCAAGGCCAAGGAATTCGTCGTCAGTATCGAGGCCGTGCCGCCGCGCGGCACCGAGGACGCGATCATCCAGCGCAAGGTCGACTTCGTGGCGAAGCTCGCGGGCAGCGGGCTCGTCGACGCGATGGACTTCACCGACGGCTCCCGCGGCATTCCGCTGATCCCTCCGGGTGATTTCATCCACCTCGTGCGCGAACGCTTGGGTTGGACTGCGGCGACGGGCGACAAGCTCGAGCTCATCACGCATTTCACCGGGCGGGACCTCAACGTCATGGGGATCCAGAGCCGCCTCGTGGGTTACCATGCGAACCGCATTCACAACGTGTTGTTCGTCACGGGTGACCCGCCGAAGATGTCGCCGACGTATCCGCGGTCGACGGCGGTGTTTGATTTGGACTCGATCGCGATGATCCGCCTCACCCAGTCATGCCTGAATGCGGGCGTGGACTTCGGCGGCGCGCCGCTCGGCAAGCAGCCCGACCCGCGCACGCATTTCACCATCGGCAGCGGCGTCGAGCTGGAGGCGCAGGACATGAAGCGCGAGCTCGACCGCCTGCGGCAGAAAATCGATCACGGCGTGGACTACATCATGACCCAGCCGGCGTTCCACGCGGCGCCGCTCGCGGCGCTGGAGCCGTTCCGCGGCCGCACGGCATTTCTGGTGGGCGTGATGGTCCTGGCCAATTTCGAGCACGCGCAGCGCATGGCCCAGGTGCCGGGCGTGGTGGTGCCGGATGCGGTGCTGCAGAAATTCGCGTCGTACACCGACGTGAAGGACCAGGCCAAGTACGGCCTGGAACTCGCCGGCGAGCAGGTGCGGCAGTTGGTGAAGGGTGGGTGGTCGGGTGTGTATTTGATGTCCACCGCCGTGGGCGCCGGCACCATCGACGTCCTGCGTGCGGGGCTGGGAAAATAGGGCGGGCCTTCAGCCCTCGGCGATTACGTCGGATGATTCCTGGGGCTGCGCCCCAGGCTATTATGGCGTTGGGCCTTCGGCCCGGTGAAAACAGAGCGCCAACGGCGCGCCGCCATAACAGCCTAGGGCGAAGCCCTAGGTTATTGGTCACGCTGTTTGATGAGCGCCGAAGGTGCGACCCATCGGCGGGGGCGCGGCGAGGATAGGGCGGACTTTCAGCCCTTGGGGTTGCTTGACGGATGACTCCTGGGGCTGCGCCCCAGGCTATTATGGCGTTGGGCTTTCAGCCCGACGGGTTGGCGGTGGGCCATCGGCCCGGCGGGATATCGGTGGGCCGTTGGCCCGGTGACAACAGAGCGCCGACGGCGCGCCGCGATCACAGCCTAGGGCGCAGCCCTAGGTCGACGGGTTCGAAATGTTTAACAGGGCTGAAAGCCCGTCCTATCCCCGCCCGCGCCACGCTTACACCTACCGGCGCAATTTCACGCGATGACCCATCACCGGCGTGCAAATCGATGGATGATTCCTATCACCCACGCGCATGTCCCAATCCCTTGCCAACGTTGTTGTACATTTGGTGTTTTCCACGAAGGACCGCACCGCCTGTCTTGACCCGAAGATCCGACCGGCGTTGTGCGCCTACCTGGCCACGGTGGCGCGGGGTTTGCATTGCGATTGTCCGCGAGTCGGCGGGGTGGCGGATCACGTTCACCTCGCGGTGCGGATCGCGCGTACGGTCACGGTTGCCGGGGTGGTGGCGGAATTGAAGACATCGTCGTCGCAATGGCTCAAGACCCAGGCGCGGGATTTGACCGAGTTCGCCTGGCAGCGCGGATATGGGGCGTTTTCGGTGGGGCCGACTGACCTGGAGGCGTTGCTGGCGTACATCGATGAACAGGAGGAGCATCACCGCACCCGGACGTTTCAGGATGAATACCGCATGTTTTTGCGGAAGTACGCGGTCGAATACGATGAGCGGTATGTGTGGGACTGAAAATGGGCCGGGCTTTCAGCCCTCGATTTTGTGTGTCGGGAGGTCCTGGGGCTGCGCCCCAGGCTGTTATGGCGGTGGGCCTTCGGCCCGGTGATAACAGAGCGCCAGCGGCGCGCCGCGATTACAGCCTAGGGCAACGCCCTAGGTCTTGGGTCAACCCCGATTGGGGAGCGCCAACGGCGCGCCGCCATATCAGCCTAGGGCGAAGCCCTAGGTTGTGGGTCACGCTGTTTGGCGAGCGCTGAAGGCGCGACCCATTGGCGGCAACTCGCCGAAAATGCGTTACGGGCGCCCTCGCGCTCAATCGAACCGGATCGATTTCACCTCATCCACCAACGCCAAAATATTCTCGAACGGCACATCGGGCTCCAACACGTGCGTCGGCGCGATCATCACCCGGGCGCCGTGGTCGCGGTGCAACGCGGCGATCTCGCGCACGCGTCTCCGCACATCGTCCGGCGTGCCGAAGGGCATCGTCGTCTGCGTGCCGACCATGCCGCTCAGGCCAAGTGTCTTGCCGAAGCGCTTGGTGAGGGCAGCCGCGTCCATGCACTCGGGTTGCACCGGGTTGAGAATATCCACACCGACCTCGATCAGCTCCGGGACGATGGGCATGATGTCGCCGTCGGAATGGTAATGCACCCACACCTTGCGTCCGCCCGAGGCCTCGCGGATCGCGGCGATGACCTTGGCCAGGCGCGGCTTGAGGTGCTTCCGCCACATGGGCACCGACAGCAACATGCCGGTCTGCATGCCGACGTCGTCGCCCAACCCGATGATGTCGATGCCGGCCTTCGCGAAAGCGCGGCCCACGTTGCAGGAGCGCTCCGTGAACCAGTCCAGCAGCCAGTCGGCGATGCCGTTCTCCTCAGCGAGGTCCTGGAATAGGTTGTCCATGCCGCGGGCGTACCACGACAGCTCGAAGGTCGTGCACTCCATGCCGGCGAAGGCCACCTTCCCGCGCGTGTGCACCTGCTGCATCTTTTTCTGCAGCGCGGCGTAGTGCTTCGGGTCGGACGTGTCGGGCCAGGGGAGTTTCTCCAGCTGCGCAACGCTGGTGATCTTGTCCAGCGGGTGCAGCATCACCCGGAAATGGTACGCCTTGCCCACGGTGCCGGCGGGCGGCTCGACGTGCGCGATGCAGAACGGGCCCACCTCCGCGTTGGCCGGCAGCACGGTGCCGATCTCCGCGAGGGCGTCGCGCCACTGCTCCGGGTTCTCGTCGTAGCCGACCCAGTCGAAGCCGAAATCCGTCTCGAACGACAATTCCGGGCTGCGCACGCCGGTCTTCTCCTCGATGAGGTCGGCGACCGGCGGGGTGACGGGCACGTTGAGGGGCAGCCAGGCGGGCTTGCCGCCGGACATCATGGCGTGGAAGTTTTCGCGGGCGTTCATTTTGAAAAGTGCTTCGCCATCGCGGCGATGTGCTCGGGCGTGCTGCCGCAGCAACCGCCGACGATCCGGGCACCGGCGGCGAGGAGACGCGGCACAACCGCCGCAAACTGCGCGGCGGATTCGTCGTAGCAAATCTTGCTGTCGACGAGCCGCGGCGAGCCGGCGTTAGGCTGGACGATGACCGGTCGGCCGGCCGCGTGGGCCACCAGTTCCGCGGTCAGGGCCACATAGTCATCGAGCGACAGCTCGGTGCCGCAGTTGGCGCCCACGATGTCGGCCCCGGCGGCGAGCACGGCCGGAAACGCGTCGGCGACCGTCGTACCCATCATGGTGCGGTAGCCAGCCGCGGATTTCTGGAACGTGTACGTGGCGATCACGCACTCCGCGCCGGCGGCCTTGGCGGCGGTCACGGCGAGCGCGGCCTCGGCGGGATCGGACATGGTCTCGACCAAGATGAGATCGGCCCCGCCCTCGAGGAGCGCGGCGGCCTGCTCGCGGAAGGCGAGGGCAACTTCGTCCGCGACCGCGTCACCCAGCGGCTCGAGCATGCCGCCGAAGGGGCCGATGTCACCGAGCACCCAGGCGCGCTCACCGGCCACGGCCCGGGCGAGGCAGGCACCGGCCACGTTGAGGTCGCGCACCCGCGCGCCGGCGCCGTGGTTGCCGAGGACATACGAGGTGCCGCCAAAGGTGTTGGTCGTGAGCAGGTCGGCGCCGGCCGCAAGGTAGGCGCGGTGCACGTCGGTCACCCGGTCGGCGTGATCGATATTCCACAGCTCACCGCCGGCCCCGGGCGCGAGGCCGCGTTGCTGCAGCTGGGTGCCGGTGGCACCGTCGCCGAGGATGGGCCGGCGGGCGAGGGTGGCGCGGAAGCTGGCGACCCGCGACGTCATGCCGAGAGCCGGTGGACCTCGTCGAGAAACTCCGCGGCGCGGTCGGCGTTGCGGAAGGGCTTGCCGACGCAGATCCACAGGCCGTCCGGCCCGAGCTCGCGCAGGCAGTGGAGCGCGTCGGCGGCGTCCTCGGCGAGGATCTGCACGGCCTTGTGGGCCTCACGGCAGCGGCGATACACGTGCAACCACTGCGAGGCGTTGCCCTGGCCGGCGCCGTAGACCCACTGGACGGCATTCAGGCCCGGCAGGGCGAGCATCGTCTCTAGGTGCTGCAGGGCGTTCGGGCCGTCGAGGTGGAAGATGGTGCGCTCGAGCGGAGCCATCTCGAACTCGATCGAGGGCCGGATGAGCTCCTGGCCGACGTCCTTCGAGACCAGGCACCAGAAATCGCAGCTCGGCACGTAGACCGGGCCGTTGTGCAGGTAGTTGGTCCACGTCGTACCCGGCATGCCGAGCGCCGTGAGGCGCTGGTGCAGACGACGGAAGCCCTCCACGTAGGCGCGGGCGCAGTGCAGGCTGGCGCGGAAGACGAGGTCGCGCTCATCCACGAGATCGAGGCAGAGATCCTCGGGCCCGCGCAGGCCCGAGAGCATGTCGAAGCTCCCGTGCAGGTCGGGCATGGCGACGTAGTAGCGGCCGGCGAAGCGCTCGGCGGCGAGCGTGATCATCGCGTCGATCGTGCGCCAGTACTCGTTGTCGAAGTTCGGCGCCGTCTCGAGGAAACGCTCCCAGTCCGCGCGGTCGTGGATCGTGTGCTGGCACCAGCTCGTGGTCTCGCCGAAGACGAGCTCGGCGTTGAACAGCGTCGAGGTGAGATCGGGGCCCACGTTCGGTGTCCACGACGGCACCGTGTCGCCGAGGAAGACCGAGGTCTCGAGGCGGGCGAGGGCGGACTCGACCTGGAACTCCACGTCCATCCACCGGTCGCGCAGGGTCGCGTGGTTCGAGCGCGGCGCGCGCAGCGAGTGCTTTTGCTCGATCCACAGGCTGACGGGCGGCCGGTCGAGCCGGCCGCCCTGCCAGAAGGCGTCGAAGCGGGCGCTGGCGGCGGCGAGCGAGAAGTAGTGGTTGCGCGGGTTCATGCGGAGATCGGGTGGCTACGAGCGTGAGCGAGTGGGGGGAAGGCGGGCGTTGCCGGGGGTCACTCGCTCACGCTCGTAGCCACGGTTGGGACAAGGTTTACTTGCCGGCGTTGAAGTCGCGGATGGCGTCGACCATCGCGACGATGTTGGCGACCGGCGTGCGGGCCTGGATGTTGTGGATGGTGTTGAAGACGAAGCCGCCGTTGACCGAGAACGTGCGGAGGCGCTCGGTGACCTGGGCGCGCACTTCCTCAGGTGTGCCGAACGGGAGGACGCGCTGTGTGTCCACGCCGCCGCCCCAGAAGGTCACGCGGTCGCCGAAGTCGGCCTTGAGCCGCGGCGCCTCCATGTCCTTGGCGGAGCACTGCACGGGGTTGAGGATGTCGAAGCCGCACTCGATGAACTGATTCATGAACGGCCGGATGGCGCCGCAGGAGTGCTTGAAGGTCTTCCACTTCGTGTGTGCATGGATCCAGTCGTTGACGCGCTTGTAGTACGGCGCGTACAGGTCGGCGAAGGTCGCGGGCGAGCAGAACTGCGAGCTCTGCGTGCCGAAGTCGGTGCCGCAGATCACGATCACGTCGATCAGGTCGCCGAACGTGTTCGCGTAAGTCTCGAGGTTCTTCAGTGCGACCTCGCACTGGAAGTCGAAGATCTGGTGCACGTAGTCGCGGCGCTCGACGAGGGAGACGTACCACTCGCTCACGTCGCGGATGCCCTTGGGGTGCTTGAGGAAGGCGGCGGGCACGAGGGCGATGTCGCCGAAGCCGGTGCCGCCGACGCCGCCGACGATGGCGCGCTCCTCGCCCTGGAGACGGGTGAGCTCGGCTTTCCAGTGGGCGATCTCGGCGGCGTCCACCGGCTTGAATTCCTCGCAGTTGTCGGCGGGGTTGAGCTTGTCCTCGTCGATCGGCTCCTGGCGGATGATCGCGTCGAAGAAATACCCGCCGGCCGGCATGTGTCCGCTGGGCGGCACGGAGGTGTCACCCTCGGGGAAGACGTAGACGTCACCGGACGGATCCTCGCGCGGGCCGAAGCCCTTGGGCACGAGCATGACCTGGCCCCACGGCGCGCGCCACTCGCGCCAGTCCTCGTTCTTGAAGCCGAACATCGTGCCGCGGGCCTTCATGCCCACGCAGTCGGAGCCGAGCACGCGCGCGAGGTCGTCCTCCACCTCGCCCAGCATCTGGTAGGGCTCGACCACCTTCACCGGGTGATTGGGCAGGCCGTAGTGCTGGCGCAGGGCGGCCACGCAGCTGACGTGCATGCTGGTCAGGCCGGTGCTGCCGATGTCGACGGGGACGGGGCCGGACTGGTGGTTGAGGGCGCGGCGGACTTTTTCGCGGGAGGTCATGGGGGGCGGGGGTTGGGGTAGGGGCGCACTTCGTGTGCGCCCTTGGGCCGCATCCGCGGATGAAGCCGAAGGGCGCAGGCGAGCTGCGCCCCTACCGGTGAGGTCCGATCGGAATGGCGAAGCGGGTTTGCATGGCCCCGCTCAGCCTTTCAGGCCGAACAGCTTTTCCTTGAGGTCGAGGTAGTAGAGGTAGTCGTCGGGATTGACGTTCGGCGGGCAGCGGTGGTCGCAGAACGGGATGAACCCGCCCTTGGCGACGTAGGGCGCGAGCGACTCGAGCCATTGCCGGATCTCCTGGCGGTTGCGGCCGAGGACCATCTTGTCGACGCCGCCCATGATGCGGAGCTCGGGGCCCCACTTGTCGAGGGACTCGCCCGGGTGACCCGAACCGTTGACCTCCCAGGGGAACATCGTGTTCACGCCGCCGGCGAGGAAGTGCGGGATGAGCGGGCGCACGTCGCCGTCGCAGTCGATCCACCAGATGTCCACGCCGTGGGCGCGCAGCTTGTTGCGGATGCGCTGGTAGCGGGGCACGACGATGTCGCGGAAGAAATTAACGGAGACGAGCGGGCCGCTCTTGTAGCAGATGTCCTCCCAGCCGGCGGCATAATCGAACTTCACGTGCGGCAGCACCTGGTCGAGGAAGTCCTCCACGAGGACGCACGAGGTCTCGACGATGTCCTCGACCATCTCGGGATAGTCGAACACCGAGTACGCGAGGCCCTCGACGGTGAGCATGTCGCGCACCTTGCCGATCATCGAGCCGGACCAGACGCCGAGCGGGTAGTCGCGGTCATTCGGGTGCTCGGCGAGGATGGCGGCGACGTCGACCTTGCGGTCGGGATGTTTCCGGTCGAAGCGCTCGGCCTTCACCTTCGCCCAGTCGTCGGGCGTCTTCACCGTGGCCTCGAGGTAGTGCGGGATCGTGTCGTGGCCGTCGAGCGGGACCTCGGCGATCAGGCCGTCGCCGTTGCGCAGGATGCGCGTGGTGGCGGTGCGGCGGATCTCCTCCGGCGGGAACACCGGGTGCATCCAGCGCCCGTAGACGGTGCCGGTGCGGTCGAAGTTCAGGAAGACGTCGGCGTCGTTGTTGTTCGTGATGCCGTGGTCGCGGAACATCGGCCACAGCTTGAAGTTGTCGTCCCAGTAGCCGAATTCCATGTTGAAGCACCGGTCCACGGGCTGGTGGTGCATCTGGCGGCGGAAGCGCTCGCGCTCGGTCATCGTGCCGCGCCACTTGGGGCGGAAGGGTTTGATGGGGGACGGTTTCACGGAAGGGGAGGCTCAGTAATTGCCGTATTTTTCGACGAACCCGATGATCGCCTTGTAGGTCGACCAGCTCACCTGGGGCGGCACGGAGTGGTCGGAGTGGTAGGCGTAGCCGCGTGTCGCCATGCCGGCGGCGAACTTGGTGCGGATTTCCTCCTCGAGCAGGTCGAGGTCGTTGGTGGCCATCTTCATCACGTCGATGTTGCCGAACATCGCGAGGCGGTCGCCGTGCGTGGGCGCAAACTTGCGGATATCCATGCCGGCCTTGGCCTCGATGGGCTGCAGGCAGTCGAACCCGGCCTGGATGTACAAATCCAGCACCCCGCTCACGCGTCCGTCGGTGTGGTAGATCACCTTCATGCCGCGGGCGTGGGCCCAGTCGGCCATCTGCTTGTGGAAGGGCCAGACGAGCTCCTTGTACATGGCCGGCGAGCACATGGTGGCGTGGTTGAACGCCATGTCGCCGTAGATCCAGAGGCCGTCGGGCTCGACGCCCTCGTCGATGACGGCCTGCCACGAGCGGAGCACGACCTCGGTGTGCACGGCGACGACGTCGCGAATCCACTCGGGATCCTCGATCATGGCCATGAGGCAGACTTCGTCGCCGAGGATCTTGCGCAGGGCCTCGAAGCCCTCGACGCCGGAGAGGTGGGTCCACTGGCCGAGCTTGCGCGCGGCGCGGTAGCGGGCGGCGGCCAGCTTGGTGTCCACCTGGTTTGGCGCCGCGAGCATGGCGGGCCGGTAGGTCTTTTCCCAGACCTCGCGGCTGGTGCAGCCGAAGCCGACGTGCTCGGGCGTGCCCGAGCGGCCCTTCCAGTAGCGGGCGATGCCGCCCCAGGCGTCGCGGACCGTCTCGGTCTCGGCGTCCTGCCTCAGCACCTCGCGCTGGCCGGGGAAGATCGGCGGCCAGGACCAGCACAGCACGGCGAAGTCGGCGTCCAGCAGGCGCAGCACATCATGATGATCCCACTGGAGCCCCTCTTTCTGCCAGCGGGTGATGGTCTCGGGCCAGAACGTGTCCTGCCGCGGGATTCGATCCTGGTCGCGGCGCGCGAACATGCGGTTCACGCGCTCACGACCGGTCAGGGCGGTGGCGCTCATGAGGGCACCCCGTCTTTCAGCCGGGGGCGGCGGAGCGGCTCAGGCCGCCTCGCCCACCAGTTTCTTGGCGACGTCGACGGCCGTGCCGGCGTCGGCGGCGTAGCCGTCGGCCCCGATGTCGTCCGCGAAAGCCTGCGTGATCGGCGCGCCGCCCACCATGATCTTGGTGTTGGGCAGGCCGGCCGCCTTGAGGATCTTCACGGTCTCCTTCATGGCGGGCATCGTGGTGGTGAGCAGTGCGGAGAGGCCGACGAGGTGGGCCTTGTGCTCCTGGGCGGCCGAGAAGTACTTCTCCGGCGGCACGTTGGTGCCGAGGTCGACGACCGCGAAGCCGGCGCCGCGCCACATCATCGAGATGAGATTCTTGCCGATGTCGTGCAGGTCGCCCTGGACCGTGCCGACGACGACGGTGTACTTCGGCATGATGCCGGCGGCGGCGAGCAGGGGCTCGAGCAGCTTGAGCGCCTCCTTCATCGCGCGGGCGGCGACGAGCATCTCCGGGACGAAGATCTCGTTCTTCTTGAACTGCTCACCAACGATCGCCATGCCGGGCACGAGGCCCTGCTCGACGATGGTGCCCGGGCCGGTGCCGGCCGCGAGGAGCTCTTGGGTGAGCCGCACAGTGTCAGTCCGCTTGCCAGCGGCCACGGCGGCAGTCAGGTCATTGAGGAGGGGCATACGATTCCTTATTGGAGGTCTGCGGGGTCGATGTAAACCCGAAGCCCACTCGTGCGACCCTTGCGGGAGCAAGTATTCGGGCGAGTGCGCCGGGGCGTACCCAAAGCTTATAGGGCCACCCGGAAGGCGTTGTAAATGCGAAGACCGCGGTTTGTCCCGTTGTGCACACAACTATTCCCAATTATTGCATGCGGTGTGCGTTGTCAGTGCCGGAAGCTGCTGGTTTACAGACGGAGAGCGGTTCTCCCAACCCGCGCGGACTTTTAATCCCCATGTCCAATTCGTCTAATATCGCTGCGATCGCCTGCGGGGTGATTGAGCCCGGGTTACGACACTTCGCTAATGGTGGCCGCATCCGCGGCCGCGGATCGCGCTGCCGGTTTTGCTGATGAACACCACCCTCCACCTCGAGACGCCCGACGGGCGCACCACGGTCACGCTGACCCCCGCCGACACGAAGCTGCCGCTTTCGGAGGTGCTGGCCCACCGCGGCCATCCGCTCAACACGCGCTGCGGCGGCCGCGGCCTCTGCGGCGGCTGCGAGATCGGCCTGCGGTCCGGTGCGCTCGTGCGCACGACCGACGGCGCCCGGGTCGGGCCCTCGGCCGACGATCGCCTGCGCTCCTGCCAGCTCCGGCTGCCGGAGGGCGGCGAAGCGACGGTCAAGATTCCCGCACGGTCGCTCCTGAAGCACGAGCCGGCGGTCGTGGCCGAGTTCAAGATCAACGTGCCCTGGGCCAACGACCCGCTCGAGCCCGCCGCCCGCGTCGGCGCCTGCGTCGACATCGGCACGACCACCGTCGCCCTCATGCTCGCCGATCTCCGGACCGGCAAGGTCCTCGGCGAGGCCTCCGCCTTCAACGCCCAGATCCGCTACGGCGAGGATGTGCTCACGCGCATCCAGATGTGCTACCAGAATCCCGACGCCGTTAAACAGCTCCAGCGCGCCGTGACCGTCGAGACGATGCAGCCGCTCCTCGCGGAAGCCTGCAAGGAGGCGGGGCTCACGCCGGCGGACGTCGGCGTCCTGACCGTCGCCGCCAACACCACGATGCAGCACCTGCTCGCCGGCGTGGACCCGAGCCCGCTCGGCGTGCATCCGTTCACGGCAGTCTTCCTCGAGCATCGTGAATACACCCCGGCCGACCTCGGCCTGGCCTTCGGCGGCGCCGGCGCGAAAGTGCACCTGCTGCCCGGCCCCGCGGCGTACGTCGGCGCCGATCTCTCCGCCGGACTCGTCGCCACGGGCATGCTCTATGACGAGGGCCCGGTGCTGCTCGTCGACGTCGGCACCAACGGCGAGATCATCGCCAAGGTCGGCGACCGCCTCATCGGCTGCGCCACCGCCGCCGGCCCGGCCTTCGAGGGTGCGGGGCTCACGAGCGGCACGCGCGGCGTGAAGGGCGCGATCGAGCGCGTGACGATGCGCAACCACCCCTACACCGTGGACCTCGGCGTCATCGGCGACGTCGCTAAGCCCATCGGCATCTGCGGCTCGGCCTACGTTGACTTCCTCTGGGAGGCGCGCCGCACCGGCATCGTGCAGGGGAACGGGCGGTTCGCGGACGATTTCGTCGCCCAGGCAGGTTCGCTCGTGCAGGCCGACGAGTACGGCCGCAAGCTCCAGCTCCACGCGCGCGGCGCCTCGGGCCCCATCTGGGTCTCCGAGGTCGACATCGCCCGCCTGCTTCAGGCGAAGGCCGCCATCGCCGCGGGCATCAACACGCTGCTCGGCCTCCTTGGCGTCGCCGCGCCCGACGTGAAGAAGCTCTACCTCGCCGGCGGATTCGGCATGCACCTCTCCCTCGGCCACGCCATCGGCTGCGGCCTGCTGCCGGGCTTCACCCCCGAGCAGATCCACGTCGTCGGCAACACCTCGCTCGGCGGCGCGTTCCTCGCGCTGCAGGACCGCAGTCTCCTCGAGGAGATGAAGTCCGCCTGTGCGCGCATGGAATCCATCGAGCTCAACCTCCAGCCCGGCTTCGAGGACGCCTACATCGACCAGCTCATGCTGCCATGAAGAAGCCGAGATGAAGGAGGAAGCCGGGAAACCAGGAAAAAACCAAAAACTTAAAACTTAAGACCGAGACCACTGCTTCCTCTTCGCGGCTTCCTGGTTTCCTCCTTTTGCCCTCCCCCTTTCCCCATGAACGCAACGCCCCGAGAAATCGTCCACCAGACTCTCGATTTCGCCGGGCCGCCCCGCGCGGCCCGCGACCTGTGGGTGCTCCCGATCGCCGCGGAGCAGTATCCCGACGAATTGGCGGCGCTGGAGCGGGACTTTCCGTCGGACTTCACCGCGATCGCCGGCCACGAGCGCGAGATCGCTCGGACCCGGGGCAACCCCCACGTCGTCGGCGAGTACACCGACGAATGGGGCTGCACGTTCATCAACATCCAGCGCGGCGTCATCGGCGAGGTGAAGCACCCGCTCGTGCGCGACTGGGCGGCCGACCGCGGCCGCATCCATTTTCCCCGCGAATGGCTCACCCTCGACCGCGACGCGGTGAACCGTGACTGCGCCGCGACCGACCGCTTCGCCTTCGCCATGGCCTGCCCGCGGCCCTTCGAGCAGTCGCAGTTCCTGCGCGGCTCGGAGGAGCTGTACTGCGACCTGGCCGACCCCTCGCCCGAGTTCCTCGCCTTCCTGCGCGAGCTGCACGCCTTCTACTGCGAGCTGCTCACGGCCTGGGCGCGCACCGACGTGGATGCCCTGCGCTTCATGGATGACTGGGGCTCGCAGCGCGCCCTCCTCATCGGCCCGCCGCTCTGGCGCGAGCTCTTCAAGCCGATGTACCGCGACTACGCCCACATCGCGCACAGCCACGGCAAGAAGCTCTTCATGCACTCCGACGGCTTCATCACCGCCATCTACCCCGACCTCGTCGAGATCGGCATCGATGCCGTCAATTCGCAGCTCTTCTGCATGGACGCCGCGACCCTCGCGCCGCACGCGGGCCGGATCACCTTCTGGGGCGAGATCGACCGCCAGCACCTCCTGCCCGAGGGCACGCCGGCCGACATCGACCGCGCCGTGCGCCACGTGCATCATCACCTGTGGCGCGACGGCGGCTGCATCGCCCAGTGCGAGTTCGGCCCCGCCGCCCGGCCGGAGAACGTCCGCGAGGTCTTCGCCGCGTGGAACGAGCTCACCACCCTGAAACTCCCCGCCTGACCCCATGAACCCCACCCCCGCCCCCGCTTACACCACCCATCCCGACGACCGCGACATCCTGCGCGGCCTGGCCGAGCAGCTCGCCGTCATCGCGGCGCTGCCCGTGCAGAAGGAGAAGGCGGAGCTGTGGGGCCGGCTCAACGACCTCCGCAGCGAGCGGCCGATGGTGTGGATCACGGAGATTCCCTGGCACGAGTTCAGCGCCGACACGCCGGAGCTCGTGCTGCGCTGCCGCGCCGACTGGACGCGCAAGCTCGAGGTCGAGCTGCGGCGGACGCTCTACTCGTGGAAGCACTTCCCGGTGGATATGATCGTGAACGACTACCTGCCGTGCTACACGACCTGGCGCAGCACCGGTTTCGGCATCACGCGGCAGGGCGACCTGCTCAACATCACCAACGGCGGCATCGTCTCCCAGCACTTCGAGCCGCAGATCACCCGCCTCGAGGACGTCGCCAAGATCAAGGATCCCGTCGTGACGGTGGACCGTGCCGACACCGCCGCGCGCCTGGCGGCGATGCAGGACATCTTCGCCGGCGTCATGCCGGTGCGCGAGGAAGGCGTGAAGCTCTACTGGTACTCGGCATGGGACCAGCTCGTGACCTTCTACGGCGTGCAGGAGGCGCTCACCGACCTCATCGAGCAACCGGAGCTCGTCCACGCGACCGTCAAGCGGCTCGTCGCCGCCTACATGAAGGAGCTCGACCAGCTGGAAGCGGAGGGACTGCTGATGCTCAACAGCACCAACGTCCGCACCGGCTCGGGCGCCTACGGTTACTGTTCGACGCTGCCGGCGCCCGGGCAGGAGAACGGCAAGGTCAGGACGCAGCAGATGTGGGGCTGTTCCAACGCCCAGATCTTCACGGAGGTCTCGCCCGGCATGCATTGGGAATTCGCGCTGCAGCACGACCTGCCCTTCCTCGCGCGCTGGGGCCTCGTCTATTACGGGTGCTGCGAGGCGCTCGATCAGAAGATGGAGATTCTCCGCCGCGTGCCGAACCTGCGGAAGGTCTCGATGAACTATCGCATCAACCCCGAGCGCGCCGCGGCCGCGGTCGGCGGGGATTACGCCTTCAGCTACAAGCCGAACCCCGCCTGCTTTGCGATCGACGCCTGGTGTCCCGACAAGGCGCGGACCGAGCTGCGCCGCATCCGCGAGTGCATGCGCGGGGGCCACGTCGAGTTCGTGATGAAGGACATCTCCACCGTCGCCGGCCGTCCCGACCGCCTGGCCGAGTGGGGCAAGATCGCCATGGAGGAGGCGGAGCGCGCCGGATGAGAAATCCCGGCAAAGACGCCAGCGACTCAGGCCTTCCGGAAATCGGTCGGCTTGTGGTCCTTGGCGTAGGCCAGCATCGCCCGCAGGTTTTCCGGGGGCGTGTTGGGCGAGATCTCGCAGCCCGCGCCCACGATGAAGTACTGGCCGCTGGTCTCGTGGCAGCGCCGGCAGGCCTCGTAGACCTTCTCGGGCGTGCCCTCGAGCAGGTCGGTGATGGTCGAGACATTGCCGGCCAGCGTGCGCGTCGGCCCGAGCTGCTCGCGCGCGAGCGCGAGGTTGGCGGGGAAATCGATCTCGTAGATGTCGACCGGCAGCTCCGCGGCCTTGGGGTAGAGCTTGTCGATGCGCCCGCACATGTGCTGGCGCAGCAGGACGCCGGGGTGGTTGCGCTTGATGGTGTCGAACACGCGCTTCTGCTCCGCCCACAGGAATTCCTCGTAGCGCACCGGCCCGATCAGGCCGGCCGCGGCGTCGCTCATGCCGATCGTGTCGGCGCCGGCCGCGATCTGCGCCGGGGCGTAGGCGATGGCGACATCGGCACAGAAGCGCAGCAGGTCGTGCGCGAAGCCCGGGTCGTCCTCGAAATCCAGCATGATCGTGTTGAGCCCGCGCAGCTCGGCGGCGAGGGCGAGCGGACCCTCGATCCAGCCCACGATCGACATGCCCGGGCCGGCCTCGCGGCGCATGATCTCGATGCTCTTCACGCGGTCGTGCATGCGCCCGCCATTCAGCGGGTCGGGCACCTTGAAGGTGCGCAGGCGCAACTTGTCGGACAGCGCTGCGCGGTCCTCGTTGATCGCCGGGCCCTGGTCCGTGAACCAGTCCACGCTGCCCTCGCCGGCGATGTCGATCACCTCGCGCGCGGGATCGGAGCAGGTCAGCAGGCAGTCGAGGCCGAAGTCGGCCACGAGCTTCAACTGGGCCTCCGCCATCTTGCGGCCGTCCTTGGTGTAGTCGATGAAGGGGATGCCCGCGTGCTTGGCGGAAAACATCATCGCCATCGGCTGGAACGGCAGGCGGTCCACGGCTTCGCCGCGAATAGTGCGGCGGACGCGTTCGATCGAGGTCATGCCAGCGTGATGCGGGGCCGCCGCGCCGAAATCAATCCCGCGCTCCCTGAAATTTCCTGAACCACCCTCCGCATATTTTGCCATGAAACCCATGACGCCCAAACAACGGCTCTGCGCCGCCCTCGACCGCAAGCCCACCGATCACCTGCCCGCCACGACGCATCACATCATGCGTTATTACATGGACAAATACCTCCCGGGCAAAACCGACGACGAGTTCTTCGAGATCTTCGGCCTCGACCCGATCACGTGGTTCGTGGCGCACAAGCCTATCCCTGGTTCGGGCTGCCGGTTCGAGGAGCAGCACGTGCCGGCCGGTTTCATGGAGGCGCGCCGGCTCGAATCCGACACCTGGCGCTTCGAGCACCAGGACGTGCCCGGCCGCCAGTACGCCACCACGCGCCACTCCATCGTCACGCCGCGCAAGACCCTCACCCTCGAGCTCCAGAGCAACGAGTACACCGGCTGGCTCTCCGAGCGGCTCGTCAAGGAGAAGTCCGACATCGACCTCATCGCCGAGTTCGCCCCGCAGCCGATCTGCGACGTCGAGGCCGTCAACCGCCATGCCGCGAAGTACGGCGACCGCGCCCTCATGCGCGGCCACATCAACTGCTTCGACCTCTACGGCCAGCCCGGCTGCTGGCAGGACGCGTGCGTGCTCTACGGCGTCGAGGAGATGATCCTCGCGACCTACGACGACCCCGAGTGGGTGCATGCCTTCCTTCGCATCATCTGCGACCGCAAGGTGAAGTACGCCGACTCGCTCAAGGGCGCCAACTACGACCTGCTCGAGCACGGCGGCGGCGACGCCTCCTCGACCGTGATCTCGCCCAAGGTGTTCGAGGAGTTCGTGGCGCCCTACGACCGCGAGGTCATCGCCCACGCCCGCGCCGCCGGCCAGCGCATCGTGTACCACACCTGCGGCGGCATGATGCCGATCCTCGAGCGCCTCGTCACCCTCGGCTCCAACGCCCTCGAGACCTTCACCCCGCCCGCCATGGGCGGAGACATGAACCTCGCCGAGGCCAAGCGCCGCATCGGCGACAAGGTCTGCTTCATCGGCGGCTTCGACCAGAACCGCTTCTTCACCACCGCCACGCCCGAGGAGACGCGCGCCGAGGTGCGCCGCTGCTTCCAGGAGGCGGGGCAGGGCGGCGGCCTCATCCTCAGCCCGTCCGACCACTTCTTCGAGGCCAAGCCCGAGCTTCTGCACGCCTTCGCCGACGAGGCCCGGAAGTGCACGTACAACTGAAACCAAACTGACCAAACCATTTTACAGGAGGAAACGGAGTTAACGGAGAGACCTGAATTCCTGCCTCCGTTCCCTCTGTTTCCTCCTTTAAATATCCGAACTTCCACCGTTTCCAAATGACACCGCTTGAACGCTTCCACGCCTGCATGAAATACCAGCCCGCCGACCGGGTGCCCAACCACGAGGTCGGCGTCTGGGTCCAGACCAAGCAGCGTTGGCGCGAGGAAGGCCTCGCGACCGACGACATGCACTGGGACTGGTTCACGGGCGAACCCCGCTGGGACCTCGATCCCCGCGAATACATCGACGTCAACTTCGGCATGGTCCCGCCCTACGAGGAGAAGGTCCTCAGCAAGGAGGGCGACACCGAGATCATCCAGCGCGCCAACGGCGTCATCTCCAAGGCGCTCATCACCGGCGCGGCCGAGGGCATGCGCATGAGCATGGATGAGTACATCAGCTTCCCGGTCACCACGCCGGCCGACTTCCAGGAGCTGAAAAAGCGATTCCGCGCGGATTGTCCCGTGCGCTACCCGGCCTACTGGCAGGAATTCCTGCGCAAGGGCTGGGACCTGCGCCAGCACCCGCTCGTCCTCGGCCGCAACTGCAGCACGCTCGGCTACTACTGGCGCGCCCGCGAGTGGATGGGCACCGAGAATCTCAGCTACGCCTGGTACGACGAGCCCGCTATGATGCACGAGATGATGGAGTTCGTCACCGACTTCACCATCGAGACCGCGCGGCCGATCCTCGAGGCCGGTGTTAAGCCGGACTACGTCTTCATCAACGAGGACCTGAGCATGAAGAACGGCCCGCTGCTCAGCCCCGAGACCTACCGCACCTTCATCTTTCCCGAGCTCAAGCGCCTCGTCGCCTGGCTCAAGGCCAACGGCGTGAAGTGGATCATCATCGACAGCGACGGCAACTGCGAGCTCGTCATCCCGTACTTCATGGAGGCCGGCGTCGACGCGATCTGGCCGCTCGAGCGCGCGTCGGACATGGATCCGCTCGCCCTGCGCAAGAAGTTCGGCCGCAGCCTCCACCTCTGGGGCGGCGTGGACAAGCGCGAGCTCGCCAAGGACAACGCCGCGATCGACGCCCACCTGCGCACCCTGCAGCCGCTCATCGCCGACGGCGGTTTCATCCCGACGGTGGACCACCTCGTCCCCCCCGACGTCCCGCTCGCCAACTTCGAGCACTACATGCGCCGCAAGCACCAACTCCTCCGCGGCGAAGCCTTCTAGAACCGGATTGAGGTAATCGACCACGCATGGACCCCAAGAATACGTCCCTAGGTAGGGGCGCACCTCGTGTGCGCCCTTCGGCTTCATCCGCGAATGAAATCGGCAGGGCGCAGTCAAGCTGCGCCCCTACGGGTCCAGGCCAGGCTCCGTGCCATCTGTGAAACCCGTGGTTAAGCACAACCCCATTATCCCATGAGCCGACAACTCGCCCTCGACACGCTCGCGTTGAAGTCCGTCCCGCGGTTCGCCCGCACGGAATACAGCCTGGAATACCAGCAGGCGGGCCTGAAGCGCACCGCCGGGCCCGAGCCGGACACCAACGCCGTGCTGCGCGACCTCTACGCGCGGTGGGACCTCGACTTCCTGTGGACCGTGCAGGACGGCCTGCGCACCGACTGGCTGCAATGGGGCCGCGCGACCGACATGGGCCACGCCGAGTACGCGTCCGACGGCAGCGACCTGCGGAAGCCGAACCACTGTCCTTTCGAGACCGTCGAGGAGGTCTGGGCCTTCGACGCCGTGACGGAGTACGGCCTGCCCACCATGGCCGAGCAGGTGACGGCCTACCAGCAGTGGATCGACCAGAAGCGCCGCGACTTCCCGGACCAACTCTGCACCGGCGGCTACTACAAGACCATCGTCTCCGGCGCGATCCAGGCCTTCGGCTGGGACATGCTCCTCGAGGCCGCGGCCGATCGCGACAAGATGGAAAAGGTCTTCGACTCGTTCTACCGCCGCACGAAATTCCACATGGATGCGTGGGCGCAGACCGACGTCGAGGCCATCATCCAGCACGATGACTTCGTGTGGACCGCGGGCGCCTTCATGCGGCCCGAGATCTACCGCAGCGTGATCATCCCGCGCTACGCCGAGCTGTGGAAGCCGCTCAAGCGCGCGGGCAAGAAGGTCCTGTTCTGCTCCGACGGCGATTTCCGCGAGTTTGCGGCCGACATTGTGGCCGCCGGCGCCGACGGGCTCATCTTCGAGCCGGTGATGGAATTCGGCGAGATGGTGGAGAAGTTCGGCCAGTCCACCGTCCTCGTCGGCAGCGCCGTGGACTGCCGCGACCTGACCTTCGGCGACTGGGCCACGGTCAAGGCCGCGGTGGACCGCTCGCTCGCCCTCGCCCGCACCTGCCGCGGCGTGATCCTCGCCACCGGCAACCACCTCCCCGCCAACATCCCGGCCCCGATGCTCGAACAATACCGCGCCTACGTGCAGGCCAACCGGAACCGCTAAGTCCCCCAATTATATGTGGAAATCAGGAAGGCAGGAAAAGGCCCGCTAATCCGGTTTCTGCTTTCCTAATTTCCACATTCCAAAACTCCTCAATCCCATGCGCTGGAATCGCGAACAATACCTCGACCTCATGACCTTCGGCCACGCCGAACGGCCCATGTTCACCGAACTCTTCGGACCGCTTGTCGGCCTCGATGCCGAATGGCGCGCGCAGGGTGCGACCGAGGCCGAGATCAACATGAGCGCGTTCGACTGGGACTATGTGCCCTACGTCTTCTGCGGCGGCTACACGGGGATGCGCGGCCCGGCCCCGGTCTTGCTCGAGGACACGCCGGAGATCCGCCGCGAGCGCGACTGCCTCGGCCGCGAGATGCTGCTGCTCAAAAAGACGGCCACGATCCCGCTGCCGCAGAACTTCCCGGTGCAGACCGTGGACGACTGGCTGAAGGTGAAGCCGTTCTTCACCTTCACGCCCGACCGCATCAAGTGGGACGAGGTCGAGAAGGCCCGCAAGGCCCAGGCCGAGGGCAGCCTCGTCGTGGCGCACATTCCCGGCGCGTTCGACATCCCGCGCGAGCTGATGGGCGAGGAGATCGCGTGCCTCGCCTATTACGAGCAGCCTGAACTCATGGCCGACATTTTGGCCACGATCACCGACACGTGCATGCGCGTGCTCGAGCCAATCAGTGCCAAGCTCAAGATCGACCAGCTCATGGTGCACGAGGATTTCGCGGGCAAGTCCGGCCCGATGGTCGGCCCGGTCCAGGTGCGCGAGTGCTTCCAGCCGCTGTACCGCAGTGTCTGGGACATGCTGCAGTCGCGCGGCGCACGGCTCTTTGAGCAGGACACCGACGGCAACATCAACCCCGTCATCCCCGCGCTCCTCGATGCCGGATTGAACAGCATCTACCCGATGGAGCCGGCGGCTGGCATGGACATCGTCGAGTTGCGCCGCATCTACGGCAATCGCCTCGCGATGCGCGGCGGCATCGACAAGCACGTCATCCGGCGGAGCCGCGAGGAGATCCGCAAGGAGCTCGAGTACAAGCTGCACCCGTCGCTTCGGGCCGGCGGCTGCGTCTTCAGCCTCGACCACCGCATTCCCAACGGCACGCCGATCGAAAACTACCGCTACTACGTCGCGCTGGGCCGCGAAATGCTCGGCCTCCCCCCGCTCGACCCCAAACGCACCGGCTGGGCGCGGATGGCGATGTGAGCGGCGGCGGAGCCGCCGCGGTTATAGGTCATAGGTGATGGGTCCGTGAGCGCCGAAGGCGCGTTCGATCACAGCCTGGGGCAACGCCCCAGGTATTTGGCCGAATCGATGCCGAGGGCTGAAAGCCCGATCCATGGGGCGGGCCTTCAGCCCTCGAATGAACGACGGACATTTTTCCTGGGGCGTTGCCCCAGGCTATTATGGCGCGCGCCTTCGGCGCTCACGGACCCATCACCCATGACCCCTCACCCGCCGCACGCGGAGCGTGCGGCTAGAACCGCTGCCCCGCCTTGCGGTACACCTTGCTCAGCAGCCACGCCGGGCCGATCAGCAAAAACTGCACGTCCTTGAAGAACGACGGCTTCTTGCCCTCGATTTTGTGGCCGATGAATTGCCCGATCCAGGCGAGGACGAAGAGGATCAGGCAAATGTACCACACCGGCCATGGCGCGTACACCGCGAGCGCCAGCACGCCGCTGTAGCACAGGGTCATGAATGCAAAGAGTCCAATACTGAGGGGCACCGACAGCCGCAGGTAGAACATCATCGCCAGCGTCGCCACCGGGATGGCCCAATCGAACCACGGGGCCTTTTCCACCCACGCCGCCGGTACGGGGATGGACCACACGAGCCCCATCACGCAGAAAAAGATGATCGGCACGCAGATCCAGTGGATCAGCTCATTGGTGTGGTCCTGGTGACTCTCGCCATACTCGGCGAACCATTGCTCGGCGGTTTTTTGGGACATGGGGTAAATGGCTACATCTTCGCGACCGCGGCCTTCTGCATCGCCTTCAGGTTGATGTCGTAGCCGACGCCCGGGCCGGACGGTGCCTTCACCCTACCGTCCTTGCCGATGCACTTCTCGACGACCACCGGGTTGGCCATCACGAGGCTCTCGTAGTAGTGGTTGTTGCGGATCGCGAGACACAGGTGGGTGTTCTCCACGCCCATGCCGTGGACCTCGGCGCTCAGTTGGAATGAGTCGGCGAGGTGCGCCACGCGCAGGGCGCCGGTGATGCCGCCCTTGTAGAAATAACTCGTGCGCACCATGTCGGCCGCGCCCTGCGCGATGAAGTCGGCGACGTTGTAGTGGCAGCCGTCGGAGGTTTCCGCCGCCAGCACCGGGATGTCGAGCTGCTCGCACAGGCGCTGGTAGGCGTTGATGCTGAACTCGCGCATCGGCTCCTCGTACCAAAGGTAGCCGGCCTCCTCGAGCGCGCGGCCCAGGTAAAGCGACTCGTAGGGATCGAAGCCCGCGGAGCCGTCGTACATCAGCGCGACGTCCGGCCCGACGTGCTTGCGCAGCGCGAGGCACAGGGCGGCATCCTTGCGCGCGTCGCCCCAGGCGTGGAGCTTGATCGCGCGGAAGCCGCGCGCGAGACACTGGTCGGCCACGTCGAGAAATTCCTCGGTCGTCGCGTACGTCACCGTGCTCGCGTAGGCCTCGATCTCGTGGCGGTAGCCGCCGAGCAATTGGTAGAGCGGAAGCTTGGCGACCTTGGCCGTGATGTCCCACAGCGCGGTGTCGACCCAGCCCATGATGTACATCGGGAACTCCTCGATGCGGTCGATCTCCCACAGCTCGTGCCAGAGGCGCTCCTTCATCAGCGGGTCCTTGCCCAGCAGCCACGGCTTCAGCCGCCGCACCGCAAGGTCCATGGCGATTCCGCCCCGCGGCGTGCGGCTCCAGCCCTCGACGCCCTCGTCGGTCACGAGGCGCAGCCAGGTCTCTTCTGACTCGGGATCACTCCCGATCAGGCCTTGGCGCCAGACGAACATGTGCTTCGTCTGGTGGCGGATGGTGTACGCGTGGACAGCGACGATTTTCATGGGGGAGGGGAGGGCGGCTTTCTCTCCGCACGCCGGCAAATTGGCAACCACGGAGCGGAATCCGTATAACCTGTGCCTGCCCTCCGTAGGCTTGGCGAAGGAGGGGTTAAAATACACGCGACAGCGCCCGCTCCTGTGCCTTAATCCGGGGTTCCTATGTTCGATCTCACAAACAAGGTGGCTTTGGTCACGGGCGCGGGGTCCGGCATCGGCCGGGCGATTGCGCAGCGGTTTGCCGCGGCGGGGGCGACGGTGCACGTCGCCGACATCGACGCCAAGGGCGGGGCCGGCACTGTCGAGCTCATTGCCAAGGCCGGCGGACGCGCGGAGTTCGTGCCGCTCGACGTCGCCGACGACCATGCGCCGGGCGCGCTCGCGTTCCGCCTCAGCCCGCTCGACATTTTGGTCAACAACGCCGGCATCGGCCACGTCGGCACCATCCTGCAGACGACGGCGGCCGACCTCGACCGGCTCTACCGCGTGAACGTCCGCGGGGTGTTCAACGTCACCAAGGCTTTCCTGCCCGCCATGCTCGCCCGCAAGCGCGGCGTCGTGATCAACATCGCCTCGATCGGCGGCATCGTCGGCGTGCGCGACCGCTTCGCCTATGTGACGACGAAATTCGCCGTGGTGGGCATCACCAAGCAGCTGGCGCTCGACCACTCGGCCGATGGCGTGCGCTTCAACTGCATCTGCCCAGGCCGCGTCGAGACGCCCTTCGTGCAGGCGCGGCTCAAGGAATATCCCGATCCCGCCCAGGCCTACCGCGAGATGAGCGCCACGCAATTGATCGGCCGCATGGGTCGCCCTGAGGAGATCG
The DNA here is from genome assembly GCA_019634615.1 of Opitutaceae bacterium. Lineage (GTDB taxonomy): Bacteria > Verrucomicrobiota > Verrucomicrobiia > Opitutales > Opitutaceae > UBA2377. The sequence goes on from JAHCAZ010000002.1 coordinate 82,833, forward strand.
CCGCCGCCGCGCACTACCTCGCGAGCGACGAGGCCGAACTCGTCACCGGCGCCGCCCTGATGGCCGACGGCGGCTGGAGCGTCGGCAAGTGAAGCCGAACCACGAAACGGGTAACCACTGATGCACACTGATGAACACTGAAATATCCGGGATGAAGAGTTCCGTTTATTTCAGTGCTCATGAGTGCCCATCAGTGATTTCTCGTTTTGGTCCATTCCTTGAGCGTTCAGCGCAAAACGTTCAGCGTTGAGCGCTTCTTCCCAATCCATGTCGCGTCCCACTTATCGCCCTGATCTCACAGTTCCGCCCGAACTCGCCGCGCGCGGCCTGGGTCGCGGGCGCCTCGTGCTCGGCCTGGCCGGACTCGGTGGGGCGTGGAAGCCGGTGGACATGGGGGAATCCGTCGCGACCGTCCTCCATGCCCTTGAGCACGGCATCGATGCCTTCGACCCCGCGCCTGCTTACGGCACGGCGGAGCAGGTGCTGGCGCGTGCGCTGGCCCAGTGGCGCGGGCCGCGCCCGATCGTGAGCACCAAGGTTGGGCGCCTGCCGGCGAAGGATGCGCATGAGGCTGGGTTCGACCACACGGCCGAAGGTATCCGCGACAGCCTGAAACGAAGCCTCGATATCCTCGGCCTCGATTGCGTGGACCTCGTTTACCTGCACGAGCCTGAGTACGTGGACCTCGCTGAGCGTCCACGGGTCGTTGGCATCCTGCGCCAACTTCAAGCTGACGGTCTCACGCGCCATCTGGGCATGGCCGGTGGCTACGGCGACGGGTGGGACGGCTTTTTGGAGACCGGGGCCTTCGATGTCGTCATGCTTTTTCGCCGTCTCGACCCCGTCACCTTCGACGGCCTCGCTGCCGATGTCCCGCGGCTGCGCCGCGCGGGGGCCCTGGTCTACGGCGCGAGCCCGTTGCACATGGGTTTGCTCGGTTCGCGGCACGACGAGTTCGTCCGCGACCGCCCCAACTGGGTCTGGACCCCGCAGATCGAGCGCGCCCTCCGCCTCAAGGCCGTCGCCGCGCGACACGGCCTGCCCCTGCGCGAGCTCGCGCACCGTTTCATGTTCGCCCTGGGCGAGATCGACCGCACGGTCATCGGCGCGAGCAACCTCGCGGAACTGAAGACCGCCCTGGCCGATTTCGCCGCGGGTCCGCTGCCGCGTGATGTCTTCGAGGCCGTGTGCGACGCCTACGAAGGGTGAGCGGGCTTTTTAACCACGGATTTCACGGATGGCACGGATTCAATCCAAGGGAACCACTGATGAACACTTATGAACACTGATTGGGATCAGTGAGGATTAGTGGAGATAGGTGGTTTATCCGGTTTGGATCCGTGTCATCCGTGAAATCCGTGGTTAAAAAGGATCGGTTCCGGGTAGGAATTCGTGTGCCTTCGCGTTCATTCGTGGTTTAGCATTCCCTTTTCATGATCGCCCTTCGCTCTGCCGCGCTGTCCTCCATTCCGCTCAAGGCCCGCATGCCGTTCCGCTACGGCATCGCGACGATGACGGAGGTCGCGCACGTCTTCCTGCGCCTCACCTTCGACTTCGCCGGGCAGGCGCAATCGGGGCTCGCGGCCGACCACCTGCCGCCGAAGTGGTTCACGAAGGATCCCAACCGTCCGCTCGACGAGGAAGTGACCGAGATGCTCGCCGTCATCCGCGCGGCGGTCGGCCACGCCCGCGCGATCCGCGCCGCGACGCCGTTCCTGTTCTGGCGCGAGCTCTACGCGGCGCAGTCCGCTTGGGCCAAGGGGAACAAGATCCCGCCGCTGCTGGCCCACTTCGGCACCTCGCTGGTCGAGCGTGCGCTGCTGGATGCGTTCTGTCGTGTCAACCGCGTCACCCTCGCGGCCGCGTTGCGCGGCAACCTGCCGGGCATGGACCTCGGTGCGCTGCACACGGTGCTCGCCGGCACGACCCCGCGCGACTGGCTGCCGGCGTCGCCGCCGGCGGAGGTCTTTGCGCGCCACACGGTCGGGCTCTCGGATCCGATCACCGACGATGAGATTCCCGTCGACGAACGCGTCACCGATGGGCTCCCGCAGTCGCTCGTCGCCTGCATCCGTTTTTACGGCCTCACCCATTTCAAACTGAAGATCAACGGCGACGCCCCGCGCGACCGCGCGCGGCTGGCGCGCATGGCGGAGGTCTTTGCCCGCGAGTGTCCTGCCGGCTACGCCTACTCGCTCGACGGCAACGAGAGCTTCCGCGAGGTCGGGGCGTTTGCCGACTACGTGCGCGGCCTGCGCGCCGGCGTCGGTGATGCCGCGTTCTGGTCGCACCTGCTCTTCATCGAGCAGCCCTGGCACCGCGACGTCGCGCTCACCCCGGCCATCGGCGAGCTGGCCCGCGCCTGGCCCGACCGGCCGCCGATCATCATCGACGAGTCCGACGCCGAGCTCGCGAGCCTGCCGACCGCCCTCGGCCTCGGCTACGCCGGCACGAGCCACAAGAACTGCAAGGGCATCTTCAAGAGCGTGGCCAACGCCTGCCTCCTCGCCCAGCGCCGCGCCGCCGGCCTGCCGGCCATGCTGAGCGGCGAGGACCTCTCCAATGTCGGCCCCGTCGCCCTCCTCCAGGACCTCGCCGCGGCTGCGACCCTCGGGGTAACGAGCATCGAGCGCAACGGCCACCACTACTTCGCCGGCCTGAGCCAGTTTCCGGCATCCGTGCAGGCCCACATTCTCCAGCACCACGGCGATCTCTACACCCGCAGCGAGGCCGGCTGGCCCCGTCTCGACGTGAAAAACGGCCGCCTCCACCTCGCTTCTGTCCTCGATGCCCCCTTCGGCATCGCCGGCGACTTGGATCTTTCCGCTCTCGAGACGGAACATCTTTAACCCCTCCTTCGCCAGGCCTACGGAGGGCAGGCACGGATTCCACGGATACTGAGGAGGCGGATGAGGCCCGAGGGGATGGCCACAAGAGGCACAAAAGGCACATAAGGAATCGAACCATTCTTTCGGGAAGATCAGAGAGAATAGTGAACCCGATCCAATTCCTCCGTTTCCTCTGTTACCTCCTGTAAAATCGCCTGAGTCCATTTGTGCCTTCTGCGCCTTTTGTGGCCATCGCTCGATGCTTCATCCGCCTGATCCGTGGTTCACGCCCGGTTGAATTGGTCTCGACAGCGGGCTGAGGCGGGACGAAAGCATGGCGCGCCGCCTGCTTTGCCCCCGCCCGTGTCACACGATGATCCAGATTCCGCCCGTTGGTTTGCCGAGGAGCTGAAGCCGCATGCCGGCGAGCTGCGGGCCTGGCTGCGGAACCGGTATCCGGCGCTGACCGACCCGGACAACATCGTGGAGGAGGCCCTGGTGCGCGCCTGGCAGACCCGCGACCGCGAGGCCGTCGAATCCCCGAAGGCCCTGCTTTACACCCTGGCGCGCAACCTCGCCCTGGACGAGCTGCGGCGTCGCCAGATTGTCACGATCGATGCCGTAGCGGAAATGGCGGAGCTGTCCGTCTACGCCGATGGAGCCACGGCCGCCGAAGCGGCCGCGACCAACCAGGAACTCGAAATCTTGACCAAGGCCATCCAATCCCTGCCCGAACGCTGCCGCCAGGTGCTCACCTTGCGGAAGATCTACGGCTTGTCCCAGAAGGAGATCGCCGCGCAGCTCGGCATCGCGGAGCACACGGTCGAGGCCCAGGTGGGTCTCGGCATGCGCCGCTGCACCCAGTTCCTCGCCAAGCACGGCCTGCCCTGAACGCGACTTCCCAACCCCGCACTTGAGCCGACCACGGCAGAGTCCCGCATGAACCCCCTCCCGTCCCATCCTTCCGACCGCGCCGATGCCGAGGCCTCCGCTTGGCTGGCGCGCCGCGACCGCGGGCTGACCGCGGCCGAGCAGGATGCCTACCTCGAATGGCTGCGCGCCGATCCGGCCCACGGCCAGGCCTTGAAACGCCAGGAGCGCGTCTGGTCCGTCCTCGATCATCTCGAACAATGGCGCCCGGCCCACAGCACCGCGCCGAATCCCGACCTGCTCGCGCCGCCGCGCTCGCGCCGGCCGTACTGGCTGGCCGCGGCCGGATTCGCGCTGGCGGCCGCCTTGGCCGTGCTCATCACCGTGCCGCGTTCGGCCGCCCCGACCGCGGTCGCAGATCGCACCCCGCGCCGCGAGGCCATCGTGCACCCCGGGCCGGAACGCCGCATCCTCGAGGATGGTTCGCTCGTCGAGCTCAACCATGGGGCCAAGATCGAGATCGCCTTCACCGCCGGCGAGCGCCGCGTGAAGCTCGTATCCGGCGAGGCCTACTTCACCGTCGCGAAGAACCCCGCCCGCCCCTTCATCGTCGAGGCCTCCGGCGTCGCCGTCCGCGCGATCGGCACCGCCTTCAGCGTGGCCCTCGGCCGCACCGACGTCGCCGTGCTGGTCACCCAGGGCAGCGTGCAGGTCATGGACCAGTCCCGCACCACGGATCTCGCGGCCGGCGATGGCGCCGTCGTCCTGGGGGCCGGCCAGCGCACCGTCGTGCGGCTCGTCAAGCTGCGCCCCGCCAACAAGGCCGTCACCGTGCCGCCCGCGCCGCCGCAGGTGCAGGAGGTCACCCCGGCCGAGGTCGAGCGCGCGCTGTCGTGGCAGGGCATGCGGCTCGAGTTCGTCGAGATGCCGCTGGCTGACGTCGTGGCTTCGTTCAACCGCTACAATCACCGCAAGCTGCGCGTGGACGAGCCCGAGATCGCCGACCTCCTCATCGGCGGCAATTTCCGCGCCGACAACGTCGACGCCTTCGTCCGCCTGCTGGACTCCGGTTTCGGCATCACGGCCGAGCCCAACGGCGACGAGCTGCGGCTGCGCCGGGCGAAGTAGGGGCGCCAGCCGGCGCGAGCTACGCCGGATGGGTGAGGGTGATGGGGTGGAATCCTCTGTTGTTGAACATATTGCAGATTCGCCGGTCCTTTTCCGCCCGCGGGTTCGGTTGGATGTCGCACAAGATTTATGACAGTTGCGCCTAGCGGAAATCCTCGCGCCGTTCGTCTGCACCCCGACCTGCTTACACACCCATGACCTATCCATCCCTGCCTGGCCGGACCGTGGTCCGGAAGTTGCGCGGCCTGTTGCTGGCCGCTGTTGGTATCGCGGCGATCACCTTGTCGGCCTCGGCCGCCGAGGCGCCCAAGAAGTCCTTCGACCTGCCGGCCGCCGATGCGGCCGAGACGCTGAAGGCGTTCACCGCGCAATCGGGTGAGCAGATCATCTACCCGGTCGAGAACGTCCGCGGCGTGAAGACCAACGCCGTCAAGGGCGAGCATGCCGCCCGCGAGGCGCTCGACCTCATGCTGGCCGGCACCGGCCTCACCATCGTGCAGGACGCCGGCACCGGCGCCCTGGCGGTCCGGAGGGAAACCGACCCAAACGACCAGAGGGCGACGCCGGACGCGACCGCCCGTCGTCAGGATCCGTCGGAAACCGACGGTGAGATCAAGCTCGTCAAGCTCGAGGCGATCCAGGTGCTCGGCACCCGCATCCGCCAGACCGAGGCGATGGGCCCCTCGCCGGTCAGCACCTACGACAACGACTACATCCGTTCGACCGGCGCGCTAACGCTGGCGGACTTCCTCAATTACCTGCCGCAAAACTACACCGGCATCGGTGCCGGCCGCGGCAGCGCGCCCAATGAACTCAATCCCGAGTTCGGCCAGCGCACCGAGTCGACCACGCCGTTGTTCGACTTTGTTATGGGTTCCTCCGCCGCGCCTCCGGGGCAGACCGGCGTGTCCGGCGTGAGCCTCCGCGGCCTCGGCTCGGGTTCCACCCTCGTCCTCGTCGACGGTCGCCGCGTCGCGCAGTCTGGCGGCGGCAACCGCTCGACCACGTCGCAGCAGGGTTTCGTCGACCTCAACACCATCCCGTTCGGTATGATCGAGCGCATCGAGATCATCACCGACGGCGCCTCCGCCATCTACGGTGCCGACGCGGTCGCCGGTGTGGTCAACATCGTCCTCAAAAAGAACTGGGTCGGTAACGAGCTCAGCGGCGCCTTCAAGGGTGCCGAGCACGGTGGCGGTCGCGAGCGCCAGGTCTCGCTGACCAGCGGCTTCGCCGCGGGCAAGCTGCGCGGCACGGTCAACGTCTCGTACTATGACCGCGCTTCCCTCAAGGCCTCGCAGCGCGCGTTCTCCAAGAACCAGAACCACTCCGGCATCATCGCCGGCTACTCGGCCACCGGCACGCCCATCTACGGTCGCGACCTGACCCTCCTCTGGGGTTATCCCGCGGTCGTCCAGGCCCGCACCGGCAACCTCAACGGCGTGACCTACAACGGCGCCCCGACGCGCTGGGCCACGGTCAATCCGGGTACGACCGACGGTTCGAGCCTCGCCTCCTATACCGGAGCGGGCGCGGGCCAGACGGGCGGCGCCAGCTATATCCGCCGCGCCAACACCGCCGAGTTCCTCGACATCATCCCGACCTCCGAGCGCTACAGCTTCTCGGGTAACTTCACGTACGCGTTCAGCAACCGCCTCGAGGCCTACGGCGATTACAGCTACACCGACACCCGCGGCTTGTACAACACGCAGCCGGCGGTCTCGAGCGCGTCGACCTCGACGGGCTTCGGCAACTTCGCGACCGTCGTGCCCGCGGCCTACAATCCGTTCGGTCAGGACGTCATCGTCGGCCTCGTGCATTACGAGTTCGGTTCGATCCGGCAGTGGACCAAGACGCAGGCCCACCGGGCGACCGCGGGCATCCGCGGCGAATTCGGCCAGACCTGGCAGTGGGACACCGGCGTCAGCCGCCAGTGGCAGGACTTCGCCCAGATCACCCGCACCTTCAACGGCGCGCGCATCACGGCGGCCCTCAACAATACCGATGCGGCCCAGCGCCTGAACCCGTTCGTCGACGCCCGGGTCGCTTCCACGCAGAACGCCGCGATCTACGAGACGATGGCCCTATATCCGACGCTCAACACGGAGTCGCAGCTCGTGACCTGGGACTTCGACGCCAACGGCGAGCTCTTCGACATCTGGGGCGGCCCGGTGCGCATGGCCTTCGGCGGCTCCGCGAGCCGCTCGAAGAACGAGAGCCTGGCGGTCAACTACAGCACTGCGGTGACGCCCGTCGTCTCGACGTCGGCCGTGGCCGGCGAAAGCGACAGCCGCGCGGCCTTCGCGGAAGTGTCGGTGCCCCTCTTCGGCCGGCCCAACGCCTTGCCCGGACTCCAGCGCCTGGAGCTGCAACTCGCCTCCCGCTACGAGGATTACGACCGCGCGGGCGACACCACCGTGCCGAAGATCGGCGTCTCCTGGGTGCCCTGGCAGCCCGTCCTGTTCCGCGCCAGCTTCTCGGAAGGCTTCCGCGCGCCGGCACTCACCGAGTATCAGGTGGCTAACACGGTCTCGAACAACAACACGCTGACCGACCCGCGGCGCACGCCCGCCAGCACCACCGGCATCACGATCTCCCGCGGCGCTAGCACTTTCATCGAACCCTAGACCTCCGAGAGCGAGTTCTACGGCGTCGTGATCGAGCCGCCCGGCGCCAAGGGGCTCACGCTGCACGTCGACTACTACCGCACGACGCAGGAGAACGTGATCCAGCAGCTCAGCGGCCAGACCGTCGTCAACAACGAGGCGCTGTTCCCCGACCGCGTCACGCGCGCGCCGGCCGACGCCACCGACATCGCGCTCGGCCAGCCGGGTCGCATCACCGCCGTGAACCTGACGTTCATCAACTTCGGCGAGGTCCGCAACGAGAGCATCGACTACGGTGTAGATTACATCCTGCCGTGGGAGCAGCTCGGCCGCTGGCGGTTGAACGTCTCCTCGTCGAACACCCTGACGTCCACCCGGCAGCTCGCCCCCGGCCAGCCGCCGATCGTGGATGACGACGACACCTTCGCGCCGCCGAAGTGGAAGCACAACGCCTCCGTCTTCTGGAACAACGGCTCGTGGAATGCCTCGGTGTTCTTCACCTATATCAGCAGCTTCAAGAGCAACGCCGCCGGCAACACGCTCACGGCCACGTACCCGGTCCCGTCGGTCTACAAGATCGACCTGCGTGGCGGCTACGAGTTCAAGCAGGGCGTCTGGCGCGGTTACGGCAAGAATCTCCGTGTCCAAGTCGGTGTCGGCAACGTCTTGGACAAGGAGCCGCCGTTCTCCGACACGGTCTTCGGCTACAACGGTGGCCTCCACGGCTCCTACGCCATGGGCCGAACCTACGAATTCTCGTTCGTCCAGCCGTTCTAAATCGTCCGTTTCGTCAGTTTGTAGTGTGTGTACCCGCCGCCGGGCCGCCCGGCCCGGCGGTGGGTCTCTTTCCCGACCATGTCTCCCGTTCCCCATCACCTCCTCGCCCAGACCGTCCGGCCCGCCGCGGCGGAAACCCCGGTGCGACCGTAACCTCCCCACCTTCGTTCGCGTCCTGATCCGCAACCTGTCGCCCTCCGCGCGGTCCCCATCTATCCTCATGAAATCGTTATCCCTCCTTGCGCTGGCCGGTGCCGCCCTGCTGGCCTCCGCCCTCTGCGCGCAGACTCCCGCCACCGTGCCCGCGTCGCCCGACGCGCCGGTTCAAGCCCTGCCCGGTCCCAAGGACGGCGACATGGCGCCCGACTTCACCGTGATCGGACCCGACGGCAAGGAAGTGAAGCTCTCCGACTTCCGCGGTAAGCTCGTCCTCCTCGACATCTGGGCCACCTGGTGCGGCCCGTGCGTCGCCTCGATGCCGCACAACAGCGAGCTCGCGGAAAAGTTCGCCAAGGACGGCTTCGTCATCCTCGCCGTCTGCGCCTCCGACACCCGCGCCAACTACGACGGCTGGGTGGCGCGCAACGCCACCAAGTACAAGTTCCTCACCGCCCATGATCCCGCGGGCAAGGACTGGAAGGAATCGGTCTTCAACACGAAGTACGGCGTCACCGGCTTCCCCACGCTGTATCTCATCGGTCGCGATGGTCGCATCGTCGGCCGCACCGCCGGCGGCGGCGCCGGCGAGAATCCCTATGTCACGCGCCTCCTCGCCAAGGGCGGCCTGCCCATCGACACCTCGCATCTCCCGCCGGAGCGGAAGGATGCGCCCAAGTCCATTCCCGCCGTCGGCAAGACCATGGCCATGTCCGCCGGGACCAAGAGCGCGGCGATGATCGTGCCCACGATGAAGCTCGGTCCGGTCAGCTTCGGCGACGCGGTGGCAGACTTCGCCGCGGTCGGCATCGACGGCGCCGACGTGAAACTCTCCGCCTTCAAGGGCAAGCCCGTGCTCATCACCTTCTGGACGGGCGCGCGCGCCCCGGCCGATGACGTCGCCAAGCTCGCCGCCGCCTACAAGGACCAGGGGCTCGCCGTGTGGGCGATCAACGTCGCCACCGAGCGCGCTGATTTCGACACGTGGGCCAAGGCCAACGCCGCCGCCCTCGGCTACACCGTCTCGTGGGATCCCGCCGGCAAGGCGTTCATGGAATCCATCGCCCACATGCGCTTCGGCGCGGGCATGTTCCCGGCCTATGTCGCGCTCGACGCCGAGGGCCGCTTCCGCGGTGGCATCATCGGCATGGGCCCGAAGGTCGCCGCGTGGGTGCGTCTCAGCATCGACCGCGCCGGCATCAAGCTCGGCGCCGAGGACCGCGCCGCGGTCGAGGCGACGCTCCGTGAACATTTCGCCGCCAATCCGCCGGCCGGCATGGCCGCCGCGACGATTCAGCCGAAGGGCAACGCCGGCGGCATGGTTGCGGCCCAGCGCGTGACCACGCTCGGCCCCGGCGCCGTCGCGCCCGATTTCGTGGCGCACGACGTCACCGGCAAGGAAGTGAAGCTCTCCGACTTCAAGGGCCAGGTCGTCATCCTCGACTTCTGGGCCACCTGGTGCGGTCCGTGCATCGCCTCGATGCCGCACACGCAGAAGCTCGCCGCCGCCTACAAGGACCAGGGCGTCATCGTCCTCGCCTCCGGCACGAGCGACACCATCGCGAAGTTCAAGGAATGGATCCCGAAGAACCAACCCAAGTATCCCGACCTGCGCTTCACCTTTGATCCCAATGAGCGCGGCTCCGCCACGTTCAACGACCGCGCCTCGTCCAAGCACTACGGCGTGACCGGCATTCCGACGCAGTTCGTCATCGGCCGCGACGGCAAGATCGTCGCCACCATCGTCGGCAACGGCGGCGAGTCCGACCACCGCACCGAGGCCGCGCTGGCCAAGGCCGGCATCAAGGTCGACGCCGCGCGCGCCGCCGAGGGCGAGAAGCAGCTCCAGGCCGCCGCCGAGGAGGCCGCCGAGCGCGCCGCCGCTGCCGCGGAGGAACTCAAGAATCCCAAGCCGCAGTTTCGCGAGAGCTACGGCAAGCTGAAGGCCGGCGAACTCGTGCCGGATTTCACCGCCGAGGACAGTGCCGGCCAGCCAGTCAAGTTCTCCGAGGTGTCCAAGGGCAAGACCGTCGTGCTGAGCTTCTGGGGTGCCGGCAACGGCATCGCCGACGAGGGGCTCGCCCTCCACGAGGCCTGGGCGAAGAAGTACGCCGACCAAGGCGTGCTCTTCCTCGGCGTCGGTGCCTACGGCAGCCGCGAGGACTTCAAGGCCTGGCATGCGGCCAATGCGCCGAAGTTTTCCTTCCCGGTCCTGTTCGACCCGGCCGGCCCCGCGCCGCGCCCGGCGAAGGCGTTCGACGAGATGACCGACGACGAGAAGAAGGCCTTCCAGACCCTCTCCCGCGAGCACTACGGGAAGGTCATCCCGATGGTGTTCGCCGGTGGCGCCATGGCGCCGATCCCGAACAACGTGGTCGTCGATGCCCAGGGCAAATTCCTCGGCTTCTACGTCGGCGCAGGCCCCGGCATCGTCGACTCGCTCGGCAACCTGCTCCTCCGCGCCGGCATCAAGCTCGCGCCCGAGGACATGCCGAAGAAGGTCTTCACCGCCGAGGAGTCCAAGGAAGCCCCGCCCGAACCCCGCGTGGAGATGCTGAAGATCGGCACCGTCGCGCCCGACTTCGTCTCGCAGACCCTCGACGGCAAGGACGTGAAGCTCTCCGACTTCCGCGGCAAGGTCGTCATCCTCGACTTCTGGGCCACGTGGTGCGGGCCGTGCCTGGCCTCGATGCCGCACACCCAGGAAGTTTCCGCCCACTACAAGGACCAGGGCGTGGTCGTCCTCGCCAACTGCACGAGCGACACCCGCAAGAAGTTCGAGTCGTGGGTGAAGGCCAACCAGGAGAAATATCCCGACATCATCTGGACCCACGACAAGGCCGAGCGCAGCCCCGACCGAATCTCGCGCAAGGTCTTCGGCGTCGGCGGCATTCCCACGCAGTTCATCATCGATCGCGAGGGCAAGATCGTCGACATCGTCATCGGCTACATGAAGGGCGAGGCCATCCTCGACGCCGCGCTGGCCAAGGCCGGCGTGAAGGTGGACCCGGCGCTCATCGAGAAGGGCGCGGCCGACCTGAAGAAGCGCGAGATGATGCGCTGAGGACAGGGACCATGAGACCGCCGTCCGCCGGAGCCGGATTTGCCGCCCTGCCCGCCACTGCCACGTGGCGGGAGTTGGCGGTGGAATTCGCCCCGGCCCCGTGCGAGTCCGCCCAGCTTTCGCCGGCCGAGGAGGTCGTCTGCGCCTATGTCCGCCAGGGCCTGAGCAACCGCGAAATCGCCACCGCGCTCGGCAAGTCCGAGCGCACGGTGAAGAACCAGGTCAGCGCCGTCCTCGCCAAATGCGGCGTCCCGACGCGGGCGCGGTTGATTGCACTGTTGCGCTAAGGCCTTGGGGGGAACGCTGATCTGCGCTGATTGACGCTGATCCGAGCGACCAATCCGATCCAACCTTCCTTGGCTCGGGATCAGCGAAGATAAGCGCAGATCAGCGTTCCCTTTGCTTCAGCCACCGGCCCAGACGGGCTTGTGTTTCAAGTGATACAGCCGCTCGCCGGCCTTGGGCTCGAGGAAGACGCCCTCGTGTTCACGATTGGCGTAGTCTTCCTTCCGAATCGTGCGCCAGTCGCGGTAGCCGAGGTTGACCGCCCGGCACTCGGCCTCGGTGAGGCCGGTGGCGAGGGTCACGCGCACGCGCGGGGTCTCGATGCCGGTCTTTTCGTCGTAGGTGCCGAGGCCGTGCACGTGCGCCGAGTGGGCGAGGATGCCCCAAGGCTCGTCCTTGAACTTGTCCCACTGCTTGAGGATGTAGTCGCGGCAGTGATAGCCGATGCGGCGGATGTGTGCGCCGTGCGTCACCGAGATCTCCTTCATGTGCGGCGCGTAGATGATGAGCTCGCCGCCGTCGGCCACGATGGGCTCGAGCTTGTACATGCATTTGCCCGCGACCCAGAGCTCGTCGTACATCTCAGGCGCGCAGGAAAGCACGGTGTGGAACGGGCGGTCCTTGTAGATGATGTGGAGGTCGCGCGAGAGATCGCTCGCGCCGTCCCAGGCGTCCTCCGGCGTGCCGATGAACAGGCCGGCGAGGTCGCCGTGGCCCTGCACGACCATGGCCAGGCAGGATTTCCGGATCTTCACCATGCCGCCGGCGCGGTCCACGACCTTGCGCACCGGGGTCCACTTGTTGCCGATGATCATCGGGTTGGTCACGACCGCCCCGAGCCAGTGGAAGAAGTTCAGGATGCCCGGGCCGCCCACGCCGGGGAAGAGGTATTTGTTGCCGCCGGAGAAGCCGACGACCTCGTGGGGGAAGACCGGGCCGACGATGATGAGGTGGTCGTACTCGTAGAGCCGGCGGTTGATGTGCACCGGCACGTCCATCGCGAACAGCCCGCCGGAGAGCGCCTTGATCTCGTCGGCTGGAATCATGCCGAGGTCGCGCAGGGCGGCGGGGTTGTCCCACTCGTGGTTGATGAACTCCACGTCGCGGTAGATGGTGGCCCGCTCGGCCGCGGTGATCTCGACGCGGGTGTTGATCGCCTCGGCCGACATCGCCGGGTGCGTGCCGAGGGCGATCATCACGTCGAATTTCCTTGCGACGGGCGCGAGCTGGGCGTGCAGCGTCTTGAACATCAGGCCCACGGGCGCGGTGCGCGTGCCGTCGGGGATGATGAGGAGCACGCGCTGGCCGCGCAGGTCGGCGGCGGGGAGGGCCCGGGCGACGAGGTTGCGCACCTGGTCGGCGCTCAGGGCGGAGCCGGCGGGAGCGGTGAGGTGGAACGGCGTGGGCATGGGGTGGGGTGGTTCAGGTGCGGTGCTCGGCGTGGCCCATCAGGCGGGAGAGTTCGGCGGCCACGCCGCGGACCTTGGCGGCGATCTCGGGGACGCGCGCCTCGGTGAAACGCACCGTGGCGGCCGTGATGCCGATGGCGGCGATGACCTGGCCGGTGGAGCCGTAGACGGGGGCGGCGAGGCAGCGGACGCCGGGGTTGAACTCCTCGTTGTCGAGGCTGAAGCCGCGTTTGCGGGTGAGCTCGGCCTCTTTCTTGATCGCGGCGACGGCCGTCTGGGTGAGGGGCGTGCGTTTCGTCGGTGCGCTCTCCGCGATCAGTTCCGCGATACGCTCACGGTGCACAAAGGCGAGGAAGACCTTGCCGGTCGAGGAGCAGTGCAGCTCGGCGAGAAAGCCGGGGCGGGAGGCCGCGCGGAGCGGGTGGGGGCTGTCCTGCACGGCGACGATCAGCGCGCGGTCGTCGCAGGGGATCGCGAGGTGGGCGGTCTCGTCGGTCAGGCTGGTCAGCTTCTGCAGCAGGGGCAGCGCGAGGTCGCGGATCTCGGTGCCGGCCAGCGCGGCGTTGCCGAGCTGGATCAGCACCGGCCCGAGCTCGAAGCGGCCCTCCACCTTCCGTGCGAGGCCCTCGAGGCAGAGCGTCGTCATGATGCGCAACGTCGTGGTGACCGGGATCTTGAGGTCGCGGGCGAGGTCGGCCGCCTTCAGGCCGTCGGGATGGCGGCCCAGCACCTTGAGGATGCGGCAGGCGTTGCGCAGATTGGGAATGACGTAGCGCTCGTCGCCGGCGGCGGCGGGAGCGGGGCGGGGGGAGGGGGCGGCAGGCACGGGAAGATTCCGGGGAAGGGAGACGGGGATCAGATTTTCGGCGCGGCGGGCGTCAGCGCACTCCGAAAATTTTGGGATTGCCAAGAGTCCTAAACTTTCAAATATGGAATACAAGTTCATTAGTGAAATATTTCACTGAGCGTCTGGCCGACCGTCCCTTACCCGGTGGCCGCCCGGACTTCCCCAACCTCCAACCCTAACCCCACCCCCAAGCATGAAGGCCATCCGCTCCGCGTGGCACGACGCGTCCCGTTCGTCCACCTTGTTGCTCCGCCGCGGCGTTTTCCGCCGCTTTGTCCCCATCGTCGCCGCCCTGTGCGGACTCGCCCTGATCGCAGCCCAGACACCCGCGTACGCTCAGGCCTCCGCCGAGACGGTCGCCGCCACCGGCACGATCACGGGTCGCGTGCTGGATGCCAGCAGCGGCAATTACCTTGAGGGTGCCGAGGTCGCCATCAGCGGCACCGCCATCCGCACCAGCACCGCGCGCGGCGGCGAGTTCACGCTGACCGGCGTGCCCGCCGGCGAGCAGGTCGTCGTGGCGTCCTACCCGGGCCTGGAGGTCAAGACCCAGTCCGTCACCGTCGCCGCCGGCGAGTCCGTGAGCGTGCCGCTCGCGCTCAAGTCCGACATCGTCCAGCTCGAGGGCCTCACCGTCAGCGGCGCCCGCGAGGGCATGGCCCAGGCGGTCGCGCTCCAGAAGATCTCGATCCAGGCCAAGATGGTGGCCGCCGCCGACCAGTTCGGCGAGATCAGCGAGGGCAACGTCGGCGAGTACCTCAAGTTCATGCCCGGCGTCAGCATCGACTACAACGTCAACGACGCCCGCGGCGTCTCCCTGCGCGGCCTCAGCACGGCCTTCACCATCGTGGCCGTCGACGGCACGCCCATGGCCGGCGCCTCCTCCAACGACGACACGCGCCGCTTCGAGTTCGAGCAGATCGCGATGAACAACGTCGAGACGACCGAGCTCTTCAAGACGGTCACGCCCGACATCCCGGCGAGCGCCACCGGCGGCTACGTGAACTTCGTCACGAAGAGCGCGTTCGATCACCAGGACGTGCAGCGCATCACGTACAATCTCTCCTTCACCGGCCCGAGCAGCAATATGTCCTTCGGCAAGGAAGGCGGCGTCTGGGGCCACAACGAGGAATACGTCATCCGGCCCAGCCTCGACGTCCACTTCTCGCGCAAGCTCACCGACAAGGTCGGCCTCAGCCTCACCTACCGGTTCTCCGAGAAGTACGACGACTCCCCGCGCACCGAGTACACCTGGGTCACCGCCACCACGGCGCCGACGGTCATGAGCGCCCCCCGCCTCCAGCAGTACAACGTCCGCGACGAGCAGAAGCTCACCCACCGCGAGGCCTTCGCCGGCAAGCTCGACTTCAAGCTCACCGACCGCACCTCGCTCATGGTCAGCGGCCAGTGGAACTGGTACGACCTCAACTTCACGCAGCGCGGCCCGCAGTTCGTGCTCGGCACCGGCTCGACCGGCAGCAACGGCACCTTCACCTCCGGCTCCAGCGGCGTGAACATCAACAATGGCGTCCTCTACCGCAACAAGTACGGCACCTCGCTGCACTTCAACGCCCGCCTCGCGCACGAGTTCCCCAATGGCGGCAAGTTCGAGATCACCCCGTACTGGTCCGAGGCCGACGGCCAGTACCGCGACACCAGCAAGGGCTTCATCTCCTCCGTCGCGCAGATGGCGCCGAGCGCGACCACCTACACGAACTTCACGCTGACCGACGTCGGCCGCCTCGGCACGATGCCGTCCCTCACGCTGAACCTCGCCGGCAACCCGGTGCCGGTCAGCTTCATCCGCGACCTCGGCAACTACCGCCTCACCAACTCCGCCACCGGCGGCAACTTCCAGTCCCGGCCGTGGACCTCGGAGGATGAGAAGAACGGCGTGCGCGTCGACTACACGCAGGAGTTCGACTTCGCCCGCCCGGTCACGCTCTCGACCGGCTTCGCGATCGACAGCGTCACCCGCAGCATCGACCGCCCCGACCTCCGCGGCGCCATCACGGCCATCACCGGCGACGCCCTCCGCGCCCTCGCCGATCCCGGCTACACGGACGACGTCGGCTACGGCTTCGGCTCCATGCAGGTGGTCGATCCCTATAAGGTCTGGGAGGCCTTCCGCAGCAACCTGACCACCCTCCAGGTCTACGATGTCCGCTGGTTCGACGAGACGAACGACGCGGTCTACCTCCGCGCCGACGTCGAGATGAACCCCGACCTGCTCCTCATCGGCGGCGTCCGCTGGGAAAAGCGTGAGATCGAGGCCCGCGCCCAGAGCCGCGTTTCCGCCCGTTCCAAGCTCGCCAAGATCAACCTCGACTACGACGAGCTCTACCCGTCCGCCAGCTTCCGCTACACCCCGCGCTCGCACATCGTCGTGCGCGGCGGCGTCAGCCGCACCGTCGGTCACCCCGACTACGCCGACCTCCTGCCCGTCGTCACCTCCGAGAGCCTGCCCGGCGCGGGCGACGGTTCCTTCACGCTGCCCGATCCCAACCTGCAGCCGTACTTCTCGGTCAACTATGACGCCTCGGTCGATTATTACCTGAAGAACTCCGGCGTCATCGGCGTCTACCTGTTCCGCAAGGACGTGAAGAACTACTTCATCTCCCGCGGCATGACCGCCACCGAGCGCGCCGCCGTCGCCGCCGACTACGGCTACAACCCGGCCGAGTTCAACACCGGCACCGTCCGCGAGAACGGCGGCAAGTCCACGCTGCAGGGCATCGAGCTCAGCTACGCGCAGAACCTCACGTTCCTGCCGAAGCCCTTCGACGGCTTCAACGTCCAGGCCAACTTCACCTACGTCGACGTGAAGGCCAAGGACAGCGATCCGCTGCGCGAGCTCGACACCTACTACTCGCAGATGCGCGCGGTCTCGCCCAAGACGGCCAACCTCGTCCTCGGCTACCGCTACGGGAAGTTCACCGTCACCTCGACGACGAACTGGGTCGACGAGAGCCTCTACGGCGGCTTCGTGTCCACGAGCTACTTCACCGGCACGGCCAACACGACCAACCAGGCCCTCGATACGCGGCTCACCCTGAACAAGGACGAGAAGTTCACGACCGACCTGAAGGTGGAATACGCCATCAACAAGTACGTCTCGGCCTACTTCCTCGTGCGCAACATCACCAACAGCGCCCGCGAGGAATTCCTCCGCGGCTACCTCCCGCAGTACCAGAACGTCGTGCTGCCCTACCGCTACTTCGAGTTCGGCGAGCCGCACTACACCCTCGGGTTCCGCGGCAAGTTCTGATCATCCCGAATCCCGCGCCGCCCGGACTGTCCGGTGCGGGTGGCGCGCCCCCGCTGTCGCCCGCGGCTGGCTAGCGCCCGCCGCGGGTCCAAACTTCCTCTCCGGCATGCAAACGCACGAAAGCGCCTTCTCCCGTCTCGCCGGCAGCCTCCCGCCCGCGGACCTGCGCGACGAGTTCCTCCTCACCGGCCTCTTCCGGCCCGGCGCGGTCACCCTCCACTGGTGGGAGACCGACCGCACGGTCGTCGGCGGCATCTGCCCCGGCGCCGTGCCGCTGGCCCTCGGCCGCCCCGAGGCGCTGCGCGCGGCGTACTTTCTCGAGCGCCGCGAGGCCGGCATCATCAACCTCGGCGGCCCCGGCATCGTGCGCGCCGACGGCACCGAGCACCGGCTCGAGCACCTCGACGCCCTTTACCTGGGTCGCGGAATCCAGGAGGTCACGTTCGCCTCCGTCTCGCCGGCGACGCCCGCGCGTTACTACCTGTTGAGCTATCCCGCGCACACCGCCTACCCGGTGCGGCACGTGCCCTTCGCCTCCGTCGAGGGCACGCGCCTCGGCCAGCGCGAGAGCGCCAACGAGCGCACGCTCCGCAAGCTCATCCACCCCGGCGCGTTCCCGACCTGCCAGCTCGTCATGGGCGTCACCCGCCTCGAGCCCGGCAGCGTCTGGAACACGATGCCGCCGCACACGCACCTGCGCCGCTCGGAGGTCTACCTCTACTTCGACATCCCGCCGGGTCAGGCCGTGTTCCACTTCATGGGCAAACCCGCCGAGACGCGCCACCTCGTCGTGCGCGACAGCGAGGCCGTGCTCTCCCCGCCGTGGTCCATCCACTCCGGCGTCGGCACCGCCAGCTACGCCTTCGTCTGGGGCATGGGCGGCGAAAACCAGGAGTTCGCCGACATGGACCCCGCCCCCGTCGACGCCATCCGCTGATTTTGCCGCCATGGCCGCCGTCCTCGACACCTTCCGACTCGACGGCCGCGTGGCCATCGTCACCGGCGCCTCGCGCGGGCTCGGTGCAGGCATGGCCGCCGCCCTGGCCGAGGCCGGCGCCGACCTCGTGCTCGTCGCGCGCGGCGACACCGCCGCCGCCCAGCGCGCCGTGGCCGCCGCCGGACGCCGCAGCGTGACGGTCACCGCCGATGTCGGCGATCCCGCCGCCGCCGACCGGATCATCGCCGCCGCCGTGGCCGCTTTCGGCCACGCCGACATCCTCTTCAACAACGCCGGCATCATCCGCCGCGCGCCGTTGCTCGAGTTCTCCGAGGCCGACTGGTCCGACGTCCTGCGCGTCAATCTCGATGGCGCCTTTCGTCTCAGCCAGGCCTTCGCCCGCGCCGCGGTCGCCGCCCAGCGCCCCGGCAAGATCATCAACGTCGCCTCCATGCTCTCCTTCCAGGGCGGCGTGCGTGTCGTCTCCTACACCGCCGCCAAGAGCGCCCTCGCCGGCCTCACGCGCGCGATGGCCAACGAGCTCGCTGCGGCGCACATCAACGTCAACGCCCTAGCCCCCGGCTACATGGCGACCGACAACACTGCGGCCCTCCGCGCCGACGCCGCCCGCAACCAGTCGATCCTCGACCGCATCCCCGCCGCCCGCTGGGGCGAGCCGCGCGACCTCGCCGGCGCAGTTGTCTTCCTGGCCTCCCCGGCTTCAGACTACGTCCACGGCATCACGCTGCCGGTCGATGGCGGCTGGCTCGCCCGTTAACCCCACCTCCCCATGCCCGTGCTCCGCCCGGTCCTCGCCTTCCTCCTCGCCGGCGTGCTCACCGCGTCCGCCGCCGGCCGCCTCGTCGTCACCGTCACCCACGACCTGACCATCGCCCGGCCTGCCGAGACCATCACCGTCCCGTGGTCCGAGGTGAACCGCGCCCTGCCCGGCGCCCTCCTGCAGCGCATCGCCGTGAAGGACGCCAAGGGCAACGTGCTGCCCTATCAGGTCACCAACATCGCGCCGCAGGCCAAGGACCCGAAACGCGAGGGCGTCGCCTACGGTGAACTCATTTTCCAATACGACTTCGCCGCCGGCGAAATCTCGGCGAGGTTCACCGTCGAAACCACCGACACCGTCGCCCCGGTGTTTCCCGCCAAGGCGTTCGCCCGCCACGTGCCCGAGCGTCTCGATGACTTCGCCTGGGAAAACGACCGCATCGCCCACCGCACGTACGGCCCCGCGCTCGCCGCGGCCGCCGCGCCCGGCTCGGGTAAGGAGGTGCTCGTCACCAGCGGCCTCGATGTCTGGTGCAAGCGTGTGCGCTACCCGATCGTGGATCGCTGGTACAACAAGGGCCACAACCACTATCATCAGGACGAGGGCGAGGGCATGGACCTCTACCAAGTCGGTCCCAGCCGCGGCTGTGGCGGCACCGGCGTTTGGGACGGCACCCGGCTCCACGTCGGCCGCAACTTCGCCAGCTGGCGCATCCTCGCCAACGGACCCGTGCGCGCGCAGTTCGAACTCACCTACGACACGTGGATGGCCAACGGCACCATCGTCTCCGAGGTGAAACGCATCACCCTCGACGCCGGCCACCAGCTCAATCAGGTCGAGAGCACGTTCACCGTCCACGCCGGTCCCGTGAAGGAAATCACCGTGGGCCTCGGCCTGAACAAGAACCCGGCCGACAAGGGCCAGGAGCCCGTCGTCGCGGCCGACACCGATTCCGCCTTGGGCATTCGCACCCAGTGGATCGCGCAGAAGACCAACGGTGAACTCGGCACCGCCGTCATCGTGGCCGGTCCCGCGTTCCAGGGGTTCACCGAGGACGACCGCAACCTCCTCGTCCTCGCCCGCGCCGCCTCCGGCCAGCCGTTGCGCTACGCCGTGGGCGCAGCCTGGTCGCGCGCCGGCGACATCACGTCGAGCAAAGACTGGACCGCCTACGTCACCGCGTGGGCGCAGCGCCTGCGCGCTCCCGTCAAGGTCACCCTCTCCACCACGCCGTGACCCCAGTTGGGCCAGTCCATCCTGTAGGGGCGCACCTAGTGTGCGCCCGCGAACGTCTCGAAGGCGATTGGACTCCAAACGGGCGCAGGCGAGCTGCGCCCCTACGCCAGGGTCCGGGCGTATGGCTGTTGGCTGCGTTTCTTGGGATCGGCGCCAGCTTGAGTAGCCTCGCAGCGGATCGCCTGACCATCGTGGTCGGGCCGATCGGAGCGGATTTTCCCACCGTGCAGGCGGCGATCGACGCCGTCCCGGCCGACAATGCCGAGCGCCTCGTAATCGTCCTCCAGCCCGGCGCGCACTTCGGCCACACCGTCCTCGACAAGCCCAACGTCACCCTGCGCGGCTCCGGTCCCGCCACGCTCCTGACCTACAACCTCGGCCAGGCCATCCCAGGCACCGACGGCCAGCCCATCGGCTGGCAGGGTGCCTCCGCCCTGCTCATCACCGCCGAGGCCACCGGCGCGGTGATCGAGGATCTCACCCTCGAGAACACCTATGGCAAGGGCATGCAGGCGCAGGCCTGCTCGGTCCTCGCCGACCGCGTGATCTTCCGCCGCTGCCGCATCCTCGGCTGGCAGGACACGATCCGGCTCGAGACCGGTCGGCAGTTTTTCGAGCGCTGCTACATCTCCGGCCACGTCGATTTTATCTACGGCGGCGCGACCGCGTGGTTCCAGGACTGTGAGATCCATTGCCGCGACCAGGGTTACGTCGTCGCCCCGGCGACGCCCGCGGGCCGCGCGGGTTTCGTCTTCGCCGACTGCCGCATCACCTTCCCCTACGGCAACCCGCCGACCTATCTCGGCCGCCCGTGGCGCGAGTCACCCAGCGCGACCTTCATCCGCTGCGAACTCGGCGCCGGCATCCGGCCCGAGGGCTGGAAGGAATGGAATGTGAAGCCGCCGCTCGTGCGCTTCGCCGAATACCAATGCACCGGCCCCGGTGCGGCCACCGTCGGCCGCGTGTCCTGGGCCACCGCCTCGGCCGACCCGGCCCCGGCGGAATTCACCCGCGAGCGGGTGCTGGGAGACTGGCAGCCATGAGACGATCCACGCCACAGATCGCAAACGGCCCATATTCCGCGCCTTCCGCCCTTCCGCGTTTCCGCGATAAAGCTCCGAAGGGCGGCTCACGCTTCATGCGCGCACTCCTCCCTCTCTGTGCCCTCAGTTTCCTCCTGTTAAACCCTCCGGCTTTCGCCGCGCCGACGCTGCCGCCCACGTTCAACGGCGCGTCGCCGCTCGAATGGTCCACGCGCCTCGCCCAGTCCGAGATGGCCCGTCGCGGCGGCACGCTCTTCAAAGACGGCGCCCCGCGCGCCCGCTGGGATTACACCACGGGCCTGTTTGCGCACGCCCTCCAGCAGACGAGTGCCCGCACGGGCGAAGGGGCCATGGCTGATTACGCCGCGCGTCTCGTCACTTCCTTCATCGACGCCGAGGGCCGCATCGCGACCTACCGACAGGAGGAGTTCAACATCGACATGGTCACGCCCGGCCGCGCGCTCCTGCACGTCTACGAGCGCGACCCGCGACCCGAGTGGAAGGCGGCGCTAGCCCTCCTGCGCCAGCAACTCGCCCAGCAGCCGCGCACGAGCGAGGGCGGCTTCTGGCACAAGCTGCGCTA
This sequence comes from Opitutaceae bacterium, assembly GCA_019634615.1. Taxonomy (GTDB): domain Bacteria; phylum Verrucomicrobiota; class Verrucomicrobiia; order Opitutales; family Opitutaceae; genus UBA2377. The sequence continues at coordinate 104,651 of JAHCAZ010000002.1, forward strand.
CCCGCACCAGATGTGGCTCGATGGCCTCTACATGGGCTCGCCGTTCCTCGCGCACTACGCCCGCGTGTTCAACGAGCCCGCCGCCTTCGACGAGGTCGCGCGCCAGCTCCTGCTCATGGATCGGCACGGGTACGATCCGAAGACCGGACTCCACTTCCACGCCTGGGACGAAAAGCGCGTCCAGCCCTGGGCCGACCCCGCGACCGGGCGCTCGCCGAACTTCTGGGGCCGCGCGGTCGGCTGGTACGCAATGGCGCTCGTGGACTGCCTCGACGACCTGCCGCCGACGCATCCCGACGTTGAGGCCATCAACGCCGTCCTGCACCGCGTCGCCGACGGCATCGTGCGCTGGCAGGATCCCGCAACCGGACTCTGGTGGCAGGTGCTCGACCAGGGCGACCGCGAGGGCAACTACCTCGAATCCTCCGCCTCCAGCATGTTCGTCTACGCCCTCGCGAAGGGCATCAACCGCGGTTATCTCGCGCGCAGCCAGTACCTCGCTGCGGTGTCGCGCGGCTACGCCGGTCTCGTGCGCGATTGCCTGGAGACCGATGCGAACGGTGCCGTCAGCCTCACCCGCGTGTGTGAAGTCGCTGGCCTCGGCTACACCAATTCCGCGGGTCGCGCCCGCGACGGCTCGTTTGCGTACTACGTCAGCGAGCCCGTGGTTGCCAACGACCTCAAGGGTGTCGGCCCCTGCATCCTCGCCGGCCTCGAGGTGCAGCAGCTCCTCCTCGTCGCCGAGCCGCCCATCGCGGTCCGCGGCTGGGGTGATTACGAACGCCTGCTCGCGCGCATCGTCGCGCCGACCTTCCCCGATCGCGATTTTCCCATCACCGCCCACGGTGCGCAGCCCGGCGCCGAGAGCACCGCTGCTATTCAGGCCGCGATCGACGCCTGCCACGCCGTGGGCGGCGGCCGCGTCGTCGTGCCCGCCGGTGAGTGGCTCACGGGTGCCCTCCGGCTGCGCAGCGGCGTCAATCTGCACGTCGCCGCCGGCGCCACGCTCCGCTGGATCTTCGACCCCGCGAAATACCCCGTCGTCTTCACCCGTTGGGAGGGCGTCGAGTGCATGAATTTCTCGCCCTTCCTCTACGCCTTCGAGGCGGAGAACGTCGCGGTCACCGGCGCCGGCACGCTCGACGGCGGGGCCGACTGGGATACGTGGTGGTCCTGGAACGACAAGAAGCGCCCGCCTGTGAAGCAGAAAACCGCCCGCGACGCCCTGTTCGCGCAGGCCGAAGCCGGCGTGCCGGTCGAGCAGCGGGTTTACGGCCCCGGACATTTTCTGCGGCCGAACTTCATCCAGTTCTACCGCTCCCGAAACGTTCTCGTTGAGGGTGTCACGATCGTGCGCTCGCCGATGTGGGAGATCCACCCGGTCCTTTCCCGCAACATCACCGTGCGCGGCGTGACGATCATCTCGAAGGGCACCAACAACGACGGTTGCAATCCCGAGTCGTGCACCGACGTGCTCATCGAGGACACGCTCTTCGACACCGGTGACGACTGCATCGCCATCAAGTCCGGCCGCAACGCCGATGGTCGCCGCCTCGCGACGCCCACGGAGAACGTCATCATCCGCCGTTGTACGATGAAAGACGGCCACGGCGGCGTCGTGCTCGGCAGCGAGTGCTCGGGCGGCATCCGCAATGTCTTCGTCGAGGATTGCACGATGGACAGCCCCAACCTCGACCGCGCGCTGCGCTTCAAATCCAACGCCGTCCGCGGCGGCGTGCTCGAGAATGTCTTCATGCGCAATGTCCGCATCGGTCGCGTGGCCGAGGCCGTCGTCACGATCGACCTGCTCTACGAGGAGGGCGCGACGGGGGCCTTCCCGCCGACCGTCCGCAATGTACAACTCGAGCGGGTGACCAGCACCGCCAGCCCGCGCGTGCTCTTCATCCGCGGCTTCCCCGGCGCGACGATCGACGGCATCCGCGTCAGCGACAGCGCGTTCAGCGATGTCAGCGCCGCCGACGTCGTGATCGGCGCCGGTCGCATCAGTTTCGACAACGTCCGCGTCGGCCCCGCCGGCGAGGCCCGTCCCCTCAACACCGTCGCCCCGCCCAAGTAGCGCACGCCCCACTCCCCCATGAGCTCCTTCACCCAAATCAACGAACGCATCGGCCGCTACCGGTGGACGATCTGCGCCTTGGTGTTCTTCGCCACGACGATCAATTACCTCGACCGCAACGTCCTCGGCCTGCTCAAGCAGACGCTCTCCGACGACGGCGTGTTCGGCCTCGATAAGGCGAACCAGGAGCTCAACTACTCCACCGTCGTCATCTGCTTCCAGGTGGCCTACGCCGTCGGCATGCTCGCCGCCGGGCGGCTGATCGACTGGGTGGGCACGAAGGCCGGCTACGCGTACTCGCTCATCGGCTGGAGCCTCGCCGCCATCGGCCACGCCTTCGGCCACCACACCTGGAGCTTCGGCTTCTGGCGCGCGGCGCTGGGCCTGACCGAGGCCGGCAACTTCCCCGCGGCCAACAAGACCATCGCCGAGTGGTTCCCGAAGCGGGAGCGCGCCTTCGCCACCGGTCTCTACAACTCCGGCGCCAACGTCGGTGCCATCGTCGCCCCGCTGTGCGTGCCCTACATCGCCTCTTCGTGGGGCTGGGAATGGGCCTTCATCCTCACCGGCGCGGTGGGCCTCCTCTGGCTCGTGTTCTGGTACCGCATGTACGACTCGCCCAAGGCCAAGCTCGCGAGCGGCCACCTCCAGCAGGCGGAGTACGACCACATTCACAGCGACCGCGACGAGCAGGCCGCCGAGCAGACCAGCTCCGCCACCGCCAAGGTCTCCTGGCGCGTGCTGCTCCGCTTCCGCCAGACCTGGGCCTTCGCCATCGGCAAGTTCCTCACTGATCCCATCTGGTGGTTCTACCTTTTCTGGCTGCCGGCCTTCCTCGCCGGTGAAAACTCCCGCAAGGTCGCCGCGTATATGACGACGCATCCGGATTACACGGGCGCCCAGAGCGATATCCCCGGCATCATCAGCTGGCCCTTCGCCGTCGCCGTCGTCTACACCGTTTCCACCGCTGGCTCGATCTTCGGCGGCTGGCTGCCGAAGCGCTTCATCCATGGCGGCATGGACGCCAACAAGGCGCGCAAGCTGGCGATGTTCCTCTTCGCCCTCGCGCCGCTGACCGTGCTCCTCGCCTCGCGGCTGGGCCAGATCAACACGTGGTTCGCCGTCGCCACCATTGCGATCGCGTGTGCGGCGCACCAGGCGTGGTCGGCCAACATCTTCACCACTGTCTCCGACATGTTCCCGAAGCGCGCCGTCGCCTCCGTCACCGGCATTGGCGGCATGGCCGGGGCCGTCGGCGGCATCCTCATCGCGCGCCTCGCGGGTCTCCTCCTGAAGCACTTCACGGCCGCCGGGCACGTCGAGCTCGGCTACGCGATCCTGTTCGCCATCTGCGGTTCGGCCTACCTCGCGGCGTGGATCATCATGCACCTGCTCGCCCCGCGGTTCAAACTGGTCGAGCTCAAGGCCGACTGACCATGAGCCGGTGCGCGCTGCTCGCCACGGTGATATTCCTGGGCGCGATGCAGCCGCTCGCGGCCGCCCTGCGCTGGGCGGATGTGCCGAAGCAGCCCGACGCGTGGCACGCGACGGCCGAGGCGCGCGCGATCGCCGATAACGTCCTGCTCTATCAGGACGCCACCGGCGGCTGGCCGAAGAACCGCAACATGGTGCTCGCGCCCGCCGCCGAAGCCGCGGCGCGGAAGAACGGCGTCCCTGACGACGAGACGATGCCGACCATCGACAACGGCGCGACCCACACCCAGCTGCGATTCCTCGCGCGGGTCATCGCGGCCGGGGCAGGCACGCCGGCGCACCGCGGCGCCTTCGACCGCGGCCTCGCCTACCTCTTCGCCGCGCAGTACCCGAACGGTGGTTGGCCGCGGTTTTTTCCGCTGCGGGCGGGCTATTACTCGCATATCACGTTCAACGACGACGCCATGGCCGGCGTCCTCGGCGTGCTGCACGACGTGGCGCGGGGGCGCGAGCCCTTCGCCTTCACCACGCCGGCCCAGCGCGCGCAGGCCACCGCCGCCGTGGCGCGCGGGGTGGAATGCATCCTGCGGTGCCAGGTTGTCGTCGAGGGCAAGAAGACCGTGTGGTGCGCCCAGCACGACGAGCGCACGTACGCCCCGGTGGCGGCCCGCAAGTTCGAACCCGCGACCCTCTCGGGCCTCGAGAGCGTCGGGCTGGTGCGCTTCCTCATGGCGGTGGAGCCCACGGCCGACGTGGTGGCCGCGATCGAGGACGCCGTGGCGTGGTTCGAGGCGGTAAAGATAACCGGCCTGCGCTACGAGCAGGTGCCCGATTCCACGTTGCCCAAAGGCTTCGACACCCGCGTCGTGCCCGACCCGACCGCGCTGCCGCTGTGGGCGCGCTTCTACGAGATCGGCACCAATCGCCCCGTGTTCACCGGCCGCGATGGCATCGTCCACTACCGGCTCGACGAGATCGAGGCCGAGCGCCGTGGCGGTTATGCCTGGTATGTCACCGCCCCGGCGAAACTGCTCACCAAGGACTACCCGGCGTGGCGGAAGTCCCTCGACGCCTTCACCGTGGCCAACGCCGAGCGCAAGCTGCGGCCGCAGTACCCGCAAATCCGCCGGCCCGACGCCGCGGTGCCGGCCGGCGTCACCGCCCGTGAAGACCTGACCTATGCCCCGGGTCGCCAGCTCGACCTGCATTTGCCCGCGGGCCCGGGCCCGCATCCGGTCGTGCTTATCGTGCACGGCGGCGGCTGGGACTCCGGTTCGCGCGAGATGGAGCGGCCTTTCGCGCAGCAGCTCGCGGCGCGTGGTTTCGCCGCGGTGCCGGTCAGCTACCGTCTGGGCAAGGCCGGACGATTTCCCGCGGCCCTGCACGACCTGAAGGCAGCCGTGCGCTGGCTGCGGACCCACGCGGCGGAACAGGGCCTCGACCCGGCGCGTATCGGCGTCGTCGGCATGTCGGCCGGCGGCCAGCTCGCCGCGCTGCTCGGTGCGACCAATGGCCTGCCGGAATTCGAGGGCGCGGAGGGCGAAACCGACATCTCCAGCGCCGTGCAGGCGGTCGTGGACATCGACGGGCTGGCGGATTTCACCGCGCCGGAGCTCGTCGCCCAGCAGGACGCGAAGCCCAGCGCGCCGGTGCGGTTCCTGGGCGGAAAGTACAGCGAGCGCGCCGAGGTCTGGCGCGCGGCCTCGGCGCTGACGCATGCCGGCCCGCGCAGCGCCCCGACGCTTTTCATCAACAGCACGGTGACCGATCCGATTCTCCCGGGCCGTGAGGCCATGCGCGACCGCTTGCGCGCCGCCGGAGTGAAGAGCGAGATCGTCGTTTTGCCGAACACGCCGCACCCGTTCTGGCTGTTCCACCCGTGGTTCGAGCCGACGCTGGACGCGGCGGACCGTTTCCTCCAAACCCAGCTCCATGTAGGGGCGCACCTCGCGTGCGCCCTTGGGCCGCATCCGCGGATGATGCCGAAGGTCGCAGGCGAGCTGCGCCCCTACATCCAACCCTCGGCCCCGCCCCGCCTTACTTCGTCCATGCCTTCAGCTTATTCCTCTCCCTGGGTCGCCGATCTCGGCGACGGCCGTTACCGCAATCCGGTCCTCCATGCCGATTACTCCGACCCCGACGTCGTGCGCGTGGGCGACGATTTCTGGATGACGGCCTCCAGTTTCGGCCACGTGCCCGGGCTGCCGCTCCTGCATTCGCGCGACCTGGTGAATTGGACGCTCACGGGCCACGCCCTGCCGCGCCTTGTGCCCGAGGAGGTTTTTCGCATGCCGCAGCACGGCAAGGGCGTGTGGGCACCGTCGATTCGGCACCACGCGGGCAAGTACTGGATCTATTATCCCGATCCCGACTTCGGTCTCTACGTCATCACCGCCGCCGACCCGCGTGGACCATGGAGCGCGCCGGTGATGGTGCGGGCCGGCAAGGGTCTGATCGACCCGTGTCCGCTCTGGGATGACGACGGCCGGGTCTGGCTCATCCATGCGTGGGCCAAGAGCCGCGCCGGCATCAACAACCGCCTCACGCTCCTGCGCCTGAGTGCCGACGGCACGCGCGTCGAGGAGGACTGCGGATTCGTCATCGACGGCGACCAGGTCCCCGGGTGCTCGACCCTCGAGGGGCCTAAGTTCTACCGGCGCAACGGCTGGTATTACGTGTTCGCGCCGGCCGGCGGCGTGGGGGACGGCTGGCAATCGGTCTTCCGCGCCCGCGACATCCGCGGACCCTACGAGCACCGTATCGTCCTCGCGCGCGGCCAGTCACCCGTCAACGGCCCGCACCAGGGCGCGCTCGTGGACACGTCGGCGGGCGAGTGGTGGTTCTTCCATTTTCAGGACAAGGGCCCCTCGGGCCGCATCGTCCACCTGCAACCCGTGGCGTGGCGTGACGACTGGCCGCTCATGGGCACGGGCGTGACGACGGGCGACGCCACGGGTGAGCCCGTCCTCGTGCACGCCAAGCCCGTCCTGCCGACTCAGCCCATCGCGGTGCCGGCGACCTCGGATGACTTCACCGCGCAGGCGCTTGCACCGCAGTGGCAATGGCAGGCGAATCCCGCCGCCGGCTGGTTCGCGCTCGGCGCGCGCCCCGGCGTGTTGCGGCTGTTCGCGCACGCGGCGCCGAAGCCGGACAATCTCTACGATGCACCGCACCTGCTGATGCAGAAATTCCCGGCATTGGATTTCACGGTCACGACGCAGCTCGAATTTTCTCCCAAGGCGGCGGGCGAGAGCGCTGGGTTGATCGTTTTCGGTTACGATTACGCCTGGCTCGGCCTGCGGGCGACGGCCGACGGCGTGCAGTTGATTCAAGACGTGCGTCTGGATGCCGCGGAGAAAGCCGTCGTGCAGACGACCATCGTTCAGCCCAAGGTTGCCGGCCCCGTTTGGCTGCGGGTCACGATCACCGACGGCCGGCAATGCCAGTTCGCCAGCAGCACGGACGGAAAGCAGTTCGCGCCCGCCGGTGTAGCCTTCACCGCCAAACCCGGTCGCTGGGTCGGCGCCAAGGTCGGACTCTTTGCGCTCGGCCAGCCGGACGCTCCGACTCCCGGTTGGGCTGATTTTCATCGGTTCACGGTCACGTCCGCATTATGATTTGAGTCCCCCGCATTCATGAATCCCTCCAACTACCTCACCTCCCTCTTCGGTCTCACCGGCAAGGTTGCCGTCGTCATCGGCGGCACGGGCGAACTCTGCGGCGCGATGGCCGAGGGCCTCGCCGGCGCGGGCGCCGAGGTCGTGCTCGTCGGCCGCAACGCCGACAAGGCCGCCGCCCGCCTTGCCAAGATCACCGCCGCCGGCGGCAAGGGCTGGTTCCACGCCGCCGAGGCCAGCAGCAAGGCCGAGCTCGAGGCCCTGCGCGACGCGGTCCTGCAGAAATCCGGCCGCATCGACATCGTCGTCAACGGCGCCGGCATCAACTCCGCCACGCCCTACTTCGACATCAGCGAGGAGGAGTTCGACCGCATCGTGCGCGTCAACCTCAAGAGCGTCTTCCTCGGTTGCCAGGTCTTCGGGAAGCACCTCGTCGCGGCGGGACAGGGCGGGTCGATCATCAACCTCGGCTCCATGTCGGGTGTCGTGCCGCTCTCGCGCGTCTTCACCTACTCGGCGACCAAGGGCGCGGTGCACAACCTCACCCTCAACCTCGCCCGCGAGTGGGCTCCGCACAAGGTGCGCGTCAACGTGCTCGTCCCCGGCTTCTTCCCCGCCGAGCAGAACCGCAAGGTCCTCACCCCGGACCGCGTCGCGAGCATCATGGGCCACACGCCGATGAAGCGCTTCGGCGAGGCCCGCGAGCTCATCGGCGCCACCCTCCTCCTCGCCTCCGACGCCGCCGGCTCCTTCATCACCGGCGAGGAACTCATCGTCGACGGCGGCTACCACGCGATGACCATCTGAAACCAAAACCTTTAACCACGGATTACACGGATTGAATCACGCGGATGCAGCGTGGAGGGATGGCCACAAAAAGCACAAGAGGCGCAGAACAAGACATTTCGATTCTGTGCCTTTTGCGCCTTTTGTGGCCATCCAACCATGCACCATCCGCCATATCCGTGAAATCCGTGTAATCCGTGGTTAAAAAATCTCGCTCCCCATGCCCTCGATCAACGCTTTCCTTCTGCAGCACAACCTGCGCATCGCGCAGAATCCCTGCATCTCGCCTGACTTCTGCCTCGACTGGCCGGCGCTCAGTGCGCGGCTGATTTCCGGGGCCCCGCTCCAGGAATGGTCGAAGAGCCGCTTCGACACCGCGGCCGGCGCCTGGACCCTCATCGAGGATCCCGCCTCGGGCGACTGCGCTTGGCGGCTCGAGGCGCGCCAGCCCGGCCATGCCGTCAGCATCCTGGATGGCGGGATCGCGCTCAGCGGCGAACTCGCCGTCTTCCCCGCGACGTGGGCCAACCTGCTCAAGCTGAAGAACCTCATCCAGGAGCACGACCCGGAGTCGACCATCTTCCCGACCGCGACGCCCCTGCTGGGCCGCAGCACGCTCGGGGTCGGCGCGCGCTTCACCACGCTGCACTGGCCCGCGGTCGAATGGGCCATGAGCGCCCTCGAGCTCGGCGTCACCGCCAACCAGAACTCGATCCCGCGCGAGCTCGTCTACGACGTCGACGCCATGCTCGCCGGCCGCCTTGACACCGTGCCGTTCCCCTTCATCGGCACCAGCGTGCCCGAGGGTCACCAGGGCCAAAGCGTCGAGGGCATGAGCCACGGCTGCGTCCTCTCCAAGCTCAAGACCGGTTTCCACCGCCGCCGCATCGCCTGGTCGTTCAATGCCGACCACCAGCCCATCGGCGGCAAGTTCGACGACCGCGAGGACGCGCTCGTGCGCGGTTGCCTGCTCGCCAGCTACATCACCTTCGACCTCTCGCCGGAGCTCGCCCTCAACCGGCCCGCGACCCTGTCCGACCTGCCGCCCGACGTTGTCGGCGCGGTGCGAAAGCGGGTAGGGGTGTCGCTGGCCGACGCCCAAGGGCGCACGCAAGGTGCGCCCCTACAGGAGACGGAGTTCGCCAAGCTGCTTTGTGCCGTCTGGCCCGCGTTGCTCAAGATGAAGCGCCGCGACGAGAAGTACGCCGCCGCCCGCGCTGCGGCCTTCACGACCTCCGCCGGCCGTGCGTACCTGCGCGAACTCTCGATCGACGAGCTGCCCGGCCTCACCACGCCGGCGACCACCGCTGTCATGCTCGCGCTCTGCGAGATCCTCGGCATGCCGGTCAACTTCATCGCCCCGGCTTTCGGTTTCCAGAAAAACGCGCCCTATCCGGACAACGCCGCGCTGCGGAAACTCATCGAGGCCCAATGGAACGTCTGCCGCCAATTCGGCGTGAGCATTGGGTTCCACTCCGGCTCGGGCAAATCCGCCGAGAACTACCGCGTCATGGGCGAGGTCACCGGCGGCGCCCTCGAGATCAAGACCAGCGGCCGTTACACCTACGAGATGGGCGTCGCGCTCGCGCAGTCCAAGGACCCGGCCGACGCCGCGCTCTGGCGCGACTGGTACCGCTTCACCGTCGACATGGCGGTCGCCGGGGCCTTCAGCGCCGACGCCACCGAGCAGAAGATGGCCCGCACCTTCGTAACGACGTCGCTGTCCGACGGTAGGAGCCTGCTTGCAGGCGATCCGAACGCTGTCTTCGCCACCCCTGCCGCCTGCCGCGCCGCCCTCGAGGCGCTAACGCCGTCGCCGGATCACATGATCTTCTTCGAGTACAACTTCCTCTACGTCCTCGCCGCCGGCGGCCGGGCCGAGAAGTCCGCCCTCGGCGATCATTCGCCGGCCGGCTACACCCAGCGCGCCCGCTTCTACGGCATCAGCCCCGAGGCCCGCCTGCGCTTCGCCCGCGGCATCGCGTCGTACCTGATCTTCCTCGCCGAGACCACCGGCCTCGTCCCCCCGGAGCGCTGCGCCGCCACCCGCAAGCTCCTCGCCAGCTACACGACCCTGGCGGCGATGCTCAACGACATCAGCCGGTGAACCACGGAATGCTTCTGCGCCCCATGAAACCTTTTATCCACGAAGACTTTCTCCTCCAGTCCGACGCCGCGCGCACGTTGTACCATCGTTTCGCCCAGGCGGAGCCGATCTACGATTACCATTGCCACCTGCCGCAGAAGCTCATCGCGGAGAACCACCGCTTCGCCGACCTCGCCGAGATCTGGCTTGGGGGCGACCACTACAAATGGCGCGCCATGCGTTCCAACGGCACTGCCGAGCGCGTCTGCACCGGCGACGCGTCGCCGCGTGAGAAATTCGACGCTTGGTGCGCGGCCGTGCCGCACACGCTGGGCAATCCGCTCTACCACTGGTCGCACCTCGAGCTGAAGCGGTACTTCGGGCTCGACGTCATCATCAGCCCGGCCACGGCCGACACGATCTGGCGCGAGGCGAATGCCAAGCTCGCGACCATGCGCGTGCACGACATCCTTGCGGCCAACAAGGTCGCCGTCATCTGCACGACCGACGATCCGGCCGACCCGCTCGCCGACCACGCGCGCATCGCCCAGCTTGGGATCAAGACCCGGGTCTATCCGACCTTCCGCCCCGACAAGGCCCTCGGCGTCAATGCGCCCGCCGCCTACAACCCCTGGCTCGAGCGGCTCGGCGGCGAGGCGGGAATGAAGGTCGCGACCTTCGACGACCTGCTCGCCGCGCTGAAAAAACGCCACGACGACTTCCACGCCGTCGGTTGCCGCCTCTCCGATCATGGCCTCGAGACCGCGTTGTCCGAGCCGTGCACGCACGCCGAGGCGAAGGCGATCTTCGACGCCGCGCGCGCCGGCCGGGCGGCGGCGCCGGCAGAGTGGGCCAAGTTCGGCTCGTATCTCATGCTCGAGTTCGGCCGCTGGGATGCCGCCAAGGGCTGGACCAAGCAGTTGCACCTCGGCGCCATGCGCAACAACAACGCCCGGCTGCTCAAGGCGCTCGGGCCCGACACGGGCTTCGACAGCATCGGCGACTTTCCGCAGGCGCGGGCATTGGGGCGCTACCTCGACGCGCTCGACAGCACGGGGGAGCTCCCGCGCACCGTGCTCTACAACCTCAATCCCGCCGACAACTATGTCTTCGCGACCATGATCGGTAATTTCCAGGACGGCTCCGTCCCCGGGAAAATCCAGTTCGGCAGCGGCTGGTGGTTCCTCGATCAGAAGGAGGCGATGGAGTGGCAGCTCAACGCCCTGGCGAATCTCGGCCTGCTCAGCCGTTTCGTCGGCATGCTCACCGACTCGCGCAGTTTCCTCAGCTACACGCGTCACGAGTATTTCCGCCGCGTGTTGTGCAACCAGCTCGGCGCCCGGATCGAGAGCGGCGAGTTGCCCGACGACCTCGTCCACGTCGGCGGCATGGTGAAGAACATCTGTTTCGCCAACGCCCGGGCGTATTTCCGGTTGGGCTTGGATGCGGCCTACGCAGGCTGAGCGTGGGCGGGATGGGGCGGGCTTACAGCCCTTGGCGATCAAACGGTGCAATTCCTAGGGCTTCGCCCTAGGCTATTATGGCGACGCGCCTTCGGCGCTCTTTTACCACCGGGCCGAAAGCCCACCGCTAGGACAGGCATGTCCTCGGGGCTGTGGTACTGCACCGGGCCGCTTTGGCGCCGCATTGCTGGCGCGCTCCCATCACCGGGCTGAAAGCCCGCCGCCATCACAGCCTGGGGCAACGCCCCAGGAAAACGGTTTTTCCCTTCATCAAGGGCTGAAGGCCCGCCCCATGCCTGCGCCGGCGGTCTTGTCATTGCTCGCCGTTCCGCGCGATGCTCGCGGGCGCCCCATGAGCTCCGCGATTTTGGTTCACCCGCGATTCGATCTGGTCTGGCCGTTTGCGGCTGACCACGCCCATCGGTTGTGGGCCGCGCAGGGACCGGTGGAATTCATCCGCCTCGATCCCGCGGACAAACGGCCGGCCGGAGAGATCGTGTCGCGGCCGGGCGACGTGACCCGGCTTTTGCTGCTCGACGTGCCGCTGTCGCCCGCGTGCGCGGAACGGTTTACGGCACTGCGGGAGATCGCGTGGAATGAAGGTGGCTACACCCACGAGAGCACCGAGCGCGCCGTCATTCTCTCCGCCCTGCAAGCCCGCGGGGTGCGGGTGATCCAGCATGCTTCTGAAGGATTCTGGGGTCAGTCGGTGGCCGAGTTCGGCCTCGCGCTGACCCTCGCGGCGCTCCGGCGCATCCCGCAGCTGCATCACGAGATGCTGACCAGCCTCGAGCCTTGGGACTATGCGCCGCCCGGCGGGGTGGGGCGGCCCGGGGCGCGCGGACACCAATTCGGCGACGACCCGCGGTTCACGAATGGCACCCTCGAGGGCAAGCGCGTGCGCATCGTCGGCGCGGGCAACATTGCCAGCCGCTACGCGAGCTTCTGCACGGCGCTGGGCGCAGATGTCGTCGCCTGGGACCCTTACGCTGCCGAGCCGGCGTTTCACCGCAGCGGGGCGCGGCGCGAGCACTTCCTCGAACGGTTGGGACGTGATGCTGAGATTTTCGTGCCCATGGTGCCATTGACGGAAGGCACCCGCGGACTCGTGACCGCCGCCCACATCGACGCCCTCCCGCGGGGCACCTTGGTCGTGCTCGTGACGCGGGCCGGCATCTGCGACATGTCCGCCCTGCGCCGCCGGGTGCTGACCGACGAGCTGGCCCTCGCTGCCGATGTCTTCGACATCGAGCCCCTCCCGCTCAGCGACCCCCTGCTGGGCCGCGCCAACGTCGTCCACACCCCGCACAACGCCGGCCGCACCCGCCAGGCCAACGAGCGCTGGGCGGAGATGCTGCTGGAGCGGTTCCTGCCATAATTAAGATATTGCTTAAATAAGTAAGAAACGAAATAAGGGTGCATGCTCAGCCTGGCGGCCCTGTCCGATCCCACTCGTCGGCGCATCATTGAGCTCCTCGCCAAGGAGGAGTACGCCGCGGGCGAGATCGTCGCCGAGTTTGATCTGTCGGCCCCGGCTATCTCACAGCACCTAAAGCTCTTGCGCGATGCCGGATTGGTCGTGGTGCGGATCGAAGGGCAGCGCCGGGTCTATGCGGTCAATCCGCAAGGGTTCGCGGAACTCGACGCCTGGCTGCATCGCATGCATGGGCTTTGGGCCGCCCTTCCGGCGTCGCCGGCGCCGCTCAAGCCAGTTCGGGCCAGATCCGTCCGGGGCAAGCGGGTTCGTCCGCCAGCTCCGGTGCAGGCACCTGAACCCGAGCCGCAGCACGAGATCATCATGATGGAGACACCGTAACCTCTGACCCTCTCCAATTTCCTCATGGCTTTCACTTTCACCCCCGCCGGTACCTTCGGTCTCGCCGCCACGGCCGACCTGATCAACCGCGGCTTCGCGGACTACGTGGTGCAGTTCAAGATGACCGAGGCCACGCTCTGGCATGCGGCCCGGCTGGACAGCATCGATTTCAACGCGAGCTGCGTGGCACAGGTCGACGGCGCGCCGGCGGGTGTCGTGCTCATCGCCCGCCGCGGTTGGACCAGTCGCGTGGCCGCGATGGCGGTGGCGCCGGAATTCCGCCGCCAGCGGGTCGGCCGGGTGCTGATGGAGCACGTGCTCGGCGAGGCGAAGCAGCGCGGCGAGCGCGCCATGGTCCTCGAGGTGCTCACGAGCAACGCGCCCGCCGTGCGGCTGTATGAGTCGGTGGGTTTCACCAAGGTCCGTCGCCTGACCAGTTACGCCGGCCCCGCTCCGGCTGGCCTCGCGCTCGAGTCCGGCCTCACTGAAGTCGACCTGCGCGCCGTCGCGGCGGCGCTGATCCGCGAGCAAGCGGTCAATTGGCCCTGGCAGTTGTCGGGTGAGACCATCGCGATGCTGACCCCGCCGACGGTCGCCTACGAACTCGACGGGGCGTGGGTGGCCCTGGTCAACCCAGCCGGTCCGGCCATCACGATCCGCGCTCTCGCCGTCGACGGCCCCGACCGCCGCACCGAGCGCGCCGTGCGCCTGCTGCACGCCGTCATGGCCCGCCACCCGGCCACGAAATGGTGCGTCAGCGCAATCTGGCCCGAGGATCTCGAACCGTGGCTCACCGGCGCGGGATTGGCGCGCGATGCGTTGAGCCAGTGGCAGATGGTACGAGCCTGATCGCGGAGACACGGAAGGGCGGAAACGCGGAGAGATAACCACTGATTGACACTCATGGTCACTGAAATGCTCGGAATCCGATCCCATCGGTGCGCATCAGTGTAGATCAGTGGTTCCAATTCCGCGCTTCCGCCCTTCCGCGCTTCAAACTTCACGTGACGAAGGTCCGCTTCACCCGACGTGAGAACTGGAAATACGGGATCCAGATGGCGGCGGCCCCGATGCTTTGGCCGAGGGCGCGAGCGGTGGCGGTCGCCTGCTCCGGTTCGACCGTGGTGATCAGGGAACTGGTCCAGACCAGAATCGCCGCGGCCACCAGCTGAAAGCCCAGGTAAACCTGGATCGTGCGCGGAAACAGGTGCGAGCGGCGGAAAAACAGGATCAGCAGAATCAGATCCCAATAAAGCAGGGCGAGGCTGAGCGTGAGTTCGACTGGGGCAACCAGCGCATAATGGGTTTGGTAGGCGGTGCTCCCCGGTGAGGTGAGCACGTCCCAGACGGCTTGGTTGAAGTAGCCCCGCAGGCCTTGGCCGATGCCGACAATCTGGAGGATGGGCCGGAGGAACAGGCCGAACCCCACCAGGACCAGCCAGCCGCCGAGGCCTTCCGCCTCGGCCCGCGACCGCTGGCTCCACCGGTAGGGATCGTCGGCCTTGGCTGCGTCCTGCAGCAACGGCGGCGCGGGGGGAACGGGATTGCGGCGCCGGATCAGCCACCATCCGGCGCCACCGCCGAGGACTGTGATCAGGCCGCCAAGGCCCAGCATCGGCCAGTTGAGGGGAAAGACGCCACTTTCGGCCACCGCGGTATTATAGGTGAGCTGATACCCCAGCTGATCGAGGGCGGCCTTGGCATTCGCGCCGAACTCGGCGAGCCGGGCGACGGGAATCTCGGGCTCCCTCGACTGCCAGTCATACCGCAGGTTGATGGCTCGCGGATGCGGGTGCATCACCTCCACGGAGAATGTGAACGCGCGGTCCTCGATTTTCTTGAAGGCCGGCTCGACCGCCCAATCGGATGGCAGGTCGATCCGGATATCCGAGGTGATTTCCACCGGGTGGTTCAGCGACAGGGGATGGCGCCGCGCCCGGAGGTTGGGGGTGCGGACGTAATCGCTCAGGACCGCCGGGTAGAACTCGGCCGTGTGCACCGTGCCCGTGGTCGGCGGGACGAAGAGGTGCGGAATGGTGTACGCCTCCGTGACGTGGAAGAGGTTGAGCCGGGGATCGTCGCGATAACTCAATTCGGTGCTCTTGGCGTCGAGCTCTGGGTAATAGCGGGTGTAGAACTCGACGTACCGCCGTTTGACCTGCTCCTCGGTGTTCGTGGCGAACCACGCGCGGATTTGGTTGGCCGCGGCCCCGCGGTACGTGGTGTCGACCCGGAGCGAAGCCGGGGCCTCGACCGCGGTCACGTTGTAGAATTCGCCGATCTGGACCTGATAGATGTCGCCCTCGCCGAGTGACGCCGAAAGCAGCGAGCCATTGCCCGGCAGGATCCACAGGTAGGGCCCATAGCCGCCCAAGTGACGCACCTCGGTCGTCGCGCCGCGTTGGTACGTCAGCGTCGGATCCAGGATCAGGGTGCGTCCCCGATGCGCGACGGCCACGACCGCGTGGTCGAAGGCGAACGGCGACGGGAGCCAGTCGGCGACCGAGTGCCGACGATGGCTGTGCACGAGGGCGGGCGCGGCCTCGACGCCGAGCTCGCGCAGGATCGCGACCAGCAGCCGGGACTTGTCCTTGCAGTCGCCGAAGCGGCGCGTGAGCACCGTGGCCGGATCCGACGGACGGTGGGAACCCGACCCGAGCTCGATGCCCAGGTAGCGGATCTCCATCTGCACATACTGCAGTGCCGCCACGATCCGCGCGTCGTCATCCCCCGCGGAGCGCCGGATCTTGTCCGCAACCTCCCGCACCTCCGGATCGGGCCGGTCGGGGGTGGCGTACAGCGGGACCGCCCAATCCACCACCTCGCGCCACGTGGCGAACTCGGTGAGTTCCAGGAACGGGTAGACCGGATGGGTGCTCGGCGTGCGGTCGTCGGCATCGAGCGCGGGCAGCCCGCGGCAGATCCAGGTCAGCTCTTGGCTCCCAGGCGTCAGGTGCTCGGCAAACTCCGGCCGCGAATCCCCGCGGACCTGGTGATGGACGGTCCGCCCAGCCGGCACGACCACCCGGCAACGCAGTTCCTGCACCGGCACACCCCAGCCGAGGGGCACCACATCGATGAATCGGCCGCCGAAGACGGGGTTGGCCCCGTGCGTAGTGAAGGCGAGATCGATCACATCGCCCACGCGCAGGTCCTGCAGGATGACCAGCGCGGATCGTTCGCCATTATAAAGCTGCCGGTCGAGGTCGCGCTCCTGCTGCAGCAGTTCGATGCCATTTGGGTCGAGCCGGTCGAAGGACTGATCGCCGCGCACGATGCGCAGGTGATGCAGTGTCAGGGATTGAAAGCTCGGGTCGAAGCCCACCTGCACCTGGCCGCCATTGCGGCGCCCCTCGTCGGACACGATCTGGAAGACGCGGCGAACATAGGTTTCGGCGACGCCCACATGCATCTGGCGGTCGAGGAGCAGGAAATCCTGACCCGATGGATTGGTCTTTAGGGCAGGAGCCGTGGCCGGCTCGACCGGGATCACCCAGCTGGGCGGCGGGGCGATCGCGACACCGTCCGGCAGTTTCGCGAACGCCGGCGGGAGCGAAAGATACGCGGCGCCGAGGGTGAAAAAGAGGCACCGAAGTTGTGGCCACATGCGGCCTCCAAACTGAGGCAAATGCACCGCAGGCGTCGAGCCTTGGATCACCAGCGCCGGGCCTAATCGCGGAAACGCGGAAGGGCGGAAGCACGGAAAGGTAACCACTGATGCACACTCATGTCACTGAAATGGTCGGAATCCGATCCCATCAGTGCCCATCAGTGCAGATCAGTGGTTATTTTCGTGTTTCCGCTCTTCCGCGTTTCCGCGATTCAATCTTCACGCCGCAAATGCCGGGCAGTGCACCGCCAGGTCGCGATCCGTGATCGCCGGCATGCGCTGGAGGGCGAAGATCGTGCGCGGCTCCCAGAGCTGCGTGCGCAGCGGCTCGAGGAAGCGGCGGGGCAGGTCGGGCGACTCGAGGTGGCGCAGGATGTTCAGCGTCTGGCGCGAGGCGGGGAGGCCCAGCCATTCGAGCACACCGAAGACGCCGCTGCGCTCGTGCACGGCCTCGATCTCGGACCAGCACGGGTTGGCCGTGCCGCGCAGGCTCACGTGGGCGGCGACGAAGGCGGTCAGCGCCGGGGTCTCGATCAGGGCCGACGCCAGGCCGGGGCAGCGCGCAACGACCTGCAGGGCCTCCATGCGGGCGAAGCCGAAGCTCTCGAGGAAGGCGCGGATCTCGGCCGGCACGAAGTCGAGGTAAGGCCGCCAGTCGCGGGTGCGGCAGGCGATGGACGCGGCGGCGAGGAGCTCGCTGTCGGGGTTGATCGGCAGCCAGTCCTGGCCGTAGAGCCGCTCGAAGCGGACCTCCGGCCAGGGGGTGACGCGGTGGAGTTCACCGTAGTGGGACCAGGTCAGGGCGATGGGCAGGTGGGTTTTCATGGGGCGATGGATCAAAATCATGCCCCGAGGATACCGGAGGGGGTGGGACATTGCTTGGCCCAGGCTAAAAAATGTGCAGGATTTTTTGCGCAGCCTTTCTTTCATGACCCCAAAAACCCAGCTATCGCGTCCGCCGCTCGAGCGCATGCTCCGCATCCACGAGGAGCTGCGCCGCGGCGCGCTCGTCAACTGCACCCAGCTGGTCGAGGCCCTCGAGGTCTCCCGCAAGACCGTGGTGCGCGACATCGCCTTCATGCGCGACCGGCTCGACCTGCCGATCGAGTTCGACGCCCGGCTCAACGCCTACCGCTACACGGCACCGGTGAACGCGTTCCCGACGGTCAACGTCACCGAGGGCGAGCTGCTCGCCCTGCTCGTGGCCCAGCGCGCGCTCGAGCAGTACCGCGGCACGCCGTTCCACCGGCAGCTCGAGGTCGCCTTCGGCAAGCTGGCCCGCGGGCTGCGCGACCGCATCTCGTTCTCGCCGGCCGACGAGCTGCGCGCGGTGTCGTTCAAGAACATCGGCCTCGGCCGGACCGACCTCGCGGTGTTCAACGCCCTGAGCGCCGCCGTGCTGCGGCAGACGGAGGTGACCTTCGCCTACCGCAAGCCGGGTGAGACCAAGGCGACGCCCCGGCGCGTGCAGCCCTACCACCTCGCGAACCGCGAGAACCTCTGGTACCTCGTGGGCTTCGACACGGCCCGCGCCGCGCTGCGCACGTTCGCGCTGACGCGCATCACCGACGTCAAGGCGCTGGCGGCGACGTTCAAGCGCCCGGCGGATTTCTCGCCGGAGAAGTTCTTCGCCAACGCCCTCGGCGTCCTCGGCGGCGCCGGCGACTGGCGCGTCGCGATCCGCTTCACCGCGGCCGCGGCCGAGCGCGTGCGCGAGCGCGAGTGGCACGAGTCGCAGGAGATCCGCGAACTCCCCGGTGGCGCCTTGGAGCTACGCCTACGCCTCGGCGCGCTGGAGGAAGTCGAGCAATGGATCCTCAGCTGGGGCGCCGCCGCCGAGGTTATGGGCCCGCCGGAACTGCGCGAGCGACTCGGTCAGACGGTGAACTCGCTCGCGAAGGTATACGCAGGGCGGCGCTAGGGATTACCACTCCGGAGGTATTTGGGTAGGGCCCGGCCTCCGGACGGGCCGCGTTGGGCATGCGCACGCCGAACCGGCCGTCCGGCCTGCCCTCCGTAGGCTCGGCGAAGGAGGGGTTCAAAAAACTCACGTGTTCATCGCTTTGCTCAGCGCCGCCAACTGCGGGCGGAACTCCTCTGCGATGTGGCCTTCGAGCGTGAGGGGCAGGTCCCAGGTCACGACGCCGCCGCGGCTGTTGATGAACTTGGTGTAGCCGATGGTGAGCTCGTCGGGGAAGCGCACCGGGCCCTTGCCCCACCATTCGCCCATGATCGTGAGGACGTGGAGCTGGGCGCCCTTGAGGGTGCGCTCGTACGGCGCGAGCCGCGAGAAATCAGGTGTGTTCCCGGGCGCGACGGTCATGTCGCGCTCGATCTCGCCCGGCGTGTAATCCTCGTACTCGGTCATCGAGTAGAGCGGCGTGCGCAGGCCGTTGTTGAAGGCGACGAGGCTGTCGGGATTGCCGGCCTTCAGGGCCGTGGCGAAGCTGCGGTAGTTGGGCTCGTCGGGGTGCTGGTAGGCCGGGGCGTCGTAGGGTCCGTCGATCCACCAACCGTGCACGTTGCGGCCCCAGCGGAGCGACCACTCGCGCACGACCGCCTCCCAGTGGCGCTGCAGGGTGGTGTGGCGGGCGTCGTCCACGCCCTCGAGTTTCGCCTTGGCCACGGCGTCGCTCGCCGGTGCCATGCCGGGCAGATAGACCATGAGCCGGATGCCGTGCGGGGCGAACGCCTTGGCGAGGTCGGCGATCAGGTCGCGCCGCGAGAGCTTGCTCGGCTTGATGCCGGTGATCTCGTCGTAGGTGCGGTTGGGCGAGAGGTAGAACCCGGAGTTCTGCCCGATCGTGATGAAGAAATACGGCACGCGGTGCTCCGCCAGCTGCCGCGCCAGGCCGTCGACGTCGAAGGCGTCGATGCGCCGGTTCCAGTCGTCGGGCGTGAGGTCGATCGGCTTCAGGTTGCTGGCCGAGTCGGCGAGATAGTGGGTGAGCAGCCCCCAGCGGGCTTGCATGAACCAGTCGGTATTGGCGCGACGCCAGGGAGCCGGGGCAGGGGAGGTGCTCATGGGATGAAGAAAACGCTCAACGCTTAACTTTTAACGTTCAACGCTCAAGTGGGGCCCGGGAGGGAAACGCCGAACGCTGAACGTTGAACGCCGAAGTCCGGACTCCGGATTGGTAGCTACGAGCGTGAGCGAGTGGTGTTTCGGCTCCGTTGCGTGATCGCCACTCGCTCACGCTCGTAGCCACTCAAGGGGCAAGGATTCCAGCTTCGACGTTCGGAGTTCAGCGTTCGACGTTCAGCGTTTTCGGTGGCTCGGGCCATGCGTAGGAGCGGCTTAACGCCGCGACGTGGCGCGCTCGATCGCGGCATAAATCCGCTCCTACACCGGATGAACGTTAAACGTTGAGCGTCCCCCCGCTCCGCGGGCAGAATGCCCGCCGCATGAGCGCCGATCCGGTCCGACCGCGCACTGAACCTGAGCCCGTCCGCAGTTCGTGGGACGATCTCCTCGCCGGGGTGAAGACCCCGGCTGACTGGCTGGCGCACAAGGAGGTCCTGCGGCGGCGGTTCCTCGAGCTGATCCGCGACGACCGCAAGCCCGCGCGCCCGCCGCTCGACCTGCGCGTGCACGAGACGGTCGACGTCGACGGCATCTACGAGCGCCGCCTCATCAGCTACGCGGTCGAGGCCGACGAACGCGCGCATGCGTTCCTCGCGATCCCCTACGGCCTGGGCGGTCCCGCCCCGGCGATGGTCACGCTCCACGGCACCTACGCGCACGGCAAGGAGCGCGAGGCCGGACTCAAGGAGAATCCCGAGAAGGCGTTTCTCGATCACCTCGCGCGGCGCGGTTACGTCGTGATCGCGCCCGATCATTTCGTGGCGGGCGAGCGCATCCCGCCGGAGGGCGCCTACGAGACGGCCCGGTTCTACCAAAAGCATCCCGAGTGGACCGCCGTCGGGAAATTCACCTACGAGCACTCGATCGCAATCGACGTGCTGCACACGCTGCCCGAGGTGGACCCGACGCGCATCGGCACGCTCGGCCACTCGCTCGGCGGTCACGGCGCGTACTTCCTCGCCGCGTACGACCCGCGCGTGCGCGCGGCCGTGTCCAACTCCGGTTGCGCCCCCTTTCGCTTCAACAGCAAGGTCGAGGCCTGGGCGCGCGATCATTTCTACATCTACCTGAAGCCGATGCGCGCCGGCCTGTTGCGCGGCGAGCTGCCGCCGATCGACCAGCACGAGATCATGGCGCTGATCGCGCCGCGGCCGTTCCTCGACCTCTCCGCCCTCAATGACCTCATCGCCGGCGATCCGCCGCAGCTCGCCGGGTGGACCTACCGGCAGCGCGTGCTGATGTTGATGAAGGTGATGGACGCCTACGAACTGGAGTCGGCGGCGCCCAACTTCGCGTTCTACGCCCACGGCTCGGGCCATGCGGCGCCGCACGAGACGCGCATGCTCATGTACGGGTGGCTCGACAAGCACCTGAAACCGCCGGCCGCCACTGCCGCGCACCTCGTGGCGGACAACCGCCTGGCCAACCTCGGGATTGCGTCCGCCGTCTCCGAGAGCCGCGGGGTCGCCGCCCTGCGCGACGGCGCGGGTCGCTCGCTCGCGCTCACGCTGCTCCTCGACCTGAGTCCGCTCGGTTCGCTCCTCGTGACCGATGTCGATTCCGGAGAAACGCAGCAGATCGCCTTTCCCGCCAGCACGCGCTCCGACACCTGGGCGAAGTGGGCGCCGTACGCTTCGCTCCTGAGCGCCAACGGGCGGTTCTACACCTTCGCCGGCAACGTGCTGCTCGAATTCGATCCCGACCGGCGTGCCTTCACCTTCCACGGTGTGCCGGCGGCGACGGAGACGTGCTGCGTCGGTGCGGCGATGGTCGACGGACCCGACGGCCGCATCTACGCCGCGATGCATCCGCACGCGCGGCTGGTTTCGTTCGATCCGCGCACGCAGGAGCTGCGCGACCTCGGACAGCTCGACCCCGCGGAACAGTATCCCGGCAGCCTGGCGGTTGACGCGGCCGGCTGGCTCTACGCCGGCTTGGGCACGGCGCGGTGGAACTTCGTGGCGTTCGACCCGCGCACCGGGACGCTGCGTCCGCTGCTGCCGGAGAACGCGCGCGGTGCGGGCAGCGCCCGCGTTTTCACGGGCGTCGACGGGGCGGTTTACGGTGAAGCTGGCGAGCGGCGCTATCGACTGCATCCCGACCGCGCCGAGCCGATCGCAGCGACGGCAGTTCCCGCCGCTGCCCCGGCGCGCGCCACAAGCTTCCAACACAAGACCGCCGTGCTGCCGGACGGCCGCCGCATCACCTGTCACCTGCCGGAGCGGCGTCTCGAGATCGAAGGTCCCGGCGGCGCGGTGCGCGAGGTCGCAATCGATTTTCGCTCGGGCGGGGCTTTCATCACGTCGGTTGGGCTCGGCCCCGACGGCAAGGTTTATGCGAGCACGTCGCACCCGATGCACCTCGTGCGCTACGACCCGGTGGCGCGAGAGATCGCCGATCTCGGTGCGATCAAGGCCATCGGCGGCGGGAACATGTGTGCGTTTGCGGCGCAGGGGTCGGTGCTCGTCGGGCCGGCGTATCCACACGGCGATGTCTTTCTCTACGATCCGGCGCGGCCGTTTGCGCCGGAAGCGCCCGCGGCGCCGAATCCGCGCGTCGTCGTCCGGTTCGAGAAGCACCTCACGCGGCCGCGCACCTGCGTCGCCCATCCGGACGGCCGGCATGTGGTGGTGGGCGGTTTCATGGATTATGGGCTGGTGGGTGGTGGCCTCGGGATCATCGACGTGCAGACGGGCGCGGCCGAGTTGCTCACGTCTGACCGCGTCGTACCGGCGCACAGCACGCATGCGCTCCGGGTCCTGCCGGATGGCAATCTCGTGGGCGGCACCAGCGTGCTCGCGCCCGGTGGTGGGCACCCGGCGGAGACGGAGGGCGTGGTTTACCTCTTCGACTGGGCGTCGCGCCGCGTGGATTTCCGCACGGTGCCCGTGCCGGGTGCGGCGGAGGTGTTCAGCCTCGAGGTCGGGGCGAATGGCCTCGTGTACGGTCTCGCGACGGGATCGCAGTTTTTTGTCTTCGATCCGGTGCGTCGCACCGTGATCCACCGCGAGGATCTGTCGCGTTTGGGCGAGCTGGTGCGGCATGCGCTGGGCCGCGACGCGGAGGGCAACGTCTATGGCGTTCTGGGCCGCGCGGTGTTCCGCATCGAATCGGGCGACCACCGCATCACGGTGTTGGCGACGCCGCCGGCGCCGATCACCGCGGGCCTGGCGATCACGGGCGGGCGATTGTATTTCGGCTCACAGGCGAATGTGTGGAGTTGCCGGTTGTGACAGCGCCAGCGGCGCGATGTATCGGGTAGCGCCCGGCCTCCCCCCTTCGCCGGGCCTACGGAGGGCATGCCGGACGGGCGGTTTGATGTGCGTATGACCAACGCGGCCCGTCCGGAGGCCGGGCCCTACCCACTGAATTTCTGCGCCGCGCTTGCGTCGGCGGGGGCGACGGAACTGAATCCGCCACCCCTTGCATGGACCCCCGGGCACAACCTGAGCGCAGCCGTTTCACGCTTTGGCTCGCGTTGATCGTCGCGGTCTTCGCGGCGGTGCGGTGGGTCGGCATGACGTGCGACCTGTGGCTCGACGAGATCTGGTCGCTGGGCCTCGTACGCGACGTGAAGGCGCCGTGGGAGATCCTCACGCGGGTGCTGCACGACAACAACCATCCGCTGAATTCGCTTTGGCTCTGGCTGCTGCCGCCGACGGGGCCGGCGTGGACCTTTCGGTTCCTGTCCTGGGTCGCCGGCGCGTTGACCGTGCTGCTCGCGGGCCTCGTCGGCCGGCGCCTGTTCACGCGCCTGCATCCGGATGCGGGCGGCGCCGCGGCGGACGTGGCGGGGTTGATCACCGCGGTCCTCGCGGGCAGCTGTCACCTGCTCGGGCACTACGCCTCGGAGGCGCGGGGCTATGCGCCGGCCGTGGCGGCGGCGTTGCTCGCGGTTCTGGCCTTGCTGCATCGGGGCGAACGCGGGTCGGGTCGGTGGGTCGTGGTCTATGCCTTGGCCGCCATCGTGGGACTGCTCGCGCACCTCGTGACGGCCTTCGTGCTGGTGGCGGGGTTCGCGTGGACGCTGGTCGGGCCGGGGTGGAAGCGCGGGACGTGGCGGGCGGGGTTGAAGGACCTGTTGGCCTGGCACGGCGGGCCGGGCGTGTTGCTCGCGGCGTATTATGTCGGCTTCGTGCGGCGGCTCAGCATCGGCGGCGGACCGGACAACCCACTGCTCGGCGTGCTGGGCGACACGGCGGCGTTCACCTTCGGGGTTCCTGCCGCGGCTGGTCTGCTGGCGCTGGCGGTGGCGCTGCTGATCACGGTCGTCAGCGTTGCTTGGATCGCGCGTCGCGACCGCGGTCTGGCGGTTTTCTTCCTGCTCGGGGCGGTTGTGCTCCCGTTGCTGGGCCCGGTGCTGGGGCGGTTCCAACTCCTGTTCCCTCGTTACTTCATCATCAGCGCGACTCTCGTCGTGATGTTGGCCGGCTACGTGGGCGCGCGCGCCTGGCGCGCCGGGTTTTCGGCCCGGCTGGCGGTGGTGGTGGCGCTCGCGCTGGTGCTCGCCGGCAACGCGGGGCACAGCCTCCGCCTGGCCTACGACGGCCGCGGACAGTACCGCGCGGCGCTGCAGTTCATGGCCGACGCCTCCGCGGCGCCCGTGGTCGCGGTCACGGCCGACGCCGACTTCCGCAACCGGCCCGTGCTCGGCTACCACGCGGCGACCTCCGGCCTCGGCCGCCGCGTTCGCTATGTGCCTGAGGATCGCGTCCCGCGGGCCGGGGTGGAGTGGTTCTTGGTTCACCGCCTCGACGGCGGTCCGCCGCCGGCGGAGGTCGTGACCGACCGCTGGGGCCACGCGTACCAGCTGGCGAAGGTCTTCCCGCACGCGCCGTTGTCCGGCTGGGATTGGGCGGTGTACCGGCGGCTTGGGCCGCAGGAACGCTGAAGTGCCCGACCGGCGTGTTCAGGACATAGGTAGCTCTCCGTGGCTACGAGCGTGAGCGAGTGGCAGTACGCTTGCGAACGCCCATCTCCCACTCGCTCACGCTCGTAGCCACGGGACCGGAGTTCCGAACCTCAGCGTTGAGCGTTAAACGTTCAGCGTTCCGTCGCCTACGGCGACGGCAGATATTGCTGCAGGTACTCGCGGATGTCGTCCGGCACCGTGGGGTTGATGTGGGGCACGACCCAGAGGAAGAGGCGCTTGATCTCCTCGCGCTGGTCGCCGGCGCGCTTGAGGGCGGGGACGCTGTAGCCCTGCTTCTGCTCGTGCTCCTGTTCCTCGCAGGTGTAGATCTCGAGGACCTTGGGCTTGGTGCTGCTGCGCACGAAGTAGTCGTGCATGCGGAACTCGAAGCTGTGGATCGCCTGGCCGGCGAAGTGGCGCCAGATGGTGAGCAGGGCGTCGTTGGGGCCGTGGTACTGCTTCGTGAGGAGGCCGGCCTCCTTCTGGCGCACGAGCTTCGGGTTGCCGGGCTTGAGTGAGGCCCCGATGGCGACGGGCTCGAGCAGCTGGAGGTAGCTCTTCTGCTCGTCGAAATTGGCGAACTGGAACTGGAGGCCGACCTTGGTGCGGGTGGTCTCGGCCAGCCGGTGGGCGACGCGGCTGTCGAGGCGCAGGGAGTGCTTCCCGAGCTCGAGGCGGAACTGGCAGTCCTCGCCGCGGCGGAAGTCCATGGCCCGGTCGAGCTGCACGGCGGCGCCGCCGCTGGAGAGGTTGAGCAGGTGCACGGTCTGGTCGTGGGCGCCGAGGCGCACGGAGGCGTGCAGGGGTGATCCGGGCTCGACCGCGTAGCGCACCGCGCTGCGCTGCTCGCGTTGGGCGACCTCCTCCTTGTCGAAATTCAGGATGCGCTTGAAAAGGAGCACGCCCACACGCTGCGCGTGGAACGCTGAACGCTCAACGTTTAACTTTTAACGCCCAATTTGAAACGGTAGGCCGCGTGCTTGCTCGCGCTCGGTTCGCCTGCGCACGCCGATCCAGCGCTCGCAAGCGGGCTGCCTACCGGGGCTGGTATTGGCCTTAGGCGTTCAGCGTTAAGCGTTGAAAGTTAAGTGTTGAGCGTTCCGCGCCCTCGGTGCGGCTCTCCGCATAAATGCGCATAGACTCAGCGGGCGTTTCCCGGCAATTTCCCGGCATGTCGGTCAAGCCCCCGCAGGTCACCGCGTGTGACGTCCTCCATGGTTGATTCGTGCCTTCGGCTGCTCCTTTGCGGGCTCGGGCTGGTGGCGGCGGCCGCCGCGGCCCAGCCGTTGCGCGTCGGGGTGGAGTTGTCGTCCCCGCCCATGGCGTATGTCGATGAGCAGGGCGTGCCGCGGGGCTTCACGCCGGAACTGCTGGCGGCGATGGAGGCGACCGGGCTGGTCGACATTGAGATCATCCCCAACTACTGGACCAACCACCTGAACAACCTGCAGGCCGGCACCCTCGATGCGCTGGCCAACGTCGTCTACCGGCCCGACCGCGTGCCGGTCCTCGACTACAGCATCGGCCACGCGAAGGTGCACGGCGTGGTTTACCGCCGGGTCGACCAGCGGCCGTTCCAGACCACGCGCGATTTTTCCGGCAGGGTCCTCGGTTCGCTGCTGGGGACGGTGGCGCACAGCCATGCCACGGCCCACCCGGAGTGGGGCGCGGAGCTGCGGGACTACCGGAGCTGGGACGCCGCGCTCGAGGCGACGGCGCGCGGTGAGACCGATGCCACCATCATGCTCAGCCCGCTCTTGGGCCAGATGGGCAACCGGCACGGCCTGAAGGCGGACTTCATCGACGACATCATCCACCAGTATCACTTCGCGGTGCGGCCCGGCGATCGCGCGACGCTGGCCCGGCTCAACGAGGCGCTCGCCACCGTGCGGCACAACGGCGACTTCGACCGCATCTACGCCAAGTGGATCGGGCCGATCGAGCCGCGCTCGATCCGGCTCGCCGACCTGCGGCCGTACTACCTGCCCGCGGTCGTCGTCCTCGTCGCCATCAGCTTCCTCTTCTGGTGGCAGCGGCGCATGTTCCGGCGGCTCGCCCGCCAGGCGGAGGCGCTGCGGCAGAGCGAGGAGCGCTGGAAGTTCGCGGTCGAGGGCTCGGGCGACGGCGTCTGGGACTATGACTGCGTCACGGGTCGCGTCGTCCGCTCGCGCCGCTGGAAGGAGATGCTCGGCTATGACGAGGCGGAGATCGGCACCGGCCTGGACGAGTGGAAGAACCGCATCCACTCCGAGGACCGGGCGGCGGTCGAGCAGGCCATGCAGGCGCTCGACCGGAATGGCGGCAGCACCTTCATGGTCGAGCACCGCCTGCGCTGCAAGGACGGCAGCTGGAAGTGGCTGCTCAACCGCGGCATGGTCATGAGCCGGACGGCCGACGGCCGGCCGCGGCGCATCATCGGCACGCACACCGACCTCACCGCGCGCAAACAGGCGGAGGAGGACCGGCTCGTCCTTGGCAAGCTCGAGTCCACCGGCGTCCTCGCCGGCGGCATCGCCCACGATTTCAACAATCTGCTCACCGCGATCTTGCTCAACCTCGAGCTCGCGCAGCTCACGCCCGGGACCCCGGCCGACGTGCTCGTGCGGATCGAGGGCGCGCAGAAGGCGGCCCTGTCGGCGCGCGGGCTCACGCAGCAGCTCATCACCTTCGCCCGCGGCGACGCCGCGCTGCCGCGCATGACGGACATCGGCGAGCTCCTGCGCGAGTCGGTGCCGCTCGCGCTGACCGGCTCCAGCGTGCGCGGCGACGTGCATGCACCCTCGGAATTGTGGCCGGCGCTCGTGGATTCCGGCCAGATCGGCCAGGTCATCCGCAACCTCGTGCTCAACGCGCGCGAGGCCATGCCCAAGGGCGGCGTGATCACGCTGCGGGCCGAAAACGTCGTCCTCGGCGCCGGCGACCGCCACAGCCTGCCGCCGGGCGAGTATGTGCACATCACGGTGTCGGACGCGGGCGAGGGCATCCGGCCCGAGATCCTGCCGAAGATCTTCGACCCGTATTACTCGACCAAGCAGCGCGGCCCGCAGCGCGGCATGGGGCTCGGGCTCACCATCTGCCACTCGATCGTCCAAAAGCACAAGGGCACGATCACGGTCGAGTCGACCCTCCATCACGGCACCACGTTCCACATTTTCCTGCCGGCGGCCCCGCGTGCCGTGGTCGAAGCGGCGGCCGCGGGCCACGAGGCCCCGGCCCGCAGCGCGCGGCCGGGTCGGATCCTGGTGATGGATGACGAGCCGGCCATCCAGCAGTCCGTCGCGCGCGCGCTGGAGCAGATGGGCCACACCGTCGAGATCGCCGGCGACGGGCGCACGGCGGTCAATCTCCACGCCATCGGCCGCGCCACGGGTCGGCCGTTCGTCGCCGCGATCCTCGACCTCACGGTCCCGGGTGGCATGGGCGGACTGGACGCCATCAAGGTCATGCGCGCCTCCGAGCCCGGCCTCAAGGCGGTCGTCATGAGCGGCTACGCCAACGACGCCGTCATGCAGGACTGGACGGCCCACGGCTTCGACGCCGCGCTGAAGAAGCCCTTCGACATCGCCTCGCTCCACGAGGTGCTGGAGCCGTTGCTCGTGCGGTAAGCCGCATGGAGCCGGCCTCGCTGAGGCCGGTCCGGGATCGGCGACCCCGGCTACAACGGCGACCTCACGACCGGGGTCAGGTCGGTTCGGGCCTAGCTCGACCAGTCGGAATTTTACGCGATTTTGTCCACCGGTGCGTTGCTGCCGCGGACGCTCGGGTTCAGACTCGGGCTGCCATGAAAACCAATCGGTTACTCCCCCTGACAGTCATCACCCTCATCGTTCTCCCCCTCGGTCTCGCGGCCAAGCCGCCGGTCGAGAAAGGCGAAAAGGGTGCGAAGCAGAGTGAAACGGCAGCGACGGTCGCGAAGGAACAGAAGCAGGCCGAGAAACTGGCGGCCAAGGAAGCCAAACAGGCGGCCAAGGACGCCAAGCAGGCCGAGAAGGAAGCGAAGCAAGCCGAGAAGGAGGCGCAGAAGGCCGCGAAAGATGCCGACAAGGCCAAGGGCGCCGCCGAGCTCGAGGGCAAGAAGGCCGACCAAGAGCGCAAGGAACTCGGCAAGGGTTCCGAGCAGGGCCAGGCCAAGCGGGCGGAGAAGAGCCGCAAGTGGTGGAAGTTCGGCAGCAAGGAAGAGACCGCGGAAAAGCCCGCGAAGTGAACCGCGCCCGGCGACAATCCACTGGCATTTATGCCCGTCCGGGTGTACCTTCCTTCCGTGGCCACGGGGCCACACCAGAGAAAGGTTAGGTAGCAGTCCAAAAGCTAAAAACTCAGTAGACTCCGCCAAACCAAGACGAAGATAAGCGCCATTGCCGCGCCAGCGGGTTCGCCCCGCATCGTAATGAGCCTCCCCGATTCAGTTCGAGGAGGCTCAATGCGTTTTGTGGCTGACGAATCGTCGCCCGCGCCCGACACCCGGGCCGTTGGTCCTTTGCGCTCTGACGATGATGGCTTGTTTGCGCCGGCTTGCGGGTGTAGAAGCGTCGTCGGCGCGGGCTTTTCACGGCGCCCCCCTTTCGACGACTGATCGCATCGCAACCCTCTGTCAGGATAACCCAGGCACTGCCAGCCACGGCAAGGAAACCGCCATGAACACGATCAGGATAACCATCACCAATGCAGACGGCATGGTGCTCGACAGCGTGAGGCTGTCCACCGCCGACGAAACCTCTGCGATCGCCTACCGGGTGATCCGGGGCGAGGTCGAGGCGCGACCCGAGGAATCGGTGCTCGTGGTCGGCCCCTGCCAGCGGAAGTTCGAGGAGCACACGCCCGCCGCGTTGACGGGCGCCAGCACCCGCTGAGTTGCCGCCTGGCAGGGCCGTAGGCCCGCCCCATGGATCGGGCCTTCAGCCCTCGTCGGTGGCGGGACCATGTGACCTGGGGTTGCACCCCAGGCTGTGATAGGGCGGACCGTTGGTCCTCCCGATACCGCGCGTGCGACGCAGCCCACCTACCTCAGGCCGCGCGGCGCTGGCGGCGGGCCTGGACCGACTCGGCGGCGCGCTGATCGAGCCAGCGGACGAACGCGAAACGCGGGCGCGGGCTCACGAACTCCGCCGGCGGGGCCACTTCACCGTGGCGATAAAGGGTGTTCGGATCCACGTAGGTGCCGAAGAGCCAGTCGGGCACGGGCAGGGCGAAGAAGCCCGAGATCGCCTCGTTGCAGCGGATGTCGGCGTGGTGCCGCAGATGGAAGGCGTACGCCTTGCGCCAAAAACGGCCCTGCCACGGGTGCGCCACGAGCCGGTCCCAGGTCGCCTGCGGCCAGTGCTCGACGGCGTGGATCGTCTCGTAAAGCACGAGCGACAGGAACACGGCGCAGACCCCGCCCAGCATGACCGGCACCGTCGGCAGCAGGAACTGCAGCGGCACGAGCACGAGGCACGAGATCGCGGTGAACACGATCAGCGAGTACCACGGGAAATAGGAGGCCTCGAACTGCTTCTCCTCGACGATCGGGTAACGGTTCTCGACCAGGCAGGGCATCGACTCGCCGGTGTGGCGGCCCTTCTGGTAGCCGACGCGGGTCAGCGCGTGGTGCAGCGTGTGCTGCCGGTAGAAGTAAGCGAGGAACGGGACCAGCGGCGCATGCAGCACGTAGCGGTGGAAGAAAAACTCCACGAACGCCGCCGCAAGGTGCACCGCGAGGATGACGCCCGCGATAGCGACCCAGCCGGCGGCCAACTGCGCCTGCCAGACGGCCGGGGCGAGCAGGGCCAGCACGAGGCAGAGCCCGGCGAGGGAAATGACGTTGACGAGCAGGAAGCGCCAAAGGGAGAACTTGGGCTCCACTTTGCCACCATGGGTGTGTTCAGACATGGACGTAATTTGCGCCGAGCCAGGGAGGCAAAGCTCAGCCCAATCCAGCAGGTCTCATCCGCACCGCCAGCGTTTTTTCGGCGGGCATCGTAAAAAATCCGCCGCCGGCCTCGACACGCCGGGGCGGGACGTGGTTAGATCATCGTCCTCTGCTGCCCTCAATCATCATGCGTATGTCTACCCGCGCTGGTCTCGTCGTCATGTCCTTGGGAATGGCTCCCGCCGCCTCGGCGGAGCCCCTGGCGTTTGCGGTCCCGCCGCAGGTCGCCGAGCGGCAGGTGCCGGCCGAGCCGGCCCAGGTCCACCTCGAGGGCTTCCTCGGGCGCCGCATCGCGGCCAACGCCACCAACCGCCTCCTCGCGGTCGACGAGGACCGGCTCCTCGCCAGCTACCGGAGCCGCCCGGGTCTCCAGGCCTGGGACGGCGAACACGTCGGCAAATGGCTCCACGCCGCCACGCTGGCCTGGGCCAACACCGGCGACCCCGCCCTGCGCGCAAAGCTCGACCGCGTCGTCGCGGGTCTCCTCGCCTGCCAGCAGGAAGACGGCTACCTCGGCACCTACCTGCCGGAGCGACGCTGGATCTCGTGGGACGTGTGGGCGCACAAGTACAACCTGATTGGCCTGCTCACCTACATCCGCTACACCGGCGACACCACGCCGCTGCCGGCCTGCCGGCGCATGGCCGACCTGCTCGTCCACGACCTCGGCGACGCTCCCGGCCAGCGCAGCATCCTCGAGGGCAGCCCCCACGTCGGCATGGCCCACAGCAGCGTGCTCGAGCCGATGGTCTGGCTCTACCGCCTCACCAACGAGCCGCGCTACCTCGAGTTCTGCCGCATGATCCTCCGCGCCTGGGATGGACCGAAGGGGCCGCGCCTCATTTCCGATCTCAACGCCGGCAAGGGCGTCAACCAGGTCGGCAACGCCAAGGCCTACGAAATGATGTCCTGCCTCAACGGCGCCCTCGAGGTGTACCGCGTGACCGGTGATGCGCAGATCCTCGCCGCCGTGCGCCACGCGTGGTCCGACATCACCGCCCGTCGCCTCTACCTGACCGGCACGTGCAGCCATCACGAGCACTTCCACGCCGACCACGAACTGCCCAACGCGCGGCAGAATGTCGCCGAGACCTGCGTCACCGTCACCTGGCTGCAGCTCAACGGCCACCTCCTCCGCCTGACTGGCGAGGCGGCGTTCGCCGACGAGCTCGAGCGCACGGCCTACAACCAGCTCCTCGCGGCGCAGCGCCCGGACGGCCGCAGCTGGGGCTACTACGTCGAGCTCGAGGACAACCGGAAGCCGTTCTCGGAGGATTTCGCGGGCCATTGCTGCCTGTCGAGCGGCCCCCGCGGCGTGGCGCTGCTGCCGACGATGGCCGCCGGTACCGATGCCGACGGGGCGATCGTGAACTTCTTCGAGCGCGGCGACTACCGGTTTGCGCTGCCGGACGGACGCCGCGCCATCCTGCGCGTCGAGACCGATTACCCGCTGGGCGAAACGATCCGCCTCGCGCTCGCCGAGCTCGACCGCCCGGGTCCGTTCACGTTGAAGCTGCGCATCCCCGGTTGGGCGCGCAGCGCCACCGTGACCGCCGCGGGCGTGACGACGGCCGCGACACCGGGCACCTATCATGCGATCCAACGCGAATGGCGGGTCGGTGACACCGTCGAGCTGACGATCCCGGCGCGCCCGCGCCTCATCCTCGGCACCCACGGCAACGTCGGCCTGGCCGCCGTGCAGTACGGCCCGCTCGTGCTGGCGGCGGACGACCGGGTCAACCCGCGGTGGAAAATCGGCACCTTCCAGCTCTACGAACGCAACATCGCCGCGGTCAAATTCGCGCCCGTGCCGGCGGCGGATACGGCAGCCACGCTGCCCGGCGTCGCGGTCTTCGAGGTCCGCGCGTCCTCCCTGCCCGAGGTGGCCAAGGGTCCGCGCGAGCAGGACATCCCCGTCCGTCTCGTGCCGTTCGCCGACGCCGGCTGGAACGCGCCCTACCAGGTCTGGCTGCCCGTGTGGCTCTGGACCGTCCCGCCCGAGGCCCCCATGGGCGCGCCCACGGTCGTCGTGGATTAAGGACGAGGGAAGGAACCACTGATGGGATCCGGCCAAAGGCCGGATCTACGAAGTGCGGCTCCGGCTCATCACCTGCGCGGTGGGTAGTGGGACCGCTAATCGCGGGCTGGTTTGTTGTAGGCCGCCCGCTTGCGGGCGCTTGCTTGGCGTGCACCCGTCGTTCGGAGCGCGAGCAAGCTCGCGGGCTACACCAACCAAATCCATACCCTGCGATCAGCCAGGCTACGCCTACGAGATTTCGCCCATGGGCGAAATCCATCAGTGGTTTTCCCCACGTTTGGTGAGCGGCGGGCCCGGCGCGTCACTTCATCGCGGTTTGCATGGCCGCATAATCGGCGCGCTTGTTCGTGAGATAGTTTCTGGCCTCCATGCTCCAGTCTTTCGCTTCCTTTGGCGCGTTCGGAAACCGGGAGGGAAAAGCCTCTAGGTCTTTGATCAACCCTTCCACACCCGTCATGCTGAGTTTGATCGAATCGAATGCCATCTGCTGCCAGCGCTTCGACAGCCTCAAGGATTCCATATTGGCCGAGCCGCCGCGCAGCGCCGCCCGCGCTTTTTCCATGTGCCCGGCCGCGGTGGCGTCGGCCCGCTCGATAGAGCCCCGGCAGTTCACGAATCGCTGGCGGAGATTCTCGAATTGCGTGGCCATGTCCGCGTTCGCCTTGGCCTCGGCGGCCCGCTCCGCCGTGAAGGTCTTGGTCAGCTGATTGTATTGCGCCAGCGCGCGTTTGACGCGGTCGGAGGCGGGATCGAGTTCGAGGGCCTTGGCCAGCCACTCTCCCGCTTCCTTGTAGAGCCGGGCTTGCTCCTGGGCCGGCATCGAGCCGCCTCTGGTCTGCAGGATATTCGACACCTGGAGCGCGGCGAGAACGGCGAACGGCTTGTCCTTGGCCGGGTCGTAATCGCGCGCGATGGCGCGCATCGCCTGCTCGGCCTCGAGACCGATGACGCCGGCGTGCACATGATAGATCAGGCGCAGGTTGCCCGGGTTGTCACGCAGCAGGCTCTCCAAGTAGTCCTTGTTCCTGAGGCGCACCGGATCGGTGCCGGACACGCGGAACGGTATGAAGTCGAAGACTCCTTCGAGGTGCAGGCCTTGCTCGGGAGCGTAGTCGCTGCGCACGAAGCTCGCCTTGGCGTCATCGAGGAGTTGGTAAACGCGGGCGGGATCGCGACCTGCCTCGAACTGGCTGCGGCAGGTCCGTTTCAGTGCCTGCCACACCCGACCGTCGTTGGGCAGCTTCCCGTAGGCTTGGAAATAGCTGTCAAAGGCCCCGGCCGGGTCCTCCTTGAACTCAAGGTAGAGGCCGCGCAGGAGGAGCGCTTCCGGATGGTCCGGAACGAGTTCCAGCGCGCGATCGATATCAGGTTTCATCGCCCCGAAGGTCTCGGTTCGCGTCGCGGGCGCCATCAGCGAGTGGATCAGGATGGCGCGCCGGACGCGCATCTCGGCGTCGTCGGGGATCAGTTCGATGGCGGCGTTGAAATCATCCAGCGTCTTCCGGGGTTGCTTCAGTTCGTAGTGGATCAAGCCGCGGGCCCAAAGGAGCGCGCCGTTCTCCGGCTCCAGCGCGATGGCGACGTCGGCGTCTGCCAAGGCTTCCGCAGGACGTTTCAGCGTCCGCAGGAGGCGGGCGCGGTTGATGAAGGCCTTCGTCAGCTTCGGATTGTGCTGCACCGCCGAGGCAAAGTCGGCCAGGGCGGCGTCGGCATCCTTCTTCCACTCGAGGTTCAGCAGCCCGCGCAGGTTGAGCGCGGCAGCGTTGCGCGGATACTCGCCGAGGAGGGCGTTCACGATCCTCCAGGCCTCCCCGTGGTTGCGCTCGAAGTAGAGCAGGCGCGCCTGCTCGAGCAGCGCGCCTTCGTTCCAGGGCGAACGCTCCAGTACCATCGCCAGGTCCGCGCGGACCTGGTCGAACTGGCTGCGGTCATTGGCCCGCCGCGCGCGCTCGATCAGCGCCGCATTGTCCTGGGCGGGGGCGAGCGGGGCGAGGAGCGCGCCGCCCGCGCACGAGAGGGCGATCAACAGGGAAGGCCGAAATTTGCGGGGCAAAGCAAAACGCATGCGCGCGACGCTGGGAAGTTCCAGCACCTGAAGCAAGCGACGGACAATGCGTTGCGCGCCGGCGCCGCTGGTGAACGGCGGGATGATTTTTCAAGCCCTGAACTGACGTTCCAAGTAGGTTTTAAACGCCGCCGGCGATGCGGGAGGTGCTGGTTAGCGCCCGAATTGTTGCAGATGGTTTTTAAAGAAATCGCATCTGCGGCTAACCTGACCCCTCCCGGCGCATATCCCTGCTGGTCGGGTAGATAACTGCCGCCAACCGGTGTGTGGCGTCCTTGCTGGTTTCCGGCCACCTAACTTGCCAGCGCATGGCCGGAGCTGCACTTACAAGATTTCGCCCATTGGCGAAATCCATCAGTGGTTTCCCCAAAAATCGCCGCCCTCAACCCTTCATCGCGTCCAACACCACCGAGGCGGTCAAAAGCTCAGGCAACAGGATCGGGTCGCTCTTGCCGGGGAGCCAGATGACGTTGAAGGGCACGGCGCTGCGCTGGTACTTGGCCAGCTCGGCGGTGATCTTCGGGTCCTTGTTGGTCCAGTCGCCCTTCAGCGCCACGACCTTCTGGTCGGCGAAGTACTTGAGGACCTCCGACGACGCGAAGACCAGTTTCTTGTTCGCCTGGCAGGTCGCGCACCAGCGGGCGGTGAAATCGACGTACACGGGGCGGCCCTCGGCGCGGTATTTGGCGACGGCCTCCTCGCTCCACTTCTCCCAGACGATCTCGGTCGGCGCCGGCGGCTGCGGCCAGCCGGTCCACAGGCCCGCGGCACAGGCGACCGCGCCCGCGACGATGCCGAAACGCGCCCGGCCGGCGGCGGCGCCCGGGGCGTTCCAGCGGCCGTAGAACCAGACGCCGAGGGCGACGAGCACGAGGCCGAAGAGCGCCATCAGCATGCCGCCCTCGCTGGTCTGGCCGGCCAGCACCCACACGAGGTAGGCGACGGTGGCGTAGAGCGGGAAGGCCATGAACTGCTTGAAGGTCTCCATCCACGCGCCCGGCCGCGGCAGCACCTTGATGGCCTGCGGGAAGATCGAGAGCAGGAGGTACGGCGCGGACAGGCCGATCGCGATGGCGGTGAAGATGAGGAACGACTCGACCACCGGCAGCGCCAGCGCCGCGCCGAGCGCGGGGGCGAGGAACGGCGCGGAGCAAGGCGTCGCGACTACCGTCGCGAGGATGCCGGTGAAGAAGGAGCCGCCGTAGCCCTGCTTCATCTGCAGGCCGGCGCCGACGCCTGTCGCGCTCAGGCCGAACTCGAACACGCCGCTCATGTTCATCGCGAACACGAGCATCAGAATGGTCAGCGCATAGACGAAGGCGGGCGACTGCAGCTGGAAGCCCCAGCCGAGCTCAGCGCCGCCGGTGCGCAGGACCGCGAGCACGCCGGCCAGCGCCCAGAACGAGAGCAGCACGCCGAGGGTGAAGACGAGGCCGTGCATCACGACCTTGCTGCGCTCGCTGCCGGCCTGGTTGACGAAGCCGAGGATCTTGATGCCGAGCACCGGGAAGACGCAGGGCATGAGGTTGAGGATGAGTCCGCCGATGAAGGCGAGGGCGAGCGTGCCGAGGAGGCCGGTGGCGGCGGCGGGCGCGGCGCCGGCCGGGGGCGGCGTGGTGCTGCCAGTGGACCCCACCGTAGCGGCCGGGGCACCCGCCTTGGTGAACGGCACATCCACGCGCAGGCCGGGCAGCGTGCCATCGGCGCGCCAGCCGTTTTCCGCGGTGAGGACACCGGCAAGGTTCGTGGCATCGGTCGGGCCGTCGGGTGAGACGGGGAGCGTCAGCACGAAGCCGCCCGCGCCGTCGGAGGCGATGGTCTGGGGCAGTTCGTAGGCGACGAGGTTGTCGTCGGCGAAGAACCGCAGGCCGGTCGGCGCGTGGGTGCCGGGCTGCGCGGCCTTGACCGTGAGGGTGATCGTGTTGCCGGCGCGCGTGGCGCTCGGGGTCCAAGCGGCATCGGCGCGGGGGAGTTGCGCGAGAACGGCGGCGAGGCGCGGGCCAAAGGTCGGATGCGGCGTGGCGGCCTCGGCGGTCACCGGCAGGGTGACCTGCAGGTCGGCGCTGCCGGGCATGCACGAATCCTCGCACATGAGCCATTCGGCGGCGACCTTGAGGGTGAGCTTGCTGCCGGGGGCGAGCGTGGCGGGCGGCGTGACGGTGACGGGCAGGAGCAGATCGCCCTCGTAGCCGTTGCCGACGATCGTGCCGGTGCGGTCCTTGAGGGCCTTGGGCGCGGGCCACTGGATGTCGCCGGCGGTCACGCCCTCGGGGAGGGTCCACGCGAGGGTCGTCACGAGGCCGGTGCCGGGGTTGATCCAGTACGTGTGCCAGTGCGGCGTGTGCTCGAGGCGCAGCGCCACGGTGAAGGGCTGGCCCGGCTGGACGCTGGTGACGTCGGCCACGAGGGAGGCCCTGACCTGGGCGGAGGCGGCGGCGGGCCAGAGGGCGGACAGGGCAAGGAGGGCGAACAGGACCGGGCGGAGAAACTTCATGGCGGAGAGCGTAGGGAGGATCGGAGTGGGAGCAAACGAGGAGGGGATTTCTTCCTTGGGGAATGGAGATTTTTAGGAGGAAGCCAGGAAACCAGGAATGGGCCCAGTGGTTCGGTTCCAGGTTTCCAGGCTTCCCCCTTCAACCCTTTCCGGGCTTTCAGTGTTTGAAGAGCTTCGTCGAGTAATACCGCTCGGCGCGGTCGCAGAGGATCGTGACGACGCGGGCGGCGGGGTCGAGGTCGCGCGCGATGCGCAGGGCGGCGGCGACGTTCGCGCCGCTGGAGGTGCCGACGAGGAGGCCGAATTCCTGGGTGAGGCGGCGGGTCATCGCCATCGCCTCTGCGCTGCTGATCTTGACGGGGTGGTCGATGTGCGCGGCGCGCAGGAGCGGCGGCACGTAGCCGCCGGCGATGCCCTCGATGGAGTGGCAGCAGGGCATCTCGCCCGAGAGCATGGCGGCCTCGGTGGGCTCCATGGCGTAGATCTTCACGTCCGGGTGCGCGGCGCGCAGGGCCTTGCTGCAACCGGTGATCGTGCCGCCGGTGCCGTAGCCGGAGACGAAGGCGGCGATCGGCCCGGGCAGTTGCGCGAGGATCTCGCGGGCGGTGTGCTCCTCGTGGTCGAGGGCGTTGATGGGATTCTCGAACTGGCAGGGCAGGAAATAGCGGTCGTCCTTGGCCGCCATCTCCTTGGCCATCGCGATGCCGGTGCCGTAGCCGCTGGTGGCCTTGAAGAGCTGCACCTCGCCGCCGAACTGCTCGATCAGGTAGCGACGCTCCACGCTGGCGGTGTCGCTCATCAGGATCTTCACCTTGTAGCCCTTGGCGGCGCCGACCATGGCCAGCGAGATGCCGGTGTTGCCGCTCGTGCACTCGAGGATGACGGAGTCGGGCCGCAGCAGGCCGCGGCGCTCGGCGTCCTCGACGATGCACAGCGCCAGCCGGTCCTTGACCGAGCCGCTCGGGTTGAGGAACTCCGCCTTCACGTGGATCGTGCGATCCTCGGCGGCGAACCGCAGCGGCAGCAGGGGAGTGCGGCCGATAAGTGAGAGCACGGGCGGACGCGGGCGCAAGGTGGCGACGGACATGATGGGAAAGACTCTACCGGGCATTGCCGCAGGCGTCATGAGCCGAAAGGACTAAAGGCGGGGAACGCGGAAATTGCTTAACCACGGATTACACGGATCTCACGGAGGTATTTGGGTAGGGCCCGGCCTCCGGACGGGCCGCGTTGGGCACGCGCACGCCAAACCGGCCGTCCGGAGGCCGGCCGCTACCCAATGGCAAGGTCTTGGTTCCTCATCCGTGCCATTCGTTTAATCCGTGGTTTCAGCTCTCCCTCAGTGCCGCCTCGCGGTGAGGTGCGCGACCAAGAGCGTGTAAAAGCACAAGACCAGGTTTTGCAGCGGGAGCTGCAGCGCGGTGGGGAGGGCGTAGATGATGAAGACGGCGGGGGTCCATATGACGGTGCTCGAGACCAGCACGCCCAGTCCCCGGCGCCAGTACCAGCTGCCGGCGCGGAGGTCGGCGGCGACGGCGGCGAGATTGAAGCGCGATTCGATCGTCTCGTAGGCCACCACGGTGACCGGGATGGCGAAAAAGGGGCAGTAGATGAACTGGTCGCACAGCGACTTGAGCGTGATGGTCTGCCAGTCGAGGCCCTCGCCGAAGATCACGGCCATCAGGCGGTACCAGACGTCGACCTCGATCCCCTTGTAGCCCCAGAACAGGATGAGCGCGGCCGCTTGGCGCGCGTCGTAGCGGTCGCGCGTGGCGGGCTGCGACCAGAGCAGGATCACCGGCAGCAGTCCGCCGAAGATTGCCGTGGTCAGCACGCTCGAGGCGAAGCCGACCTCGATGCGCCAGGCCTCGATGTGGCCGAGGAGGTCGCGGGTGGGCGGGTGCCAGTAATAGGCCAGCACGAGGGCAAGGGCCCCGGCCTGGAGGGCGAGCCCGGGCAGGACATTGGCGCGAGCCCCGTGCAACCCGGCCTGCCAGGAGGCGCGGAGCGAGGGGGAGACCTGGGCGGCGGCGGACATGGAAACCGCCAGCCTGTCAGCCGACTGCACCGGAGCGAGCGGGATTTGGACTCACGCGCCCTCAGTGCTCGCCGAGGTTGCGGCGGAGCATGCCTTGCAGGGCGGGGAGGTTGCGGACGGCGATTTCCTTGCCGGAGACCGCGATCAGCTTTTGGTCGCGCAGGCGGCCGAGGGTGCGGGAGAGGGTTTCGCTGCTGGTGCCGAGCTCGGCGGCGAGCACGCGCTTCGTGCCGGGCAGGCGGATCGTGCCGCCCGTGCTGGTCGGGCTGTGCTTCACGAGCCAGTTGAGGAGGCGCGTCTCCACGTCCTTGAGCGTCAGGTCGTCGAGCATGCCCACGAGCACGCGCAGGTGGCTGCTCATCGAGCCCAGCATGCGCAGGGCGAGGTCGGGCCGGCGGCCGATGAGCTCGAGGATCGGCGCCTTGGGGATGATCAGCACGGTGCTCGGCTCCACGGCGCGGGCGTTGGCCGGGTAACCGGTGGGGGAGGCGAGCGCGGCCTCGGCGAAGGATTCGCCCGAGCGGAAAACGTGGATCACCTGCTCCTTGCCGATGGCGCTCACGCGGTGGACGTTGATCGCCCCGCTCTGCACAAGGTAGCAGCCGCGCGCGGGCTCGCCCTCGTGGAAGAGGTACTCGTCCTTCGCGAGCTTCTGCACGACGACAAATCCGGCGATCACCATCAGGTCCTCCGCGGACAAGCCGGAGAACAACTGGCAGCACCGCAGCGTGCCGGTGAGACCGGTCAGCTTGAAGTCGGCGGGTCGGGGCGTCGTCGGCATCGGCAGCGACCTTGCCGCGCGAAGGGGACGGAGTCCCGCCCAAAATACGGCATCAGCGGCATCGGACGACCTGGCCGTGGCGAACCTTCGATCCGGTGGAACCCCTTATCTTCACTGATGGCCACTGAAATATCCGGAATATCGGACCCCGATCATTTCAGTGTTCATAAGTGTTCATAAGTGTTCATCAGTGGTTCCCCTCTGTTTTTTTGAAAGGCACGGAGGCGGGATTGCTTGACGCAGGTCAAGGCGCGCCAGGCGGCGGCGTGCGACGGTGCAGGTGCAACCATTCATCACACCATGAACACTGCCACGAACCCTGCCTTCACACCCGAAACCACCGTCGGCGCGATCGTCGCCGAGCGGCCCGCGCTCGCCCGCGTCTTTGAGCGCCTGGGCATCGACTATTGCTGCGGCGGCAAGCAAACCCTCGCGGCCGCCTGCGCCCGCAGGAACCTCGACCCGCACACGGTCGGCCTGATGCTCGCGGCCACCGTGACCGCGAACGACGCGCCCTCCGAGGTGGATGCGGCCGGCATGACGCTCACGCAGCTCGCCGACCACATCGAGCAGACGCACCACGTTTACGTGAAGTCCGAGCTCCCCCGCCTCGTCGAGATGGCCGGGCGCGTCGCCGGCAAGCACGGCTGGCGCGATGGCCGCCTGGCCGAGGTGCACCAGACGGTCATCGCTCTCGCGGAGGAGATGTTCAGCCACATGCGCAAGGAGGAGCTCATCCTTTTCCCCATGGTGCGCCAGATCGAGGCCGGCGCGGCCGATGGCAGCTTCCACTGCGGGTCCATCGCCAATCCCATCAGCGTGATGGAGGCGGAGCACGAGTCGGCCGGCAACGCGGTCGCCCGCCTGCGCGAGCTCACCGACGGCTTCACGCCCGACGCCGAGAGCTGCAACACGCACCGCGCCCTGCTCGCGGGCCTGGCCG
Organism: Opitutaceae bacterium; assembly: GCA_019634615.1. GTDB lineage: Bacteria > Verrucomicrobiota > Verrucomicrobiia > Opitutales > Opitutaceae > UBA2377. The sequence goes on from JAHCAZ010000002.1 coordinate 145,804, forward strand.
AGTTCGAGGGCGACCTGCATCGGCACGTGCACAAGGAGAACAACATCCTGTTCCCGCGCGCGCTGGCGCAGTCGGGGAACAACTGACCGCCGCTGGACGCGGCGGAACGCTGAACGCTGAACGTTCAACGCTGAACGCTGAACGTTCAACGCTGAACGCTTAAGTTCGGAATCGCCCCGTAGCTACGAGCGTGAGCGAGTGGCGAACGTGCGGCGATACTTGAAGAACACTCGCTCACGCTCGTAGCCACCCAGAATGGCAGGACCTTCGGCGTTCAGCGTTCGGCGTTTCCGTCACATGAGCGTTAAAAGTTGAGCGTTGAACGTTAAGCGTTCGCGCGGCGCCCCGCCGCGCGTCACGCCACCAGCCGATCCACCGCCAGCGCCACGATCACCACCGGGAGGTAGATGATCGAGGCGAAGAACAGGCGGCGGGCGGCGAGGTCGCGTTGGACCGAGTCGCGGAGGAAACGCCACGCGCAGGCGAAAAAACCGGCGCCAGCGACCGCCGCGGTCACGCCGTAGGTCGCACCGAGGTGGCCCAGCGCCCAGGGGGCGAGCGACACGGGCAGGAGCGCGGCGGCGTAACCCAGCGACCACGCCGCGGTGCGCACGCCGTGGAGATCCAGAGCGGGCAGCAGGCGGAAGCCGGCCGCGCGGTAGTCGGCGCGGTGGCGCCAGCCGATCGCGAAGAAGTGCGGCATCTGCCAGAACAGCAGCAGCGCGGCGAGTGCGACGCCCGGGGCGGCCCAGAGGTCGCCGGCGGCTGCGTTGCCGAGGAGCGGCGGCAGTGCACCGGAGATCGCGCCGATCTCAGTGGCCCAGCGGGTGTGACGCTTCAGCGGTGTGTAGACGACACCGTAGAGCAGAATGGTGAGGGCGGCGATGGCGGCGGCCGGCAGGTTCACGAGCTGGGCCAGCACCACGAGGCCTCCTGCAGAAAGGGCGAGGCTCCAGCCGAGGGCGGCGTCAGCCGGAAGCTGCGCCTGCGGCAGGGGCCGACCGCGCGTGCGGCGCATGACCGCATCGGCGTGCCGCTCCCACCATTGATTGAGCGAGAGAGCGCCCGCCGCGGCCAGGCTCGTGCCGACAAGCGTCGCCAGCGCTGTGCCCGGTTCCGGCCGCGCCGCGCCGTAGGCGACGAGGGCGGTGAGCACCGACATGGCGGCGAGCTGCGGTTTTGTCAGCGCCACCAGCGCCCGGACCAGGACAAACCCGGCGGGGCGGACGGCGGCGGAATCAAGCGGTCGGGCGATGGGGAGGCTCGTCACGGCGATGGCGAGCATAGCGCGCGGCGGCGGGGCGCGCCTTGACCGGCATCAAGGAAGGGCGCGGTGACAATATTCGTCTGCGTTGAATTTGGGTAGCGTCCGGCCTCCCTCCTTCGCTGGGCCTACGGAGGGCAGGCCGGACGGACGGATTGGCGTGCGCATGTCCAACGCGGCCCGTCCGGAGGCCGGGCCCTACCCAAAGAAAGGAAGTGAACGCCCCCGGGGCAAAACGTTGACCTGCGTCAAGGCCGCCCGGGCGCGCTTCGGCTACAACAGCGCTCATGCCCCCGCCAGCCGCCTCCGTTCCGACCCATCCTGCATTCGTCCCGGTGTTCGCGCCGACGACGGGGGCGCGGGTGGCGGCTTCGACGGAGGGACTGCTCGCGGCGCGGGGGTGGTTTGCGCTCGCGGTCGGCAGCCTCGTCCTCGCGGGGCTGCTCTCGCTCATGCTCGTGATCGGGCGCCTGCCGTTCCTCGGCTGGCTCTTCACCGATCCGCTTTTCTTCAAACGCGCGCTCGTCGTGCACGTCGATCTCGCGATTGTCGTCTGGTTCCAGGCCGGCACGCTCGCCTTCCTGGGTCTCGCGGTGGGGCCGCGGCTGCCACGGGGGTGGACGGCTGCGGCCCTCGCGCTGGCGGCGACCGGGGTGTTCGGCCTCCTGACCGGGGCCGTCATGCCCGGCGCGCAGCCGGTGCTGGCGAACTACGTGCCGGTCATCGACCACCCGATCTTCTTCGGCGGCCTCGTCAGCTGGTTCGCCGGCGCGGGGCTCTTCTGCGTGCTGGCGATCGCGGCGCCGGCGCGGACCGATGACCGGGCGCTGACGCCCGGCGCGGTCATCGCGCTGCGGACCTCCGCCGCCGCGAATCTGCTGGCCATTGTCACCTTTGCCGGCGCCTGGGTCACAACGCCCGCGGCGCATCCTTCGGTATACTACGAGCTGGTCTTCTGGGGTGGGGGTCACGTCCTGCAGGCGGCCAATGTCGCCGCTATGCTGGGCCTGTGGCTCCACCTCGTGGCTAGGTGGACGGGGCGGGCGGCGCTGTCGCCCGCCCCAACCGCCGGGCTGCTCGCGATCCTCGTGCTGCCGCAGGTGGTGATGCCGTTCCTCGCGTTCGGCGGCACGACGGCGACGCAGTACTTCCCGATGGCGACGCACCTCATGCGGTGGACCCTGTTCCCGGTGGTCCTCGTTGTCCTCGGCGTGGTGATCGTCCACGTGCGCCGCCACCGCGCGACGCTCGACTGGCGGGACTTCCGTGCGGCGGGCCTCGCGGGCAGCGCGACGCTGACGGTCCTCGGCTTCATCCTCGGCGCGATGATCCGCGGCTCGAGCACGCTCGTGCCGGGGCATTACCACTGCGCGATCGGCGCGGTGACGCTCGCGCTCATGACGGCGGCGTATGATTTCACGACCGCGACGGCCGCGCCCGGCCGGGCGCCCACGCCGGCGCGCCGCGCGCGCCTGCAGCTCCTCCTCTTTGGCGGCGGCCAGGCGGTCTTCGGCCTCGGGTTCGCCCTCGCGGGCGCCTACGGGCTCGGCCGCAAGCAGTACGGCGCCGAGCAGCACGTGCGCTCGCTCGGCGAGTACCTCGGCCTCGGCGTGATGGGCCTCGGCGGCCTCGTGGCGGTCGCCGGCGGCGTGCTCTTCCTCGCGGTCATGCTCCGCCGCCTCGGCGCGTGGCGCCGCCCGCAAACCCTTTCCCCCGCAACCACCCAATGAACCAAGAACCCGAAAAACACCCGTGGCAGAAGCTCATGGACAATCCCTGGCTGCTTCTTGTCCTCGGCGTCCTCATCCCCGTCCTGTCCTACACCGTGTGGGGCTGGATCGAGATCCTCCTCGTCAAGCCGGCGCAGCTGCCCTGACCCCCTGACCCCCTGCACCCATGAGCCTGCGTCCCCTCACCACCCCCTGGTTCCACGGTCCGGCCGGCCACGAGAAGATCTGGCTCGGTTGCGCCATTCTCTGGTGCTTCGTGATGTCGCTGATGATGCCGTACTGGCATTTCCGCGGCAAACAGAACAGCTCCGGGGAGACCTACACCGTCACACCCGCGGCCTTCATGGCCCGCACCGAGCAGTTCGTCGCCGCCAACACCGTCGGCACCTACAAGAATCCCAATCCCGCCAACGCGCTCATGCAGGAGCTGCCCATCGTTGAGCCGCCGGCGGGCGGTGACGCCTACCTGATCGGCCGCATGTGGTCGTGGTATCCCGCCCTGCGCCTGCGCCAGGGCGAGACCTACCGGCTGCATATGTCGTCGCTCGACCTGCAGCACGGCTTCTCGCTCCAGCCCCTGAACATGAACTTCCAGGTGCTGCCGGGCTATGACCACGTCCTGACCATCACGCCGACCTCGAAGGGCGAGTTCACCATCGTCTGCAACGAGTTCTGCGGCGCCGGCCACCACGCGATGTCCGGGAAGATCTTCGTCGAATAACGCACCCCCATGGCCTCTTCCTCTCACAACCTCCTCGCCCCGGGCACACCCGGCCGTACCTGCGGCACGACGGGCCTCGGCGTCTGCCTCGACGCGCAGCGCTTCATCAAGCTCAACGCCGTCAGCGGCATCGTCTTCCTGCTCCTCGGCGGCATCGCCGCGCTGCTGCTCGCGCTGACGCGCTGGCAGACGGTGCACCTGCTGCCGGTGGACTGGTTCTACCGCATCCTCACCTTCCACGGCATCAACATGCTGATCCTGTGGATCCTCTTCTTCGAGGTCGCGATCCTCTACTTCGCCTGCACGACGCCGCTCAACGCGCGGCTCTACTCGCGCAAGGTGGCCTGGGTCTCGTTCGGCCTGATGATCGTCGGCGCGGTCATGGTGGACTACATCATCCTCGCCGGCCAGGCCGACGTGATGATGACGTCGTACCTGCCGCTGCTGGCGCACCCGCTCTTCTACCTCGGCATCATCCTCGTGGCGGTCGGCACGCTCGTCGGCGTGTTCAACTTCTTCGCCACGCTCTACGTCGCCAAGCGCGACGGCGCCTACACGGGCTCGATGCCGATCGTGACCTTCGGCGCGCTGGCCGCCGCGATCATTGCGGTCGTCACGCTCCTGCACGGCGCGGTCGTGATGATCCCGACCTTCACCTACGCGATGGGCTGGACGGCCCAGCCTGATCCCGCGTGGTACCGCCTCATCTGGTGGGGCCTCGGGCACCAGTCGCAGCAGGTCAACGTCTGCGCGATGGTCGCGGTCTGGTACCTCCTCTCGCACATCGTCGTGGGCGCGCGCCCGATCAACGAGGCCGTCTGCCGCACGGCCTTCGTCCTCTACATCCTCTTCATCAACCTCGCCTCGGCGCACCACCTCCTCGTCGACCCGGGCGTGGGCGCGACATGGAAGATCTGGAACACCTCCTACGCCATGTACCTCGCGGTGCTGGCCTCGATGGTGCACGGCTTCACCGTCCCGGCGGGCGTCGAGATCGCGATGCGTGAGAAGGGCTACACCGCCGGCATCTTCGGCTGGGTCACGGCGCTGCCGTGGCGCAACCCGGCGTTCTCCGCCACCGCCCTCTCGGTCGTCATCTTCGGCTTCCTCGGCGGCATCACGGGCGTCACGCTCGGCACGCAGCAGATCAACATCATCGCGCACAACACCCTGCGCATCCCGGGCCACTTCCACGTCACCGTGGTCGGCGGCACCTCGCTCGCGTTCATGGGTCTCGCCTACTACGTCGTGCCGCTGATCTTCCAGCGCGACTTCATCTTCCGCGGCGTGGCGCGCCTGCAGCCGTGGCTCTTCGGCATCGGCATCACGCTCCTCTCGTTCGGCATGTCGTTCGCCGGCTCGATGGGCGTCTCCCGCCGCAGCTGGGACATCGACGCGCAGGGCGTCTACGGCCCGGCGGCGCACCTCTGGCTCGGCGTGCTGGGCATCGGCGGCATCCTCGCTTTCCTCGGCCTGCTGACCTTCGTGCTGCTCTGCGTGGGCACGCTGCTCTTCGGCGCCAAGATCGAGAACCGCCCGATGGCCGACTGGGGCACGCCGCCCGCGCTCGCCGGCAGCCAGCCCGGCTCGCTCGCGCACGACCACTACGCCACCAAGGGCACGATCGTCCTCACCCTGGTCTTCCTCGCCTGCTTCGCGGTGTACTACTTCGCGAACTGGAAGGCGCTGGCCGACGTCTGGCCCGTGCGGTGAACCGGTAGATGCTCGCCACCGTCCAGACCTCTCCCTCCGTCCCGCCGGCCGCCGCCGGCTGGGCGGACACGCGTGCGGCCCGGTTCCTCACCGGCCCGGGTCTGCTCGTGTTCCTCGTCACGGCCCTGGCGGGTTACGAGGCCTTCCTCCTCGTCACCATCTTCGGGCCGACGGAGGGCGGGTGGTTGGGCGAATTCGTCCGCGACTTCCAGCTCTGGTGCTACCGCGGCGACCCGCGCACCGGCGGCATCTCGTGGCTGGCGGTGACGGTGATGATGTTCGAGCCGATCTTCGTCGTCGGCGTCGCCGCGCTCCTCTGGCGCCGCAGCTTCGCCCAGCTCCTGGCAACCGCCACGTGGCGCCGGCACGTCCGCGCCGCGGGCGCGGCACTGTTGCTGACCGCCGTGGCCGCCGGCGGCCTGGTGTACTACGCCCGCACCGACGCGCAGAAGGCCCTGATCCTTCCGCCGTTCCCGGGCGAGCGCATCCGCGTGGCGCTGGCGCTGCCCGACACGCCGCTGATCGACCAGAAGGGTGCGCCGTTCCGCTTCGCCGACCTCGAAGGCCGCGTCGTCCTTGTCACCGGGGTGTACGCCGCCTGCACCACGGCCTGCCCGGAGATCCTGCTCGAGATCAAGGCGCTGCTCGACGAGCTCCCGCCGGCGGAGCGCGCCGGGCTCAACGTCGTGGCGCTCACGCTCAACCCGGAGTACGAGACGGCGACGCTCATGGACGCGGTGACGTCGGTCCGCGGCTTCACCCATCCGGAGTTCCGCTACGTCAACGCCGCGCAGCCCGCGGCCATGCACGAGCTGCTCACCAGCCTGCAGTTCTCCGCCACGCGCAACGCGCAGACCGGCGTGATCGATCACGCCAACCTCTTCCTGCTGGTCGACCGCACCAATCGCATCGCTTACCGCTTCACCCTCGATACCCGTCACCGCGCGTGGCTCCGTGTAGCCCTGCGCTCTTTGCTCAGCGAGGCCCATGGCGGAACACCAGCATCCTGACGTGGATTGCGAGGTGCTGGCGGATGCCATGGGTCCCGCACCCGAGGCCGCCGGCTCATCGCCGCCGCCCCCTCCCACCCGGCTCGCGCGCCTGCTCGCCGCGGGCAACGGCGTCCTCACCCGCCTCGACACCCTGCTCGAGCGCTGGCTCCCGCGGGAGCTGAACCCGCTGGCGCATCTCGGTGCGGCGACCAACGCGCTCCTGCTGCTGGCGACCTTTTCGGGCGTCATGCTCCTCATCTGGTACTCGGCCAGCGTGCAGGCGGCGTGGAGCTCGCTCGCCGGCCTCGGGCCGCGCTCGCTCGGCGGGATCATGCGCAGCGTGCACCGGTATTCCTCGGACCTGCTCATGCTCTGCGTCCTCATCCATGCGCTGCGCACCTTCCTCGCGCGCAAGTTCGCCGACGCGCGCTGGCTCGCGTGGGTCAGCGGGGTGGCGCTGCTGGGGCTGGTGTGGTTCATCGGGTGGACGGGCTACTGGCTCGTGTGGGACCAGCGCGCGCAGCTGCTGGCGCTCGACACCATCCGCGCCCTCGACGTGTTGCCGGTCTTCGGCGAGCCGATGCTGCGACTCTTCGCGGCGGACCGCACGGTGCCGTCGCTGCTCTTCTTCGTCGTGTTCTTCCTGCACATGGTGCTGCCGCTCGGCATCGCGGCGGGTTTGTGCCTGCATCTGGCGCGGCTGAGTCGCTCGCCGCTGCTGCCGGATTGGCGGTTGTCGGTCTGGCTGATCGGGGCGGTATTCGCCGCGGCCCTCGTCTATCCGGCGACCAACGCCGCGCCGGCGCAGATGGCGCTGAAGCCGGATACCTTCACCATGGACTGGTGGTACCTTTGGCCGCTGGCGATCACGGCCCGGCTCTCGGGCGGCGGCATCTGGCTGGCGACGGCCCTCGCCGCGACGGGGCTCATGACCGTGCCCTGGTGGCTGGCGCGGCGGCGGCCGCGCGCGGTGTTCCAGGCCAAGGTGAACATCTCGCGATGCTTCGCGTGCACACTGTGCTCGCATGATTGCCCGTTCGGCGCGATCACCATGGTTCCGCGCACCGACGGGAAACCGTTCCCCTCGCAGGCGCAGATCGATCCCGACCGCTGCATCGGCTGCGGCATCTGCGCCGGGGCCTGCGACACGCAGGGCATCGGGCTCGAGTGGTTCGACGCGCAGCAGGTGACCCGCGAGCTGGAGAGTTTTGTCATCACCGAGGTCGGCCGCGGCGCGCCGCCGGCGCTCGCGATGGTCTGCGCACAGTCGGACGGCGGCTGGGAGCAATTCGATGCGGTGGCCTGGGCGCTTCGCCTGCCGGGCTACAGCGTGCGGCCGATCCCATGCGCCGGCTGGGTGGAGCCGAAGCTGGTCGAGCGCCTGATCGCCAAGGGTGCGACGGCGGTGCTGATCGCGGGCTGCGGCTCGAGCGAGGCTTTCGCGAAGGAGGGCAACCGTTGGATGCCGGCGCGCCTCGCCGGCACGCGCGAGCCGGCCTTCCGGCCGACCCGCGCCGACCCGCGCAAGGTGGCGCACGTGACCTTCGATCCGCTGCGTCCGCAATTGCTGACTGCCGCCGCGACCCGGCTGCGCACGCAGGCAACCGCCCCGGCGCCAGCTGGGCGGTCGCGCGTGGGCATGGTACTCGCCGGGCTCGTGGTCACGGCCATCGCGTTGGCGGGGGTGCTAGCGGTCAGCGATGCGCGGTTCCGCAACCCGGTGTCGACGGAGGCGGAGTTCGTCTTTTCGTTCACCGCCCATGGCGACTGGCTTGATGCCACGGCGGCGGCGGCGATCGATCCGGCGGCCGACAAGCGCCCGATCCACATGCGCACCGCCCAGCCGGCCAAGCGCACGCGCCAGCCGGTGACGGTGCGGCTGGAAGTGGACGGACAGGTGGAGGAGCGCGTCTTCCAGCCCAAGGGCCTGAAGTCCGACGGCGCCTCGGTGGGCGAAGTCCGGGTGCCGTTGACGCCGGGAAAGCACCGCGTGGCGATCACGCTGGGCACGGGCGCCGCGACTCAGACCTGGCAGGAAGAGATCGAGGTGCAGGAGCGCTACCAGCGGGTGCTGTTCTACGAGCCGGGCCACGGCTTCCGTCTCGAGCCCTAGGGGGAACGCTGATCTGCGCTGATCCTCGCCCATAGCCTGCCCGATTATCAGCGTGGATGAGCGCAGATCAGCGTTCCTTCAGTTCCGAGTTCGCGACCAAAGCATGACCTGCGTCAAGGCGGGGCGGGGCGCGGATGGGTAGATTGGGCGCGCATGGTCACGTATTACACCCTGCTTTGCCTCCACATCCTTGGCGCCACCATCTGGGTGGGCGGGCATCTGGTGCTCGCAACCACGATCCTGCCGCGGGCGTTGAAGGCGCGGAAGGCCTCGATCATCACCGACTTCGAGCAGGGCTACGAGCGCCTCGGCATGCCGGCGCTGGCCGTGCAGATCCTCACGGGCCTGTGGCTGGCGCACCGGTTGCTCGGCTCGGCGGCCAACTGGCTCGGCGATTCGCCGCACGCGCACATGGTGCACCTCAAGCTGCTCTTCCTGGCGGCCACGGTCGGCCTGGCCATCCACGCCAAGACCCGGGTCATCCCGCGCCTGCGCGACGACAACATCCCGGTCCTGGGCGCGCACATTGTCGGCGTCACGATCCTCGGCGTCCTCTTCACCTTCGCCGGCGCGAGCCTGCGCCTGGGCGGTTACCCGCTGTTCGGCTCGTAGAGATATTTCCCATGAAAAAGAACACCCTCCTCGCCCCCGCTGAATCCGGCGTCTGCTCGCTGCTCGAGCCGGTGCAGAACGTCGCCCACGGCATCGTCAGCCGCGCGGTCATCACCACGCCGGGCCTGCGTCTCACGCTCTTCCACTTCGCCGCCGGCCAGGAACTCTCCGAGCACACCAGCAAGGCGCGCGCCTTCGTGCAGATCCTCACCGGCACGTGCAAGTTCACGGTCGGCCCGACGGCGCACACGCTCAAGCCCGGCGACCTGCTCCATCTCCCGCCCGGGGCCCCGCACGCCGTGCAGGCCCCCGAGGCCTTCTCGATGCTTCTCACCCAGGTGACCGAACCCGCCAACTGATCCGCGCCCCCCCCCTCCCCGGCTTTGTCACGTATTGCGTGACAAAGCCCGGGAGGGGGGGCGCCGTAACGCTGAATGGACAAATCCCTGCTCCAGGCTTTGCAGGAGCGGCGGCCGCAGATCCGCGCCCGCTGGGACACCCTGCTGCGCATCGAGCGCGTGGAGACGCCGCTGGCGAATCCGGACACGCTCGTCTTCATGTTCGACCGCACGCTGGACGCCGTGCTGGCGGCCCTGCCCAAGCGTCCGCCCGAGCCGCTGTGCTCCCGGCCGCGCTGCCGCTGCGACTGCAATCCGATGCGGGTCTATTACTTCGCGCTCGAGCAGGCGCTGATGGAGACGCTGATCGAGATCCAGGCGGAGCGGCCGAAACTGGACGCGACGGCCCGGGTCGCGGCGGTGACGGAACTCTGCACTGCGGTGCGGCGCATCGCGCAGCGCGAGCTGTCGGTGCTCGACCAGATCTGCCTGCAGCGGCCGCGCCGGGCGCGTGGACGGGCGGCGGCGAAGTCGGCGGAGTACGAGATCTGAGGCGGGCGACGTAGCTACGAGCGTGAGCGAGTGGTTGGTCGGCGCACGCTGCCCAGATTCCACTCGCTCACGCTCGTGGCTACATGGGGTGTGCTCGGGCGGTGGGCGCCTAGTCCTGCGCGACGGCGGCGGGTTGCGCGGTGCGGGCGACGGCGATCTCGCCTTGGCGGGCGTAGTCGATCGCCTCGGCGAGGATACGGGCGGCCTCCTGCGGGGCGTGGAAGCCCATGGAGTTTTCTGCGGAGATGAAGTCGAGGCGCCACTGGGCCTTGCGCTGGAGGTCGCGCGCGGCCTGCAGCTGGGGATCGGTCGCGCCGCGCTCCTTGGCGGCGGCGATGGCGTCCATCAGGCCGATGACGGCCTGCTCGCCGCGGTTGAGGAGGGCGACGTTGCGGTCCTGCACGAGGAGGGCGCGGGCCTTGATCTCCTGCTCGGGCACGCGGTGGCAGGTCTGGCAGGCCTGGGCGACGTTGAGGAGCGGCGAGCGCACGTGGTGGTTGCTGACCTTGATGGCGCCCTCGCGCACGTAGGGCATGTGGCAGTCGGAGCAGGAGACGCCGGCGCGGGCGTGGATGCCCTGGCTCCACAGCTCGAACTCGGGGTGCTGGGCCTTGAGGACGGGGGCGCCGCTCTCCTTGTTCTTGAAGTCGACGTGCTTCACCTCGTCGTAGTAGGCCTCGATCTGCTCGACCTTGAGGCCCTTGTGCCAGGGATAGGTGACGAGCTTGCCCTCGCCCTTGAAGTAGTACTCGACGTGGCACTGGGCGCAGACCATGGAGCGCATCTCCTGGCGCGTGGCCATGATATTGGGCTCGTAGCGGCCCGGGCGGCCGTCGCGGCGCCAGCGCTCGATGCTGGGGAGGTGCGGGGTCGGGTAGTCGGAGTCGGCGAGGACGCGGATGCCGTTGAGGAAGCCCGGGCGGTTGACGCGGAGGTTCATGTTCTCGGCGTCGTGGCAGTCGATGCAGGAGACGGGGTGCTCGACGAGCTGGGTGGCCTCGCTGTACGGCATGGCGCAGACGACCTCGAAGCCCTTTTGGATCTGCTCCTCCCAGTGCTCCTTGCCCGCGGGGACGCCGGCCTTGATGCCCTGCTCGATGTAGGCGTTGAGGGTGGAGGCGTGGCACTGGAGGCAGGCGCCGGGCTGCTTGAAGTTCTTCACGCGCTCGGTCTCGCGCTGGTCGATGAGCATGTAGGCGTGGCCGCGCTCTTCGCGGTAATCGACGCCGAAGGCATAGCCGTCGAAGAGGCGCCGCCAGACCGGATCCTCGTCGAGGTGCTGGAAGGCCTCGCTGCCGCCGTGGTTCGTGCGCTCGGTGTCGACCGTGCGCTTGTAGCTGTCGTACTGGCGCGGGTAGTTCTTGCCCCAGATGGCGGGGTCGATCGTCTGGTCGCTGACCTCGACGACGCGGAACACGTCCTTCGTGGCCTCGGCCTTCCGCGCCACGATGTTCTGGTACAGCATCAAAATCAGGAACGTGCCACCGGCGGTGGCGGCAAGGAGGAGGATGAGGACCCAGAGGGCGAGGCCGCGGCGATCAGTCGTTTTCATGGGGATAAAGGGAATGTGGAAATCAGGAAATCAGGGGATTGGGCGTCAGGTATTTTCCCGTTTTCCTGAGTTCCCTATTAATACCGGATTGAAGTTCAGCGGGTCGGGCCGTGCCCGACCTCGCGGTGACAGTGGACGCAGTCGAGCATGTGCTGGCGGTCGCCGGCGTGGGTGTTGATGCCGTCGACGATCTGCTGGTGGCAGTGCACGCAGTTGGCCTGGAGGACGGCGGAGTTGTGCCGGCGGATCATGATCGGCTCATGGAAGTCCTGCAGGGTGAAGCCCTTCGAGTGCCAGAAGCCGTTCTCCGCCTTGCTGAGGTATTTGAGGACGAAGTTCCGCGGGGTGTGGCAGTCGTTGCAGGTGGCGACGGCGTGGTGCGGCGACTTCTGCCAGCCGTCGAAGTGCTCGCGCATGATGTGGCAGTTCATGCAGGCCCGCGGGTCGTTGGAGAAGTACGACAGCCCGTGCGCGTAGGTGAACGTGTAGGTGCCGAGCCCGGCGAAGAGCCCGGCGGTGCAGGTCAGCGACAGCAGGAGGAAGATCCGGAGGCGGGGGCTAATCGCGGCCATGATGCGGGGCTAATACAGGTGACGGACCAATCGAGGTCAAGGCACAGGAGCCGGAGGTAGGAGCCTGCTTGCAGGCGAGTGGGCGCGGCGCCGCGGGTGTGACCCGGGATCGCCTGCAAGCAGGCTCCTACAAGGGCATCATTCCCGCCAGAAGTTCACGGCCCACGCGCCGTCGGCGCGGTGTTCCATGGTGGACTGGAAGCCCTCGCTCTTGAGCAGCTCGATGAGCGGGGCGGGCATGAAGGGCGCGACGATGGTCACGCCTTGGCCGGGGGCCAGGGCATCGACGCGCGACCGGATGAGCGGGAGGGGTTCCTCGCCGCGGGCGAGCAGCGGGCGGACGTCGAAGGTCTTGAATTTGGGGGCAGCCATGGGATGCGGTTGATCAGAAGATGAACTCCACCTGGGCCCAAACCTTTTTCACGTCGGGCAGGGTGGTGAGGTCGCGGCGGAAGTCGGCGAACTTGGCGAGGGCGGTGAAGCGGGGGCCGAATTTGCGCGTGAGCTGAAGGTCGAACTCGCGCCCGTAGCGCGCGCCGCCGGTGTCGGCTTCGAACCAGTGGTGGAAGGCCGTGAGCGCGAGGCCCGCGGGCAGGTTGGCCGTGGCCTTGGCGTAGGTGTCGCGCAGGCCGGCGTTGGGCGTGGCGAGGAAGAGGTCGGCCCAGCCGTTCCAGGCGTGGAGCGTGGCGAGCGGGGTCTTGAAGCCGACGTTGTGGTCCGAGCCGAGCACCTCGTAGCCGAGCCCGAGGCTGTTGGCCTTCTGGGCGAGGCCGAGCTCGAGCGCCGTGTAGGTCGCGGTGTAGCTGAGGGTGCTGGAGCCGTAATCGGACTGCGTGGCGGCCTCGAGGCGGTAGGTGACCTGCAGGCCGTCGTCGAGCGGGCGGCTGCCGGCGAAGCTCGCGCCGGTGGTGGCGCAGGCGTTGGCGGCGGCGTTGTCGAAGTCGAGCAGATAGGCGTAGCCGGTGAGGGTGCCCGCGGCCCAGCCGGCGTAGCTGGCGTTGAGGACGTGCGACTCGGAATCCCAGCGGCCCTGCGCGTGACGGTGGCTGAAGACGCGGTGGATACGGTCGAGGTAGGCGTAGGTAAGGGTGGTCTTGGGCAGCGACTTGTCGGTCAGGACGAAGGCGTCGAAGGTCTGCATGTTCTGCCGCCAGCCGACGTCGCCGATGAAGCGGGCGTTGTCGAGGACGAGACGCTGGCGCCCGACGGACGCCGTGGTCTGGTCGCGGGTGTACGCGACGAAAAACTGGTTCCACTCGGTGGTCTCGGGATCGGCGACGACGGCCTGGCCGGCGCCGCCGGCGTTGAGGCCGGACTGGCTGTAGCTGTCACCGTCGGCCGCCGTGATGTTCTCGGCCTCGACGAGGAATTTCCAGCCCTGGTACGGCGCGGGGGCGAAGCCCAGGCGCGTGCGCAGCGTGAGCGCCTCGGCGTCCTGCAGGCCGGTCTGCTCGACGCCCTCGAAGCGGAGGCGGGCGTTGAGCGACACCTTGCCCTGCTGCAGGGCCTCGGCGAAGGAGGCGGGGGCCGCGGCGAAGGCGCTGGAGCCCAGGAGGGCGAGGGCGCCGAGGGAGCGCTGCAGGGTTTTTAACGAGAGGCAGGACATGGAAGTCCGGATTTTACAGGAGGGAACGGAGAGAACGGAGGACGATCATCGCGGGGAGTGAATTCTCCGTTTCCTCTGCTACCTCCTGTAAGGAATTCTTTTTTCGACGGGCTGGCGGGTTTACCGGGCCAGGGCGGCGGCGGTTTCCTCGAGGCCGCCGCGGAGGCCGAGGCGCTGGTGGACGATCTCGCCCTGGGCGTTGAGGATGGTGACGACGTTGGAGTGGGCGAAGGAGCCGTCGGCCTCGCGCTTGTACTTCACGCCGACGAGGGCGGCGAGTTCGCGCACGGCGTCGTCGGTGCCGCGCAGGATGATCCAGTTGCCGTCGAGCTGGCGCTGCTGGCGGTACTGGGCGAGGACGGCGGTGGTGTCGCGCTCGGTGTCGAAGCTGACGAGGACAAAGACGGCGCGCTCGCGCACGTCGGCCGGGAGGTTGGCCTGCACCGAGAGGAGGTCGGTCACCGTGAGCGGGCAGGCGTAGCCGCAGGAGGCGAAGAAGAGGTTGAGGGCGACCGGGCGGCCGCGGAGTTCACCGAGGTTGAAGGCCTTGCCGGTGTCGTCGGTGAACGAGACGTCGAGCTGGTAGAGCGACTCCGCGGTGAATGGCAGCGCGGCCTCGGCGGGTGCCGGTGTGGCCGGGCAGCAGGCGGGCTTGGGCGCGGGCTTGCAACACGCGGGTTTGGGCGCCTCGGGTAGGAGCGTGCTTGCACGCGATGGAGGCGCAGCATCGCCTGCAAGCAGGCTCCTACCGGTGAGGAGTAAGGCGACGAGGAGGAGAGATTTCAGGTGCATGATCGTAATTCGTAAATCGTAACTCGTAATTCACTTCGCGCAGCGGAAGCCGAGCGAGGTCGTGGTGTTGTTGGCCTTCAGCGACGAGCGCAGGGCCGAGCGCATGAAGGCGGCGTAGTTGGAGGTGTCCTTGGCGCCGACGGCGCCGGCGCCGCAGAAGAGGTCGCGCTCGAGGCCGGAGTCGCCGCGGGATTCGCCGGTGACCATGGCGGTGTTGAAGTCGTCGACCCATTCCCAGACGAGGCCGTGGAGGTCGTAGGCGCCGTGGAGGTTGGGCCGGCCGGTGGCGACGGCGCGGTGAACGGCGGGGACCGGGCGGGCGAGCCAGGCGTAGAGGTCGCGGCTGAGCTCCTCGTCGTTGGCGCCGTCGGGGCGCGTGTAGCCGGCGGCGGCGGCGAGCTCCCACTCGGCGGTGGTCGGGAGGCGCTTGCCGTGGGCGCGGGCGTAGGCGCGGGCGGCGAACCACGACACGCGGACGACAGGGGCGTCGAGCGGGGCCCGGGGGCCGGGCTCGAGGTCGCCGGCCCAGTGCTCGAGGTAGGAAGCGTCGGCGAAGAGCCGGCTGACCTGCGAGCGGCGCCACTTGGGATTCGCGGTGACGAAGGCGAGAAACTCGCCGTTGGTGACGGGGCGCGCGTCGAGGAGGAAGGCGGCGACCTTCACCTCGGGCTCATCCTTCACCGAGCGCTGCAGCGGCACATACGTCCCGGCCGGGATCGTCACCAGGGCCACCGGCTCCGCCGCACCGAGACCGAGGGCCGCGGCGAGGAGGAGGACAGTGAAGCGTGGGACGGTGAGGCGCATGGGGCGTTGGTTTTTAACCACGGATTCCCCTCCTTCGCCAAGGCTACGGAGGGCAGGCACGGATTTCACGGATGAGTTTTGAACCGCGAAGGGCGCTAAGTTTCGCGAAGACGATCCAAGTTTTTGTATGGTCCTTCGCGTAACTTCGCGGCCTTCGTGGTTTATCCATGCATTTGGATCTGTGTCATCCGTGCAATCCGTGGTTAAACGGTATTGAGTTTACCGGGTTTCGTTGCGGATGGCCTTCACGTGGTCGACCTTGAAGGCGTCGCCGGAGTTGCCCCAGGCGTTGAAGACGTAGGTCATCACGTCGGCGACCTGCTGGTCGGTGAGGACGGCTTCCTGCGGGGGCATGACGCTGTTGAAGGTGACACCGTTGACGGTCACGGGGCCGGAGAGGCCCTTCAGGACGACGCGGACGGCGCGGTCGCGGTCGGCGAGCATGTAGTCGGAGTTGGCCAGCGGGGGGAAGGCGCCGGGGAGGCCCTTGCCGTCGGCCTGGTGGCAGGCGAAGCAGAGGCCCATGTAGACCTGCTTGCCCTTCTCGATCTGCATTTCCTTAGTCAGGCCGGCAATGGCGGGATTGGAGCGGATCTCGGCCGCGATCTTGGCCTTGAGCTCGGCCTCGCGCCGCGAGGACTCGGAACCGGCCTCGGCCTGCGAGCCGAGGTAGACGGCGTCGACTTCCTTGCCGGAGTAGATCACGCGGTCCTCGGCGCCGTCGACCTTGAGCATGCCGAGGGCGCCCTTGTTGAAGGCGCGGGTGAGGGAGTGGTCGACGAGGATGAAGGTGCCGGGGACGTCGACCTTGAACTCGACGATCGTGGCGCCGCCGGAGGGGACGAGCGTGGTCTGGACGTTTTCCTGGACGTACTTCGTGCCGCCCTCGGGCCAGAGCTTGTCGAAGATCTCGCCGATGACGTGGAAGGAGGAGGTGACGTTGGGGCCGCCGACGCCGAAGTAGATGCGGACGGTCTCGCCGACCTTGGCGGTGACGGCCTTGTCGCCGACGAGGGAGCCGACGGCGCCGTTGAACACGACGTAGGGCGGGCGCTCGTCGATGGCCTTGGCCATGTCGAAGGACTGCAGGCCCTCCTCGCCGTAGCGGCCGGTGGTGTAGAACTCGCCCTGCATCACGTAGTACTCGCGGTCGACCTTGGGCAGGCCGCCCTTGGGCTCGACGAGGATGAGGCCGTACATGCCGTTGCCGATGTGCATCGGGACGGGGGCGGTGGCGCAGTGGTAGACGTAGAGGCCGGGGTTGAGGGCCTTGAAGGTGAACTGCGACGAGTGGCCGGGGGCGGTGAACGTCGAGGTGGCGCCGCCGCCGGGGCCGGTCACGGCGTGGAGGTCGATGTTGTGCGGGAGCTTCGAGGACGGGTGGTTGTCGAGGTGGAACTCGACGACGTCGCCCTCGCGGATGCGGATGAAGGAGCCGGGGACGGTGCCGCCGTAGGTCCAGAACGTGTACTCGACGCCGTCGGCGAGGCGCATGATCTCCTCGCGCACCTCGAGGTGGACGACGACGCGGGCGGCGTGCTGGCGCGTGATTGGCGGCGGCACGTGCGGCGGCGCGGTGAGGATGGCCTGCTCGACCGGCAGGGCGAGCACGTCGGGCGGGAGGTTGACGCGACCCTGGGTCTCGGTCGGACCTTCGCTGGCCCGCAGGGCGGGGAGGACGAGGGCAAGGCCGAGCAGGAGCGCCGCGGCCTTGGTGGGGAGGTTGGGTGTGGGCATCATGGTGGAACGATGGTGATGGGGTTACTGTACGCGGGGTGGGGAAAAGGTGCCTTGATGCAGGTCAAGCAAAGCGGGCGGGGGGTGGGGGCCCGGATCTTTCTCTTTCTCTTAATCTTTCTCTTTAGTCAGGAGGATCGAGTCCATCAATCGTACTCGTTCTCGTAATCGTTCTCGTTCTCGACCCGATGGACACGAGAAAGAGAACGAGAACGAGTACGATCTTCCCCGGCGCGCCTCCGGCGGGAGAAAGATAAAGAGGAAAGAGAAAGAGTTTTCTCCTCAATACGCCGCCGCCAGCGTCGCCAGCATCGCGACGCCGAGCACGGCCTCGAGGATCCCGACGCGCTTGGCAGGCCAGGCGGGGCGCAGGCCGGTGACGAGCCAGGCGGTGCGCACGGTCAATGCGACGGCCACGATGACGGCGGCGGCCGGGACGAGTTCGCGGTGCGCGAGCGCCGCGATCAGGGCGAGGGCAAGGCCGGCGGACGCGAGCGCGGGCGCAACGCTGGCCGGGCGGCCCTTGCCGAGGCGCAGGTAGGTGCGGACGGTGACGACCGTGGGGACGCTGCGCGCGAGCATCACGGCGGCGAGGGCGAGGGCGGCGGGGGCGGGCCAGCTGGCGAGGGTGGCGAAGGCGGCGGTGAGCACGGCGAAGGCGGCGCTGCCGGCGAGTTCAGCCTCGGCCTCGCGCATGCCTTGGCGCAGGTCGAACCAGACGAAGAAGAGGCCGCAGGGCGCGGCGAGGAGGAGGGGCCAGAGGGCGGTGAACGCGCCGAGGCGCGCGGCGCCGGCGAGCCCGGTCAGCGCGGCGAGCAGGAGGATGGCCACCCAGGGCCGCGCGGCGGCGCGGCGGGGATCGTCGTCCGGCAGCGTGACCGCGAGCTTGAGCGGTCGCCGCAGGAAAAACCCGGCCGCCGCCGCCAGCGCGAGCGCGGCGCCGGCCCATGAGGGCGCGACGAGCAGCCCGAGGGCCACAGGCTCGAAGGCCAGCGACCAGCTGCCGTGTTCCTTCGGCAGAAGCAGTTCGCGGGGACCGGTGGAGCGATCGTTCATGCGGGCAATGATGTCAGACCTCGGCGCAGGCCACCTTGACCGGGATCATGAATTCTAAACCACGGATTCCACGGATCCGGCGGATGAAGCGTGGTGGGATAGCCACATAAGGCGCAGAAGGCACAAGAAGCCCTGATCCTTATGTGCCTCTTGTGCCTTTTGTGGCCATCCTTTGACGTCCCATACGCCGAATCCGTGCGATCCGTGGCTAGAAACCCTGGCCGGATTCAGAACTTGATGGTGAGTTCCGCCTCGCGGAGGCGGAGGACGGCGCTGCGGGGGGTGATTTCCGTGACGCGGATGAAGACCATCTCGCCCGGGAGCTGGACGGGGATGACGCCGCCCTCGCGGTAGGTGGAGCGGTCGACGGCGATGTGCATGCGGTTGGCGACGTTGACGACGCCGGTGACCTTGATCGTGGCGGCGGCCTGGCGGAGCAGGAGCTCGTCGCGCGAGGCGTCGGAGACGACCTCGCCGCCGGCTGAGGGTTGCGGGGTGGCGGGGATTTCGCCGCCGACGCGGAAGGGGTTGCCGCGCTCGCCGGGGGCGGGGGCGCGCTGGTCGTGGCGCTGGTAGAGGGCGGCGATGCGCTCCTGCGCGCGCTTGATGGACTTGGCGTTCACCACTTGGGCGCCGGCGAGCGGGGCGGCGGCGAGGGTGGCGAGGCCGAGGAGAATGGCGCGGGAGAGGTTCATGCCTTGCCGAGGACGGTGAGGTCGAGTTGGAGCACGACGGTGTCGGTGCCGGTTTCGCCGCGGCGGAACGTGAAGCCGCGGACCTTGACGAGGCGGGGCCCGGACTCGAGGTTCTGCAGGAAGTCCATCACCTGGGCGAAGGTGCCGCTGACCTCCATCGTGTAGGGGATCGGCTTGTACTCGGCCCGGGAGTCCTGCCCGGGTCCGCTGGTGGCGAGCTGGTTGAGGCCGCGGATGCGGGCCTTGGTCTGCTCCTCGAGCTTGTAGAAATACCAGAGGTTGTCGGCGAGGTTGCTCTCGACGGCGAGGTTGCGGTTGACGCGGTCGACCGTGGCGCGGGTCTGGGCGAGGGCCTCGCGCAGGAGCGGGCTCATCGCGATCGTCTCGAGCTCGGCCTCGCCCTGGAGCGTGCGCGCCTGGAGGTTGTCCTCCTGGTGCCTGAGATCGTGCCACAGCCACCAGCCGGCGCCGAGCAGCACGACCATGGTCACGCTGCAGACGACGGCGAAGAGGTTCCGGCGGAGGAAGGTGGCGGCGGGCGGCTTCATGGCGCGGGGGTGGCCGGGGCGTGGAGCCGGAACGTGATCTCGAACGACAGGGAGTCGTCGAGCTCGCGGCGCTCGAGGCTGGTGAGGACGATCTCGCGGCAGAGCGGCCCGAGCCGCGGGTGGGCGCGGAGCTGGTCGACGTAGGCGCCGAGCAGCCGGCTGGCGCGCTCGGACGAGTCGCGCAGGCTGCCGCGCAGCACGATGACCTCGGGCCCGCCGGTCTCGATCAGCTCGAAGGTCACCTGCGCCGGGCGGCTCTCGCCGAGCAGGGTGGTGAGCTCGGAGACCGCCATGGGCTGGTGCATCAGGTTGTACGCCTCGTCGAGGCGCGCGCTGTCGCGGGCGAAGTCGCGCTGCACCGCGGCGATCTCCTGCAGCACCTGGGCGTTGTCGGCCATGCGCTTTTCCCAGACGTTGACCTGCCGGCGCAGCTCGAAATTCGTGTAGGCGAGCCAGCCGGCGCCGAGGCCGATGCCGAGGGTGATGCCGCCGAAGATGGCGTTGATGAGGAAGCGGGTGCCGACGACGCTGTCCTCGGGCAGCTCGGCGACGAGGCGGCAGTCGAAGTGCCAGGCGGCCCCGGCCGCGGGGAGGTCGGCCACCGGCGTCGGGGCGCGGCTGCCGCCGGCGGGCGTGAGGTTGAAGGTGGTGAGGAGGCTGAGCGCGGCGAGCCACTGCTGGCCGACGGCCGCGCCCTCGGTGAGGAAGTGCACGCTCGCGGCCTGGAGGGCGGGCTCGAGCAGGGGGAGGTCGACGGCCTCGCCCAGCTTGCGGCACAGCCAGTGCAGGCGGTCGGGCACCTGCCCGCAGTAGAGCTCGTCGATGCGGTGGCCCGTCTGCAGCTCGAACTGGTCGACCGCGGGCTTGAGGTGGCGCGCGATCAGGCGGACGAGGCGGCGGCCCTGCTCGAGCGTGAACTCATCGGGCTCCTCGAGCTGCGCGCGGGCGGCGGCGAGGTCGGGCGTGCTGAGCTCCTTCATGGCCGTCTCGATCACGGAGGCGAGGCCGAAGGGCAGGGGCGAGAGGGTGTGGATGCCGTCCTTGGCGATGATGTAGACGCGGGTCTGGTCGCGCTCGATCTCGCACACGGCGACGGCGTGGCGGTAGCCGGTCTGGGCGATATGCTGGGTGAGGATGCCGAGCAGCGGCAGGGTCGTCACCTCGAGGCCGCGCGGGCGCAGGCCGAGGTCGAGGAGGCGCTCCTGGGTGACGCGGATGGCGGACCACGGCACGCCGAAGAGGAGGCCGGGGCGGATCGTGCCGTCGTTGGTCAGCGGCGTGCCGTCCATGGGGTTGAGCACGCGGATGAGCCATTCCTTGGCCGAGGTGATCTTGGCCTGCTCGGCGACGAGGGCCGCGAGGTAGTCGGGCTCGGCGAGGCGGCGGGTGTTGATCTGGACGCGGGCGATGACGCGCTCGACGGGGTGGAAGCCGCAGTAGGCCGGCAGGCGGCCGCGGCTGTCCTTTTCCTGCACGTGGGCCTCGGTCCAGCGCTCCACCTCCTGGCCGTCGGTCGGCGGGACCTCGGCCAGCGCGTCCATGAGGACCGGCGTCTGGCTCAGGCGCAGGCGCGCGAGCTGGAGCTGGTTGTCCGTGTGGTTGAAGAGGACACCGCTCCGGGTCTGGCGAGAGAGGTTGAGGGAGGGAAGTTTCACGAGGCGCGACGCACGCGGATCGGCCGGGAGAGGGCGTTGGCGAACACGGATGTCACGGAAGGGCCGGGAGTAGCAATCGCGAAGTGGGGCGGGGCTGGACCTGCGTCAGAGCGAGACCTGGTCGGCGGGGTCGGTGAGCTCCCGCCAGGAGACGACCTGGAACGGCTGCTCGACGTAGGTGCCGAGGCCGCCGGCGGTGCGCAGGGCCAGGTCGTAGTCGAGCGTGGCGGCGTGGTTGAAGTAGACGGTCTTGGCGGAGACGGCGCCGAAGATCTCGCCGTTGAAGCCGCTGTTCCATTTGTGGAGGTAGGCGTCGGGCATGTAGATCAGCCCGTGGAAGGGGAGGCGCGACCAGAAGTAGTGGTAGCTGGAGGAGTTGTAGGTGCTGCCGCTGACGAGCAGCGTCTTGGCCGGGTCGAAGGTCTGATTGATGATGCCGCCGCCGGTGCCGCTCGTGCTGTTGCCGATGTAGAGCTGGCTGCCGTGGAAGTAGATCTCGAGCGAGCCGGTGGGGGCGACGATGATGCGGCCGCTGTTGGTGTAGAGGATGCCCGAGACGTTGAGGATGACCGGGCCGACGATGGTGAGGACGTCGGTGGAGCTGTCGAGGTAGAGGCCGGAGGTCGAGGACCAGCCGCCGCCGGTGTAGGTACCCGTGATGTTGTACACGGTCGGCGTCGTGGCCCCGGGCGTGCCGAGGGTGCGGGCGCCCTCGTAGAGGGTGGTGCCGTTGCCCTCGCTGTCGGGCAGGCTGATGCCGGGGCCGCTCAGGTCCGAGTACGCGTCCGGCGGCTCGAACCGCGGGACGTAGGGATTGCTGAACACGCGCGTGGGGTCGACCTTGGGCGAGCTGGCGCTGGTCGGGCCCTGCACCACGGCGCTGCTGCCGAAGGAGGTCGTGGTGGCGTTGACGTAGCCGCGGATGACGGCGGTGCTCGAGCTCGTGACGGCCGGCGCCGCGACGACGGCGGAGTAGCCGTACATCGTCGTGGACCAGTACGTGGCATTGGGCGGCGCCTGGTTGGTGTGGGCCTTGATGCAGCGGTAGACGGTCTGGTTGGTGGAGCGGTACACGATGTCGCCGACCGCGTAGGCCGTGCTGCTGGACCACGCGGCGTAGTCCGTACTGGTGTGCTCCCAGTAGGTAGTGTTGGTGACGGTGGTGCTGGCCGGGGCCTGACCGCTGGTGTGCGTTAACTTGCAGCGGTAGAGCAGACCAGTGACCGGATAAAAGACGACATCGCCGACACGGAAACCGGTCGAAGTCCACGTCGCGTAGTCCACCGACCCCACTTCCCAGTAGGTCGTGCTGGTCGGATTGGTGCCGGAGCTGCTGGTGTGGGCGGACCGGCAGCGATAGAGCTGGCCGCTACTCGGGTGCCCGTTGATGTCGGGCGGCTGGTAGTACACGACGGTGCCGACGGTGTAGGCTATTCCGGATCCCCACAGGGGGTAGCCAATCACGTCCGCGTATGAACTCGTGTAGGGATTCCAGGCGGAAACGGCAGTCCACAACGTAGCGTTGTCGGTCGCGTTGCTTGAGGCATCGCTGGTGTGAGCAGCGATACAACGGTAAGTCGCGCCGTTTGGAGCCATCACCAGGTTGCCTACCGCATAGCTTGTTCCCGACGCCCAGTTGACCGTGGGTTCCCAAAGCGAAAGGTTAGTCGTCGATTGGGTCGTCGCGTTGCTTGTGTGTGCAGAAATGCAGCGAAGGAATGCGCCTGATGGCGAGGCAACCAAATCCCCGACCACGTAAGTTTTAGGTGCGAACCAGGTCGTGGCAGGCCCCCAAAGGCTGGAATTGAAAGTCGAGCGAGTGCCGGTAAAGGCGGTGCTGGTGTGAGCAGACAAGCAGCGAAAGACCGCGCCAGAACTGTCGCACACCAGGTCGCCTACTGAATAGGACTTTGACGAACTCCAGTTGGTGTAGGGTGCTTGTTCTCGCCAGTAGGTGCCATCGGAGGGGGTTCGTCCTGGGGTGCTGGTATGGGCCAGAATGCATCGGTAAGCTTTTCCGGTGCCGGAGACCATGTATGTGACCATGTCGCCGACCGAGTAGTCCTTCGATGAGACCCAGGCCGGAAGGGAAGATCTGTTCGGGGTCCAGAACGATGCGTTGATGGTGCCGGAGATGGTCGGGGCACGATTGTAGTGGGCAACAAGCGAGCGATAGAATTGCCCGCTTGTTGGGTGAAAAATCGTGTCGCCGGCTATGTAACTCTTCGAGGTCGACCAAGGGATATGTTGGAGCAGGTTGGAGTTGTAGCTCTCGATCGTGCCGCTGGAGGCGATGTTGATGCTGGTGCTCGAATTCGATCCGCCGACGGCATTGGGGAACAAGGCGGCTGGTTGGACCTCGGCGCGGAGCTGGGTGCGCTGGGTCGGGGTGCTGGCCGTGAGCGCGACGATGCCCTCGGCGTAGATCACCGGCGGGCCCGCCCAGTACGTGGTGTTGGGCGGTGCTTGGTTGGTGTGGGCGGAGATGCACTTGTAGACGGTACCGCCGTAAAGGACCGTGCTGTTGACGGCGTAGGCCGTCGCGGCGCTCCAAGCGGCGGCGGTGGAGGTGGTCCAATACGTCGACTCCGGCGGGATCTTGCCGGTGTGGGCGACGAGGCAGCGGTAGACCGTGTCATTGGCGATGACGATGTCGCCGGCCGCGTACGGCGTGTAGGCGCTCCACTCCCCGGGCGCGCTGGTCCAGTTCGAGGTCGCATGTGGCGGCGGCACGATGGACGGCCCCGTGGCGCTGGTGCAGAGGTACCACTGCCCGCGGTACCAAGCGGCATGGCCCGCGGCGTAAGTGGTGGCGCTGCGCCAGCTCGAGGCATTGCGGTTAGTGACCAGGATCTTCGCCGAGGCGGTGATGCCCTGGCCGTAGCTGGTCGCCGGCGTGTGGGTGCGCGTGGCGGTGGCGCCGCTGGTGGTCCAGTTCGTCCAGTTGCTGTTATTGAGCGACGACATCGCCAGCTCGATGCCGATCTCGGCAAGCTGGGCGCTGAGGCCGTTGTTGTAAGAGCGGGCGCTGAAATTCATCGCCCGGCTGCTGAGCGTGAGGTAGGTCGTGACGGCAATCGCCAGGACGGCCACGAAGCACAGGGCGACGAGGACGACCGATCCGCGGGCGTTGGCGAAGGGGCGGCGCATCATTCGAGGAGGGCCTTGTTGCGGATCGCCAGAAACGGCGACGCCCCCGGGTAGACGGGGGTGCGCGTGCCGTTGCCGGCGACGCCGGTCTGGGAGCGGAACTCCATCGCGACCTTCTTGATGCTGGAGACCTTGTTGGTGAAATCGGTCACGGCGTTGTCGCTCACGTCGCGGTAGTCGAAGTCGAGGCTGAGGAGATTGCGCAGCAGCGTGACCGTGTTGCCGGTGTTCGGGCTGGCGGTGTTCTCGTAGAAGCGCACGAGCGAGTTGCCCGGCGCCGTGATGCTCACCTGGTCGCCGGTCGCGCCGATGCTGACGGTCGTCGCCGTGGCCGCGCTGTTGTAGTAATAGATGATCTTGCGCGTGGCGGTCCCGGCCGGCACCGCCAGCTCGAGCTGCGCGTCGCCGGGGTTGCTCAACCCGCTGGCCATGCGCACGTCCTGGGCGAAGTAGGCGAGGGCGCGGCGACCCTCGGACTCGAGCTGCTGCTGGTTGGCGAGGCGGTTGAGGTTGCGGCCGAGAAAACCGAACGTGGACAGCACCGCCGTCATCACCACGAGCGCGAGGGTCATGCCCACGAGCAGCTCGACCAGGGTGAAACCGGCGCGGGAGTGGGGACGGCGGGTCATCACGAGCGCTGCAACGTCAGGTTCAACCCGTACTTGCCGAAATACGCCGACTTCGTGCGGGTGTAGGTGCGGGCGTTGAGGCCGCTCGGCGTGGCCGTCCAGGTCAGCGTGAAGGTCACCTCGCGCAGGTCGGTGGCGCCGGTGACGTCGGCCACCGTCCGCGTGAGCGCGTAGGTCGCGCCCTGGGCGACGTTGGTGTCGGACATGATGCCGGCCTCCGCGGCCGTGGCTCGGCGCCAATAGGAGGCGTTGCTCACCGCCTTGTTGGTGTGGGCCGCCGTGCAGGTGTACCAGACGTTGCTGCTGCTCACGACGTCGCCGATGGCATACGCGGTCGCCGAGCTCCAGGCCTGCCGGAAGCGACTGTCGATCGTGATGGTCGTCGGCCCGGCGGCATAACCGTCGATCGTGCTCCAGGTCTCGAAGCGCAGGTTCTCGATCTCCTGGTCCAGGATCTGCGCCGCCAAGGTCTGCCGGCGCGCCGTGGCCAGCATCTCGGAGCCGATGGTGACGGCCTGGATGAGCCCCATCAGCCCGACCACCAAAATGGTCGCCCCCATCATCACGTCGATGATGCTGAAGGCAGCTTGTTTGCGGTGTTGGCGCATCAGGGAATACGGGGATTTTCCCCTGTTTCCCCTACAAAGCAACCCCAGCCGGGGCGCGACAAGCTTGGACTGGGAGGTAAGGGGTAAGGGCGTAAGGCGAGTAAGGGGAAACCGCGAAGGACGCGAAGAGACGCGAAGAGATCCCAGTCCTTGATCGCGGAAACGCGGAAGGACGGAAACGCGGAATCGATCCTGTTATCCTATTCCGTGCCTCCGCCCTTCCGCGATTCCGCGATCGGATCGGAATGCGCGCCTACAGTAGCCCGTGCCCCCGGGCCCAGCGGACGAAATCCGCTTCGAGCGCGTCGAATGAATCGATCACGAACAGCGGGTCCTGATAATGCCAGATGTCGTAAGGCTGCAGCGCGATGCGCTCGGGGACGGCGGCGTGTTTCGCGACCTTGTCGGTCAGGCTGTGCAGGGTCTCGCCGGACGACGAGATGATGCCGTTGCCGTAGATGCGCAGGCCGCCCGGGTTGCGGATGAGGCCGAACTCGACGGTGAACCAGTAGATGCGTGTCAGCCCCTCCTCGACCGCCGCATCGCGGCACGCGACGGCGGCCTGACCGATCTTCTGGTAAAAGTCGGCGAAGCGCGGGTGCATGATCATCGGCGTGTGGCCGAAGATGTCGTGGAAACAGTCCGGCGCCGGCGTGTAGTCGAGCTCGTGGCGCCCGCGGATGTAGTCCGTGCAGGGGAAAATGCGCTGCGCCAGGTAGCCGAAGAAATCGTGCGCATCGAGAAGCCCCGGCGTGCGCGCGATGCGCCAGCCCGTGGCGCGGTGGAGGCGCCGGGAGACGGCCGCGAGGGCGGGGATGCGGTCCGACTCAAGGGCGAGGGCCTCGAGGCCGGTGAGGAACTCGTCGGCCGCCCGGCCGGGGAGCAGTTCCGCCTGGCGCGCGTACAGGTCGCGCCAGACGGACTGCTCGGCCTCGGTGTAGTCAGGGTAAAGACAGGCATCGCCCACCGGCAGCGGGGTGGAGAGCTTGTGCGGCACGCAGCGCGGGTCGTCGCCCGGGCTGGGGTTGGGCGTGGACGATGGGAACGAGGGCGCAGGGGAGGAAAGCATCTCCAGGGTGGGTGGGGTGGGGCGGCGGGGGTACGCCGTCGTTGGCCGCATGCTAACAGCGCCCCCGCGGCGGGGCCATCGCCCTTATGGCGTAATATGTGCGTCTGCCCTCGAGCCGATGGCGCGCGGCGGATTTTTGCTTCGCCCTTGGTCGGGCTGCAACCAGCATGGGTGCAGGATCCCAGCCGACCATGCGCCTCGCCACCATTTTGCCCCGCGCCAGTGTCGAACCCGTCGTCGTGGCCGCCGCGCCCGATGGCACCTGGATCGAGCTTGCCGGCCTCGCCGGCCGGCCGATGCCGCGGCTGGAGGATGGCCTGCCCTGGGTGCTCGCGCACACGGCGCACCTCGGGCAGCGCGCCGCGAATTGGCGCGGGCCGCGTTATCGCCCGAGCGAGTTTTCCTTTTTGCCGCCCGTGATGCGCCCGCCGTCGATCCGCGATTTCTACGCGTTCGAGCAGCACGTGAAGGCCTGCCGCGGCCGCCGCGGGCTGGAGATGGCGCCGGGGTGGTACGAGATCCCGGTGTTCTATTTCTCGAACCCAAGCGCGCTCAACGGCCACGACGGCGAGGTGTGGGCGCCCGCCGGGTCGCAGGAGCTCGATTACGAGCTGGAGCTCGGCATCGTCATCGGCCGCGCCGGCCGCGACATCACCCCCGCGCAGGCGTGGGAGCACGTGGCGGGATTCACGATTCTCAACGATTTCAGCGCGCGCGACCTCCAGCGCGCCGAGGTGCCGGTCGGCCTCGGGCCGGCCAAGGGCAAGGACTTCGCGACCGGCCTCGGGCCCGCGCTCGTCACGCGCGACGAGTTCGCCGACCGCATCAGCGGCGAGAAACTCTCGCTCGAGATGTGCGCCCGCCTGAACGGCCGCGAGCTCTCCCGCGGCAACACGGCCAGCCTGTATTACTCGATCCCCCGCCTCATCGCCCAGGCCGCGCGCGACGCGGAGCTGCACCCCGGCGACATCCTCGGCACCGGCACCGTCGGCACGGGCTGCATCCTCGAGCTCGGCCCCGAGCAGACGGGCGGCTGGCTCAAGCCCGGCGACGTGATCGAGCTCGAGATCGAAAAGATCGGCGTCCTGCGCAACCGGATCGTGGCCCGCCCGAAATAGCCACTGGGGCAACGCTCAACGTTTAACGTTCAACGCTTAACGCTCAAGTATTGGTCGTGTAGCTACGAGCGTGAGCGAGTGGTCATCAGGCAGCGAAGCCGGATTTCCACTCGCTCACGCTCGTAGCTACGGCGCGTTACCTATGTCCTGAACACGCCGCAATGAAACCTGAGCGCTAAACGTTGAGCGTTCCCGCGCGCTGCGCGCGGGTCACCGATTCAGCAATGCCGCCACGCGCGTCCGGCCGCGGACGCCGAGCTTGGCGAAGATGGCGGCGAGCTGCGTCTTGATCGTCAGCGGGCTGCGGCGCAGCTCGGCGGCGATCTCGGTCGTGCGCAGGCCCTCGCGGACGCGCATCGCGACCTCGCGCTCGCGCTCCGAGAGGCGGGCGAGCAGCGCCACGGCGCCGGGCGACAGCGGACGATGCCGGTCACCGCGCGGGCGGCGGTAATCCAGTTGAATGTGAAACGCCGGCGGCGTGCCGGGCCCGCCCGGCGCGTGCAGCTTGATGCGCGCGTGCAGGCCGCGGCCGTGGTCGCTCACCACGCGCGGGTGCGCGCTCGTGTCGGTCCCCGCCGCGTGGTCCGCCGCGAGCGCCAGGCACGCCGCCGCCAGCCCGGGCGGCAGGGCGAAGGTCTCGCGCACGCGCAGCGCCGCGGCCTTGCGTTCGCCGAAATTCCACACCGCGCACGCACGCGCGGCCTCGGCGTTGAACCACAGCGGCTGCAGGTCGCGGTCGACCAGCAGCAGGCCGACCGGCACCTCTTCCAGCATGGTTTCGTAATGCGCCAGCCGCAGGGGCGCGCCTTCCGGCGGGGGTATCGCAGGACGCGAGGACATGGCGGCACCATACGGACCGCCCGCCCGAGCACAAGCCGCGGCTTACTCCCTTTGGCTGATGGACCGCCGAGGACCCCGTCGCTAGATTGCGGGGCACCCCGCCACACCACATGAGCACGACTTTTTTCGACAAGCCCGTCGCCCGCAAAACCGCCGCCAACCCCCTCGGGCTCCGCGGCGTCGACCACATCGAGTTCATCGTCGACGACGCCGACCAGTGGCGCGATTTCTTCCGCCACAAGTACGGCATGGCCACCCGCTTCTACGCCGACGAGAAGACCGGCGTGAAGGGCCGCCGGGCCCACGTCGTGGGGCAGGGGCGCATCAACTTCATCGTCGCCGAGCCGCAGGGCCGCGGACCCGAGGCCGACTTCATGCGCTGGCATCTCGACAAGCACGGCTGCGGGGTGCGCGACGTCGCCTTCCGCGTGCAGGACGCCGCCCACGCCCTCGCCGAGGCCGGGCGCCGCGGGGCGAAGGTCGTGCGCGCGCTCGACCAGCACGCCGAGTTCAACGGCGCCGCCATCGCCGCGTACGGCGACACGATCCACACCTTCATCGAGCGCAAGCCGCACACCGGCTTCGCCCCCGGCTACGTGCCGGTGCCGGGCGTCGTCGAGGACGGCGACATCCACTTCGCGATGATCGACCACGTCGTCGCCAACGTGGAGCACATGGACGAGTGGGTGCAGTTCTACGAGCGCGTCTTCGGTTTCGACCTCTTCATGCACTTCGACATCAACACCGGCCGCAGCGCCCTGATGTCGAAGGTCGTCAGCCCGACCGACGGCTGGGTGAAGCTCCCGATCAACGAGCCCTCGTCCGCCAACTCGCAGATCCAGGAATTCCTCGACCGCTACAACGGCGCCGGCGTGCAGCACATCGCGCTCCTCACGCCCGACATCATGAAGACTGTCGCCGAGATGCGCCGCATGGGCCAGGAGTTCCTCGACGTGCCCGACACCTATTACGACGCGGAGTTCGACGCCCGCATCGGCGCCATCGAGGAGGACAAGGAGGAGCTCAAGCGCCTCAAGATCCTCGTCGACCGCGACCACGACGGCTACCTGCTCCAGCTCTTCACCAAGTGCGTCTTCACGCGCCCGACGCTCTTCTTCGAGGTCATCCAGCGCCGCGGCCGCGCCCTCGGTTTCGGCGAGGGCAACTTCCGCGCCCTCTTCGAGGCCATCGAGCGCGAACAGGCGCGGCGCGGGACGCTCTGATTTTCCCCCCATGCACTACCTCCGCCTCGGCTCCCTCCCGCGCAAGCACCACGTGAAGTTTCCGCGCGACGCTGCGGCGAGCTTCAAGGGCGAGGGGCTGCACTACGAGCACGTCGTCACCACCGAGGGCTTCGACCGTGCCTACGCGATCCTCTACCACACCAAGCCGCCGACCCGCGTGAAGACGGTCGAGCGCTTCGCCGACTGGACGCTGCAGCCCGGCGCGCCGACGCCCCTGCGGCACCACCACCTCAAGTCCGCCGCCATGGCCCGCGCAGGTGACCCGTACACCGGCCGCGTGCCGCTGATGTTCAACCCCGACATCACGTGCAGCCGCTGCCGCCCCGCGACCGCCATGGCGGCGGGCTATGATTTCTACCGCAACGGCCGCAGCGACGACGTCATCTTCGTCTGGCGCGGCGCCGGCTGGCTCGAGAGCACCTTCGGCCGCCTGCGCTACCGGCAGGACGACTACATCGTCATTCCGCGCGGCACCATCTACCGCCTCGTGCCCGACGACATCGCGCAGGAGGACTACCTCATCCTCGAGTCGGCCCACCCCGTGCGCATCCCCGCGCGCTACCTGCACCCCGAGGGGCAGATCCGCCTCGGCGCGCCGTACAGCGAGCGCGATTTCCACGGGCCGACCGAGCTCGCGCCGTGCGACGACGAGGGCGACTTCGCCGTGCTCACCAAGGACCGCGGTCGCTTCACCAAGAACATCCTCGCGAGCCATCCCTTCGACGTCGTCGGCTGGGATGGCTGCCTGTATCCGTTCACCTTCAACGCGAACGATTTCGAGCCGCTCACTGGCACCGTGCACCTGCCGCCGCCGGTGCACCAGACCTTCGAGATCAACGGCTTCGTCATCTGCACCTTCGCCCCGCGCTACCTCGACCATCACCCCGAGGCCATCAAGGTCCCGTGGGCGCACGACAACACCGAGGCCGACGAGGTGCTGTTCTATGTCCGCGGCGAGTTCGGCTCCCGCAAGGGCGTCGAGCCCGGTTCCTTTACTCTTCACCCGCAGGGCATCCCCCACGGCCCGCATCCCGGCACCACGCTGAAAAGCATGGCCGCCACCCGCACCGAGGAACTCGCCGTGATGTTCGACACCGCCCAGCCCCTCGAGCTCACCGCCCAGGCCCTCGCAATGGACGACCCGGCTTACCCGCTGAGCTGGCTGGGCTAGGTATTTGGGTAGCGCCCGGCCTCCGGACGGGCGGATCGGCGTGCGCATGCCCAACGCGGCCCGTCCGGAGGCCGGGCCCTACCCACGCAAGGCCTCGGGCCGTCCTAAAGGTTGTCTCCCCCTCCGCTTTCCTGTCTCCTTCCCCCAATCCCTATGCAGCTCGACTTCGCCGGCCTCGACGTGCGCAACGCTTACCAGTGGATGATCTCCACGATTCTCCCGCGGCCCATCGCGTGGGTCTCGACCATCTCCGCCGACGGCAAGACCAACCTCGCGCCGTTCTCCTTCTTCCAGGGCATCACGGCCAACCCGCCGACGCTCATGTTCGTCCCGGTCAACAACCGCGAGGGCGTGAAGAAGGACACCGTGCGCAACATCGAGGCCGTGCCGGAGTTCGTCGTTAACCTCGTCTCGCACGACCTCGCCGCGCAGATGAACCAGACCGCCGCGCTGCTGCCGTACGGCGAGAGCGAGTTCGAGAAGTTCGGCATCGCCGCCGCACCCTCCACGACCATCCGCCCGCCGCGCGTCGCGGCTGCACCGGTGGCGTTCGAGTGCGTGCTCGACCGCATCATCAACATCGGCGAGGGCCCGCTCGCCGCCAACGTCGTCTTCGGCCGCATCCGCACCGCGCACCTGCGCGACGACATCCTCGGCCCCGACGGCAAGCCCGACCCCGCCAAGCTCGACCTCATCGCCCGCATGGGCGGCGACAACTACGCGACCACGCGCGACGTATTCAGTCTGACGCGGCCAAGGTAAGGCCGCGCCCCCATCACCCATTACCTATCACCCATCACCCCACACCATGTCCGACCTCGTCATCCTCTCCGCCACCCGCACCCCCATCGGCGCCTTCCAGGGCGGCCTTGCGTCCATTCCCGCGCCGCGCCTCGGCGCCGCGGCGATCAACGGCGCGCTGGCCCGCGCCGGGGTCGCGCCCGGCGACGTGACCGATGTCCTCATGGGCAACGTCCTCCAGGCCGGGCAGGGCCAGGCGCCGGCGCGCCAGGCCGCGATCCATGCCGGGCTCCCTTCTTCGGCCCGCGCCGTCACCGTGCACAAGGTCTGCGGCTCCAGTCTTCAATCCGTCATGCAGGCCGCGCACGCCCTGCGCGCCGGCATGGGCTCCGTCTACGTCGCCGGCGGTATGGAGAGCATGTCACAGTCACCGTACCTCCTGCCCAAGGCCCGCGATGGTTTCCGTCTCGGGCATCAGCAGGTGATTGACTCGCTGATCATCGACGGACTCTGGGACCCGTACGGCAACCTGCACATGGGCAGCTGCGCCGAGAAATGCGCCGCCAAGTACACCTTTACGCGCGAGCAGCAGGACGCCTATGCGGTCGCGAGCTTCCAGCGCGCGAACGCCGCGCAGAAGGCGGGAATGTTCGCCGACGAGATCACGCCGGTGGAAATCGCCGACGCCAAGGGCAACGTCACCAAGGTCGAGCACGACGAGGGTCCGGC
Organism: Opitutaceae bacterium; assembly: GCA_019634615.1. Taxonomy (GTDB): domain Bacteria; phylum Verrucomicrobiota; class Verrucomicrobiia; order Opitutales; family Opitutaceae; genus UBA2377. Next base: position 178,155 of record JAHCAZ010000002.1, read on the forward strand.
CAAGGTGAAGTACGACAAGATCCCGACCCTGAAGCCTGCTTTCCAGAAGGACGGCACCATCACGCCGGCCAACGCCTCGTCGCTCAACGACGGCGCCGCCGCGCTCGTCGTGACCACGGCCGCGTATGCCGCGGCGAAGGGCCTCAAGCCCATCGCGTGCCTCGTGGCCTTCGGCGCCCACGCGCAGGAGCCCGTATGGTTCACCACCGCGCCCGTCCCGGCCGCGCAGCAGGCGCTGGCGGCGGCGGGGTGGGGCGTGGGCGACGTGGACTTGTGGGAGGTCAACGAGGCCTTCGCCGTTGTGCCGATGGCGTTCATGCAGGAACTCGGCGTGCCGGCGGACAAGGTGAACGTCCGCGGCGGCGCGATCGCCCTCGGCCACCCCATCGGCGCCAGCGGCGCCCGTATCCTCGTAACCTTGATCGCCGCCCTCCGCGAACGCCGCCTCAAGCGCGGCCTAGCCGCCATCTGCATCGGCGGCGGCGAAGGCCTCGCGGTTTGTGTGGAACTCGTGTGACGGAGATTTGAACCACGGATTACACGGATTGCACGGATTGGACGATGCGGCACCGGGAGATAACCGAGGCGGTCATCGGCGCGGCGATTGCCGTGTTGAACCACCTGAAACCGGGATTGGATGAGAAGCTTTATGAACGCGCGCTGGTCATTGAGTTGGCCAAGCGCGGGCACAAGGTCGATCAGCAGCGCCAGTATCCCGTGACCTATGAGGGCAAGGAGATTGGGACCTTGATTCCGGACCTGATTGTGGACGATGTTGTGATCGCCGACCCCAAAGTCGTTACCGACTTCAACGAAGCCCACACTGCCCAGATGATCGGCTACCTGAACATCACCCAGCTTCAGGTCGCCCTCCTCCTCAACTTCAAGCACGCCACCCTGCGCTGGAAACGCATCGTACGTTAACAGCTATCCGTGCCATCCGTGTAATCCGTGGTTAAAAATGACTACCCCATCCTACCTCTGGCATCCTGACGACCATCCCTGGACCAAAGACTCCCATCTCGCTCGCTTTATGCGGGCGCAGGGGTGTGCGTCTCAGGATGAGCTGCACGCGAAGTCTGTCCGCGACACCGCGGCGTTTTGGGATGCGGCCATGCAGGACATGGGGGTCGAGTGGTTCACGCCGTACACGCAGGTGAAGGACGATTCTCGCGGGTTCGCGTGGACCCGTTGGTTCCTCAACGGCGAGGTCAATATCGCCCACAACTGCATCGATCGCCACGTGCGCGACGGCCATGGCGACGAGGTGGCGCTTTATTACGAGACCGACTCCGACCGCCCCGAGGACCGCCGCACGCGCACCTTCGCCGATCTCAAGGCCGCCGTGGACGACTGCGCCGGCGCGCTCAAGTCCATGGGCGTCGGCCTCGGCGACAGCGTCGCCCTCTACGCGCCCATGCGCATCGAAACCGTCGAGGTCATGATGGCGTGCTTCAAAATCGGCGCCCGCTTCGTCCCCATCTTCTGCGGTTACGGCGAATCCGCTGTCGTCGAGCGCATCGAGTCCTGCCAGGCCCGCGTGCTCTTCGCCGTCGAGCACCTGCACCGCCGCGGCAAGTCCGTGGACACGGGCAGCATCGCCCGCGCCGCCGCCGCCCGCGTGCCGAGCGTGCAGCGCGTGATCTGCTTCGACGCGCCCGACTGGATGCGCTTCCTCCGCAGCGCCCCGAGCTACACCGGTTGCGAGCGCACCGCCGCCGAGGAGCCCTGTCTCATCATCTACACCAGCGGCACCACCGGCCGCCCGAAGGGCACCGTGCACACGCACGCCGGCTGCCTCGCCCAGATGGGCAAGGAGGTGCGCTACGCCTTCAACGTGCAGCCCGGCGAGCCGTTCTTCTGGTTCACCGACATCGGCTGGATGATGGGCCCGTGGGAAATCATCGGCTGCCTGCTCTACCGCACGCCCATTGTCCTTTTCGACGGCGCACCCGACTATCCCGACCACGACCGGCTCTGGCGCACGCTCGAGCGCCTCAAGGTCGTGACGTTCGCCGCGTCGCCGACCCTCGTGCGTCTTTTCATGCGCGCGACCGACGGCAAAGGGCCGCAGGGTCACGATCTCTCGCGGCTCCGCGTGCTTGGCTCCACCGGTGAGCCTTGGGACGAGACCTCGTACCGCTGGTACTTCGAGCACGTCGGCGGCGGGCGTTGTCCCGTCATCAACATCTCCGGCGGCACCGAGATCGTCGGCTGCCTGCTCTCCGCCACGCCGCTCCTGCCGTTGCGCCCGTGCTCGCTGGGGCGCCCCGGCCTCGGCATGGACGTCGCGATATGCGCCGACGACGGCACGCCCGTGCCGCGCGGTACCGTCGGGCATCTGGTCTGCCGTCAGCCGGCCCCGTCGATGACCAAGAGCTTCCTCCACGACGACGCGCGCTATCTCGAGACCTACTTCAGCCAGATACCCGGCGTGTGGTATCACGGCGACTGGGCGCGGCAGGATGAGGACGGCACCTGCTTCGTGCTCGGCCGCAGCGACGACACCATCAAGGTCGCCGGCAAGCGCGTCGGCCCCGCCGAGGTCGAGGGCGTGCTCACGGCGCACCCCGCGATCAGCGAGGCCGCCACCATCGGCGCCCCCGACGAACTCAAGGGCCAGGTCCTCGTGTGCTTCGTCGTCGTGAAGCCCGGCAAGTCCGCCCCGCCCGAGAAGGAACTGATCGCCCACGTCGCCGCCCAGATGGGCAAGCCCCTCGCGCCGAAATCCGTCCATGTCGTCGCCGCGCTCCCCAAGACCCGCAGCGGCAAGATCCTCCGCGGCACCATCCTCCGCGTCTACACCGGCCAGCCCGCCGGCGACCTCACCAGCGTCGATAATCCCGCGGCGCTTGAGACGATCCGCGAGCTGGGCATGAAGAGTAAGGCGTAGGCGCGCAGACGCGGTGTTTTGGGTAGCGTCCGGCCTCCGGACGGACGGTTGGTCTTCCGCATGCGGTCATCGCTCCGTCCGTCCAGAGGCCGGACGCTACCTAATGCCAACACCCGCTCCGGATGCCCTAAATTTCCGGGCCCATCAGTGTGCATCAGTGGTTCCCCAAATCCCTACTCCTTTTGGCTTAACGAAAGGGTTCAACTCCTGCGCAGCGTCCGCCAAGTCATGCGCAGTTCCACGAGCGGGAAAGGCTATCATCGGGGCAACACACACGCGCCGGTTCCAACCGGCCCTACCTCCATGTCTGTCGCACCCCGCCCCAAACCCTTCCTCGAACCCCAATACTGCAAAGGCTGCCTCCGCTGCATCGAGGCCTGCCCGCGCGAGTGCATCACGCCCGGGTCCGAGATCAATCCCGCCACCGGCCTCGTGCCGGTCGAGCTGCACCTGGAAAACTGCAACGGCTGCACGCTCTGCCTGCAGGCGTGCCCCGAGCCCTACGGCCTCCGCCTCGAGACCGATCCGCCCGCACCCGCGTTCGCGCCCAACGGCGACTTCGAGCTCGAGGATCCCGCGAAGCTCTTCGGCGAGCGCTGCGTCGCCAACTACTCCGAGGGCGACCAGCCCGACGACCAGATCGCACTGCCCGCCTGCGAGCCCCTCGTGCTCAAGGGCACCTACGCCTCCGCCATCGGCGCGCTCCTCGCCGGCTGCCGGCACGTCTTCGGTTATCCGATCACGCCCAGCACCGAGGGCGCCGAGCTCATGGCCAAGATTCTGCCCAAGCTCGACGGCGCCTTCGTCCAGGCCGTGAGCGAGGTCGCCGCCGTCAACATGATGTACGGCGCCGGCGGCGCGGGCCTGCCCTGCATGACCTTCACGAGCAGCCCCGGCTTCAGCCTCATGCTCGAGGGCATCAGCTACATGATCGGCGCCGAGGTCCCGGGCGTCTTCGTCAACATCATGCGCGCCGGCCCCGGCCTGGGCAACATCGCCCCCGAGCAGGCCGACATCAAACTCGCCTGCCGCGGCCTCGGTCACGGCAACACGCGCGCCCTCGTCCTCGCCCCGAGCACGCCGCAGGAGATGCTCGACCTCACGCGCGAGGCCTTCGCGCTGTCCTTCCGCTACCGCAATCCCGTCATCATCCTCGGCGACGGTTACCTCGGCCAGATGACCGGCATGGTGAAGCTCCCGCCGACCATGACGCGGCCCGGCCTCCCCGCCTGGGCCGTCTGGGGCGACCGCGCCCACCGGCACAACCTCATCAGCTCCATCGCCCTCGCCGAGGCCGACCTCGAGACGCACAACCAGCACCTCAACCGCAAGTACGCCGCCATCTCCGCGTGCGAGCAGCGCGTCGAGTGCCACCGCTGCAGCGATGCCGAGGTCCTCGTCGTCGCCTGCAACACCCCCGCCCGCATGGCCAAGGGCGCAGTCGAGGCCGCCCGCGCGCAGGGCGTGAAGGCCGGGCTCTTCCGTCCCATCACGATCTGGCCCTTCCCGATCGACACCCTCGCCGAGATCCTTCCCGGCGTGGAGCGCATCGTCGTCGTTGAGGCCGGCCCGGGTCAGCTCGAGGACGAGCTCCGGCTCGCCCTGAGCCACGCCGGCATCGCCCCGCCCCCGATCGATCACGTGCGACGCTGCGGCGGCATCTTGCCGGCGCAGTCCGCCATCCTTGAAGGCATCCTGCAGGGTGAGGAGGTGCTGTCATGAGCGCTTTCTACGACCACTTCTCGCGCCACGCCCACGGTGAGGGCATCAAGGCCCGCAGCACGCATTACTGTCCCGGCTGCGGCCACGGCGTCGCCCACCGCGACCTCGCCGCCGCGATCGACGAGCTCGGCATCCAGGACCGCACCGTGCTCATCAGCCCGGTCGGCTGCTCGGTGTTCGCGTATTACTACTTCGACGTCGGCAACTCCCAGGCCGCCCACGGCCGCGCCCCCGCGGTCGCCCTCGGCCACAAGCTCGCGCACCCCGAGGCCGTCGTCATCAGCTACCAGGGCGACGGCGACCTCGCCTCCATCGGCCTCGCCGAGACGATCTCGATCGCGCAGATGGGCCTGCCCATCACGGTCATCTTCATCAACAACGCCATCTACGGCATGACCGGCGGTCAGCTCGCGCCGACGTCGCTCATGGGCCAGAAGACCAGCACGAGCCCCGACGGCCGCGTCGCCGCCATGGGCCAGCCGCTCAAGATGGCCGAGCTCATCGCCTCGCTCGACGGCCCTGTGTACGTTGAGCGCGTCGCCCTCTTCAGCGCCCGCGAGCGCGTCAAGGCCCGCAAGGCGATCAAGAAGGCGATCACCAACCAGGTCGAGGGCCGCGGCTACTCCTTCATCGAGATCATCTCCGAGTGCCCGACGCACCTGAAGATGTCGCCGCAGGAGGCCGAGGAATGGGTGAAGACCAAGATGGAGCCCGTCTTCCCGCTCGGCGTGAAGAAGGACCTCACGGTCGAGCCGTGGTTCAAGCGCGGTGCCCCGAGCTTCGAGCCCGAGGCCGTGCTCGGCCTCAGTGGCGCCGAGCGCCTCGACGAGGACAAGCCCCGCACGATCGCCAACTGGCCCGACCACCTCCCGGTGCGCGACATCGCCATCAAGCTCGCCGGCTCCGGCGGCGACGGCGCGCAGACCGCTGCGCTCCTGCTCACGCGCACCGCGATCTCGGTCGGCTTCGACGCCACCGCCATCCCGAGCTACGGCCCCGAGAGCCGCGGCGGCACGTCGTACGCCGACGTCCACATCGCCGAGCAGGAAGTGCTCAATCCCGCGGCCTCCGAGCCGCAGGTGCTCGTCGCCTTCAACGCCCCGAGCCTGGCCAAGTTCGCGCCCACGGTGCCCGCGGGCGGACTCATCCTCTACGACAGCACGGTGGTGACCGATCCCGGCCGCCTGCCCGCCGGCCGACGCATTTTGCCGATCCCGCTCACGCGCATCGCCGCCGACCTCGGCCGGCCGATGGTGAAGAACGTCGTCGCCCTCGGCGCGCTGCAGAGCGCGCTCAACCTCCTCCCCGAGGACAGCCTCGTCGCCACGCTGCGCCACGTCCTCCACGACAAACCCGCCCTCCTGCCGCTGAACGAGTCGGCCTACGCCGCCGGCCGCGCCGCGGTGGAGTCCGCCCTCGCGCCGGCATGAATGCGACTGGGCAAGCCGCGACACGTAGCCACGAGCGTGAGCGAGTGGGCGCCACGCCGGACGATCCACTCGCTCACGCTCGTGGCTACGCGGAGGAATCCCGCCCCACCTTCATCGGCGAGGCCGAGGCCTACGCGCTGCTGACCCGCGCCGGGCTGTACCCGCCGCGCCACGCGGTCGTCGGCGCAACGCTGCCGTTCAAGTCTGGCGAGCCGGTCGTGCTCAAGGGCCTCGGCGAGGAACTCTGGCACAAGTCCGAACTCGGCGCCGTCGCCTTCCTCGAATTCGGCACCACCGCCGTCATCACTGCCGCGCGCGAGATGCGCACCCGCGTCGAGGCCGCCGGCTATCGCTGGCTCGATGCGCTGGTCTGCGAGCGCATCGCCATCGCCCGCGCCGAGGGTCTGCCGACCGAGGGCTTCGTCTCGCTCACGCGCGGCGAGGCCGGCTGGGTCGCACTCTGCGGTTGCGGCGGACTCCAGGCCGACGCCCTCGCGGCCGCCGTGCCGCCGCTGCGCTGGCCGCTCGCGCTCACCACGCCGGGCGAGGCGCTCGCGGAGTTCAAGGGCCACCTGCTCGGCCGGATCTGGCTCGGACAACTGCGCGGTACCGACGCGCTCACCACGGAGCGCAAGCTCCTCGATTTCCTCGAGGGCCTCTGGCGCTTGGCCGCCCTCGCCGAGGCCGAGGACATTGCGCTCCTCGAGCTCAACCCGGTCGTCCTTGATGGCGCGGGCCTCCCGCGTCCGCTCGACGCCGTCGGCCGCCGCATTGCATCCACGCCGCGCCGCCTGCCGCCCCCGGAGGGTTTCCTCACCGCGCTGCGCGCCCCGCACCTCGTCGCATTGGCGGGCGTGTCGGACAAAGGCGGCGGGGTGGGGTATACCATCCTCGAAAACCTGCGCCGCTGCCCCGATCTCGCCGGCCGCATCTGCCTGATCAAGCCCGGCCGCACCGAGCTGTTCGGCCTGCCGTGCATCAGCGATCTCGCCGCGTTGCACGACCTGCCCGTCGATCTGCTCCTGCTCGCGCTGCCGGCACCGGCCGCGGTGCAGACCGTCAAGGCCCTCATTGCCCAGGGCGGCGGCGCGAACGTGGTCGGCCTCGTGGCCGGCGGCATCGGGGATGGCGCGGACACGACCGGCCTCGGTCGCCAGCTCGCCCAGTTGCTCCGCGAAACCCGCGCCGCGGGCCGTTGGACGCCGACGATCCTCGGACCCAATTTCCTCGGCCACTGGGTGCCGGGCACGCAGCTCGACACGTCCTTCATCCCCGCCGACAAGCTGGCGCTGCCAGTGCCAACCGGCGGTGGACTCGCGCTGCTCAGCCAGAGCGGTGCCTTTCTCCTGAGCCGGCGTTCGCGCGCGCCGCACCTGCGGTTCGGCCTCGGGGTCGCGCTGGGCAACCAGATGGATGCCGCCTTGCCGGATTTCCTGCACGCGCTCGCTGCCGACGACTCCTGCCGCGCCGTCGCCGCGTACGTCGAGGGCTTCGGCCCCGGTCACCTGCTGGCGACCGCCCGGGCCGTCATCCGCCTGCGTGGACGCGGCGTGCCCGTGCTGATGCACCGCGCCGGTCGCACGACCGCCGGGCAAGTCGCCGCGGCCAGCCACACCGGGGCGATGGCCGGCGACATCGAGCTCGAGCGCGCACTGCTCGAACGCGCGGGCGCGCGATTCGCACCGTCCATCGCCGCGTTCGACGCCGCGCTCGAATGGCTCAGCGCCGATCCGCGTCTCCCCGCCGGACCCGTGGCCCTGCTCACCAATGCCGGCTTTGAAAGCGTCAATGGCAGCGATTACCTCGCCGCGAGCGGCCTGCCGACGGCGACGCTCGATGCCGAGGTGCGGGCCGAGCTCGCCGCGCTGCTCGGCCGCCACCAGCTCGTCGGCCTCGTCAACCCGCAGCTCCCGCTCGACCTCACCCCGATGGCGGGCGAGGACGCGTTCCTCGCGGCGGTTGATCTCCTCTGCGACACCGCGGGCGTGCTGGTCGTCGGTCTCGTCCCCTTCACCAAGCGTCTCAACACCGGCCCCGTCGAGGCCGTACCGTTTGCCGCGGCCCTGGCGCGCTTGCGTGAAACGCACGGCAAGCCCCTCGCCATCGTCGTCGACTCCGGCCTCGACTACGCCGCCTACCGCCAAGCCTTCCGCGACGCCGGCCTGCCCGTTTTCGACCGCGTCGAAACCGCCCTCCTCGGCCTCCAAGTCCTCACCGGAGCCAAATCCCTTGGGTTAGGTAGTTAGTGTGTGTGTGTGTGAAAACCAAGGTGGACGGGGTCACTCCCAAAGACTCCGTCCACCAACCCCAAACCGTTTTAACCACGGATTACACGGATGGGCACGGATTGACTCTTGGTGGATGAAGCTTGGATGGATGGCCACAGAAGGCACAAGAGGCACAGAACAAGACATTCTGATTTTGTGCCTTGTGTGCCTTTTGTGGCCATCTTCTCAGGCTCCATTCGCAGAATGCCTATCCGTGAAATCCGTGCAATCCGTGGTTCAAAACGGTTTGGTGCTTTTGGGCTACGTCGCCTCGCTCGACTCGATGACGCGGCTCTGGTGAAATCACGGGCAAACGCCCGCCCATGCATGCCCCGTTCAAGACGATCATCGAGCCGTTCCGCATCAAGTCGGTCGAGCCGATCCGCTTCACCACGCGCGAGGAGCGCGTCAAACTTCTGGCCGACGCCGGCTACAATCCCTTCCTGCTCCGCGCTGAGCACGTCCTCGTCGACCTGCTGACCGACTCCGGCACCGGTGCGATGTCGAAGCACCAGTGGGCGGGCATGATGCGCGGCGACGAGTCGTATGCCGGCGCGGATTCATTCTACCGCTTCGAGTCCGCCGTGCGCGACATCACCGGCCTCGCGACCATCATCCCGACGCATCAGGGCCGCGCGGCCGAGCGCATCCTGTTTTCGACGATCCTCAAGCGCGGCGACATCGTGCCGAACAACACGCACTTCGACACGACGCGCGCCAACATCGAGGCCACCGGCGCCACCGCGCTCGACCTGCCCGTGCCTGAGGGTCGGCAGCCGGCGCTGCGCGCGCCGTTCAAGGGCAACCTCGACCTTGCCGCACTCGAGCGCTGCCTCGCCGAGCACCCCGGCAAGGTGCCGCTCGTGATGATCACGGTCACCAACAACTCCGGCGGCGGTCAGCCGGTCTCGCTGGCCAACCTCCGCGGCGCGCAGGCGATCTGCCGGAAGCACGGCATTCCGCTCTTCCTCGACTGCTGCCGTTTCGCCGAGAACGCGTGGTTCATCAAGCAACGCGAACCCGAGTTTGCCGACCGCACGCCCCTCGAAATTGCACGTGCCATGTTCGCCTGCGCCGATGGCGCCACGATGAGCGCCAAGAAGGACGGCATGGCCAACATCGGCGGCTTCCTCGCCCTCAACGACCCGGCCTGGGCCGAGCGCTGCAAGACCAACCTCATCCTCACCGAGGGCTTCCCGACCTACGGCGGCCTCGCCGGCTACGACCTCGAGGCGCTCGCGGTGGGATTCTACGAGGCGCTCGACGAGGATTACCTGCGCTACCGCATCCGCTCCATCGAGTATCTCGGCGACCTGCTCACGAATAACGGCATCCCCATCGTGCAGCCCACCGGCGGCCACGCCGTGTACCTCGACGCCAAGGCCATGCTCCCGCACATCCCGCCGCATGAGTTCCCGGCCTGGGCGCTGAGCTGTGCGTTGTACCTCGAGGGCGGCGTGCGCGGCGTGGAGATCGGCTCGGTCATGTTCGGCCGCCAACCTGACGGCACGGAAAAGCCCGCCGCGATGGAACTCGTCCGTCTCGCCTTCCCCCGCCGCGTCTACACTCAGAGCCACGTGGATTACCTCGGCGAGGTGATCCTCCACGTGAATGCCCTGCGTCAGCAGATCCGCGGCCTGCGTTTCACTCACGCGCCGGCGGTACTGAGACATTTCACCGCAAAGTTCGAACCGGTGGGAGGAACGCTGATCTGCGCTGATAACCACTGATCCGATCCTGTTGAACCACGGATTACACGGATTTCACGGATAGATGTCTGGCGGATGAAGCGTGGCTGGATGGCCCCTACTTCGCCGAGCCTACGAAGGGCAGGCACAAGAGGCGCAGAGCAAGGCATTCTGATTTTTGTGCCTTATGTGCCTTTTGTGGCCATCCCGTCATGCCCCATCCGCATGAAATCTATCCGTGCCATCCGTGTAATCCGTGGTTAGGCCGGATTGGGGATCGGATCAGCGGTTATCAGCGTAGATCAGCGTTCCTCCCGTCTGTCCCCGCCACCCATCCCGCCTAACGACCGCCGGCCTCTCCGCGGTTGCGGAAAGGCCGCGAATTTACCACGTTTCGCCCCCTATGATGCTCAAACGTTACCTCTCCCTGGCGGCCGGCCTGCTGGCTCTGGCCGCCGGGTTCACCCTGCGCGCCGACGAGGCCGCCAAGCTGCCCGATACCGCCTTCAGCGTCGACAAGATGGACCGCTCCGTCGATCCGCGCGTCGACTTCGCCAAGTACGCTGCCGGCGGCTGGTACGCCAAGAACCAGATCCCGAGCGACAAGGCCCGCTGGGGCGGCTTCAACGAGCTCGACCAGCGCAACTGGGCCAACCTTCGCGCCATCGTCGAGGAGGCCGCCGCCAACCCTGGCGAACCCGGCTCCCTCAAGCAGAAGGTCGGCGACTTCTACGCCTCCGCGATCGACACCGCGACGATCAACGCCCGCGGCCTCGAGCCCATCCAGGCCGACCTCGCCGCCATCGCCGGCGCCAAGTCCACCGAGGACCTCATCGTCCTCGCCGCCCAGATGCACCTGAAGCTGGGCTCGCCCTTCTTCGGCGCCGCCTTTTATCCCGACCAGAAGCAGAGCGACACCTACGGCTTCTATCTCTCGCAGGGTGGCCTGAGCCTGCCCTCGAAGGAGTATTACTTCTCCGACAAGTTCGCCCGCGAGCGCTGGGAGTTCCTCGGCCACGTCGCGAAGATGCTCGAGCTTTCCGGCGTCGCCCGCGCCGACGCCTACCGCCAGGCCGAGGCCGTGTTCGCCTTCGAGAAGAGCCTCGCCGTCAACGCCAAGCTCCCCGTCGAGCTGCGCGACCGCATCGCCAACTACAACAAGATGACGATCGCCGATGCCGTGGCGGCCTATGCCGGCGTCCCGCTCCAGCGTTTCATCACCGAGCTCGGCGTGCCCGCCGGCGTCACCGACGTCATCGTCGGCCAGCCCAAATTCTTTGAGGGCCTGTCCCTCGCGCTGAAGAACACCGCCCTCGACGACCAGAAGGCCTACCTCCGCTGGCAGCTCCTCCGCTCCTCGGCCGCCTACCTGAGCGAGGCCTTCGAGAACGAGAGCTTCCGCTTCTACAGCACCGTGCTCAACGGCACGCCCCAGCAGGAACCCCGCTGGCAGCGCGCGACCAAGGTCGTCGACGGCTCCATCGGCGAGGCCCTCGGCCAGCTCTACGTCGCCAAGCATTACCCGCCGGAGGCCAAGGCCCGCATGGATGAGATGATCGCCAACATCAAGGCGGTCTTCCGCGAGCGCCTGCAGAAACTCGACTGGATGTCCGACGAGACCCGCGCCAAGGCGCTGGCCAAGTTCGACCGCTTCGAGCCCATGATCGGCTACCCTGCCAAGTGGCGCGACTACTCGGCCGTCGAGATCAAGCGCGACGATTATTACGGCAACGTGGTCCGCGCGACCCTCGCCGACTCCCGCCGCCGCATCGACCGCACCGGCGGCAAGGTGGACCGCGGCGAGTGGAGCATGACGCCCCCCACGGTGAACGCCTACTACTCGCCGGTCACCAACCAGATCGTCTTCCCGGCCGGCATCCTCCAGCCGCCGTTCTTCGACTTCAACGCGGACGACGCCGTCAACTACGGCGCCATCGGCGGCGTCATCGGCCACGAGATCACGCACGGCTTCGACGACCAGGGCCGCCGGTCGGATGCCGACGGCAACTTGACCGACTGGTGGACGGAGGCGGACGCCGCCAAGTTCCGCGAGCGCGCCCAGAAGCTCGTCGAGCAGTACAACGGCTACCACGCGCTGCCCGGCCTCGCCATCAACGGCCAGCTCTCGCTCGGCGAAAACATCGGCGACCTCGGCGGCACCTCCATCGCCTTCGAGGCGCTGCAGCGCTCGCTGGCGGGCAAGGAGAAGAAGCTCATCGACGGCCTCACGCCCGAGCAGCGCTTCTACATCTCCTGGGCCCAGCAGTGGCGCACGCTCTACCGCGACGACGCCATGCGCCTGCAGATCGCCCGCGGCCCGCACGCCCCCGGCAACTTCCGCGCCTTCGGCCCGCTGGTGAACCAGCAGGAGTTCTTCGACGCCTTCGGCATCAAGCCCGGCGACCCGATGTGGCGGAAGCCCGAGGACCGCTGCAAGATCTGGTAAGAATTCCGAAGGCCGATTAAGCGCGAAGACGCGAAGGCGCCAAGGGCGAGCCTGGGAATCGTAATTCCCAGTGCCGCCCTTCCCGTCGTCGCGTCGTTGCGTTTAACACCGTCTCACGAACGCTCGCGCAGCACCCCGCGTTCCTGGAGGAACGCCACGCAACCTTTCATCGCCCGGCTGATATGGTTCTCGAGGGTGCGGCAGGAGATGCCCATCCGGGCGGCGACCTCGGTGCGCGGCAGCCCGAGCAGGTGCTGCATCTGGAGTGCCTCCCGGCACCGCGGCGGCAGGCTCGCGCAGGCCACGGCCAGCAGCTGCCGCTCCTGACCGCGCGCCGTGGCCTCGACCACGTCGTGCTCCCCGGCCACCGCGCAGGCCTGCTCCGGCGTCACGTCGACGAAGGGTGAACGCTGCCGGCGCCGCAGGGTGTCCAACGCCACCTGGCGCGCGATCGTGAACGCCAGCCCGCGGACCGCCCCCATCTCCCGCCGCGCCCGCAACCGGCACAACCGCAGGTAGGTCTCCTGGAGCACATCCTCCACGTCGTTGCCCAGGTGAAACCGGCGAACCAGGTAGCGCCGCAGAAGGCCTTGCAGCGGGCGCACTTCGGCGTCGAACCAGCCTTCCAGGCCCTCGGTCGGCCCGGTCGAGACCGCCTCGAAATCCGCCGTGGCGGCCTGCGCATCGGAATGAAGATCACTAGGGGTAAGCTTCAGCATTCTACCGGCTGGTATGACCGGCAGCAACGCATCAGGGCAAATCGGTCCGCGCAAATTACACCACTCGGTGCAGACATCCGCCAGCTGGCGTAGGCGTACCCGGTTCGCGGGCGACTGATCAGCGCAGATGAGCGCAGATCAGCGTTCCCCTTCGTCGTCAGCGGGCTGTCCAGCCGCCGTCGATCGGTAGCGCGGTGCCGGTGATCGAGCGGGCTTGCTCGCCGCAGAGGAAGAGGGCGAGGGCGGCGACTTCGTCGATCTCGATGAAGCGCTTGGTCGGCTGCGCGGCGAGGATCACCTCGCGGATGACCCGGTCGTGCGGGAGGTTGTGCGCCTTGGCCTGCGCCTCGATCTGGCCCTCGATGAGCGGCGTGCGCACGTAGCCGGGGCAGATCGCGTTGCAGGTGATGTTGGTCTCGGCGACCTCGAGGGCGACGGTCTTGGTGAGTCCGACCAGCCCGTGTTTGGCGGCGACGTAGGCCGACTTGAACGGCGAGGCGACGAGGCCGTGCGCGGACACGAGATTGATGATGCGGCCCCAGTTGCGCCGCTTCATGCCGGGCAGCGCGGCGTGGATGGCGTGGAAGCTGGCGTTGAGGACGATGTCCTGGATCGCGTCCCACTTCGCCGCGGGGAACTCATCCACCGGCGCGACGAACTGGATGCCGGCGTTGTTGACGAGGATGTCGACGCCGCCAAACGCCGCCTCGGTGGCGGCAATGAGCGCGGCGACTTCGTCGGGGCGCGTCAGGTCGGCGCTGTGAAAGCGCACATCGGAGCCGGTGGCTTCAGCGAGCTCGCGCCGCGTGCGCTCGATCGCCGCCGGCTCGCCGAGCCCGTTGAGCATGACCTTGGCCCCAGCCTGCGCGAGCGCCCGGGCGATCCCGAGGCCGATCCCGCTGGTGGAACCGGTGACGAGGGCGGATTTGTTTTTCAGCATGGGGCTGCGGTTAAAAAAGTCTTTTCCGCAGCTCGGCTGGCGGGGCGACGCCGGTGGTGCCGAGTTGGTGGACGACGACGGACGCGGCGGCCTGGGCGAGTTCCATCGCTTCACGCAGGTTGGCGCCCGCGGCGAGGGCGAGGGTGAGCATGGCGGTGACGGTGTCGCCGGCGCCGACGATGTCGATCGGGCCGCGCACCGGGAAGGCGCGCACGTGGATGGCCTTCTGGCCCGGCGCGGCGCCGATCATGCCGCGCTCGGCGAGTGTGATGAAGACAGGGTGACCGTTGCGTTCGGCGAGCGCCGCGGCGCCGCCGGGGATGTGGTCGAAGAGCTCGGCGGGGCTGTCGGAGCGGCCCGTGAGCAGCGCGAACTCGGCCGCGTTCATCTTGAACACCAGCGGCGGGTAGGGCGTGAGGCCGTGGCGGCTGTCGGCCACGATGACGAGGCGATGGTGGGCGCGCGAGATGGCGGCGAGGGCGTTGAGCACGGCGCGGCTGACGATGCCGGTGCCGGGGGCGGCGGCCTGGTCCATCACGACGAGGGCGTCGAGCTGCGGGGCGAGCTGCTGCAGGGAGGCGATGAGGGCGGCCTCGACGGTCGGCGGGGTGGGGGTCCAGTTCTTGATGTCGAGGCGCGACAGCTCCTCGGGCGGGCGGCCCGGGATATGGACGAGCGGCTTGGAGTAGGTGAACGTGAGCCGCGCGGGCGTCTGCAGGAAATGGTCGAGGTGCACCCCGGGCAGGCGCTTGAGCGCGCGGCGGAGCTCGAAGCCCTCGCCGTCGTCGCCGCAGCAGCCGATCGGCCAGAGGGCGGCGGGCGTCAGCGCGGCGAGGTTCTGCACGATGTTGCCGGCGGCGCCGGGCTGGCAGCGCACGCGGGTGACGTTGTGGACGGCCTTGCCGGTTTCGAGCGAGGTCTCGGCGCGCGCGGGATCGATGTCGAAGTACCGGTCGAGCGAGAAGTCGCCGACGACGCCGAGACGCAGCGTGCGGAAGCGGGCGATGAGCGCTTCGAAGCGATCGGGAGTCATCGCCCGCCAGCCAATGACATTGGCGCGCGCGCGGCAATCGCGCTTTGCATTTTTGTGCCGGCGGGCCACGCTCGCCGGCCGATGGTGCCGTCGAGCGATGCCCCTCCCGATTTCCGGCCCGAGACCCTGCGCGGGCGGCCGGGATTCTTCCGTGTCGGACGCACCTCGGCCGGCCCATGGTGGCTCGTCGATCCGGAGGGCCGACCGTTCTTCGCCCGCGGCGTGCACGGCGTGGTGACGGACGCCGACACGGCGCACGACCCGGCTGCGCGGCTGCGCAGCTGGGGTGGCAACACGCTGGGCTGCGGCAGCGACCGGTTGTATCTTGAGGAAGGGCTGGCGTTCACGCCGGCGGTGAACTTCGCCACGGGCGAGGACCTCATCCGCCTGGCGGGGGTGCGGCTGCCCGACGTGTTCGCCCCGGAGTGGCCGGACCGCGCCCAGGCCCGGGCGGCCGAGGTGTGCGCCCCGCTCGCGGGCGAGCCCGGTCTGCTGGGCTGGTTCACCGATGACCGGCCGGGCTGGCCGCAGCAGCCGTCGCTGGCGCAGCCGGGCCTGCTGCAGGTCTGCCTGAGCCTCGAGCCGGCGTTTGCCGCCTACCATGCGGCGTGGGAATTCGTCCTCGCGCTGCACGGCGGCCGGCTCGCGGCGCTGGCGCGGGCTTGGGGCGTGGACCTGCCGAACAAGGAGGCGCTGCGCGAGCGCACGCGGTCGGAGCAGGGGATCGCGACGCGCGGCTACCTGCGCGACGAGGCGCGGTGGGCCGGGGAATTCGCGCGGCGGTATTTCACGGTGGCGGCGGCGGCGATCCGGGCGCATGCGCCGAATCACCTGCTGCTCGGCTGCCGCTGGGGCGGGCCGGTGGCGCCGGGTTTGCGCGCGGCGGCCGCGCCGCCGGTGGCGGATGTCGTGGTGCTCGATGCCGGCGACTTGGCCGACAGCCGCGGCGAACCGGTGCTGCTGGCGGATTTCAGCTGGGTGCGCATGGAGGCGGACAGCGCGGCGTCGGGCCGGCGCCCGCCGGGCAGCCTCACGACGGTCGAGCGCATGCTGCGCCGCGGCCGGCTGGCGCTGGGGCGGGCGGTGGCCCATCCGGCGGTCGTCGGCTATTGTTGGAGCGAGTGGTGCGACCGCGCGGGTGAGCAGCCGCCGTTCGCCAGCGGCCTCGTGCACCGCAACGGCGCGGAGGCGCGGGAGCACACGGAATTGTTGACAGAGCTCAACCTTCGGGTGGAGGAACTGCGCCATCTCGCCACGTGGTCGGCCGAGCCCAGCCCATGAAAGCCTTCGCCCTCCTCCTGCTAGCCGGTGCGGTGCTGTTCAGCGCCGGCGGTTGCCGTTCGAAGCCGGCGCCGGGGTACCAGGGGCCGGTCATCTTCGGCACGGTGAACTATCGCGCGCGCATCGCGCTGCCGCCCGACGCCGTGCTGACGCTGCGGCTGCTGGACGTCACGCGCCGGGACATGCCGGCGGTGGAGCTGGTGGAGAAAAGCCTCTCGGGCCCGGGCCAGCCCCCGATCCCGTTTGAGCTGCCGTATCCCCCGGAGGCGATCCGCGCCGACCGGCGCACCGTGCTCGAGGCGCGCATCGAGGTGGCCGGCCGCCCGCGGTTTTATTCGGCGGCGGCGCACCCGGTGACCGGGGAGACGGTGATGCAGGCGCAGGAGGTGTGGGTGGAGCCCGCGCCGTGAACGGCGCGGGAACGCTGAGCGTTTGGGGATTTCTGCCGCGTCCGCATTCTCCCCAAGTTGGGAATTGAAAACCCGCGCTGCGCCCGCGTGATTTACGCCCCGATGAGCCTCACGATCTGGTGCAACGCCCTGTTCAACCCCGCGGCCACCGAGATGCTCGTGGCGGGGACCCGCGGGCACAAGCTGGTGGTGTCGACGCGGGCGTCGACCAACGTCCTGCAGGCGGGGGCGCCGGATCCGGCGCTGGCGGAGGCGGACGTGGCGTTCGGCCAGCCCGTGGCGGCGGAGTGCCTGCGGAACACGCGGATCAGGTGGGTCGAGGTGAACTCGGCCGGTTACACGCGCTTCGACACCCCGGAGTTCCTGGAGACCTTCCGCGCGCGCGGCGCGGTGTTCACCAACGCGTCGCAGGTCTTCGCCGACTCGTGCGCCCAGCATGTGCTCGCGATGATGCTCGCGCTGGGGCGCAACCTCATCGCCTCGCACCGCGACCAGTTGACGGACCACGGCTGGCATTATGCCGAGCGCCGGTACGCTTGCCGCCTGCTCACGGGTCAGACCGTGTTGCTCCTCGGCTACGGCGCCATCGGCCGCCGGCTGGCGGAGTTGCTGGCGCCGTTTGGCGTGACGATCTACGCGGTGCGTCGGCAGACGCGCAGCGAGAAGGGCGTGCGCATCATCCCCGAGGAGAAGCTCAGCAGTGTGCTCGGCGAGGCGGATCACGTGGTCAACATTCTCCCCGACAACGCGGCGACCCGCGGGTACGTCAACGCCCGGCGCCTCGCTTGCATCAAGCCCGGCGCGCGGTTCTACAACATTGGCCGCGGCACGACCGTGGATGATCAAGCGTTGCTCGCGGCGCTCAACTCCGGGCGCCTCGGTGCGGCCTACCTCGACGTCTTCGAGCCCGAGCCGCTGGACCCGGCGCATCCGTTCTGGACCGCGCCCAACTGCTACGTCACCTGCCACACCGCCGGCGGCCGCAGCGACCAGGACGAGGCGCTGGTAAAGCACTTCCTCCACAACCTCACCGCCTTCACCAGCGGCGGAACGATGATCGACCGCGTGGTGTAGCGCGGAGTTTTTTAACCACGGATTCCACGGATTCCACGGATTGATGTTTGGCGGATGGAGCGTGGTTGGATGGCCACAGAAGGCACAAGAGGCGCAGAATACAGATGTCTGATCCTGTGCCTTTTGCGCCTTCTGTGGCCACCCTGTCAGGCCTCATCCGCATATTACCTATCCGTGCAGTCCGTGTAATCCGTGGTTAAATAGGATCGGCCGGGATTTTCTGGAACCTGGCGGAATATTCGGACACCAAGGGCATCCTACCCCGATCGCGCCGAAGGCGGCCTGTTGGCCGTTTTTTGGCCGGTCACGAACCCTGAAACCCAGATCCACACCATGACGAAGTCCACCCGTCTGATCATCACGGCCGCCGCCATCGCCGGCCTTTATGCCGGAGCCCTCACGACCAGCGCGTATGCCCAGGAAGCCGGCGCGCCGGCGCAGTCCGAGAGCAAGGAAAAGGCCTCCTGCAAGGGCAAGGAAGGTTGTAAAGCCAAGGAGTCCTGCAAAGGCAAAGAGGGCTGCAAGGCCAAGGAGAGCTGCAAAGGCAAGGAAGGCTGCAAGGCGAAGGAATCCTGCAAGGGCAAGGAGGGCTGCAAAGCCAAGGAGTCCTGCAAGGCCAAGGAAGAAGCGAAGAAGTGATCGGTTGATCTTCGGCAGGCAGGGCGTGCATCCGCGCCCTGCCTGTCGCTTTTCCACCCCGCCATGCCGGCGAACCGTTTCAACGGCCACACCGATTACGGCATCGGGATCGGGCTGCGCGTGCCGCATTACGGGCACATCCTCGAGCGGAAGCCCGTGGTGGACTGGTTCGAGATCATCTCGGAGACGTTCATGGTCGACGGCGGCCGGCCGCTGGCCGTGCTCGATGCGATCCTCGAGCAGTACCGCGTGGTGCAGCACGGCGTGTCGCTGTATTTCGGGTCGGCTGACAAACCCGACCGCACGCACCTGCGGAAGCTCAAGGCGCTGGTGAAGCGCACCCGCACGCCGTGGCTGTCGGACCACCTGTGCTGGGGCAGCGTCGACGGCACGTATTCGCACGACCTGCTGCCGATGCCCTACACGCATGCGGCGGCGCGCCGCACGGCGGAGAAGATCCGGCAGGTGCGCGACTTCCTCGAGGTGCCGATCTGCGTCGAGAACGTAAGCAGCTACGCGGCGTTCCACCAATCGGAGATGACCGAGTGGGAATTTCTCACGGAGGTCGTCGAGCGCGCCGACTGCGGAATCCTGCTCGACGTGAACAATATCTACGTCTCATCGCGCAACCACGACTTCGACCCCTACGCCTACCTCGATGGCGTCCCGCACCAGCGGGTGGGGCAGATCCACATCGCGGGGCACACGAAGTTCGAGAAGTACCTCCTCGACACGCACGATCACCCGGTGCTCGACCCGGTGTGGAAACTCTACGCCCACGCCATCCGCCGCTGCGGCGTGACCGCCACGCTGCTCGAGTGGGACGACCGCATCCCGTCGTTCGGCGAGGTGCACGCCGAGGCGCTCAAGGCCAACGCCTATATTGCCGATGTCCGCCAAGCCCATGCCGTCACGCGCGCCTGAACGCATTCGGTCCGCGGCCGACCTCCGCGCTTTCCAGCGCCTGATGCTGCAGGCGGTGATCCGTCCGCTGGGCCCGGGGTACCGCTCCCGCCGCCGCTGGCCCGACGGGCGCCCGGCGACAGTGGTCATCGACACGTTTGCCGCGCCCAACCCCCGGCTCAGCGGGTTCGAGCGCATCGAGATCTACAACCGCATGTATTGGTTCCGCACGCTCGACTCGTTGCACGAGGACCTGCCCGGGCTGCGGGCGGTGCTGGGCGAGCGGAGATTCATGCGCCTCATCGAGGCTTACTTGGTGCGGCACCCGTCGCGGTCGTTCACGCTGCGCGATCTGCCGGCGCGGCTGGAGGCGTTCATCCGCCGCACGTCGCGGCTCACGGCGCCGCACACCGCGCTTGCGGCCGACATGGCGGCCTTCGAATGGGCGCAGGTCGAGTGTTTCGACGCGGCCGCGCTGCCGCCGCTCACGCCGGCCGACGTCACGGGCGTCCCGGGCTCGCGGCTGCGGCTGAGCCTGCAGCCGCATGTGCGCCTGCTCGCGTTGCGGTACCCGGTGGATGAGTTTGCGCTGGCGGTGAAGGACGCGGCCCTGCGCGGCGACGCGAGCAACGCGGTCGTCGCGTCGCGTCGCCGCCTCAGCCGGCGCGTCCGCCGGCCGCGCGCGGCGCCGACCTGGCTGGCCGTGCACCGGCACGAGGGGAAAATCTACTACAAGCGCCTCGACGCCCCGGCGCACCGCATCCTCACGGCCCTGCGCTCGGGCCGAACGTTAACCCAGGCGGTCGCCACCGCCGGCCGCGGCGTGCAGCCGGACCAAGTCCGCGCGTGGTTCACAACCTGGATGCACCTCGGCTGGTTCTGTCGACGGTAGCAGACGATTCATCCGCGGTTTTGCCTGTGGGTAGCGGCCGGCCTCCGGACGGCCGAATTGGCGTGCGCATGCCCAACGCGGCCCGTCCGGAGGCCGGGCCCTACCCAAAGCCAGCAGGCTAGATCCAATCCGTGGTTAAACTGCCTCGGCCTTACTTCGCGGGCGGGTTGCAGAGGTCCTCGTAGGCGTAGGTGATGGCGCCGATTGCGATCGGGATCGTGATGAAGATGCCGATGATGAGGCCGATGACGCCGAGGACCGCGATGATCGTGCCGAGGAGGACGAGGCCGAACATGCGCCACCACTGGGCGGTGACGACCCGGCGGCTGACCTCCATCGCGCACCAGAACTCAAGCTTGTGGTCGACGATCAGCAGGTAGACGAACACGTACGAGACGGCGAGGTAGATGCCGGGGAGAATGAGGAGCAGCAGGCCGAGCGTCGTGAGCAGCGTCACGACCAGCGAGGCGAGCATCAGGGGCAGGAAGGCCAGGCTGAAACCGGCGAACGCGTCGCCCAGCTCCGCCGGCTGGCCGCGGACCTTCTTGAGGTAGTAGAAATAGAGACCGCCATAGAACACGCCGGTGAGCAGGAGGCTGACCAGTAGGCCGAGGAACGGGATCGATTGCGCGATCATCATCACGGCGACCAGCACGAAGGTCGTGCCGACGAGCGGCCAGAAATTCGCCTTCAGGAGGTTCCAGCCGCGCTCGAGGCAGCTGCCGATGTCGAGCGGGCCCGCGCGGGCGATGAGGTCGGCGGCGTAGGCCTTGGGGTCGACGTGCACCGTGCCGGCGGCACCGCTCGCCGCGGGGGCGGGGGCGGGCGTGGCGGCCGGGGGCGGCGGGGCGCTGGCGGCACCGGCCGGGGCGGCGGCGAACTCCGGGAAATCGCCGAGGCGTTGCCATGACGCTTCGCCAACCCGCTTGGCCTGGGTGTCCAGGTTGGCCCTGCCACCCGTGATCCACGCCTGCACCTGTTCGACTGTCACAGGCCCGTATTCTTTGCCGTCGCCGCCGATGATGGTGAACATAGTGCCGGTATTCCTTGGCCTAATCGGGCCGATGGTCAATCCTCATGGGGGATTGAAGGGAGCCAGAGTAATGTGGAAATCAGGAATACAGGAACCAGACCCGACCGGCATTCAGTTCCAGCTTTCCTGATTTCCACATTCTCCCCGCCTGGTTTCCTTATTCGGCCTCCGCTTCAAATTTCATCCGCGCGCGCACGCCGCGGTGGATCTTTTTCCAGGCTTCGCGGTGGGCGCGGGCGAGGCGGGGGTCCTCGCGGGACGCGGCGTAGGCCTGCTCGCGGCGGAGCTTGTTGAAGCTGGCCCAGCGCGCGGCATCGAGCGTGCCGTCGTCCAGTGCCGCCTGCACCGCGCAGCCGGGTTCGCCGCCGTGGCGGCAATCGTGGAAACGGCACGCCGCGGCGAGGGCGGTGATGTCGGCGAAGGTCTCGGCCACGGCGGCGGCCGGCGGATCCCAGAACTGGAGTTCGCGCAGCCCGGGCGTGTCGATCACGAGCGCGCCGCCCGGGGTCACGAAGAGCTCGCGGTGGGTGGTCGTGTGGCGGCCCTTGCCGACGGCGTCGCTCAGGGTGGCCGTGGCCTGGCGCGCGGTGCCGAGGAGGCGGTTGATGAGGGTGGATTTGCCCACGCCCGATGACCCGAGGAGGGCGAGGGTGGCGGCGGGTTGGAGCCAGGGGTCGAGTTGGTCGAGGCCGGAGCCCTGGGCGGCGCTCAGGGTGACGACCGGGGCGTCGCCGGCGATCGCCGCGGTTTCGGCCACCGCGGCGGCGGGGTCGGGATGCAGGTCGGATTTGTTCAATACGACGACCGGCTGGACGCCGCCGTCGCGCGCGAGGGTCAGGAAACGCTCGATGCGGCGCAGGTTGTAGTTCTGGTCCAGCGCGGTCAGCAGGAGTGCCGTGTCGAGGTTGGCGGCGAGGACCTGTTCCTCGTCGGTGGGGCCGGCGGCGCGCCGGGAGAGGCGGGTGCGCCGGGGCAGCACGGCATGGATGTCGGCCCGCGGTTCGCCGGGGCGCAGGCGGGCGGCGACCCAGTCGCCGACGACCGGGAGATCGGCCCGCGTGACCGTGTCATGGAGCAGGCGGCCGGTGCAGATGCCCGGCACGGTCGCGGGGCCGAGGTGGAGCACGTAGGCCTGCCGGTGCGCCTGGACGACGCGGGCGGGTTGGAGTTGCTGGTCGGAATGAGGCTGGAACGCCTGCGCGTGGGCGTCGTTCCAACCGAGGGCGGACAGATGCATGATGAGACGGAGGGACGGAAACGAAAGGATCAGGGGAGGTGGGGGATCGAACACGCGCCAAACCCGGTCGGGCCGCGCGGACACGAAAAAGGCCGCCCCGTGGGGCGGCCTCGGTCAGGAAATCCCGGCGCGCTTCAGGCGCCGGCGGATCGGGCAACCGCCACGGGCAGGCAAAAGGGGGCAGGGACAGAGGTCTGCATGTTTGCGCGTGGATTGAAGGTTGCGGTTGGGCCTCGTCGGAGGCGGACGAGGGGAAGGAAACGGCTCGCCCGCGCCGAGTCAACCCAGCGCGTACGCAAGTTTGCGTAGGCCTGGATGGAAGCGCGGCCTTGAGTCGGTTTACCGCATCGGGCATCGGGGATGTACCCTATCCCGCACCATGAAAACATCCGTTTGCCGCCTCGCCCTGATCGTTGCCCTGTCCGTGCCTGCCCTCAACCTGTCCGCCACCGACATGGCGGACGTGGTCAAGGCGCAGGTGATCCTCGGGAAAGTCCTCGAGTTCACCGCCAAGAACCAGACCTATGCCGGCAACGTCGCCGCGCCGACGCCTGCAAACGGGACCAAGGGGAAGTTCTTCCTGCCGTACACCGCCGAGGGCCAGCTCACGGAGTGGGCGACGAAGACCTTCAGCACGCAGGTGGGCGCCGCGCTCGGCGCCAAGGCCGGCGAGGAGGCCGGCAAGCACCTCGCCTCCAAGGTGCCGTTTGGCGGCCTGGCCTCGGGTCTCATGAAGAAAAAGGGCAAGGAAATGGGCGCCGTCGCTGCGATCGGCGGCACGGAGTTCATCAAGAAGACCTCGTCGGTCTCCTTCAACAGCCTCGAAGACCTCGCCGTCTACATGCACGTGAAGCATGGCGGCAGCGGTGACTACGCCCAGGCTCTCGCCGCCGCCATGGCCATCTACCCGTCGCTCGAGACCGGCTACGATGCCGCCATCCGGAGCGCCTACCAGCGCGCGCAGGCCCAGGGCAAGTAAAGCCAACCCATCGTCTTGGCTGGAGCTTGCGTAGCTACGAGCGTGAGCGAGTGGCCTGCATGCTGCCCGCGCCGAACCCCCGCTCGTTTGCGCTCGCATCCACGCCGGTATGACCCAACCCCGGCCGCAAATGTCTTGCGCGTCACCGTGCCTCGGGATTCAAACCTGCTCGCGGAACCTATTTGCCTCACACCCGTCACAACCCGTTCGCGCGGCGCATCCCCTGCACCGGCGCGGGCGGCCCCACCACCGGTCGCTGATCAATCCGGACGAACCATCAACCTGATCTCTCCATGACGTTTACCCAATTCAAACCCACCTGCTGCGCGCTCCTCTTCATCGCCGGCAGCCTCCTCGCCCAATCCGGCGACGCCTCCAAGACCGCGGTCCAGACCAAGACCTTTGACCAGGACGGCCAGAAGGTCACCGAACGCACCATCACCACCGTCGTCCGCGAGGTCGCCCCCAAGCCCGAGGGCACCACCGTCGCCATCTTCGTGGCCAACCGCGCCGGCAAGGTCGGCGACAGCGAGCTTGGCGCCCTCGAGGACTACATCACCGGCCGGGTCACCGACCTCAACGTCAACGTCATCAGCGGCGAGACCGCCCTCGAGGCCGTCGCCGGCATGGAGCCCGGCGCCAAGGCCAACGAGCTCGACGCCCAGCTCGCCCAGAGCACGTCCGCCGTCCGCCTCGCCCAGACCCTCGGCGCCACCCACCTCCTGCAGGTCACCATCTCCGGCTTCGACTCCAACAAGCGCAACATCGACGCCTACGGCGTGAAGGCCACCAACGAGGAGCGCACCGCCCGCGTCACCTACAAGATCCTCGACGGCAACACCGGCGCCAGCCTCGCCGCCGACACCGTCCGCGTGTCAAAGGTCGTGCAGCAGACCGACAATTCCTCCGAGGAACTCTCCGGCGTGCTCAACGGCCTCCTCGACGAGGCCGCCCAGAAGGTCGCCGTCAGCCTCAAGCGCCAGATCGACAAGGGCCGCCTCGCCCAGACCTCCGCCGCCCAGGGCCTGGTCACGATCACGATCACGACCGAGCTCGCCGACGTCTACATCCCCGACGTCCGCATCGGCGCCGAGAACACCATCAGCATCTCCGACAGCAAGTACAAGGTCTCCGCCCTCAACGCCACGGTCGAGATCGACGGCATCGCCGTCGGCACCGCCCCCGGCCAGATCCAGGCCCGCGCCGGCCTCCACAAGCTCCGCGTCGTCCGCGAGGGCTTCAAGCCCTGGGAGCGCACCGTCAACCTCAGCAACGGCCAGAAGCTCAACGTCCCGCTCGAGATGACCGATGCCGGCTACGCCCGCTGGCAGGACGCCACGGCCTTCATCAACGACCTCAAGAACGGCGCCAAGCTCACCGACGCCCAGGTCAAGGTCCTCGAGGGCGAGGCCAAGATGCTCGAGCAGAGCGGCTTCAAGGTCGACACCAAGGAAGGCATCCAGATCACCAACAAGTCCCTCTTCTGAGCCCCGCCTCCGATCCCAACCGTCAACTCCCTTCCTCCATGAAACTCGGACGCCTTTTCCTCCTCCTCACCGCCGCCGTCATCCTCCTCGCGCCCGCCCAGGCGCAGGAAAAGAAGACGCTCGCCATCACCAAGATCGCGGCCACCGACGCCCTCAAGAAGCGCATGGCCAAGCAGGGCGTCGAGCTCTCGCTCGACACCGTGCTGCAGGCCCTCGACTCGCAGGTCTATGACCGCGTGCTCAACACGCGCCGCTTCGAGATCCTCGAGCGCTCCGATGCCGACGCCCTCGCCACCGAGAGCGCCGCCGCCGGCGAGGCCTTCAACTTCAACAAGGCCGACTACCTCCTCACCATCCGCGTCGACTCGTTCAACGACCGCATGGAGGAGCGCAAGCTCGCCTCCCTCGGCAAGACGATCCGCGCCCGCACGATCGAGCTCTCCGCCGTCGCCAAGATCACCGAGGTCTCCACCCAGCGCGCCATCGCCAGCACCAACTTCAAGGTCAGCAAGCGCGACTCCGAGAACCGCTCCGAGAGCACCACCGCCCGCGTGGGCGAGGGTTCCGACGACCTCATGATCCAGGCCGTCGGCGAGATGGCCGCCAAGATCGCCATGCGCGCCGCCGACGCCGTCTCGCCCGCCCGCATCATCGGCAAGCGCGACGCCACCGTGACGATCAACCGCAACGACCAGTCCGGCATCAAGGTCGGCCAGGTCTGGGAGGTCTTCGCCATCGGCGACGAGCTCGTCGATCCCGACACCGGCGAGAAGTCCCTCGAGGAGGTCTACGTCGGCAAGGTCAAGATCACCCGCGTGACGCCGCAGAACTCCCAGGGCCAGGCCCTCGAGGACACCGGCATCGAGCGCGGTGCGATCGTCCGCCTCGCCGAGGACGTCGAGGAAGAAGAGACCGAGTAAGCCTCCCGTCCCCCGGGCGCCGCCTTCCCTGCGGCGCCTTTTCCGTTTCCAGTTCAACTCCAGCATGCAACACCACACCGTTCGTTTCACCTCCCTCGGCCGTTCCGGCCTGATCGCAGGACTCACCGCCCTGCTGTTCGCGTTCAGTGGCTGCGCCACGTATGAATCCCAGACGCAAGGCCGCGTGCAGGCCACCAAGGCCGGCAGCCTCAGCTCGGCGGTCGCCCAGGCCGACCAGCAGGCCAAGTCGGCCAAGGGCTCCAAGGACGAGCTGATCTTCAAGCTCGAGCAGGGCACCACCCTGCGCACCGCGGCGCTCGCCGATCCCTCGGTCGTGCCCGACATCCGCCCGCCGCAGCCCGCCCCCAAGAAGGGCGAGCCCGCCCCGGAGCCGCTGCCCGAGCCCACCCCGGTGGAGGTCCGCAGCTTCTACCTCAGCCGCTCCGTGCAGGCCTTCGACGAGGCCGAGGAGAAGGTCAACATGTGGGAGGAGCAGGCCAAGGTTAAGGTCGGCTCCGAGGTCGGCGCCCTCGTCTCCAACCAGGCCAGCCTCCCGTACCGCGGCCGCGCCTACGACAAGGTGATGATGAACACCTACAAGGCGCTCAACTACCTCGCCCTCGGCGAGAAGGACAAGGCCCGCGTCGAGCTCAACCGCTCCCTGCAGCGCCAGCGCGACGCCGTCGCCGCCAACGAGAAGCGCATCGCCGCCGCCCAGACCGAGGCCGAGCTGGCCCGCAAGGGCGAGCTGAAGGACGAGAAGGGCAAGTCCGCCTCGTACGATTCCGACAAGGCCATGAACGACAGCCGCACGGGCCCCGCCCTGCAGGCCGCCCTCAACGAGTCGCTCGCCCCGATGAAGCCCTACGGCGACTACGTGAACCCGTTCTCCGTCTTCCTCGACGGCCTCTTCTTCACCGTCCTCGGCGAGGGCGGCTCCGACTTCGAGCGCGGCCGCAAGTCCTTCGAGCGCGTCGCCGGCATGGTGCCCGAGAACGCGTACCTGAAGGCCGACCTCGATGCCGCCGCCAGCGCCGCCGAGGGCAAGGCCCCCGAGAACGTGACCTACGTGATCTTCGAGACCGGCTCCGCCCCCTCGCGCACGCAGATCCGCGTCGACATCCCGACCTTCATCGTCACGAGCAACCTCGCCTACGTCGGCGCCGCCTTCCCGAAGCTCGTCTTCGACGGCAACTACCACGGCGCCCTCGGCATCACCGCCGGCGGTCAGAACTTCAACACCGCCACGGTGGCCAGCATGGACAGCGTGATCGCCAACGACTTCAAGAACGAGTGGCCCACGATCGTCACCAAGACCCTCATCACGACCGCGACCAAGGCCATCATCCAGGCCGCGATCCAGAAGGAGCTCAACGACCGCGGCGGCTGGGCCGGCATGATCGGCGCCGTCGTCCTCACGGCCGCCAACGCCGCGACCAACATCGCCGACACCCGCACCTGGCAGTCCCTGCCCAAGGAGTTCCAGTACGCCCGCATCCCGACCCCGGAGAACCGCGAGCTCACCCTCGCCGTCGGCACGGAACAGAAGACCGTTGTGCTGGAACCCGGGTCGATTAACGTTGTATATGTGAAGTCGGCGTCGACCACCTCGCCGCTCTACGTCTCAACCTTCGTGCTCAAATGAAAAACCGCTCCTCCCAAGCGCTCCGGGTGACCGGGGCCCTGTTCGCCGCCGGTCTGGCGCTCGCCTTCACGGGCTGCTCCACCAACGTGAACACCTACGAACGCGCCGAGTCCCAGGCCGCGCCCAACTACGTGGCGGACAAGCGAGTTATCACCGACAACACCCTCGCGGGCACGTTCCGCGTCACCGCCATCAACCAGGCCACCGTCTCGGGCAACCTGCTCAAGGTCCAGGCCACGGTCGAGAACCTGAAGAACAAGCTCCGCACCCTGAACTACAAGTTCGAGTGGGTGGACGTGAATGGCATGGCCGTGGACTCGCCCAACGAGACCTGGAAGGCCATCCAGCTCCAGGGCCGGGAGACGCAGACCATCTCGACGGTCGCCGTTTCGCCCAAGGCCGTGGACTTCCGCCTGAAATTCCGCGAATAAACTCCTGACACTTCCCTCATGAAATCCAACCTCACTTCCCGTCTCACCGGCGTGCTGGCCCTCGGCGCCATGCTCGCCCTCACCGGCTGCGAAACCGTCCCGGAAACCCGCACGGTCGACGCCAAGGGCCCCGAGGCCGTCAACACCGCCGCCATCAACTCGCAGGATTGGGCCAACGCCGCCGACCAGCTCGTCGCGTCGCTCCTCTCCAGCAGCGCCCTCGAGAACGCGCCGCGCACGCCCGCCGTGCTCGCCGTGGACCGCGTGATCAACAACACGCAGCTCATGGTCGACACCGACCTCCTGATCAAAAAGATCCGCGTCGCCCTCACCCAGACCGGCAAGATCGCCATCACCAACACCATGGGCCTGGGCGAGCGCGCCGTCGTCGCCAGCGAGGCGGCCGAGCTCGAGGAGATGCAGACCGGCAAGAAGCAGAAGCTCCTCGTGCCGGACTACACCCTCTACGCGAAGCTCATCCAGCAGCAGGACACCGGCAAGAAGGTCACGCAAAACACCTACTCGTTCCAGATGTCGCTCGTGCAGACCAAGACCGGTCTCACCGTCTGGGAAGAGGAAAAGTCGATCGCCAAGCAGACCAAGCGCGCCGGCGCGGTGGGCTGGTAAGCGCACGAACCGCAGTTTCTAGAACAATCAAGGCGCACCCACCCGGGTGCGCCTTGGTTTTTGGTGAGAGCTGAATTGTAGCCACGAGCGTGAGCGAGTGGGGTTGCACGTCCGCTGCGTGCCAGCCACTCGCTCACGCTCGTAGCTACTTGGCCGGCGAGCCCGATCTTGCGCCCCGCCTTACTTCTTCTCGATCGGCCGGCCGTGCTCGTCGACCTCGATCTCGACCGGCACCTGGATGGTGCGGCCATCGGCCGTGGTCTCGGTCTTCCAGACGCGGACGACGCGGCGCTCGTTGGTGAAGGTGGACTTGGTCGCGGCGGTGGCGCCCTCGACGCCGCCGACCACGGCGCCCACGACATTGCTGCCGACGGCGCCGACGGCCGTGCCCACGGCATTGCCGACGGCCGGGCCGGGTTGCCGCGGATTGGTGACGCGCGATTCGGTGTTGGTCGTGCAGCCGGTCAGGAAGAAGGCCGGGACGGTAAGGCCCAGGAGGAGGAGCTTGGTATGGTGTTTCACGATGAGGGGGTCTGACCGGAATGTGGGAAAAAGGTGCCATCGCGGCAACCCCGAACGGCGGCCCGGGGGCCGCCGAACGCTTAACGTTCAACGTTTAACGCTGAACGCTGAAGTGCGGAATCGGGTCCCGGTAGGCAGCCCGCTGGCGGGCGCGGCTCGGGTGCGCGCCAGTGCGCTGGCCTACGGCAGCTTGATCTGCCGCTCGGCCGGCTCCGGATGCTGGCGGTAGAAAAGCGCGGTGTGACCGACGGCGCCGACGCACACGCACCGGCCCTCGTCCGCAATCTGGTCGCACAGCGCCGCGCGCTCGTCGCGCTCAGCCCCGAGGAAGCGCAGCTTCACCAACTCATGCGCGCGCAGCTGCTTCTGCAGCTCGGTGTAGAACGTCGGCGTCAACCCGCCCTTGCCCACCTTGAGCACGGGATCGAGCCGCTGACCCAGCCCGCGGAGAAACGTCTTCTGAGCACCAGTGAGAGGAAAGTCGTACATGAAAGAGAGGAGGTATTATTGAACCACGGATTACCCTCCTTTGCCAAGGCTACGGAGGGCAGGCACGGATTGCACGGATGGAAACCAAGGCAATGGCCACAAAAGGCACAAGAAGCACAGAAAGGCTCCGGAAATTTTACAGGAGGCAACGGAGGAAACGGAGAGACAGATTCATGACCTCTGTTCTCTCTGTTTTCTCCTGTGGAATGGATCGGAACCTTATGTGCCTTTTGTGCCTTCTGTGCCTGCCCTTCGTAGGCTCGGCGAAGGCGGGGTTAAAAGGTATTCAGTTCGAGCTCACGCCACTGCCCCGGAGCCAGTTCACCCAATGTCAAATGCCCGAATTGCGTGCGGTGCAGCGCGAGCACCGTACGGCCCGTCGCGGCGAACATGCGGCGGACCTGGTGGTACTTGCCCTCCACGAGGACCAACTCGGCCTCGCACGGGGCCACGATCCGCAATTCGGCGGGGCGGCAGGGTTCCTTCTCGTCGTCGAGCTGCAGCGTGCCCGCGGCAAAGAGCGGAACGAGGTCGGGCGTGAGGTCGCGGTCCACAGTGGCGCGGTAGATCTTCGCGACCTTGTGCTTGGGCGACGTGAGGCGATGCACGAGGTCCGACTGGTCGGTGAGCAGCAGCAACCCCGTCGTTTCCTTGTCGAGCCGGCCGATGCTCGTGACCTGCGGGTTACGCTGGCGCCAGCGCAGGGGCAGGAGCGAATAGACGTTGGGGCCCTCGCGCTCGTCGTGCGAGCACACGAGCCCCGCCGGCTTGTGCACGAGGAGCAACAGGCCCTCGGGGTGATCGAGCGGTTCGCCGTCGACGCGCACGGCGGCGGGCTCGGCCTTTTGCCCGGGATCGTCCGCCACCCGGCCGGCGACGGTCACGCGGCCGCCCTCGACCCAGGCGCGCGCCTCCCTTCGGCTGCAATAGCCGAGGTTGGCGAGGAGCTGGTCGAGCCGGCGCATGGCCGCACTGAAGCAGGCCCGCCCGGAAGCACACGCAGAAAATGGTTCAGCTCGCCGGCAAAATCCGCCGTATTGGCCGGATGCTTTTTCAAACGATCCTGCCGGGCGGTGCGCTGCTGGTCCTGGCGGCTTCCCTGCTCACGGCGGTCCGGGTGCCGACGGCGGTGAATTGGCGCGTGGCGGTGGTCGTCAGCGAACTGGGCTACGCGCTCACCCTTGTGCCCCTGACGGTCGGCTGCGTGGCCTGGACCGGCTATGCGCAGGCGCCCAACCTGACGTGGGTCACGCTCGCGGCGAGCAGCGGCGCGCTCGTGCTGCTCCTCAAGCCGGCGGCGCAGGCCTGGCGGATCGGGCGCGAATTGCCGGGCCGGCTCACCGCCGCCTTTGGCCCGGCCCCGGTGCCAGCGCCCGCGTTTGCGCTGCGACGACTGACCTTCCGTCCGCAGCCGGCGGGCCCGGTCACCACGCATGAGTTTGCGCCCGGCCTCTCCCTCGACCTTTACCCGGCCGTCGACGCGAGGGGCCCGGTGCCCTGCGTCGTGGTCATCCACGGGGGCGGTTGGGACAGCGGCGACCGCCGCCAGCTCCCCAGCCTCAACCATTGGCTGGCGCGGCAGGGGTGCGCGGTCGCGGCCATCTCGTATCGGCTTGCGCCCACCCATCCCTGGCCGGCCCAGCGCGAGGACCTGTTGGCGGCGCTCGCTTGGCTGAAACGACAAGGGCCGGGGCACGGTATCGACGCGACCCGCCTGGTGCTGCTCGGACGCTCCGCCGGGGGCCAGATCGCGACCGCCGTGGGCTACCTGGGCGACCCGGCGGTGCGGGGCGTGATCGCGCTGTATGCACCGCATGACATGCGATTTGCCTGGTCGGTCTCGCGTCCGGATGACGCCCTGAACTCCCTGCAACTGATGCGACAATACCTGGGTGGCCCGCCTGAGGCGCGCGAGGAGGTGTACGATTCGGCCAGCGGCCAGTTGCTCGTCCAGCGCGGGCGCACGCCGCCGACGCTGCTCGTGCACGGCACCATCGACACACTGGTCTGGGTGCGCCACAGCCGGCGGCTGGCGGCCCGCCTGACCGAGGCCGGGGTGCCCAACCTGCTGCTGGAACTCCCCTGGGCCACCCACGCGCTCGAGGCCCACGCCGGCGGCCCCGGCGGCCAGCTCACCACCCACGCCCTGGCCCACTTCCTGGCGGCGGTGACGCGGGAGCGCGGGGCGTAGACCAGAGAAAAGGCTCGGCAGACGCCGGGCGTTCTGGGATGCGTTGGGTTCGGGTCTCTCTACGCACCACTTTCTTATGCCTCTTTGGGAATACAAAGTCATCACCAGCGGCAAGGGCGGTTTCGCCACGCCGGCCCTGCTGGAAAAGTTTCTGAACGATCTCGGCCGCGACGAGTGGGAGATCATCCATTACACGCCGCAGCCGGATAATCCGCTCTCCTTCACCGGCCTCGCCCGGCGCTCGACGCAGCGCGATTGGACGCTGCAGGACGCCGCCGCCGCGGCGGCCAAGGCGGAGGCCGAGAAGCTCCGCGCCGAGTTCGAGGCCAAGTTCAAGGCCGCGACCGGCAACGGGCCGGCGGCGACGGAAGAGAAGGCGCCGAGCTTCCTCGAGGAGCAGCTGGCGCCGGACGACGGCTTCCGCAAGCCGGTCGACACCTCGCGCGACAGCGAGCCGGACGCGCCTGAGGAGGAGGAGGACGACTGGGACAAGCTCGCCGAGGAGGATGAGCTGCCGACGTTCTTCGACGCCCTCAAGCCGCACATGCGCCGCAACCAGCGCGGCCCGGGCATGTCGGTCGGCACCGACTACCTCGCGAAGAAATGGGGCCTGGCCGAGGAGGACATCAAGGGCGCGCTCGTCGAGTGCGGCCTGCAGATCCCGGCCGACGAGAACGCGAAGCCCGTGTACGTCGAATACGACGGCGATCTTTTCTGGGTTAACATCAACCGCCGCGGCGAGCTGTGGATCAACACGCGCGAGAAGCCGCGCCCGGTGTTCCGCGTCGTGCAGGGCACCAAGGTGGCCGCCGAGGAGGAGACGAAGCCGGAAAACGGAAACCGGAATGCGGAGACCGGAGACCGGAAAGCTGAGGGCGGTGAGCGGAAGGAAGGCGGCGAGGGCGGCGCGCAGAAGCGCGAGGCCCAGCCGGTCGAGAAGGCGCCGCTGCCGGCCGGTCCCGAATTGCTGGAGAAGATCCGGCCGCACATGCGGCGCAACCGGCGCGGGCCGGGCGGGTCCGGCAGCACGAGTTTCCTGGCGCGCGCCCTGCGCACGACTGAGGCGGAGCTGATGACGGCGTTCGCCGCCCTGGGCCTGAACCTGCCGGAAAAGTCCGGCGACAAGCCGCAGTTCGCGGAGTTCGGCGCCGAGCTCTGGTGGCTCAACCGCGACCAGCGCGGCGGCGTGTGGATCAACGGCCGCGACAAGAAGGACGGCGAAGCGATGGCGGATACCGGAGAGCGGAAAGCGGAAAGTGAAGCCGCCAAGGATGCTCCTGTCGAAGCTGCGGCGCCCACCACCGAGCCTGCGGTCGCGACCGAGCCCGCGACGCCGGCGGCAGTACCGCCCAAGGCCGATCATGTGCTGCCGGGCGTGCGCCTCCTGTTGAAGGAAGGCAAGACCGGCGCGTTTGCGGGTGAAACCGGCAAGCTGGCGGCTGAGCTCGGCA
Organism: Opitutaceae bacterium; assembly: GCA_019634615.1. Classification (GTDB taxonomy): domain Bacteria; phylum Verrucomicrobiota; class Verrucomicrobiia; order Opitutales; family Opitutaceae; genus UBA2377. The sequence continues at coordinate 211,504 of JAHCAZ010000002.1, forward strand.
AGTCCGTGGACGATTTCATCGCGACGCTCGTGGCCGTCGGCCTCAGCGTGCCCGAAAAGGCCCGCGAGAAACCCGTCTTCGTCGAGCACGCCGGGGAGATCTTCTGGTTCAACCGCAACGCCAAGGGCCAGCTCTGGCTCAACGCCAAGGCCTCGAAGTTCGCCAGCAAGGATGGCGAGGCCGCGGTGGAAGGCGGCGAGAAACCGAAGCGCGGCCGCGCGCGGAAGAAGGACTAGTCGCCGCCGGCCTCAGAACTCCGCCGTGCCCGGGGTGCGGGCGAAGGGGATCACGTCGCGGATGTTGGCGACGCCGGTCACGAACATGAGCATGCGCTCGAACCCGAGGCCGAAGCCGGCGTGCGGGACCGTGCCGTAGCGGCGGAGGTCGAGGTACCACCAGTAGTTCTTCTCGTCGAGGTGGTGCAGCGCCATGCCTTCCTTCAGCTTGTCGAGGCGCTCCTCGCGCTGGCTGCCGCCGATGATCTCGCCGATGCCGGGCACGAGCAGGTCCATCGCGGCCACGGTCTCGCGGCCGGGCGCGCAGCCGTCGGTCTGGCGCATGTAGAACGCCTTGATCGCCCGCGGGTAGTTGTAGACGGTGACCGGGCACTTGAAGTGCTCCTCGGTGAGGTAGCGCTCGTGCTCCGACTGCAGGTTGTCGCCCCAGGCGACGGGATGCTCCCAGGTCCGGCCGGATTTGGCCAGGATCTCGACGGCCTCGGTGTAGCTGCAGCGGACGAAGGGCTTGTCCAACACGAAGTCGAGGCGCGGGAGCAGGTCCTTGTCGACGAACTTGGCGAAGAACTCGAGGTCGCCGGCGCAGTGCGCGCGGATGTCGCGGATCAGGTACTTCACGAACTCCTCGGCGAGGTCCATGTCGCCTTCGAGATCGCAGAACGCCACCTCGGGCTCGATCATCCAGAACTCGGAGGCGTGACGCGAGGTGTGGGAGTTCTCGGCGCGGAAGGTCGGGCCGAAGGTGTAGACGTTGCTCAGCGCGCAGGCGAAGATCTCGGCCTCGAGCTGGCCGCTGACGGTGAGGAAGGTCTTCTTGCCGAAGAAATCCTTGGCGTTGTCGATCTCGCCCTGCTCGGTCTTCGGCGGGTTCGCGAGGTCGAGCGTGGTCACGCGGAACATGTCGCCCGCGCCCTCGGCGTCGCTGGCCGTGATGATCGGCGTGTGCACGTAGTAAAAGCCCTTTTCCTGGAAGAACTGGTGGATGGCGTAGGCCAGCCGGCTGCGCACGCGGAAGACGGCGCCGAAGAGGTTCGACCGCGGACGCAGGTGCGCGATCTCCCGCAGGAATTCCATGGTGTGCCCCTTTTTCTGGAGCGGGTAGGTGGCGTCGGCCTCGCCGAGGACCGTGAACTTCTCCGCGACCACCTCCCATTTCTGGCCGCCGCCCTTCGATTCCACGAGCCGGCCACGGACCTCGATGGAGGCGCCGGTGTTCGCGCGGGCGATCTGCGCGTAGTCGGGCAGGGTGGCGTCCACGATGATCTGCAGCCCCTTGAGACAGGAGCCATCGTTGAGCTCGATGAAGGAAAAAGCCTTCGCGTCGCGGCGCGTGCGGACCCAGCCTTGAAGGAGGATGGCGTCCATCGGCGCAGTGGCGTTGAGGGCGACTTTGACGAGAGTGCGTTGCATGGTTTTTGCCGCCTGAAGCTACAGGCGGAGGGAAAACGCTCAACGCTTAACGTCTAACGCTTAGCGCTCAAGTGACGGACGGTCCGGAGACGTGGCTACGAGCGTGAGCGAGTGGTCATCATGCCGCGAAGCCGAATCGCCACTCGCCCACGCTCGTAGCGGCTCTGTCCATTCCTTGAGCGTTCAGCGTTCCGCCGGCGTCAGCCGGCGGTCCCGTCTTTCCGCGAATGCAGGCAGATGCGGTTGCCGGCCGGATCCGCGATCCAGGCCATCCAGCAGACGCGGGTCTCGACGGGCTCGATGAGGATCTTCACGCCGCGCTTGCGGCACTTGGCGATGGCGGCCGGCACGTCGTCGACGGCGAGCGCCACGCAGGCGGCGCCGCCCCAGTCCCACTCGGGGTGGCGCTCGTGCTCGGTGCCGTTGAGGCAGAAGGTCAGCGGGGCGGTGTCGAACTCCGACCACCAGTCGTTCCACTCATGGCCGCGCTTGAAGCCGAAAAGCTTCTGGTAAAAGGCGCGGGTCTTCCGGATCTCCTTCGTGTTGTACATCACGAAGTCGAGCGCGCGCACCGGGATGAGCGCGCGCTTCGTGGAAATCGTGGCGGACCGGCGGGCGGAGGTGCGGCGGGGCTTGGGCATGGGAAGGCGATGGAACGCCCAACGCTTAACGTTCAACTTTTAACGTTCAAGTTTTGGCTGTGTAGCTACGAGCGTGAGCGAGTGGTCATTGTGCCGCGAAGCCCAATCGCCACTCGCTCACGCTCGTAGCTACCCGACCGGCATGGTCCCGCCATTGAGCGTTACGCCGGCCCCCGGCCGGCGCCACCCGCATCAGAATACCGTCTGCAGCAGCCCGTAGACGCCGACGCTCAGCGCGGCGAGCGAGTCGCCGGCGATGAGGCCGCCGCCGGAGAGCGACATGGTGCTCATGTCGGCGGGCAGGGCCTCCTTGCCGTCGGCGGGCTGGCGCTTGGCCGCCCAGACGTTGAAGAGCGAGCCGCCGATGCCGCCGGCCGTCCACCAGAGGACGGTGACGATCTCGACGAAGCCGCCGAAGCTCGACGCATAGGGGCTGGGCATGACGACGGCGTCGAAGACGAAGTCGGTGGTCTTGCCCGTGGCGCTGGCCTGGCTGAAGGCCTTGTAGCGGGCGTTGCGCTTCACGAGCTTGCGGATGATCTCGGTCGCAAGGCCGATCGCGAGGCCGAGCCAGAGGGCCTTCATCACGTGGGGCTGGGACTCGGTGATGCCGCGCAGGGCGCCGACGAACTTGTAGGTCATCGCGCTCTGCCACTGCTGGGCCCCGGCGACCTCGCCGCCGAACTGGTCGAGCTTGAGGACCGGGTAGGCGCGGAGGAACACCTGGGCGAGGCCGACCGCGAAGATGGCGCCGAAGATGATGCCGATCATCTGGTAGCGGAACTGGATCACACGGTTCGTGCCCAGGCGCCAGCCGGTGGAGCGGTCCTGCTGCATGTCGCCGCCGACGCTGCAGGCGATGAGGAGGATGGAGGCGCACATCAGGCCGGTGCCGGGACTCGTCAGGCCCGCGGCGGCGAGAATGAAGACCGTCAGCACGAAGGCGCTCGAGATCGGGTTCCAGTCGGAGATACCGAGCGAGATGCCGTTCACCAGCACGAAGAGGAAGCACAGCCCGATCGCGATCAGCAGGTAGCGCAGCGGCTCGCCCATGATGAAGTGACCGGCGAGCACGACCGCCGCACCCCAGAAGGCGACCCAGAGCACGAGGCGCCAGAAATTCACGCGCTTCCAGTCCTCCTTCGGCTCGGGGTTCACCGATTCCTTGGCGCGGAAGCGCTGCCAGGCCTCCCAGAGGATGAGCGTGATGTCGATCAGCGCGGCCCCGAGGATCGTGCCCAGCGCGATGATGAAGCCGATTTTGCGGAAGGGTTCACCCTCGGCGAGCCAGCCGATCTCGACCAGGTACGGCGTGGTGAAGATGCCGATCAGGGCGACGACGAGCGCCGGGATTGCGATGCGGGCGCCGACGATCATGCCGGCGCCGACGGTCGAGGCCGAGAGGCCGGTGGCGCTGAGGGCGGCGACCTTGAAGGTGGAGAGGCCCACCGCGTAGCCGATCGCCATGCCGCCGCCGAGCTTGGCGATGGACTGGCGGAGGAGCTTCGGGTCGGTCAGCGCGCGCAGGATGTTCGCGACCGCATAGCCCGAGGGGAAGTTGAGGTGCATGCGGTCGACCAGCACCGGCGTGTAGAGCATGCCGATGCCGCCGCCGAACATGCCGATGCAGCCGTAGAAGATCGCGAGCTGCCAGGCCGGCAACTCGGGCAGGCCGAGCCAGTGGCGCGCCTGGATGAGCACCGCCATGCCGCACATGCCGGCGACCGACGCGGCCATGGTCTGCATGTAGTTCGCGCCGTGCTTGCCCTCGGGCCCGTACGGCAGCGTCACCGCGCTGCCGAGGATGCCCGCGAGCACCTGGCCGCCGACGAAGAAGCCGATCGAGAAGTTCATGAACGCGGCCGAGATGCCGCCGAGCGGCCCGAGGATGCAGATGGCCACCACGGCCAGCATCAGGTGGTAGGCAGGGGTGCCGATTTCGGGGAGGTAGCGCCGCAAACCGGTCGAAGGGGATGATTGCATGGCGCTCCATGAACCACGGAAGCCGGGTCGCGTCACGAGCAAAGATGGCCGCCCCGTCCCGGCCGGATCGGACGCTCCGCCTGGCGGGCGGCCCGGGTGACAACTTTAGGCGTTGAGACCCGCGCGGCTGCTGCCCAGCGTCTGGCCCGGCCGTTATCCCGGCCGCAACCAGCCCCCCTTATGATCTGCTACGTTCCCGCTGAATCGGCCCCGGCCGAGCCCCGCGCGGCCCTGACGCCCGCCACTGCGCAGGCGCTCGTGAAGCTGGGCCTCACCGTGCAGGCCGCACCCGGCCTCGGCCGCGCCAGTCATTATGCCGACGAGGATTATGCCAAGGCCGGCGTGTCGCTGGTCCCCGACCACGCCGCCGCCCTGGCCGCCGCCGACATCGTGCTCCGCGTGCGCAAGCCGCCCGCCGCCGACATCGCGCGCATGAAGCGCGGCGCGCTGCACCTGAGCTTCCTCGATCCCTTCAACGAGAAGGAACTCCTCGCCGCCTTCGCCGCGGCCGGGGTCAGTGCCGTCAGCCTCGAGATGATCCCGCGCACGACCCTCGCGCAGAAGATGGACGCCCTCAGCTCGCAGGCCAGCCTCGCCGGCTACGCCGCGGTCATCGAGGCCGCCCAGCGCCTGCGCATGGCGCTGCCCATGATGATGACGCCCGCCGGCACGATCATGGCGGCGCGCGTGTTTGTCATCGGCGCCGGCGTCGCCGGCCTGCAGGCCATCGCGACCGCCAAGCGCCTCGGCGCCCGCGTCGAGGCCTTCGACACCCGGCCCGTGGTCGAGGAGCAGGTGAAATCCCTCGGCGCCAAGTTCGTGAAGATCGACCTCGGCGAGACCGGCCAGACCGCCGGCGGCTACGCCAAGGCGCTCACGCCCGAGCAGATCGCCAAACAGCAGGCCGGCATGGCCAAGATCTGCGCGCAGTCCGACATCGTCATCACCACCGCCAAGGTCTTCGGCCGCCCGGCCCCGCGCCTCGTGACCAAGGCCATGCTCGACGGCATGAAGCCCGGCAGCGTCGTCGTCGACATCGCGGTCGAGAGCGGCGGCAACGTCGAGAGCTCCCGTCCCGGCGAGGACGTCGTCACGCCCAACGGCGTCACCATCATCGGCCACCCCTGCCTCGAGGGCACCGTGGCCTTCCACGCCACGCAGGTGCTCGCGGCCAACTTCGCCGCCTGGTTCACGCATTTCTGGGACGCCCAGCAGAAGACCCTGCGCCTCGACCCGCCCGACGAGATCCTGCAGGGCTGCCTGATCACGCGCGGCGGCGCCGTCGTCCATCCCCAATTCGCCCCCAAGGCCTGATCCTCCCCCTGTCATGGAACTCATTCTCCTCTTTTTCATCTTCACGCTCGCCGGGTTCCTCGGCTTCGAGCTCATCGCCAAGGTGCCTTCGCAGCTGCACACGCCGCTGATGTCGGGCTCCAACGCCATCTCCGGCATCACCATCGTCGGCGCCATCATCGCGGCCGGCGCGGACGACGGCTCCTGGATCACCACCGTGCTCGGCACCGCGGCCGTGACCCTCGCCATGATCAACGTCATCGGCGGCTACTTCGTCACCGACCGCATGCTCGGCATGTTCAAGAAGAAGGACGCGCCGGCGAAGAAGGAGGGTTCGTCATGAGCCGCGAGATCCTCATCAACTCGGCCTACATCCTGGCCTCGATCCTCTTCGTCCTCGGCCTGAAGATGCTCGGCCGCCAGGCCACCGCCCGCCGCGGCAACCTGATTTCCGGCATCGGCATGCTGATCGCCATCGTGGTGACGCTCCTCGACCACCACGTGGTGAACTACACGTGGATCCTCGTCGGCCTCGGCGCCGGCACCGTCATCGGCCTCGCCTGCGCCTACCTGGTGAAGATGACCGCGATGCCCGAGATGGTCGCGCTCCTCAACGGCTTCGGCGGCCTGGCCTCGCTCATCGTCGGCGCGGCGGAGTTCTTCCGCATCCGCGGCGGCACCGTGGTGCCGGAGAACCCGACGTTCACCGCCACCGTCACCTACCTCACGATCCTCATCGGCGGCATCACGTTCACGGGCTCGGTCTATGCCTTCTGCAAGCTGGCCGAGTGGCTCAGCGGCCGCGCCATCACCTTTGGCGGCCAGCACATCGTCAACGGCCTCATGCTCGTCGCGACCCTGGTCGCCGGCGTGGTCTACGTCGTCTCCGGCGACCCGCAGACGGTGCTCCTGGCCTTCGCGGTCTACACCCTGCTCGCGCTCGTGCTCGGCTGGACCCTCGTCATGCCGATCGGCGGCGGCGACATGCCGGTCGTCATCTCGATGCTGAACAGCCTGTCGGGCGTCGCCGCGTGCGCCGCCGGCTTCATCATCAGCAACAACGTGCTCGTCGTCGCCGGTTGCCTCGTCGGCACCAGCGGCGTGATCCTTACGGCCATCATGTGCAAGGCCATGAACCGCTCGCTCGCCAACGTGCTCTTCTCCGGCTTCGGCTCCGCCCCCGCCAAGGCCGCCGCCGGCGGCGAGGGCGCCATCCAGGGCGAGCTCAAGCCGATCTCGGCCGAGGATACCTTTGCGGTCCTCGAGGCCGCGCGCCAGGTCGTCATCATCCCCGGCTACGGCATGGCCGTCTCGCAGGCCCAGCACGTCGTGCGCGAGCTGGCCGAGATGCTGGAGAAGAACGGCGCAGAAGTGCGCTTCGCCATCCACCCGGTCGCGGGTCGCATGCCCGGCCACATGAACGTGCTCCTCGCCGAGGCCAACGTGCCCTACGAGCAACTGGTCGAGATGGACGCGGTCAACCCGGTCATGCCGACCATGGACGTCGCGATCGTCATCGGCGCCAACGACGTCGTGAACCCCGCCGCCGCCCGCGACAAGAGTTCGCCGATCTACGGCATGCCCATCATCAACGCCCACGAGGCGCGCACCGTGATCTGCCTCAAGCGCGGCAAGGGCACGGGCTTCTCCGGCCTCGAGAACCAGCTGTTCCTCCTCCCCAACACCCGCATGCTCTACGGCGACGCCAAGGCCTCGCTGCAGGGCGTGGTGTCGGAGTTCAAGAGCCTGGCGGCGTAAAATCTTTCTCGTTCTCGCGTCCATCGCTTCGAGAACGAGAACGATTACGAGAACGAGTACGATGCGGACCCCTACGCTTTCGTCTCCAGCAGATACCGCTCGATCGCGATGGCGGCACGCTTGCCGTCGCCCATCGCGAGGATGACCGTCGCGGCGCCGCGTACGATGTCGCCGCCGGCGAAGACGCCCGGCATGCTGGTCAGGCCGTTCTCGTCGACCTCGATGTTGCCGCGCTCGTTGAGCTTGAGATCGCGACACGTGGCCGTGAGGAGCGGGTTCGCGCGGGTGCCGAGGGCGCTGACCACCATGTCGCACTCGATCACGAACTCCGAGTCCGGGATGGGCACCGGCCGGCGGCGGCCGGAGGCGTCGGGCTCACCGAGCTGCATGCGCACGCAGCGCAGGCCGCGGACCCACTTGCGGTCGGTGCCGAGGATCTCCAGCGGCGCGCACAACAGCTCGAAATCGATGCCCTCCTCCTCGGCGTGGTGCACCTCCTCCACGCGGGCCGGCATCTCCGCCTTGGTGCGCCGGTAGGCGATCACGACGCGCTCGGCGCCGAGGCGGCGCGCGGTGCGGGCGGCGTCCATCGCGACGTTGCCGCCGCCGACGATCACCGCGCAGCGTGGACGCAGCACCGGCGTGTCGGCGTCGGGCGCGAAGGCCGCCATCAGGTTGACGCGGGTGAGGTACTCGTTGGCCGTGTACACGCCCTTCAGGTTCTCGCCCGGGATGTTCATGAACGCCGGCAGCCCGGCGCCGTTGGCGATGAACACCGCGTCGAATCGCGCCCGCAGCTCGGGCACCGTGTAGGTGCGGCCGATCACCACGTTGCACTCGATCTTCACCCCGGCTTGCCGGAGGCGGTCGATCTCTTGGTCCACGATCTGCTTCGGCAGGCGGAACTCCGGGATGCCGTACACCAGCACGCCACCGGGACGATGGAGCGCCTCGTACACCGTCACGTCATGGCCGTTGCGCGCCAATTCACCGGCGGCGGTCAACCCTGCGGGACCGGACCCGACGATCGCCACGCGCCGGCCCGAGGGCGGCGCCGTCAGCACCGGCACGGCCTCGGGATGCGCCCGGGCCCAGTCGGCCACGAAGCGCTCGAGATGCCCGACGGCGACGGACTCGCCTTTCTTGGCGCGGATGCACTCGCACTCGCACTGGATCTCCTGCGGGCAAACCCGGCCGGTGATGGCGGGCAGGGCGTTGTCGTGGAGCAGGGAGCGCGCCGCCTCGGGCAGGCGGCCTTGGGAAAGCAGCTCGAGGAAGCGCGGGATGTTGACGTTGACCGGGCACCCGAGCATGCAGCGCGGGTTTTTGCACTGCAGGCAGCGGTCGGCCTCGATCAGGGCGAGGGTCTCGGGCAGGCCGAGGTTGACCTCGGCGAAATTCGCGCGGCGCTGCGCCGCGTCCTGGGCGGGCATGACCTGCCGTGAGAGCTGGAGGCGTTCCTTGGGCGTGAGGCGTTGCGGATGCACGGGCGGAAGGGGTTAGCGCTGGCCGAGGCCGATGCGGCAGTCGTGGTCGGGCCGGGCGGCGGCGGCCTGCTCAAACTCGCGGTAGGTGGTCTGGCGCTCGGCAAGCAGGTCGAAGTCCACCCGGTGGCCGTCGAACTCGGGGCCGTCCACGCAGGCGAAGAGGGCCTTGCCGTCCACGCTGACCCGGCAGCCACCGCACATGCCGGTGCCGTCGACCATGAGCGGATTCAGAGAGACGATCGTGCGCACGCCGAGCGGCCGGGTGAGGTTGGCGACGGCGCGCATCATCGGCACGGGGCCGACGGCATAGACGATGTCGCAGCGACCGGATTTCAAGTAATCGGTCGCCGCCTCGGTCACGAAGCCCTTGCGCCCGTAGGAACCATCGTCGGTGCAGACCACCACGTCACCGCAGCGGCGCAGTTCGGCCTCGAGGATGACCCACTCGCGGGAGCGTCCGCCGACGATGCTGGTGACGTTCACGCCCGCCCGGGCAAGGGCCTGCGCGATGGGATGGACCACGGCGGTGCCCACGCCACCGCCGATGCAAAGGGCCCGGCCGGCGGTGATGAGCTCGGTCGGGTGGCCGAGGGGGCCGGCGATGTCGCGGATCGCCTCGCCCGGCTCGAGGGCGACCAGGTCGCGCGTGCTCTTGCCCACGGCCTGGATGACCAGCGTGATCGTGCCCGCGGCGGGATCGGAGTCGGCAATCGTCAGCGGGATCCGCTCGGCGCCCTCGCCGCGGCGGACGATCACAAACTGCCCGGCCCGGCGGATTTCCGCGATGCGGGGCGCCTGGACGTCGAGCCGCGTCACATTGGGGCTCAGTCGGGTCTTGGCGGTGATAAGGTGCATGCGTGTGCCGGCGATCCGGCCGACCCTACCTTATCCGCGACCGGATAGGCGCTCAATCGCCAACCCGGGTTCATTGGCGGATGTGAGCCCGGCTTCGTCGTTTCGGCGGCTTTGCTAATACCTCGCCGCGGTAACTTCTGCGTAGCTACGAGCGTGAGCGAGTGGCGTGTGCGCTGCGTCTGCCGTCACCCACTCGCTCACGCTCGTAGCTACACTCCGGATGCACCCGGGGTGTTTCAGCCGCCCAGGAACTGCCGCAGCATCTCGGGACCGTTTTCCCAGAAGACCAGCAGCACGCCCATCAGCGAACCGCCGGCGATGATGCCGGAGGCGACGGGCCACGTGAACTCGTCGGACAGCGCCGGGTTTTTCTTTTCGACCCAGCGCCCGATCAGCGCGCCGAGACAGAAGAGCATGCCGTAGTACCAGTGGAAGGTCCACGCCAGGCCGAAGGCCGCGGGCGACGGCACCCAGCCGGCGTGCTTCTCCGGCAGCCAGCGCGGGAGCAGCACGAGCACGATGCCGAGGACGCCGCCGACGGCGATCGACCACACCTTGATGGGCTCGAGCGCGGCCAGGCCCTGGCTCAGCGCGACGGCGACGGCGCGCCAGGTCTGCGCGGCCGGGGCGGGGAACTGGTCGGAGCCGAGCACCGACGCATTGGGCACCAGCACGCGGAACGCGAACACCGTGGCGATCGTGCCCATGAAGATGCCGGCGAACTGCGCGAGGAACTGCTTCCGCGGGTTAGCACCGAGGAGGTAGCCGCTCTTGAGGTCGGTGAGCAGGTCGGCCGACGCGATGGCGGCGCTCGACGTGATGTTGGCGCTCATCAGGTTGACATTCATGTTGCCGGGGCTGACGGCGCCGAAGATGAGCTGCGTGACCTTGCCCATGGCGCCCACGGGGGTCGTGTCGGTCTCACCGGTCGTGCGGCAGGCGACGAGCGCGAGGAGAAACGTGATGACCACGGCGAGGGCGCTCTGCCAGATCGGCATGTCGAAGGTGACCTTGGCCAGCCAGCAGATGGCGATGAGGGCGAGGCCCTGCCCGATGAAGAACCACGACATGGGCGTCTCGATGCGGGCGAGCGGGTCGTCGGTCGCGGCGGTGGCGGCTGACTTGCGGCGGAACATGCGACCGGCCGAGCCGAGCGCGGTGAGGATCGTGCGCCACTGCATGAAGAACGCGAGGAGGCCCGAGGCGACCATGCAGCTCACGCCGCCCCAGAGGGTCCATTGCACGATCTCGCGGAAACCCGTGCCCGCGATCGTGCCGTTGCCCTGCAAGATCGGCACGAACACGCCCCAGCACAACGTACCGCCGAGGAACATGCTCGCGCCGGCGCGCAGGCCCATGAGGGCGCCGCCGGCGAGGAAGATCGGGTCCCAGTGGAAGTAGACCGTGCGGCCCATCCAGGTCGGGCCAAAGGTCGCGGTGTTCAGCTTGGTGAAGAAGGCGCTCAGGCCGTAGGGTGCGAGCTTCGCGCTGATGAGGTGCAGGCCGTCCGACCAGAACTGGCTGACCGCCGCCGCGATGCCGGCGATGGTGAGCGCGCGGGCGGAGCGCACGGCCTTGGCGCCCTCGGAGTAGAGTGTGCGCAGGGTGATGGCGGCGGCGATGCCGGTGGGGAAGCGCAACTGCTCAGTGTTGATCATCTGCCGCTTCATCGGGATGGCCATCGTCACGCCGAGCACGGCGAGGACGAAGACCCAGGCGAGCATCTGCCAGACGGGGAGCGACTGGTCGTTGATCATGATGTAGGCCGAGAAGGCCGACACCAGCGTCGTGCCGGTGGAGTAGCCGGCGGCGCTCGCGGTGGACTGCATGCAGTTGTTCTCGAGGATCGTCATCGGCGTGCGCGCGAGGCCGAGCTTTCGGAACAGGTTCCACGACGTGTACGAGATGATAGCCGCGGTGATGGCCACGCCGAAGAGCCAGCCGGCCTTGAGGCCGACGTAGAGGTTGGTCAGCGAAAGGACGCCGCCGAGCACGGTGCCCATGAGCACGGCGCGGAGCGTGAGCTGGGGCATGCGGTCGCCGCGGCCCACGTACACCTTCTCATACCACTGACGCTCGATCTCGGCGGGCGTGCCCTTGAAACCTTCCACGAAAATCGGGTGGTCGGCGGCATTCTCGGTGACCGGCGCGGGGGCGCCGGCAGGGGTCGGCTGGTTTTGAGCCATGAGGAAGAGCGGTGAAGCCGAGCCTGCGGGGCGACGAAGGCGAGGCAAGAGGCAAGGGGTACGCCGGCCGGAATGATGCTTAAGGCCTATTGAAACCGCGAAGGACGCGGATCGTTTTTGGTATTGGGTAGGGCCCGGCCTCTGGACGGGCCGCGTTCGGCATCCGCACGCCAAAACGCCCGTCCGGAGGCCGGGCGCTACCCACTGAACACTGACACGAACTCGTGCACCGGCATCGCTTCGAGCTTCGCGCGGTCGGCGAACAGCGCCATGAGCTGGTCCGCCTTGGCGGTGCCAAAGTGGCCGGCGAAGGCCGCGTGGGCCTTGCGCTGCAGGACCGGGATGCCCTCGGCGCGGCGGCGGCGGTGGCCGATGGGGTAGTGGACCTCGACCTTGTCGGTCTTGGTGCCGTCACGAAAGAAGACCTGGACCGCATTGGCGATCGAGCGCTTGTCGGGGTCGAGGTAATCGCGCGAGTACTGCTTGTCCTCCGCAACCGTCATCTTCGCGCGCAGGGTGTCGATACGCGGGTCGGCGGCGACCTTGTCCTCGTAATGCTCGGCCGTGAGCCCGCCGAAGATAAGCCCGATGGCCGTCATGTACTGCAGGCAGTGGTCGCGATCGGCCGGGTTGTGGAGCGGGCCGGACTTGTCGATGATGCGGATGGCCGACTCGTGGGTCGTCAGCTCGACGCGAGCGATGGCATCGAGGCGGTCCTTTACGAGCGGATGTAGCTTCAGCGCGCACTCGACCGCGGTCTGCGCGTGGAACTCGGCGGGGAACGAGATCTTGAAGAGCACGTTCTCCATCACGTAGCTGCCGAGCGGACGGGCGAGTTTCACCGGCTGGCCCTTGAACGAGACGTCCTGGAAACCCCAGGTCTTCGCGGAGAGCACGGAGGGATAACCCATCTCGCCAGTGAGCGCGATGAGCGCGAGGCGCACGGCCCGGCTGGTGGCATCGCCGGCGGCCCAGGACTTGCGCGAGCCGGTGTTGGGCGCGTGGCGGTAGGTGCGCAGCGCCGAACCGTCGAGCCAGGCGTGCGAGATGGCATTGATCACCTGCTCCCGCGTGCCGCCGAGCAGCGCCGTCGCGACGGCGGTCGAGGCGACGCGCACGAGGAGCACATGGTCGAGGCCGACGCGGTTGAACGAGTTCTCGAGCGCCAGCACGCCCTGGATCTCGTGGGCTTTGACCATGGCGGTCAGGACGTCGCGCATGGAAATTGCGGATTGCGGAGGGCGGATGGCTGATTGGAAGGCTGCGGGTGCCGTGCCGATTGATTGTTGGCGGCTGAGCCAGTCGGCCACCGCGAGGATCGCACCGAGGTTGTCGGAAGGGTGGCCCCATTCGGCGGCGAGCCAGGTGTCATTGAAGTCGAGCCAGCGGACGAGGGTGCCGATGTTGAACGCGGCCTGCACCGGATCGAGCTCGTAGGCCGTGCCGGGGACGCGCGCGCCGTGGGCGATGGTGGTGCCGGGGACCACGGGGCCGAGGAGCTTGGTGCAGGCGGGGTAGGCTAGCGCGAGGATGCCGCAGGCCAGCGTGTCGGCGAGGCACCAGCGCGCCGTGTCGAGCGCCTCGTCGCTCGTGATGCGGGCGCTGAGCGCGTAATCAGCGAGGTCGACGAGCAGGGAGTCGGGGGCGGGGCGGACGTTCGAGATGGGGGACGACATGGGTGAGGTTTTCTTAAGCGCAAAGACGCGAAGATGCTAAGGTATGAGCAAAGGATTCTCTTGGGATCGATCTTTGCTGCTTTGCATCTTCGCGCTTAACCGCGTGCCGCCAACGGCACAAACGCCCGGTCCTCCGGGCCCGTGTACTGGGCGCTGGGGCGGATGATCTTGCCGTCGGCGCGCTGCTCGATGACGTGCGCGGCCCAGCCGGCGGTGCGGGCCAGGACGAAGAGCGGGGTGAACATCGCGGTGGGCACGCCCAGCTCGTGGTAGGCGACGGCGCTGTACCAGTCGAGGTTGGGGAACATGCGCTTCTCGCGCATCATCACGGCCTCGATGCGCTCGGCCACGGCAAAGCGGTCGAGGTGGCCGGCCGCGGTGCAGAGTTCGCGGGCGACTTCCTTGACGATGGCATTGCGCGGGTCGGCGACCGTGTAGACCGGGTGGCCGAAGCCGATGACGATCTCCTTGCGCGCGAGTCGGGCAAGCAGGTCGGCCTCGGCCTCGTCGGGCGTGCGGTAGCGCTGCTGGATCTCGAAGGCGACTTCGTTGGCGCCGCCGTGCTTGGGTCCGCGCAGGGCGCCGATCGCCCCGGTGATGCAGCCGTACATCCCGGAACCCGTGCCGGCGATGACGCGCGCGGTGAAGGTCGAGGCGTTGAACTCATGTTCGGCGTAGAGAATCAGCGACCGGTCGAGCGCCCGCACATGGTCGGGATCGGGCTCGCGGCGGTGCAGGAGGCGCAGGAAATGCGCCGCGATGGTGGGGTCGTCCGTCTCGACCGCGATGCGTTTGCCGGTCGTGGCGAAGTGATGCCAATAAAGCAGCATCGAAGGAAAACACGCGATCAACGTGTCGGCGATGCGGCGGGCGACCGCGGGGTCCTTGGGTCCGCTGCCGTCCGGTGCCGACGGCTCGGTATCCATCGCCCCGAGCGCCGAGCAGCCGGTGCGCAGCACGCCCATCGGGTGCGAGCGCGCGGGCAGCTGCTCGAGGATCGCGCGCAGCGGGGCGGAGAGCCCGCGCAGGCCGGCGAGGCGCATGCGGTAGGCCGTGAGCTCGGCGCGGTTGGGCAGGCGCTCGTGGATCAGGAGGTGGGCGATCTCCTCGTAAGTGGCGTGGCTGGCCAGGTCGGCGATGTCGTAGCCGCGGTAGTGCAGGTCGTTGCCGGAGTGGCCGACGGTGCAGATGGCGGTGTTGCCGGCGACGACGCCGGAGAGGGCGACGGACTTCTTGGGCCGGAGGGTGAGCGCGGGGTCAGGGCTCATGGCGGTGTGGGGTTGCGTCGCAGCATCGCATATTGCCGGGCTCCGGCAATGCGAAGGTGCGCCGGTGGCGGCGGGTTACGCCAAATGTAGGAGCGGCTTTTTGCGGCGAAGGTCAGCAGCGGACGCCCGGAGCCTCACGGCTGGCCCTTCGGCCCGTCGGTGAGGTGCGCGTGGAAACCCATTTCGCGCTTCGGGTGCTCCACTGCTGCTGCCGGCGGATCGAGCAAGGCCATGATCCGTTGCAGGACACCGACGATAGCCGTCTCATGCGTGTCGAGGCGGGCCGTCAGTTCCTTTTCGAGTGTGGCCAGCTTGCGCGCGAGTTCACGGGTGTCGCTGAGTGCCGCCCGCATCTTCACGAACGCACGCACCACGAAGACGCTCATCTGCACCGCCTGAGGACTCTTGAGAATGGTGGCGGCCATGATGGCGCCATGCTCGGTGAAGGCGTAGGGCAGGGACTGGAGACCGCGATGACGTTGGGTGGAACCGGTCACAATTTGTGACCGGATATTTTCAAGCGATTCATTTTCAGTGAGTTGGAATATGAAGTCGCGTGGGAATTTCTCGCGATTTCGTCGAACCGCCTGATTTAGGGCCTTGGTTTCGACGCCGTATATCACGGCGAGATCGACATCGAGGATCACGCGCTCGCCGCGGATCGTGCGAATGACGGAGCTGATGGCCGAATCGGAGCGCCAACGGCGCGGACCATAATAGCCTGGGGCAACGCCCCAGGTAATCGTTTTTTGTTGGTCGGAGGGCTGAAGGCCCGACCCATTGGTACGGGCTTTCAGCCCTCCGGTTACGGGAAGGATACCCACCCGGGGTTGCACCCCGGGCTATTATGGGGCGCACCTTTGGTGCACGATCCGTCCCGCTGCGCCGTTATTTCGTACCCTTCGGCGGAGTGTAGCCGAGCGTGCTGTAGAGATCGGTCCGCGGCTGCATCTTGGCCACCGCGGTCTGCTGCGTGCCATCGCGGCGGAGCGTGGTGTAGAAATCGAGGGCGGCGGCGGCCGCCGCGCGCGAGGCGCCGAGGGGGTAGAGGGCGAGGGCGATGCCGACGGAACGCAGTTGCTCGAGCGTGAACAGAGGCGTCTGGCCGAACTCGGTGAGGTTCGCCAGCACCGGCACGCTCACCGCCGAGGTGAAGGCGCGGTAGTCGTCGAGCGTGTGCAGCGCCTCCGCGAAGATCATGTCGGCGCCGGCCGCGATGTAGGTCTGCGCCCGCGTGATCGCCGCCGCTACACCCTCGACCGCGGCGGCGTCGGTGCGGGCCATGACCACGAAACTCGGGTCTGGCTTGCCCGCCACGGCGGCGCGCACGCGCGCGACCATCTCATTTGTCGGCACGAGATGCTTGCCCGGCAAATGGCCGCACAGTTTCGCTGGCACCTGATCCTCGATGTGCACTGCGGCGACCCCCACCGCGCCGAGCGCGCGCACGGCGCCGGCGGGATCGTCCCAGCCGGTGTCGATATCGACGAGCAGCGGCAGCGGCACGCGCGCCGTGATGCGGCGCGCATCGGTCAACACGTCATCGAGCGTCGTCTGGCCGTTGTCCGGCAGGCCACGCGAGTGGTTCGCGACCCCGGCGCCGGAGAGATACAAGGCGCGAAATCCCGCCCGCTGCGCCAGCAGCGCGGCGTAGGCATTGATGGCACCGGCAATCTGCAGGGGTCTCTCCGCGGCCAGCGCGGCACGGAACTGTGCTCCCGGGGTCATGTGGGGTGGGTGCACGCAGACAAGGCCGGCGACCGCGCAGGGTCAAACGCGGAGAACGGAGTAGCGGTGATGAAACCGCGAAGGACGCTAAGGAACGCGAAGGCTCTACAATCCTTTAGTCGCGGAAACGCGGAAGGGCGGAAGCGCGGAAAATGCAAAGGGATCGATTCCGCGTCTCCGCCCTTCCGCGCTTCCGCGATCGGGATTGGCCTTCGCGCTGCTTCGTGCCCTTCGCGGTTCCCCTCACTTCAATTCCAACCGCACTTCCACTCGCATCGTACCCGACCGTCCGCGCTGGCGGAGGGTGAGGCGCGGTTGGGTCGCCGCGTGCTTCCAGGCGTACTGAATGACCTCCCAGCGAGCCTCGACCGCGGTGCGGCGGGGATCGAGCAGCGGCAGTTCGTCCGCCTGCGCTTCGATGCCCTCCGGCCACGTGAGCACGGCCCGCGCGCGACGTCCCTCGATGACCGCAGAGCGCCCCTTCAACGTGATCGGCAGCCGCGTGGTCCAATGGAAGATCGCACCCTCGCCCCGCGCCACCGCCCAGTCGTCGGTGATGACCAGCGTGTCCGGCGCCGACGAATCCCACGTGCGCACCCAGCGTTCGAACCAACCCTCCCAGCCGGCGGTGAGATCGAGCCGCGCCTGAAACCGCTGCGCGTCGCCCGAACCCACCGGCTTCAGGTCCACGGCGATCGGGTTGCGCGGCGCCGGGCGCTCGGTGTCGCACCAGGGCGTGAGCATCGTGTGCCGCTGCGCGTGCTTGAGCTGCGTGGCGACCGGGTTGGCGTAGTCCACGCAGCCGAAGTCGAAGGCAAAGCTGTCTCCGGCGCATTCGAGCACGAAGCTGCCCTTGTCCTCGTGCTGGTGGTCGCCGCGCGCTTTGTTGCCGATGAGGAAGAGCTTCACCCACTCACCCCCGAGCTTCCGCACCGATGCCATGTAGCCGAGATCCGGCATCGAGACGAACGGCGCGAGCGGTGGACCCTCGGCCGGGATATCGGCATCGAGCGGCAGGATCGCCAGCATCGGCGCGACACCGGCACGGCGCACGGACTTGCGGTAGAGCGTGACCCAATGCGACTGCGGCATCAGCCAGGCCAAAAACGCCAGCGCCTCGCCGAAGACGAAGTTGGCGTCGCCTGTCAGGATCATGTCCTGCCCGTCGTCAGTGGAGAGAAGCATCTCCGCCAGCCGGTCCGTGCGCAGCAGCGGCGCCGGCACGAGTTCGCGCAGATTCCGGCCGCGGCCGCGGCTGTAGAGCAGCGCAGAAACCGCGGTCTGCTGCGCCACCCAGGCGAAATACGAGGCGCCTTCGACGTAGCCGCCGTCGGGCAGCAGCGCATGGCCGAGATTCTCGAGCAGGTTGGCCCACGCGATGTCGGCGTGCGGGGCGACGCGGTTGGCCGGCGGCGGGAAGTGACCAAGCCGCGCCGGCATGCACCGTTCGAGCACCAGCAGCGCGTAAAGGCGCCCCGGGGTGATGCCGCACAGCTGGTTGGTGTGGTACATGTACTCCCACCACCACGAAGCCTGGCACATCCCGCCGTGGGCCTCGGTGGCAAGCTTGCGCAGGATCAGCTCCCGGCCGAGCGGGGTGAACCACTCGCCGCACAGGTCTAGGATCATCGCGCACTCCCACGCGATCAGCGACCGCGCGAACCCGCGTTGGTCCCACGCGCCGCCGCGGAAATGCGCGAAGAAGATGTCATCCCAATGGTCGCACAGCGCGAGGCTCAGCGCGAAGCGCGCCGCCAGCCGGCACAACTCCTTGTCCCGCCACAGCAACCCGGCCTGCGCGGCGAAGGGCCCGTGCAGCATGATCTGCTTTCCCATGTCGCGCTCGCGGCGGAAGACATTGAAGTTCCAGAAATTGACGTATTCGCCGATCAGCGCCTCGGGCGTCGTGCGCCGGGCTTTCTCCGCCAACTGCCGCAGCTCGCGCGTGGCCGGCGACGCGGCGAAACGCGCGCGGACTTCCTTCAGCTCCGCTCCATCGATCATCAGTCCGTAGGTCGGCTGGAAAGCGGGCTCGAACTCCGGCGGCTGCAGGTACTTCTCCCAGCGGTCGTCGTAACCGGTCCATTGCTTGAGATGGTAGGGCAGCCGCGTCGTGCTCTGCAGGCCGCACCACAGCAGCCAGCCTGAACTCGCGACCGGGTGCGGGTGCCGCACCTCGATCGTGATCGCGGTGATCGTGCGCGCGCCCTCGAGCGCCAGCCACTCCTCGTGCCGCGTTGCGCCGCAGGGGCGGCCGGTGCGCGCCCGCGGCCCGGCGTCGGTCTCGACGGCGAGGCTGATCACGCTGTCCTCGGGCAGGTTGAGGCAGACGAGCAGCCGGTCGTAATCGCCGCAGGGCAGCGCATCGTAGCGACGGTGCAGCCGCAGCACGAGGCCATCGGCGGCCGGCCGCTCCCAGTTGAAGGTGTGGAACGACCAGCCCGGCGTGAACTTGAGCCCGGCGACGCCGGGTGTGTCGGTCTGCCACTGTTCGAACTCGCTCAGCGCCGGTTCGAAGAAAGGCTCGAAGATCGCCTCCGCGCTGTTGATGGGAATGGGGCGCATGGGATGTGCTAGCAGGTCACGGATCCGCCGGGGGCACAAGTGCGGCGCCATCCGTTCCTGTAGGGACGCACCTCACGTGCGTACCGCGATCGCCGCGCCTTACGCCTTCTTCCCGATCTTCGAGTAATCGCAGCCGATGAAGATGCCTTCCTCGCCGACGAATTTCTTCTGGTACTCCTCGCGCGGCACCACGTGGGTGGCGTTGCTGCGGTAGTGGAACTGCAGGGCGCGGCGGCGCAGGTTGGACTTGTTCTCCGGCGTCTCGTGCGGGAGCAGGCCGTCGAAGATCATCAGGCCACCCGGGGGCAGCTCGATCGGCACCGCATCAGCGGGATCGATCTCGTCGGTCGTGAGCTCGCAGTCGACGCGCGTCCACTCATGGCGCCGCGGACCCTTGTGGTGCCCGCCCGGGATCACGTGCATGCAGCCGTTGGCAACGACCGCCGGGTCGAGGGCGATCCACACGCCGGCCACGCCGTCGAAGCGGTTGACCGCGAAGTACGCGAGATCCTGGTGCCAGGGCTTCTCCGCGCCGCCGCCGGCCGGCTTGCACAAGGCCATGCTGGAGTACGGCTGGTAATCCTCGCCCAGCACCGCGCCGAGCAGCGCGCGCAGCTTCGGGTGCTTGTTCGCGATGTAGTCGTAGATCGGCAGCTCCTGCGTGTACGACTGGAACTTGCGGATGTTGTCGGCGAGCTCGTCGAGCCGGTCCGCCCGCGCCTCGTACGTGCCCTCGACCTGGAAATGGAAATCCGACGTGCGGCTTTTGAAGAGCATGCCGCGGCCGTTCTTGATGTGGTCGCCGTACTGGCCCCGGCCGCCGACGTGCTCGGTCAGCGCCTCGTTGAAGGCGTATTTGTGGACGAGCTGGTTGATGCCCTCCGAGGCCGCCTTCACCTCCTCCGGGGTCAGAGCCGAGAGGAAGGCCAGGTAGCCGTCCTCGCGGTAGCGTGCGATCAGTTCGGCGTCGGGCCGGTCCGGCAGGGTGGGGAAGATGTTCGGGGTCTTTGTGTGCATCGCGCACAGAGTAGCAGAGGTGATGCTCAATATTAAATGGACTGTTTGCGCCTGCTTTTGCACTTTTCACGCATGGCCTCCATCACCCTCAGCGAGCTCGTCGCGACCGGCCGGCTGGAGATCAGCTCGCCGACGGGGATCATCCGCTGCGAGCCGGTGTGGGAGTTCAAGCCGTACCGCCTCGCGGATTTCCTCCTGTGGTGCGTGCTCGACGGCGTGGGCACGGCCTGGATCAAGGGCCGGGAGATGCCGCTGGGCCCGGGCACCTGCCTGCTGCTGGAGCCAGGTTCGGCGCTGACCGCGGTGCACGACCCGAAGCGTCGCCTGCGGGTCTTTTACCTGCACGCCAACCTGTACGATGCCCGCGGGCGGAAGCTCGACGGCGACACGCTGGCCCTGCCTGCGCCACCCGTGGTGGTGAGCGATCTCACGATCTTCGAGCCGCTGGTGCGGCAGGTGGTCGAGGCCAACGCCGCCACGGATCCCGCGGCGCACCTGCGGCGCGACCTCGCCCTGCGCCTGGTGATCCTGCAGATCCAGTCTGCGGCGCAGGTGCCGCTGATGCGCACCGACGGCACCAAACTCGCCGCCGCCCTGCTCGCGGTGAAGGAAAACCCCGGGCAGCCGTGGACGGTGCCGGAACTGGCCGCGCAGGCCGGGCTGTCGGTCTCGCAGACCGCGCGCCGCGTGCGTGAGCTGACCGGGCACAGTCCGCGGGCCTTCATCATCCGCGCCCGCATCGACCGCGCGCGCCGCCTCATGGAGGAGTCGCAGCTCAGCCTGAAGCAGATCGCGGAGACGCTGGGCTACACCGACATCTATTTCTTCCACCGCCAGTTCAAGGCGGTGGTCGGCCTGACCCCGGCCCGCTGGCGCGAGCGCGGGGAGGCGGAGGTCAGAACTTCACCGTCCACGGTGTCACGTCCCCCGTCGCGATGAGCGGTACCTTGCGGGTGGCGACGCCGTCGCGCCCGGGCACGGCGACCATGAGGTAGCCGCTCTCGCCCTTCGGCCGGTGCAGCTTGCCGGAGAGGGTGCGGGTCGTGGCGTTCCATGTCACGTCACTCAGCTCGCGGCCGCCGCTCTGGTGAAAGCTCGTGCCGAGCGGCCACGGATGGCGGCGCGGTTTGCGCAGGACGACCAGCTTCACGGCCGGGCCGTGGAAACCGATGTCGAGGACGCCGGAGCCCGACTCGAGGATCGGATGGCCGAAATCGCCGGGGTGCCGGTAGGTGCCGGCGGGCTGCAGCGGACGCGGCACCTCGCCGAGGAACTGGCCCGACCAGAATTCGTAGGCCCAATAGGTTGCGGTCCGCGGCAGGCCGAGGCGCTCGAACTCGACCTGAAACCGCCGGGCGAGGCTGACGTTGGAGCCGGCCTCGGTGGGCGGCTCGGTCCAGTTGAAAAACGCGACGAGGTGCCACTCATCCCACGCCGCCGACATCGGCAGCGACCAGACGCACGCGCCCTGCGGCTCACCCTCGATCGGCGGCGGGATGGCGGCGGCGTGATCGGCCGCGGCGGAACCGGGGCCGGACTTCTTTTCCTTAGCCTTGATGAGTTCCAGGTATGGCAACGTGCCGGTCTTGACCGGCTGGAACAGATCCACCGGCGTGGCCGGCCGGTCATTGGGCGGCAGCGTGGCGAGCAGCACCTGCCAGCGGTCCTCGGGCAGGTTTGTGAGGTCGTCGCCGAGGTCCACATGGCCTGCCCCCATGAACGTCACGGTTGCGCGCACGCGCGCCTCCTCGAGCGTGCCGGGCAGCCCCACGAGCAGGCACGACGGCTGGAGCAGCGCCCAGTGGTGGCGGAAGAGGTGGCAGGCGTACGAGGTGTAGACCTCGCGCAGGTGCCGCCAGCCGAGCCCGGCGTTGCCCGTGTCCATGTTGGCGTAATTGATCTCCGCGATGCCGGCCGCCGCGTAGTCGGTGCCGGAGCAGTCGATCATGACGGCCTTCTCGCCCTGGGAGTCGAGGGCCTCGTGCGCGATGCGGAAGGCGGTGCGCACGGCCTCGCGGGCGCGGGCGTTGACGAACTGCGGGTTGTGCCGGCCGCGCAGGGCCTTGCCGGTGACGACGCCGGCGAAATCCCACTTCACGAAGCGCACGCCCTTCTCGGCGAGGCGAGTGAAATTCTCCCGCAGCCACTGCTGGGCGCCGGGGTGCGAGACATCGAGGGCGTAGATCGGGCAGAACGGCTCCCAGAACCAGTTGTAGTTGTTGTGCGGCTTGCCGTCGGCGCCGCGGAGCAGCCACTCGGGATGCTCGCGCGCGACCGGATGGTCGGCCGCGATGCACAGCACGCCCACCCACACGCCGAGGTCGAAGCCCTCGCGGCGCAGCCCAGCGCTGAGCCAGCCGAGGCCGTGGCCGAAGCGCTCGTTCTCCTCGAAATACGACGGGACGTTGCCCTTCTCCCAGCCGAGATCGACCTGGATATACTTCAGGCCCAACCGGTGCAGGTTGTGCGCCCGTGCGGCGCGGGCCGTGGCGAGGGTGTTTTCCTCGGAGGTGCCGAGGCGGTAGGGATACCAGCTGCACCAGTTCGCGAGGGGCGCGATCGGGTCGGCCAGGCGGTTGCGGCGCTTGATGCGCCGGCCGTGGCCGTCGAGCAGCGCGAGCGGATCGGCGCCGGCCTCGACGACAAATTCACCGAGCGCGAGCGTCTCGCCCGGGCGCAGCACGTAGTCGCCGCCGTCGAAGCCGAGGGTGAACTCGCGGAACGGCGGCACTTTCACTGCCGCTGGCGCGGCGGTGGCGGCGGACTTGGTCACGGCGCCGTCGACATTCGCCGTCGTCGTGCCGGCCGCGGCGGGTGCGGTCATGCGTCCGCTGACCTCCGGCAGCCAGCGGTCGACGGTCTCGAACCCGACGAGCAGGGCCGAGCGCGAGCGCGGGCAGTGGAAGACCGTGTGGTTGTGGCTGACGAACCCGCCGGACGAGCCGTCGAGCGCCTTCAGCCCGTCGCTGCCGGTCAGCATCTGCCGCGGCGTACGGATGCGGCCGATGTAGGCGTTCTGCTCGAGGATGCGGACGTCGGCGGCGTCCTTCCCGAGCCCGAGCGTGCGCGTGGCGAACAGCGTGACGTGGTTGAGCGTGACCTCGCGCCGACCGATGGACCGCAGGCTGGCTGTGACGCGCACGCGGCTTTTCGCCTCGGCGGCGATCGCCAGCGTCAGCTCGACCTGGGTGTTCCGCCAGACGACCTGCCCGCGCGGCGCGGGGGCGGGCCGCAGCGTCGCTTTCTTGCCGTCGAGCTCGAGGCCCGGCGTGCCGGGTCCGAGCACGAAGCCCCCGGCGCTGAATCGCAGTTTCCCGGCGGAGGTGGAGAATTTCATCACGTGATTCCTAGAGGAGGACCTCGCGGCCGCCGTTGGCGCGGCTTTCGTTGGCGACCTCGATGAAGCGGATGAGCTCGATGCTCTCCTCGGCCTCGACCGGCGGGCGGCCGGTGCGGAAGAACTCGACGATCGCCTCGGCGAGGCAGGTGAAGAAGCCCTTGGTCTCGGCCTGGACGTCGACGACGGCGGTCTTCTTCTCGAAGTGCACGAGGCCGTGGTACTCGTAGTTGCCCGTGCGGTTGCAGTGCACCGAGCCGATGCGGCCGTCGGCCCAGACGCCGGTGATGAGGTCGAACTGGTCGTTGGTCACGACGCGCACGCTGCGGCAGCCGCGGCCCATGGCGGTGTAGAGCATCTCGATCGGGTGGATGCCGTACCAGTAGAAGCCGGGGTTCGTGGGCTCGAGCGCGGCCGGGCCGTGGAAGTGGGCGCCCTTGACCAGCGGGCGGGTCTCCGGGGTGACGACCCGCGTGATGGCGCCGGAGAAGCGGAGCGACGACGAGGTGAAGACCGGCGACTTGAACTTCGCCGCGACGTTGAAGATCGCCCGCGCGTCGATGCCGCGGAGGGCGAAGGGCTTGTCGAGGAAGACGGGCTTGCCCGGGCCGGCGGCGGCGATGCGCTGGAACTGCTCGAAGCGCACGCGGCCGTCGAGGGTCGTGTGCAAAATGGCGTCGCTCGCGGCGACGACCTCCTCAATGGAGCCGAGGATCTTCACGCCGAACTTTTCCTGGAGGTCCTTGGTGTAGCCGGCGACGCGACCGATGCTGGACTCGAGGTCGTGCGAGCCGCCGGGCCAGGCCGTGATCACCTTGGCGCCCGCGACCGGGGCCTTCGCCGCCGGGTTGTTAAACGCATCGCTGAAAACGATCACGTGGGAGGTATCGAGGCCGATGATGCCGAGCTTGAGTTCTTTGTTCATGGGGAAAGGGGATCGCCCGCCGGGTCCCGCGGCGCGGGGCGGCATACGGGAGCGATTCAAGGATTCGCGCTAGGGGCGGCGAGCATGGAATGGCGGGCCGGGGGTCGGGGATCGAGGAGAGGGGCGAGCCCACTGCAAGCAGGGGTGCGGCCGGGGACAACGTCCTGGCCAGTCTACCCGTAGGATTCCGTCCGGGCCGAAATTTTGTCGCGCCGGCCGGCCGGCGGGCGATGCTCGGGGGCATGCAAACGTCTCCAACCCGCCCGCGGCTCCGGCTGCTTGCCACCGGGGGCACCATCGCCGGCGCCCAGACCGGCGGCGGCGGCCGCGGCTACACCGCCGGGGCCCTGTCCATCGAGGCGCTGCTGGCCGCCGTGCCGCAGCTGGCGGCCCTGGCGCAGGTCGAAGTCGAGCAGGTGGCCCGCATCGGCAGCCAGGACATGAACGAGACCGTGTGGCGCCGGCTGGCCCAGCGCGCGCAGGCGGCCGCGGACGACCCGGCGGTGACCGGCGTCGTCATCACCCACGGGACCGACACGATGGAGGAGACGGGCTACTTCCTGAACCTCGTGGTCAAGACCGCCAAGCCCGTGGTCCTCGTGGGCGCGATGCGGCCGGCGACTGCCATCAGCGCCGACGGTCCGATGAACCTCTACAACGCCGTGGCGGTTGCCGTGGCGCCGGAGTCCGCGGGCCGCGGCGTGCTCGTGGTGGCCAACGACGAGATCCACTTCGCCCGCGAGGTGGCCAAGACGAACACCACGCAGGTCGGCACCTTCAAGTCGCCCAACCGCGGCCTGGCCGGCCTGATCCACAGCGGGCGGCTGCACTACTTCGGCCCGACGGTGCGCCGGCACACGGCGGCGAGTGCGTTTGCCCCGCTGGCGGCGGAGGACCTGCCGCGCGTGGACATCGTGTACGCGCATGCCGGCATGGGCCGTGAGCTGATCGACGCCGCGGTGCGCGCGGGTGCGCGCGGCCTCGTCATCGCGGGCGTGGGCGACGGCAACCTGCCGGCGGCGGCGCTGGCCGCCTGCGCCGAGGCGGCCAAGGCGGGCGTCGCCGTGGTGCGCAGCTCGCGCACGGGCGGCGGGCTCGTGGAGCGCAACATCGAGGTGGACGACGACGCGGCTGGCTTCGTGTCGGCCGAGGAACTCAACCCGCAGAAGGCGCGGGTGCTCCTGATGCTCGGGCTCACGCGCACGCGCGAGCCGGCGGCGCTGCAGGTGCTTTTCCGTGAGTACTGATCCGATCGCGATGACGCCCTCCGTTTTCCAGCTGCCGGTGTGGTTCGACCTGGGGGCGACCTTCGCCTTCGCGCTTACCGGTGCCCTCGCCGCGATCAAGCGCGGTTACGACGTGGTGGGCCTGCTGTCGCTCGCGATCGCCACGAGCCTGGGCGGCGGCCTCATCCGCGACGGCATCTTCCTGCAGCAGGGCGTGACGCCGTTGCTCACGAATCCGCACTACCTTTACGCGATTGGCGCGGCGGCGGTGATCGGCCTGATCCTCGGCGAGCGCGTGCATCGTTTCAACCGCCTGATCGCCGTCGTCGATGCGCTCGGGCTCGGCGCGTACGCGTGCTTTGGCGTGCAGAAGTCGCTGCTGGTCGGCCTGGGGCCGACGGCCGCCGTGTTCGTCGGCGTGGTCAACGCCGTCGGCGGCGGCCTGCTGCGCGACGTCATCACCCGCGAGGAGCCGCTGGTCTTCAAGCCGGGCCAGTTCTACGTGCTCGTCGCGCTGGCGGGCGCGGTGGGGTTTGTCGTCCTGACCGCGCAATTCGGGATGGCCCCGACCCCGGCCGCCTTCACCGCGATCGGTCTCACGTTCGTCTTCCGCGTCCTGACCATCGCCTTCAACTGGCGCACCGAGGCCGTGTCGTCCGTGAAGATCCTCCCGGAGTAACCACGGATTACAGGGATTTCACGGATGAAGTGCACGCGGATGAGGCCTGTCAGGATGGCCACAAAAGGCGCAAAAGGCACAAGATCAGATTTCTGTTTTCTGTGCCTCTTGTGCCTTTTGTGGCCATCCAACAATGCCTTATTCGCCGGATCCGTGAAATCCGTGTAATCCGTGGTTAAAAATACTCGGCGGCCTCCGCGTCTCCGCGTGAGGCTGCCGAGGGTTGATCGTTGCTCGCTTACTCCAGGCCGGAGACGTTGACGTCGTTCGGGTAATCGACGGTGAACTTGATCGTCAGCTCGCGCTTTTCGGCGGGCTTGAGCTCGAGGGTCCACTTGAGTGTGCCCTCGTCGGTGGGCTTCACTTCCTTGCCGTCTGGGGCGATGACCTTGACGACGATCTTCTCGTTGCGGGAGAGCGGCACCTGGTCGGCGACGATCACGCGCTCGGCGGTCTTCTTGTTGTTCTGGACCGTGATGAGGTACTCGTAGGTGATGCGCTTGCCGGAGTTGGTGAGGCCGGTGTCCTCGGTGAACTTGTTCACGCGCTTGTGCTTCACGCTGATCCCCTCGTCGGCGCCGAGCGCGAGGTCGAACTTCTCGCCGGCCATCACCGTGCGCAGGCTGCTCGTGGCGACGAAGGTGCCGTCGAGGAAGACGTTCATGGCGCCGGCGAGCAGCGGGAACTCGGTGTTGTTGTACACCTTGGCCGTGAGGTAGGCCGTGGCCTGGCGCTTCGGGACCGTGAGGTACTCGGGCTGGGCGTTGAGCTTGGCCGCGGTGATCGGCACCTTCTGCGGGGAGTTGTCGCTCGGGACGCTGCTGGCGACGGCGATCTTGAACGAGGCGCTGGTGGCGCCGGCCTCGACGGTGGCGGAGGCGGAGTTGGCGTCGTATTCGGGCGGCGGCGGGGCGTTGCTCGTGAGCGTTTGCATGTTCACCGCAGCCGGCGCTGCTAGTTTTGCGCTCGCGCGGCCGGCTCGAACCTCAAAGGCATCCAGCGCTACCTCTTCATCCCGCATAAGTCGGGGATTGAACACATCCAGATTCCACGGCACCAGCACCGGCGCGGCGCCGCCGAGGCCGGGGCGGGCGGTGGAGAGGGTGAGGGCGACGTCCTTCCAGTCCTCGCCCGTGCTCTGGCGGACGATGCCGAAGTAGCCGAGGGCGACGGCGCGTTCGCCGCTGAGGACGCGGGCGTCGTAGCTGGGGGCCCAGCTCGCGCCGGGGACGGTGTAGGAGAGGGCGACGTCGAGGTTGCCGGGCTGCTGGGCGGCGACGCGGACGGTGACGGTCTTGAAGCTGCGGCCGCCGGTGCCGCGGAGCTCGTTGAGCTGTGATTGCACGGCGTCGATCTTGGCCTGCAGGTCGGTGCGCTCGTCATCGAGCCCGGCGCGGTCGCCGGCGATCTT
>JAHCAZ010000020.1 GCA_019634615.1 Opitutaceae bacterium
CGAGTTCACCAAGATCTTCGTCAGCACGAACTCCCGCCACGTGAAGGAGGTCACCAACTGCTCCAAGCACGGCGGCGCCTCGCTGAACATCCTCTCCGGCCTCGTCGCCGGCAACTTCTCCGCCTTCTGGATGGGCCTCGTGATCATGCTCCTCATGTTCACCTCATACTGGTTCTCGCAGAACCCGGCGATCCTCACGCTGATGCCCGAGAAGTTCGCCTTCGCCGCGCCGATCTTCGCCTTCGGCCTCGTGGCCTTCGGCTTCCTCGGCATGGGTCCCGTCACGATCGCGGTCGACAGCTACGGCCCCGTGACCGACAACGCCCAGTCCGTCTATGAGCTCTCGCAGATCGAGGGCCGCCCGGGCATCGCCGCCGAGATCGAGAAGGACTTCGGCTTCAAGCCCGACTTCGAGAACGCCAAGTACCAGCTCGAGAAGGGCGACGGCGCCGGGAACACGTTCAAGGCGACCGCCAAGCCCGTCCTCATCGGCACCGCCGTCGTCGGCGCGACCACGATGGTGTTCGGCATCATCATCCTCCTCGAGAACCTCTTCGGCAACGTCGTCACCAAGCTCTCCATCGTGCAGCCCGAGGTCATCCTCGGCCTCATCATGGGCGGCTCCGTGATCTACTGGTTCACCGGCGCCTCCTGCCAGGCCGTCGTCACCGGCGCCTACCGCGCCGTCGTGTACATCAAGGAGCACATGAAGCTCGACGCCACGACCGCCTCCGAGAAGGACTCGAAGGAGGTCGTCCGCATCTGCACGGTCTACGCCCAGAAGGGCATGTGGAACATCTTCATCGTCGTGTTCTGCTTCGCCCTGGCCCTGCCGTTCTTCAACCCGTACTTCTTCATCGGCTACCTGATCGCCATCGCGTTCTTCGGCCTTTTCCAGGCCATCTTCATGGCCAACGCCGGCGGCGCCTGGGACAACGCCAAGAAGATCGTCGAGGTCGAGCTTCGCCAGAAGGGCACCGACCTGCACGCCGCCACCGTCGTGGGCGACACCGTGGGCGACCCGTTCAAGGACACGTCCTCCGTCGCGATGAACCCCGTCATCAAGTTCACCACGCTCTTCGGCCTCCTCGCCGTCGAGATCGCGGTCACGATGACGAACGTCACCGCCAAGCACGCCATCGGCGCCGTGTTCTTCCTGATCGCGCTCATCTTCGCCTACCGCAGCTTCTACAGCATGCGGATCCCCGAGGATAACAGCGCGGGCATCTGAGGCGGACGCAGCGGTCGCTTTCCCGAGGCCGTGGGGGTTAGTCCCCACGGCCTTTTTTGCGCCTGCACGGAACCTTCGCGAAGCACCCCCGGTCACCGGGGCGCACGAACTGCCGGTCCGGTTCCCAGCCGCCATCCACAACGCGCGGCCCTGGGACCGGCGCAAGAAAACCTGCCGGCATTCGTCTCCCTGCCGCACCCACCGCCATCCCGGCGGCCTGGGGCAGCATTGTCCTCACCATGAAGAAGATCATCATCACCCTATTCGTCATCTCCGCCCTGGCGGCCGCCGCCCGGGCCTCGGCCATTGTCGGCGCCGATGTCGGTTACCTGACCGACAGCAAGGAGGCCTACTTCTCCAGCCGGATCGGCTACGAGCTCGCTGTCACGAGCAACGTGTCGCACCAGCTCGAGGTCGAGGTCGGCTACACTGAGACCGAGGAGGCCGGCGCCAGCGCCGATCTCCTGCCCGTCACGCTGAACTACCGCGTGCAAGGTGGCCTCGACCGCGGCTTCGGCTACTACGCCGGCGCCGGGCTCGGCTTCGCCCGCACCCGCGTGGACGGCGTGAGCATCGGCGGGCCCGTGCGCCTGCGCGACAACTCCTTCGCCGCCCAGGCCTTCGCCGGCCTCACTTACCAGGCCAGTCCTGCCGTCACCCTGAGCGTCGGCGCCAAGTACATCCGCATCAGCGACGTGAACCTGGCCGGCACGACCTTCGAGGTGGACGACGACGTCGCCCTCTCCGCCGGCATCAGCTTCAAGTTCTGAGCGCCGGAATCCTCCCCAAGGCCGTGGGCACACCCCACGGCCTTTTCGTGCATGGACGGTACGCACACGGAGGCATGAAACCACTGATGCACACTTATTTTCACTGAAATGATCGGAATCTCGATCCCATCAGTGCTCATCAGTGAAGATTGGCGGCTCTCAGTCTCCGCGTCCTACGCGCCTCCGCGTGAAACCGGCCAACCGCCCGTTTTCAGTTGGGGTACCACCTGCGAACCATGACCTCGACTTCCCGCAGCGTCGCGAGATCTGGGATCCCGCCCATCATCACGTACACGCCGTGCGTGCCGATGGCGTTGAGCAGCGGCTCCATCTCGTGGGGCCGCACGGCGACAACCTGCACCGATTTCCCCGCGTCGAGGATCCGACGATACAGCGGCCACCACCGCTCGTGGCCGCCGCCCTCGACGCCCGCCTGCGGCGTGAACTCGATCGCATCGAGGCCCGGAATCGCCAGGAGCCCGTCGAGGTGCGGGATGGCCTGCGTCCCATCGAGGTGAAACATTGCGTGATCGAGCCAGTCGCACTGAGCCGCCAGCGCGGGCTGCACGAATTCCGCGAACATCGCCGGCGAGATCATGGCCAGCGCGTCGCACTGCACCTTCGCCGTCCGTCCCGGCCCCCAGAGATGGAACGCCTGGAAGCACGTTGACCCATCCGGCAGGGCGATGCGCGACCGCAGCGCGTCGTAGACTTCAAAGTAGCAGGCGTTGATCTCGGCGATCCGCTGCCGCGCCCACTCGGGTCGCTCGACCAGGTCCATCATCAGATCCTGCGCCCCGCGCAGCGACGACAGGATGTCGAGGTTCTCGATCAGGTCCGGCATGCCCACCGCATAGTTGCCGGCCGCCTTCGCCTGCAGGGCGTCCACCATCTCCACCTGCCGGCGCCACCAAGGGTTCGCGGGATCGAACCGGATCGGACGCTCGAGCGCGTCCTGGTCGGCCAGCGGATGAAACCACACCGTGTCCGGGGCGAAGCCGGGCTCGCTGCCCAGGTACAGCGCGAGCGAGCCCGGCCCCAGGTCCACCCGCCCGATCGGCAGCGCATCGAGCGCCAGCACGGCGCTCGCGTTCAGGAAGTGGCTCTCGGCGGCGACGAACGCGGGATCCGCGTGCAGCACCGTCGGATCGTCCGGCCGAGCCGGTCGCACCGCCGCGGCATCCCGCGACGGCTCCGTCCGCCCCGCCTCGAGCGGCAGCCACGGCACGACGACCAAGCCGTCGCGCCGCCACCAGCGCGTGAAGTGTTCGCGACTCTCCGCCCAGTTTTCCTTCCAGCGCATGAGGTGGTCGGGTTTCAACGGCGGCGGCTGGCCGCAAGGGCCAAGCCTTCGGCGTAACTCATGGGCGTGTAGTTGAAGGCCGCATGGAATTTCGTGGCGTCGAACACGTACGGAAATTCGTTTTGGTAGAGCATCTCCAGGCTCGCCCGCAGGTCGGCATTGAAAAGCCCCAGCACCCGCAGGAGGCCGCGCCCGACCGTCCGGTGCCGGGCCGGCACCCCGAGCGCCTGGGCCGCCGCCGCCACGATTTCGCGCCCCGTCAAGGCCGGCGCGGCTGTCGGCAAATGCCAGACCTGCCCCCACGCGTCGGCCCGGCTCGCCAGCAGCGCCACGCCACGGGCGGCATCCGGGGTCCACGTCAGGCTGTGCGGCACGCTGTCGTTCATCATCCAGAGCGCGGGCGCGCCCTTCGCCAGGCGATCGACGACGAGCAGGTTGACCACGCTGGTCCGGCACTCCGGCCCGTAAAAATCCGCCGACCGGGCGATCAGGGCCTGCAGCTCGCCTCGTTTCGTCGCTTCCATCAGCTGCGTCGCGATGCGCGCGCGCACCTCGCCTTTGCGGCTGCACGGCTGGTACGGCGTCGCCTCGGTCATCGGGCCCTCGACGCGACCGTACATGTAGACGTTGTCGAAAAACACCAATCGGGCACCCGCGCGCCGGCAGGCCTCGATCACGTTGCGCATGACCCGGGGCCAGGCCTCTTCCCAGACTGCGGTTCGGTAAGGCAACCCGGCCACCAGATAAGCGACCTGCACGCCCGCGACGGCTGCCTGGGCCTGCGAGGGATCGGTGAGATCGGCCACCACCGCCTCCACCCCAGCGCCCGGCCGCACGCTTCGGCCGACCAGCCGGACGGGTGTGCCTTGCGCGGTCAACTCCCGCGCCAATTCAGTGCCGATCGCGCCGCCCGCTCCCAGAATTGCCTGTGTCGTCGCCATGTTGCCGCAAGCATGATGGTCGCCTGCGCGGCAAGCAATCTTTCGCCCGGGCCGGACGCGCGCTTGTTCTCCGGCGCAACCGTCGCCAACGTCTCGCCTCCCCCCCATGTCGGAATTCACACCAGACCTCGATGCCTACTGCGAGCGCATCGGCTACCGCGGTCCGCGCACACCGGACCTCGCCACGCTGCGCGCGCTCCATCTCCACCATGTCTCGGCCGTGCCGTTCGAGAACCTCGACGTGCTGCTCGGCCGCCGCGTCAGCCTCGATCCCGCGGTGATCGCCGACAAGATCATCCTCCGGCGGCGCGGCGGCTACTGCTTCGAGCAGAACACCCTGTTCCGCGTCGTCCTGACGGCCCTCGGCTTCCACGTGACGCCGCTGCTGGCCCGTGTGCGCTGGCAGGTGCCCGCGGATGTCGGCACGCCCCTCACCCACACCGTCCTGCGGGTCGACCTCGACGGGCGCGGCTGGCTGGTTGACGTCGGCTTCGGCGCCGTGGGTGCCACGGCCCCGCTCGCGCTCGATGCGACCGAGCCTCAGGCCACCTCCCACGACACGCGTCGCCTCGTCCCACAGGCGGACGGCCTCGTGCACCAGGTGCGGCATGGCGACGCCTGGGGCGACGTCTATCGCTTCAGCCTCGTGCCACCGCCACCGGTGGATTTCGAGGTCGGCAACTGGTTCAGCTGCACCCACCCGCGGGCGCATTTCACCAACAACCTCGTCGTCACCCGCGTGCGCGGCGCGGAACGCCTCATCATCCTCAACCGCGAGTTCGCGGTGCGCCACGCCGACGGCTCCGCCACCCGGCGCGACATCGCGACGCCGCACGACCTGCGGGCCCTGCTGATCGAGCACTTCGGGCTGCACCTCTCGTCGGACGCCCGCCTCGCGATCCCGGCCGCCCCGTGGTGAAGGCGCCGGCCGCGGCGGGGCGAGGCCGACCTTGCCCGCGCCGCCGGCAGCGCCATGATGGGTTGCGACCGTGAACCTGCACGAGCCCGCGACGTTCCTGACCGATTGCCTGCTGGCGGGATTGGCGCTTGCGCTGGCGTGGCGGCTGCGCGCCGCGGCACCGGCGGTGCGCTGGTGGCGGCGCACGCTCGGCATGACGGCCGCGTCCGCGCTCGTCGGCGGCACCTACCACGGATTCGCCCCCAACTTCGGGCCGGCGCTCCAGTCGGCCTGGTGGCTGGCAACCCTCTGGATCATCAGCGGCGTGAGCGCCTGCCTGGCGCTGAGCCTCATGCACGAGCTGGCCCCGCCACCGCGCCTGCGGTTCTGGCGCACGCTCATCGGCGCCAAAGGCGCGCTGGCCGCGGCCAGCGCGGTGGTCTGGCCCGTCTTCCTGGTCGCCATCGTCGATTACGGCCTCGCCTTGGCGGCCTGGCTCGTCGCGGCCCTGGCCACGCGCCGGCCCTGGCGGGGTTGGATGCTGGGCGGCCTGGGCCTCTCGGTCGGGGCCGCCGTCGTGCAGCAGTCCGGGTGGCCCCAGGCCCCGGGCCTGAACCACAACGACCTTTACCACCTGATCCAGGGACTCGGCCTGATCGCCTTCTTCCAGGGCGCCCGTCGGCTGGGTATGAGCGATAAGCGGTGATCGCCATTAGGAATAATTCAATGGGAGAGCCGACTCGGCCTCTCGTGGCGTAATTTATTGGGAATAAATGATTTTTCAGATCCCGGCGATTGAGATAGGCGAGGTAATCAATTAGATAATCTGCTCTTAAGATTACT
Organism: Opitutaceae bacterium; assembly: GCA_019634615.1. Lineage (GTDB taxonomy): Bacteria > Verrucomicrobiota > Verrucomicrobiia > Opitutales > Opitutaceae > UBA2377. The sequence continues at coordinate 5,987 of JAHCAZ010000020.1, forward strand.
TAGGAAATCTGTAATTAATGGACCGAGGTTGGAATCGCCCACAGGCTCGATGCCGAAGGCGAGTCTATGAAAACCACCCCAATCTACGGGACAGACCTCTCAACCACCGACCTTCGGCATGCAGATGAGGCGGCGCTCATCGAGTTGCTGGAGAAGGCGGAACAAAAGCATGGGTACATCCCCCGGGAGATATCCGACGAGATCGCCCGCCTGCTGGAGGTGAAGCTGGAGCGGCTCCGCCGGATCCAGGGCAAGCTCGACACCACGATCCGGCGCGACGTGCAGCAGCACGTGGCCCACTGGCGCAACGAGGAGGGCAACCTGATCATGATCCTCCATGCGATCCAGAACCAGCACGGGTACATCCCGCGCGAGGTGGCGATGGAGCTCTCCCGCGAGCTCGGGGTGAAGCTCGCGCGCATCTACGAGGTCATCACCTTCTACCACTACTTCAAGCTGCAGCCCCCGGGCGCGCACAACGTCACCGTCTGCAACGGCACCGCCTGCTACCTCAAGGGCTCGGGTGACCTCATCAACGAGCTTCGCACCCAGCTCGGCATCGCCGAGGGCCAGACCACGCCCGACCGCCAGATCCACTTTGAAACCGTGCGCTGCATCGGCTGCTGCGGCATGGCCCCGGCCATGGTCGTCGACGGCAAGACCTGCGGGCACGTGAAGACCACCGAGGTCGCCGGCCACCTCGCCGAGCTCCGCGCCAAGAAGGAGACCGCCGCATGAAAACGCTCACCCGCCAGGACCTCGCCGACCTTGCCCGCCATCCCGCCGCCGAACCCGCCGCCTGGATCCGCGTCCAGCTCGACACGGGCGGCATCGCCGCCGGCGCCGAGACGCTCTACACCGCGCTCGATCACGCCCGGGTCGAGCAGCGCCTGCCCTTCGTCCTCCAGCGCGCCGGCTCCACCGGCTTCGCCTTCGCCGATCCCGTCATCGCGGTGAAATCCGCCGGCCTGCCCACGGTGCACTACGGGCACGTGACCGCCGAACTCGTGCCGCAGCTGCTCGCCGCGCACTTCGGCCAGCGCCACCTGCTCGACGACCACATCATCGCGACGCGCCGCCGGAGCCTGGTGCTCGACGCCCCGGTCACCCACATCCTCGTCCGCGACACCGGCAACGGCCCCGGCAGCAAGACCGAGTTCTTCCAGTTCTCGTTCCAGGAGGAGCTCAAGCGCCGCGGCCTCGGCGACCGCGTGCAGGTCGTCCGCGCCTTCGACATGGGCGTCTACGACGAGGGCGCCGTCGTGCAGCTCCTGCCCTCCGCCGTCACCTACACCAATGTCCTCGCGCCCGACGTCGCCCGCATCGTGACCGAGTCGATCGAGGGCGGCCGCGTCCTCGACGATCTCCTCTGGAAGACGCCCGACCGCCAGGTGCGCATCGTCCTGCGCCACTGCGGCGAGGTCGATCCCGACAGCGCCGACGACTACCTCCGCCGGGCCCAGGGCTACCAGGCCTTCGCCAAGGCGCTCTTCGCGCTCACGCCCGAGCAGGTCATCGCCGAGATGAAGACCAGCGCCCTGCGCGGGCGCGGCGGCGCCGGCTTCCCCACGTGGATGAAGTGGCAGCTCACGCGCGCGCAGCCTGCGTCGCAGCGCTACGTCATCTGCAACGGCGACGAGGGCGACCCGGGCGCGTTCATGGACCGCAGCGTCCTCGAGAGCGACCCGCACGCCGTGCTCGAGGGCATGATGATCGCCGCGTACGCGATGGGCACCTCGAAGGGCTACTTCTACATCCGCGCCGAGTACCCCCGGGCTGTCGAGCGCGTCCAGCGCGCCCTCGACCAGGCCCGCGAGCTCGGCCTGCTCGGCCAGAACATCCTCGGCAGCGGCTTCGACTTCGAGGCCAAGATCCGCCTCGGCGCCGGCGCCTTCGTCTGCGGCGAGGAAACCGCGCTGATCGCCTCGATCGAGGGCAAGCGCGGCAGCCCGAGCCCCCGCCCGCCCTATCCCTCCGTGCGCGGACTCTGGGGCATGCCGACCGCCATCAACAACGTCGAGACCCTCGCCATCGTCCCGGAGATCCTGCTGAAGGGCGGCGCCTGGTTCGCGAGCCACGGCACCGACACCTCCAAGGGCACCAAGGTCTTCGCCGTCACCGGCAAGGTCCGCAACGCCCAGCTCGTCGAGGTGCCCATGGGCACGACGCTGCGCCAGATCGTCTTCGAGGTCTGCGGCGGCGTCCTCGACAACAAGGAGATCAAGGCCGTGCAGACCGGCGGACCCTCCGGCGGCGTCATCCCGACCTCGCTCCTCGACACGCCCGTCAGCTACGAGACCCTGCAGCAGCTCGGCTCCATCATGGGCTCGGGCGGCATGCTGATCATGGACAAGGGCGACTCCATGGTCGAGGTGGCCAAGTTCTACCTCAAGTTCTGCGTCGACGAGTCCTGCGGCAAGTGCGCCCCGTGCCGCATCGGCGGCTACCAGCTCCTGCAGATCCTCGACCGCATCTCGCGCGGCCGCGGCAACGCCGGCGACCTCGCCATCATCCACCGCATCTGCCACGCGATGCAGAAGGCCTCGCTCTGCGGCCTCGGGCAGACCGCGCCGAACCCCGTGCTCTCCACGCTCCGCTACTTCGGCGAGGAATACCAGGCCTTCATCGAGGGCGGCCCCAGCTACGCCCGCAAGGTCAGCGGCGCCGCCAAGGCCGCCAAAGCCCCCGCCCCCGCCACTTCCCAGGAGGTCTCGTCATGATCACCGCGCGCATCAACCAGATCGAAGTCCAGGTTCCTGAGGGCACCTCCATCCTCGACGCCGCCCGGCGGGTCCAGGTGAAGATCCCCACGCTCTGCAAGCACAAGGACCTCCTCGCGACCGCCGCGTGCGGCATCTGCATCGTCCGCAACAAGGGCGGCAACAAGCTCATCCGCGCCTGCTGCACGCCCCTCGAGAACGGCATGGAGATCACCACCCATGACCGCGAGATCGTGGACGTGCGCCGGTCGACGCTGGAGCTCATCCTCTCCAACCACCCGCAGGCCTGCCTGACCTGCGGCCGCAACGGCGAATGCGAGCTCCAGTCGCTCGCCGCGGACTTCAACATCCCGATGGAGTCCATCAAGCGGTACGTGAAGGACGTCCCCGCCGACTGCTCGACCGGCTCGATCATCCTCGACTTCGTCAAGTGCATCAAGTGCGGCCGCTGCATCCAGGTCTGCCAGGAGGGCCAGAACGTCTGGGCCCTCTCGTTCCTCGACCGCGGCATCAACACCCGCATGGCCCCGGCCGGCGACATCACCCTCGCCGAGTCCCCCTGCGTGAAGTGCGGCCAGTGCTCCGCCCACTGCCCGACCGGCGCCATCGTCGAGAACGACGAGACCCCGGCCGTCTGGGAGGCCCTGCACGACAAGGAGAAGATCTGCGTCGTCCAGATCGCCCCGTCCGTCCGCGTCACCGTCGGCGAGGCCTTCGGGCTCCCGCCCGGCACCAACCTCACGAAGAAGATCTACGCCGCCCTCCGCCGCCTCGGCTTCCACGCCGTGTTCGACACCAACTTCTCGGCCGACGTCACCATCGTCGAGGAGGCCAGCGAGTTCATCGAGCGCTTCGTGCACAAGCGCGGGCCGCTCCCGCTCATCACCTCGTGCTGCCCGTCGTGGACCGACTTCATGGAAAAGCGGCACTACGACTTCATCGACAACTTCTCCACGGCCAAGTCGCCGCAGCAGATGCTCGGCGTCCTCGCCAAGACCTACTACGCGGAGAAGCTGAAGCTCGACCCGGCGAAGATCTTCATGGTCTCGATCATGCCCTGCACGGCCAAGAAGTACGAGCTGTCGCGCACCGAGGAGATGTTCGCCTCCGGCTACAAGGACGTGGACGTCGCCCTCACCACCCGCGAGCTGGCCCGCATGCTGAAGCAGTCCGGCATCGACTTCCTCAACCTTGCCGACGCCGAGCCCGACTCGATCCTCGGCGATTACACCGGCGCCGGCACGATCTTCGGCGCCACCGGCGGCGTCATGGAGGCCGCGCTCCGCACGGCCTACTTCTACGCCACCGGCAAGAAGCTGGCCAAGGTGGAGGTCGAGGCCGTCCGCGGCCTCGACGGCGTGAAGGAGGGCGTGATCGACGTCGCCGGCACCAAGGTCCGCGTCGCCGTCGCCCACGGCCTCGCCAACGTCGAGACCGTCCTCGACCGCGTGCGCGAGGCCCGCAAGCGCGGCGAGGAGGCCCCGTACCACTTCATCGAGGTCATGGCCTGCCCCGGCGGCTGCATCGGCGGCGGCGGCCAGCCCTACGGCGTCGACAACGAGCGGCGCAAGCTGCGCATCGCCGGCATCTACCAGGACGACCGCGACCGCACGCTCCGCCACTCGCACGAGAATCCCGAGGTCATCAAGCTCTACGACGAGTTCCTCGGCAAACCGCTCGGCTCCAAGGCGCACGAGCTGCTTCACACTCGCTACACGGCCCGGCCGCTCTACAAGCGGTGAGTCGCCTCACCGCCGATGTCCGGACGAAACCACCCCCCACCCGAGGGCGGCGCGCTTGCAACGCGCCCGCCCTGCCGCCGGGCACGTCTTCTGGTGGGAGCGAGCTTGCTCGCGACTTTGGCGTCGAACAGTCGCGAGCAAGCTCGCTCCCACCATTCGATCCCGGCCGTGCTGCGTTCTTTGTGGCTAAGATTGCTTGCACTGGTTTTCGCGGCCAGTGCGTTCGCCGCCGAGACCGATCCTGAACTTTACGTCCTCCCGCCGTGGACGATCGCGGAGCATGCCACCCGCCCGCAGCCGGCGGCGCGCACGGATTACTTTGCCTCCACCCTCGGCCCCGCGGCCGTCGTCACCGCCGCCGACTGGGCCGACCGCAGCGTGGCCACGCTGGCCGAGGCCCTGCGCCACGCGCCCGGCGTGATGCTGCAGGAGAGCTTCGGCGGCTTCGAGCCGCCGCGCCTCTCGATCCGCGGTTCCGGCCTCGACAGCGCCCCCACGAGCCGCGGCGTCGCCCTGCTCGTCGACGGCCTGCCCCTCGCCCGCGCCGACGGTTCGTTTCACGCCGGGCTCTTCGACCCGCAGCTTTTCCCCCGCGTCGAGATCTTTCGCGGCACCCTGCACATGGCCCTCACGCCCGCCGTGCTCGGCGGCGTCCTCAATGCCGCGACGCTCGCGCCGACCGCCGCCCCGGCGCTGAGTCTCCGCGCCGAGGCCGGCGACTTCGGCTACCAGCGCGCCCAGCTCACCGCGACCGGCGCCACGCCGGCGCAGGCCGCCCTGTCCCACCAATCCGCCGACGGCTGGCGCGCACACAGCGCCCAGCGGCGCACCGCCCTCCAGGTCGCCGCCCACCGCCCGCTTGGCGCCCGGTCCCAGCTGGAAGCCTCCGTCTATGCCGCCACCGCCGATTACGAGGTGCCCGGCCCCTTGACCCTCGCCGACGCCCAGGCCGCGCCGCGCTCCGTTTCCGCTGCCGTCCGCCGCGACCAACCGCACCGGGATTCGACCCTCGTGCGCGCCGCAGCCCAGTTCAAGTCCGGCGGCCCGGACGGCGAAACCGCGGTCGGCTTCGCCGCGCTGAGGTTGACGGACACGTTCTTCCAGCTCCAGCCGAACGGCGTCACCGATCTCACCGCCACGGCCTTCTCCGGCCACGCCACCTGGGCGCACCGCGTGGACTCCGGCGGTTTCGGCCACCAGCTGCTGGCGCGCGTGATCGTCACCACCGGAACCGACGACGTGGAGCGCATCCTGAACAGCCTCGCGCAGCGCGGCGCGCCCTTCGGGGCCTACCGCGCCCGCGCCACCACGGTGGCGTTCAATGCCGAGGACGTCGTCTGGCTGCGACCCAACCTCGCGCTGGGCCTCGGCTGCACCGCGCTGACCGGCGAGCGCGACATCGCAGGCCGGGCCCCCAGCCCGCTGCTGCAGCACGCGCTCGACTTCGACGACCTCTCGCCGCGCGCCGCGCTCCTCTGGTCGCCGGCCGGGCAGGTCTCGTTTCATGCCGCGGTCTCCCGCGGCCTCGAGCCGCCGGTGTTCGACGATCTCGTCGTCGTGCAGGGCAGCCATCCCAACCTCACCCTCGCCCTGCGCCCGCTCAAACCTCAGTCGGCCGTCACGGTCGAGGCGGGCGCTAACGGTACCGCCGGCGCCTTCGACTGGAGCGTGACCGTTTACCAAGCCGAGTGGCGCAACGAGATCCTCCGGCTGGCCGACGTCGCGGGTCTGCCGCGCGGCGCGGTCAACGCCAGCCCCACGCGCCACGCCGGCGTCGAGGCGTCGCTGCGCTGGCACATCCTCACCGGCGCCGATCGACTCACCCTCACCGCCACCGGGACTTCGGGGCGTTTCCATTTCAAGGACGATCCGGTTTACGGCCGCAACCGCCTCGCCGGCGCCCCGCCGCACACGGGCGCCACGGAACTACGCTATGAAAACTGGCGACACTGGTATGCGGCCGCCGAGTCGACCTGGGTGGCGGGACCCATTCCCGTGGATCACGCCGGTCGCCTCACCTACGGCGGCCACGCGCTGCTTAACCTGCGCGCCGGCTGGCGGTTCACGCCGCGTTGCCACGCCTTCGTCGCGGTCCGCAACGTCCTCGACCGCCGCCACCTCGCGAGCACCGCCGGCGTCCTCGACCTTGCGCGCAATCCGGCCGCCACCAGCATCTTCCTGCCCGGCCCCGGCCGGACCTTCACCCTCGGCCTCGAATGGAAATTCTTTTAGCCACAGATTGGGCGAATGAAGCTTTGTTGGATGGCCACAAAAGGCACAAGAGGCTCAGAAAATGGCGTTCTGATTTTGTGCCTTTTGCGCCTTTTGTGGCTATCCTGGCTGGTCTCATTCGCCTGATCCGTGTCATCCGTGAAATCCGTAGTTAAAGATTACGCAGAGCTCGCTCCAACATGATCGGCGCACTCGGCACGCTGCTTTTCTTTGCGGTTACGCCGGTCTTTGCCCGGCGGGCGGCGGTGCTGCTGGGGAGCCTGCGGGCGAATTTCTGGCGGTTGCTGGTCGCGACCGTGCTGCTCGGGGTTTGGGCGCACCTAGCTGGGCGCGGGACAGGCGGGGCGGCGTTTGGGTGGTTTTTCGTCGGCGGCGTGGTCGGTTTCGGCATTGGCGGCGTGGCGATGTTCCAGTCGCTGCCGCGCCTCGGCTCGAATCTCTCGACCCTGATCGTGCAGTGCGGCTCCGCCGTCGTCGCCGCAGGCGTCGAATGGCAATGGCTCGGCACGCGGCTCTCCGCGGCCCAACTCGTTTGCGTCGCCCTCACGCTCGCCGGCATTGTCATCGGTCTCCTGCCCCGCAGCCTGCCGCGGGTTTCCCCGGCGGAATGGGCCGCGGGCCTCGCCTGGGCGGTGCTTTCCGCGGCCGGACAGGGCGTGGGCGCGGTCATCAGCCGCAAGGCCTTCGCCACCGCCGCCGCTTTCGGCGAGACGATGGACCCCGGCACGGCCGCGTACCAGCGGGCCTTGGGCGGACTGCTCGTCGCCGCGGTGGTCGTGATCGTTTTCGTGCGGCGCGGCCCCGCCCCGCCGAGCGCGGCTCCAGCCGCCTGGCCTTGGGTGACGGCCAACGCGCTGACCGGCCCGGTCCTCGGGGTGGCGTGTTTCCAGTGGGCCCTGCGCAGCACCCCCGCCGGCATCGTGCAGCCGATCGTCGCCGCGGCGCCGCTGCTCACGATCCCCTTCGCCGCGTGGCTCGAGGGCTCGCGGCCGCGGGGCATGTATTATGTCGGCGCGGCCCTGGCCGTGGCGGGTGTGGCGGGGCTGTTCGTCTGGCGCTGAGCGGGCACGGCCCACGGACTCAGACAGCCCTTTCCCGCAGTTGCATGCGCCGCGCCTCTCCGTCAGGCTGGCGCCATGCAATACCGCCCGTTTGGCAAACACGCTTTCAAGTGCTCGGAAATCGGCTTCGGCGCCTGGGCCATTGGCGGCGCTTGGGGCGCCCAGGCGGACACCGACTCGCTCGCGGCGCTGCATCGCGCGCTCGACCTCGGGTGCAATTTCGTCGACACCGCCGCCGGCTACGGCAACGGCCGCAGCGAGCGTCTCATCGGCCAGGTGCTGCGCGAGCGGCAAGCCGCCGGAAGAAAAGAAAACATCTTTGTCGCCACCAAGACCCCGCCGACCGCCGGCCAGTGGCCGCCCTCGCCGTATGACCGGGCCGAGGAGCGCTACCCCGAGGCGTACCTCCGCGCCAACCTCGCCGAGCGCCTGGCCTGCCTCGGGACCGACAAGCTCGACCTGCTCCAACTCCACACCTGGACGCGCGCCTGGAACCGCAATCCCACGCCGTTCAAGATCCTGCGCGAGCTGCAAAAGGAGGGTAAGATCGGCCTCATCGGCGTCTCCACGCCCGAGCACGACCAGAACAGCGTGATCGACCTGATGCGCGGCGGCTGGGTCGACAGCGTGCAGGTGATCTACAATCTCTTCGAGCAGGAGCCGGCCGCGGAGCTGCTCGACGTCGCCCAGGAGTGCGGCGTCGGCATCATCGTCCGCGTCGCCTTCGACGAGGGCGCGCTCACCGGCAAATTCACCGTGCTGACCAAGTTCGCCCACGACGATTTCCGCAGCGCGTATTTCTCCGGCGACCGCCTGTCGCGCACGGTGGTCCGCACCGAGAAGATCCGCCACGACCTCGAGCACACCGGCTACACCCTGCCGCAGGCCGCGCTCAAGTGGGTGCTCGCCCACCCGGCCGTCTCGACGGTGATCCCGGGCATCCGCAACGTCGCCCAGGCCGAGGCCAACTGCGGCGTGAGCGACCTGCCGGCGATGCCCACGGAGCTGGTCGAGAAGCTGCGCCGGCACAACTGGCGGCGCGCATTCTGGTACGGCGGAAAGTAGGCGGCCGCCGCTGGATGCGGCCGAACGCCGGCCCCGCCGGCGGTCACGCGTATCCGTCCGTCTTCAGCCGCGCGGTCTGCACGTCGCGCGACATGAGCGGGTGCAGCACGCCGCCGTCGACCGTGAGGCACTGGCCGCTGATGCCGCCGCCGGCCTGGCTGAGCAGCAGGCACAGCGGACCGAGCAGGTCCGCCGCGGTGAGGCGGCGGGTGACGGACTGCCAGGCGGCGAGAACGTTTTCCGCCTCGATCGTGCCCGCCTCCTTCTCGACCTGGATCGCGCCCGGCAAAATGCAATTCACGGTGATACCCGAGCCCTGCAACTCGTGCGCCAGGGCCCGCGTGAGACCGTTGAGGGCACCCTTCGACGACGCGTAGGCCGTCATGTAGGAGCCGCCGAGCTCGCTGACAATCGAGCCGGTAAAGATGATGCGACCCTGCGGACTACGCCGCAGGAGCGGCAGCAGGTGCTGCGTCAGCGTGACCGCGGATTTCAGGTTCACCTGCCACACGACGTCCCACGGGGCGGGCGCGATCTTCCCGAACTCGTGCCGCGGATCGATGGCCGCGTTGTGCAGCACCGCATCCACCGGTACGCCGGCCGCCACAATGGCGCGACCGGTGGCATCCACCGCCGCGGCATCGGCCAGGTCGCACTCGAAGAACCGCAGTCGGGACTCATCGACGTCCAGCTCGCGGCGAATGGCGGCGAGTTTCTCGCGCCCGCGGCTCACGGCGATCAGGTTCAGGCCCTGTCCGAGGAGGCCCGGCAGCAAGGCGCGGCCGATCCCGCGGGTGACGCCGGTGAGGACGAGGGTTTTCCCGGCGAGGTCGTGAAACTGGAAGGGAGCGGCGGCGTTCATAGGCGGCTGACGCGCACCTCGCGCGGCGACTGGAACCATTGGTCCTGCCAGGCGGCGCCGAGTCCCGGACCCTCCGGCGCGGCGATGCGACCCTGCTGCACGGCGGGCACGGCCGTGACCAGCTCGGGATAGGTGAGGCGGAGAAGCAGGCGCACCGTCTCCTGCCAGGCGACGTTGGCGCGGGCCACGCCGACATGGATGCCGGCGAGCAATGTCAGCGGTCCCGTGCAGTCGTGCATCATCACCGGCACGTTGAAGGCCTGGGCGAAATCCGCGATCCGCAGCGTCTGCGAAATGCCGCCGACCCAGGTCGGGTCGATCATGATGTAGTCGGCCGCCTGCTGTTGGAGCACGAGGCGGTAATCTTCACTGCTGATGAGCATCTCACTGACGGCGAGCGGCAGGCCGCAGCGCACGCGGAAATCACGGATGGTATCCACGCAGTCGGGCCGGATCACGTCCTCGAGGCACAGGGGATTCACCTCGCGCATCGCGTCGGCGATGCGCAGGGCCATCGGCAGCTGGAAAAACCCGTGGCCATCGACGATCAGCTCGAGCGCGTTGCCGGCGGCGGCGCGCAACGCGCGGAAGGGCTTCATGCCTTCCTCGAGGTCGGGCAGGTTGACGTAGACGTTGCCGTTCGGCTTGTGCGCGGCGAGGTCGAAGGGCCACAGCTTCGCGCCGCCGATGCCGTCCTTGACCAGTTCGCGGGCGAAGGCGGCGGGCTCGTGGATGGCGTTCCAGTAATCGTTGAGGGGTTCGGGCACGCCCATGCGCCCGTAGCCCGGCCAGGAGCCGCCGACCGCCGGGGGCTGGCCGCGGCCGTAGCCGGTGCTGTGGTAGATGCGGACGCCGTCCTGCGTGCGGCCGCCGAGGAGTTGCCAGACGGGCTGGTGGCAGGCCTGGCCCTTGAGGTCCCAAAGCGCGAGGTCCACGGCGGAGAGGGCGCGGAGCTCGGTGCCGCGGGCGCCGAAATTCGTGGCGCGCTCGTAGAGGAAACGCCAGTGGCCCTCGGTCGCGAGGGCATCGGCCCCGAGGAGGCGCGGCGCCATCCAGTCGTGGATCACCGCGGCCACCGCCGAGGGGATGTAGTAGCTCTCGCCGCAACCGACGAGGCCCGCGTCGGTATGAATCCGGCACGCCAGCAGGCCGGCGGCGGGCTCCGTGGTCTCGATCCGGGTGATTTTCATGGGGCGGGTCGAGTTACGCCCAAGCGCCCGGCGCTGGCAAGCGCAGGGCAGCGCTGCGCGCCGGAAGATCGGAGTTCGGAGATGGGAGATCGAATACCGACGCAGTTCGATCTCCGATCTGCGAACTGCGATCTGCGATCTCCGTCGCGCCCCGTTCTGCCTTGGCGCAGCCCCACCGTTCCGCGAGACTGCACCGATGCCGCTGCTGCTGTTCCTCGCCCCGTTGTTCGTGGTCTTTGAGCTCTGGCAGCTCGTGATCAGCGAGCGCTACGTCGGCATCAAGCAGATTGAGCGCAACGGCGACCCGCGGGCGCTCGGGCTGCACGAGTTCACGGCCTTCGCGTGGAGCATGATGATCATCAGTTACTGGATCTGGATGGCGGCGCTCCTGTTCCTGCGCTTCGGCCGCGTGCACGGGTTGTGCCTCCTGTTGGTCTCCGTCATCGGCTATGTGCTGCGGCGCAACTGCGGCCTCAAGTGGGTCCTGGTCGTCCTGACGTTCGAGGGCGCCCTGCGGGTCGGGCTCCTGCTCTCCCTCTGCGTTTACGTCTGGCGGCGCCTGTAACCCCGGTCGGAACGGACGGGGCTCGCACCGGTCCACCCTGTCAGCCATGCTTCGTCCCGTGAAACCACTGCTTCCCCTTCTCGCCGTCGCCGCCCTGGCGCTCGGCGGCTGCGCCACCACGCACCGCGTGCAGGTCGACGCCCTGGCGCACCCCGAACTCGCGCCGGCCAAGCGCACGTACGCGTTCGCCACCGCCGGCAAGGCCGGGCTGCAGTCCAACGACCTGCGCACCGACGAGGTGCTGCGCCAGGTGGCGCAGACCCTGGCCGGTCGGGGTTTCCGGGCGGTCCCGGCCGCGACCGCCGAGCTGAACATCTTCGTGGATTTCGGCGTGGGCGATCCGGTGACGCGGGCCTACACCTTCACGACTCCGATCTATGCCGAGGTGGGCGGACACTATTCGACGCGGACGCGGGAGACCAAGGATGCCGATGGCAAGACGCGCTCGACGGTCGAGCAGGTTTACATCCCGGGCAATTATGTGCGCGTCGGCACCGACGTCAGCACCAACTCGGTCACGACCTATCGCAAGCACCTGAGGCTGTCCGCCCGGTTGCGCGAGGCGGGCGTCAAGCCCGAGGCCGGGCGCGAGGTCTGGACCATCACGGCCGTGAGCGACGATTCCGAGGGCGACCTGCGGGCGGCGCTGCCCCTGCTCACGGCGGCGATCGGACCCCACGTCGCGACCGACACGGGCCAGGCGATCGTCGTGGAGCTGGACAGCCGGGGTCAACCGGCCAAGCGCTGACGGATCCAGCGCCGGTGGCGCTCCATCATTGAGCGCGCCTTTCTCCTTGAGAAACCCGGCCCTGCGCCGCACAAAATCACGCACCGCCCGCCGGCCGCGCAGCCGCTGAACGAGCCGGCAGGCAGACGTCCCCATGAGCCTTCCCGAAACCTCCCCCAAACTCAACAAGTGGTTCTTCCTGCTCAGCGACGCGCTGCTCATCGCCGTCGCCGCCTTCATCGCCGCCAACAGCGCGCGCCCGCTTTCCAACACCGCGATCCTGGCGATCGTCGCCTGCGTGAGCCTCGGCGCCGTCGTGACCGCCGCCGCGCTCATCGCCGACTACGTGCGCAAGCAGGAGGAGTCGCTCGACGACCGCCAGCGCGCCCTCGAGGCGCTGTCGCGCACGGTGGCCACCTCGGCCGAGCAGATCAGCATCGCCACCTCCGGCCTCAGTGAGATCGGCGACCACATCAACAAGAGCCTCAAGCACGCCGAGCACCTCCCGCACAAGCTGCAGGAGCGCATCAACGACTTCACGCGCCAGCTCAACGAGGCTGCCGTCAACGACAACGAGGCCCTCCAGCAGGAGATCAACAGCCTCCGCGCCTCGGAGGCCGAGAAGCTCGAGGCGGCCGGCGACCGGATCGCGAAGACCGCGGCCGAGCTGGTGAAGCTCGAGTCCGTGGCCGCCAAGCACGCCGCGGCCGCCCAGGAGACCCTGGCCCGCCTGCCGGACGCCTTCGCCAAGGCGCGCACCGAGGCCGAGGCCGCGCTGCACGTCGCCCAGAACAACGCGGTGCACGCTCTCGAGCAGAAATTCGCCGCCCTGATCCGCATCCTCGACACCAAGCTGGCCGCCCTCGACGCCGCGGCCACCCGCATCCCCGAGAAGGTGACGATGGTCGCCGCACCCGCGCCCGCACCGGTGACGGAACCCGCGCCGGTCGAGTCAGCGGCGACGCCCGCCGAAACCCCGGTCCCGGCCGCCACGCCGCCGGCCGGCGAGGCCGCGCCGGCGCCGGCGGATGAGGTGCCGCACGCCGAGCCCAAGCCCCGCAAGCCGCGCGCCCCGCGCCGCTCCAAGATCGAGGAACTCTCCCTGCCGATGCCGGGCGACAATCCCGACGGCACCGCGCCCGAGATCCCGGCGCCACCGCCGCTCGAGGCGCCGGCCGAGACCGCCACGGAGCCCGCCGCCGAGCCGGTGGCGGCACCGGCCGCCGACGAGTTCACGCAGCTGGCGCCCGACGAGGCCGCACCGACGCAATCCGTCTCGGCCGACGGCGCCACGCGCCTGCTCGTCACCGCCTACATCGGCATCGGCAACCGCCTGTTCATCCGCGGCGACGGCCCCGGCCTGAGCCCCGACAAGGGCATCCCGCTGCAGTTCGTCTCCATCGGGAAGTGGCGCTGGGAGACCACCGAGGCCAATGGCGCGGTGCAGGTGCGGCTGTTCAAGAATGACGAGACCGAGTGCACGAGCCTCGGCCCGATCACGCTCGAGGCCGGCCAGCAGACCGAGGTCACGGCGAACTTCTGAGGCCGGGGCGGCTCCGAATTGTACTCGTTCTCGTAATCGTACTCGTTCTCGAACCGATGGACGCGAGAACGAGAACGATTACGAGAAAGAGAACGATAAGCCTGACCTACTTCCCGTGCCCGTTCCCGTTGCCGTTCGGTGGCGGGAAGGTTTGCCGGGCCAGCGGCACGCGGGCGACCTCGTTGGCGAGGCCGACCAGCTCGTCGATCAGGATCGTGGGATCCTCCTCGTAGCGCAGCGCGAGGAAGCGGGCCCGGGTCGCGGCATACACCGCCGGGTCGGCCATCCACCGGTCGATCAGCGCCCGGAAATCGGCGGCGTTCCCGATCTTGTCGGAGTCCGCGCCGTTGTGGAAAAACTTCCAGGTCAGCTCCTCCTGCGGCATGATGCCATCAAAGGCATTGAAGATGATCGGGCACCGGAAATGCAGCGCCTTGGCGCAGGTCGTCGTGCCGCCGCGGGTCACGATCGCGTCGCTCACCTGCAGGAGGAGGTGCACGATCTCCGAGTAACCCTCGATGTAGCAGTTGAACTCGGGGTGATTCGCGCGCCAGTGGATGAGGTCGTTGTAGGCCTCGCGGTTCTGGCCGCAGATGACGATGGCCTGGCACTTGTCGGCATGGCGCACCAGGGTTGGCAGGAGGTCGAAATGGTTGTGCGCGCCGTTGCCGCCCGTCGCGAGGAACACCGTGAACAGGTCGGGCCGCAGCCCCAGCTTTTTCACGCGGAAGGCCGCCTTCTCGGCTGGCCCGATCGTCTCGAGGTGGGCCCGGGGCCGCATCAGGTAGCCGCGGACGCGCGTGCGCTCGGGCGGGATGCCCTTCTTGACCGCGAAATCGCGGGCCGTCGGCGTGCGCGAGAAATACAGGTCGACCGTCGGCTCGATCCAGTTGCGCGAGTAGCCCCAGCCGCCGGAGAACTCGCCGCAGTACGTGGCGCAGCGCACGCGGTCGGGGCCGAGCAGCTTGCGGGCGCGCTGGAAGTAGCCGCGGTTGAGGCAGTCATGGACGCTGAAGACGAGGTGCGGCTGGTATTCGTCGAGGACGGAGAGATAGTACGCGCCGCCGAAGGTGACCTTGCGGGCGTTGATGAAGCTCAGGGCCTCGACGACGGTGTAGAAGATCTTGTGCATCCAGGGCGCGCCTTTCTGGATGCGGTTGTAGAGGTTCACGCCGAAGCGGTAGAAGGGGGACGACTTCTCGAGCATCTGCTCGATCCGCACGTCCACGTCGTGCCGGTAGAGCTGAAAGCACCACTCGGCGAAGGCCGCGGCCCGGGCGTCGTGGCCGCCGCCGGTGCTGGAGGTGAGGACGAGGATGCGGAGCTTCGACATGCGCTAGAAGCCGCGACGCGGCGCGCGGCGGGCGCCGGCGCAGGGAGGTTGGGCGCAGGGGGCAGGCACGTCAGCCGGCCCGTCGGAAGACGAGCGAAACATTGGCGCCGCCGAAGCCGCTGCTGTTGTTGAGGACGACGTGCGGCTGCGCCGGCAGCGTGGAGCGGATGATGTTGAGGCCCTCGCACTCGGGGTCGGGGCGCGTGATGTGCGCGGAGCCGGGCATGAAGCCCTCGCGGATGGCGAGCGCGCAGAAGGCGCTCTCCATCGCGCCGGCGAGCGAGAGGCCATGGCCGGTCAGGGCCTTGGTGCTGCTGATGGCCGGGCGCGCCGCCGGGGTGCGGAAGATCTTCTTCATGGCGCGCAGCTCCGAGACGTCGCCGATCGGCGTCGAGGTCGCGTGCGCGTTGACGTAGTCGACCTCCTCCGGGGCGAGGCGACTGCTGCGCAGCGCCAGCTCGATCGCGGCCTGCAGGCCGAGGCCCTCGGGGTGCGAGATCGCGACGTTGTGCCCGTCGGAGGCCTGGCCCCAGCCGGCCACCTCGCAATAGGGCTTCACCCCGCGGCGCGCGACCTCGTCCTCCGTCTCGAGCACAAGGACCACGCCGCCGCCGGTGCCGACGAAACCGTCCCGGGCCGCGTCGAAGGGCCGCGAGGCCAGGGCGGGATCCTTCTGCAGGGAAAGGGCGCGCATGCCGGCGAAGGGCAGGATGCTGTCGACGTTGCCGTCCTCGGCGCCGACGACGAACATGCGCTGCTGGCGGCCGAGCACGAGATCGTCGAACGCGTAGCCGAGGGCGTGCGACGACGACGCGCAGGCCGAGGAGAAGCCGCAGGACGAGCCGCGGATCCGGAAGTGCGCGACGAGGTTGAAATTCACCGTGCCCGAGATCGACGCGACGATGCCGAGGGGCGAGCAGCGCATGACACCCTGCGTGTGCATGCGGTTGAGCATGTAGCCCATGAGCTGCGGCGAGCCGCCGGAGGCCGCGTACAGGCCGGTCTGGGGGTTGGACCAATCGGCCTCGGTCAGTTTCGCGTCCTCGATCGCCTGCTGCATCGCGCACCACGCATAGACGCCGTGGGGGGCCATGCCGCGCAGGATCTCGCGCTTGATCGTGTAGCGGGCGGGAAAGCTCCAGTCCTCCGGGTCGTTGGAGTCCATCTGGAATCCCTTGACCGGTGCCGCCACCTTGACCGGAACCTCGGGTTTCTGGAAAGGCGGGTACAACTCCATCCCGTGGCGCATCTCGCGGAGGCTGGCGGCGACGGTGGCCGCGTCATTGCCGATACTGGTGATAAAGCCGATTCCGGTGATGAAGACTCTGGGCATGCGGTTGAGTGTTTGGGACCGGGTCGCCGACGCAGGCGGGTGGCAAGACGGCTGGGAAGAATCTAAGCGGCCATCGAAGGCGAATCAGGAGCGTCGGTCAACGCGGGATCGCCGGTCCACCGGCATTGACCGAACCGGCCCAAGCCGCGGTCAGGCACTGGCCGCCACGCGCAGCGGCGCCGCGCCCGGCTCGCCGTTCGACGGGGCACCCGCCTGCGCGGTTCCATTCTCGGTCACCGGCTGGGCCGGCACCTCCATGAAACCGAAGGTGAGCGTGATCTCCTCCGCGATCACGGCCTTTTCCTGGCCGACGCGGATCGCGCCCTCGAAGGTGGCCAGCGGCATCTTCATGCGCTTGGGCTTGATCGAGAGCGTGAGAATGTCGCCCGGCCTGCAGACACGGTGGGCACGCACGCCCTCGCAGCCGGTGAAGAAAATCATCTGCGGGTTCACGGCCTTGCCGGGCTCAGGCGTGAGGCCCTCGAGCAGGAACAGCACCGCCAACTGACCCAGCGCCTCGAGCATGATCGAGGCGGGCATCACGGGGTTGTCCTTGAAATGACCCTGAAGGAAGAACTCCTGACCCGAGATCTTGTACTTGGCATTGGCCCCGTTCGAACTCACCGAAGCCTCGTTCAGGAAAAGGAACGGCGGCTGGATGGGCATCGTCGCCGCAATATGCTCGATCGGCAGGAACTTGGTCGGCTTGGGCAGCGGCAGACCCCGCACCTTGCAGTCGATGAAGGTCTTCACGTCGCCGACGGTCCGCAGGTTGCGCAACTCGTCGTTGTTGATGGACATCTGCAGTACATCCTCAACCAGGATAACGATTTCCATCATCGTCAGCGAGTCGATACCCAGATCCTCGATGAGGCGCAGGTCATCGTCCGCATCCTTCAGCTTGGTCCTCAGGTCGGGCTCGACAAAGCGCTCGATGACGCCGATGACGACCGCGGGTAAATGCTCGGGATTGCCGGTCTTGCGAAACTGGATGGCGGCCTCGAAAGTCGATGGGGAACAACGCTTCAGCGATTCGCGCAGGGCGGCTTCATCCTCCGGGGCCACCGGTTTGGTGATGAAAGGAAACGGCTTGCTGCTGCCTTGGCTGGGTTGAACTGAATCTGGCATTGTCTGATGCTTGTAATGACGGAGCTTGGGCGTATGCAAACCCAATTCTCGGGCGGGTGGGTACTTTTGGCCTCAGGATGGTAAGCCAGATTCGGACCATGTTCCCACGAAACCAAGCCGCGCTTGCCAGCCGGGACCCGGCGCCCAACCCTGACTCGCTGCGTCCCTTGAACCGACGCGGTCAACGACCCGCGCATGCGCGCCGCCCCGATCCATATCTTCACCCATGAATTCCACCCCCGGCGGGGCGGGATCGCCACGGTCACCGAGGAGATGGCCCGGGCGGCAGCCAGCCTGGGGGCCGCGGTTGACGTGTGGGCGCCGGCCGCGCCGCCCGGGGCCACGGAGCCGGCCTGGCCCTTCGCGGTCCATCGCCTGCCTCACCGCGGGACCCATGATTTCCCCTGCGTCCTCGCGACCGCGCGCACCCTCGTCCGCGAGCGCCGCCGGCTGCGCCCGGCGACGGTGTGGCTGGCCGAGCCCGGACCGATGCTGGCGATGATGACGCTGCAAGGGATCCCGGCCTTCCGCCCCCACCGGATCGTGCTCACGTTCCACGGCTCCGAGATCCTCCGTTTCCACCGCAATCCCCTCACCCGCTGGCTGACCCGCCGGCTGATCAGGCACGCCGCGCGGATCGGCACGCTGACCGAGTTCACCCGCGACCTCCTCTGCCGCCATTTTCCCGGCGCCGCCGACAAGGTGTGCCTGACGCCCGGTGCGATCCGCTCGGTCTCCGCCCCGCCGCCCGACGACGCCGACACCGCCCCCCGCGCCAAGGTCCGCATCCTCACCGTCGGCCGGCTCCATCCGCGCAAGGGCCAGCGCCAGACGCTCCAGGCGCTCCTCGCGCTGCCCGCCGCGGCGCGGGCGCAGATCGAATACTGGATCGTCGGCCGCGCCGTGCGGGACGATTACGCGCGGGAACTCCGGCAGGCCGCGACGGCGGCGGACTTCCCCGTGCGCTTTCTCGACGACCTGGACGACCGGCAGGTGGAGGCGGCCTACGCGCAGGCGGACCTCTTCGCGATGACGAGCATCGACCACGGCCTGAGTGTCGAGGGCTTCGGGCTCGTCTACCTCGAGGCCGCGGCGCACGGCCTGCCAGTCGTCGCGCACGCCGTCGGCGGCGTCCGCGAGGCCGTCGTGCCCGACGTGACCGGCCTGCTCGTCGCCCCCGACGACCCCGCCGCGCTCACCGCGAGCTTCGCCCGCCTGATCGCCGACCCGGCCCTGCGCCGCCGCCTCGGCGACGCCGGGCGCGCCTGGGCGCGCCGCCATGACTGGCGCGATTCCGCCCGCCGGCTCTTCGACCTTTCCACCGCCAAGCCATGATCACCTCCCGCACGCAGGTTACGGTCCGCTACGCCGAGACCGACATGATGGGCATCGTCTACCACGGCAGCTACCTGCCCTGGTTCGAGATCGGCCGGACGAATCTGCTGAAGGAGCAGGGTATCCCCTACCGCAGCCTCGAGGCCGAGGGCTTCCGCCTGCCGGTGCTCGAGGCGGCGTTGAAATACCACCGGCCCGCCGTTTACGACGACACGGTCACCGTGGTGACCACCCTGCGCGAGCGCCCCGCCCTGCGCATCCGCCTCGACTACGAGATTTACCGTGGCGACGAGCTGCTCGTGACGGGCCACACCCTCCACGCCTTCATCGACCGCACCGGCAAGCCCGTGCGCCCGCCGGCGAACTTCATGCAGCGGATGAAGGAGCTGTTCGCGGAGTGAGGGTCGGATCCCCCTCGTACTCCGCCAGCACGGCCGCATCCGTCTCCGCCGCGCGCGCTTCACTCAGCAGCTTATCGGCGCCCTTGCCCGCCAGCCGGCGCACGGCCCACACGGCGTGGGCGCGCACGAGCGGCAAAGCATGCCGCGCGAGGCCCGCGAGCGCCGGCAGCAGCGAATCATCCCCGGTGTTGCCCGCGACGATGCAGGCGTTGCGCAACAGGCCGGCGAGCTTGAGGCGCTTGATGGCCGTCTTCCGGAACGTGGCCGCAAAGGTCTCCGGTGTCAGTGCAAGCAGGTCGGCCAACGCGAGCCGAGGCAGATCGAAACGCGCGCTCAGCAGCAGGCGTCGGCCCTCCTGCGCGAATCGGTTCCACGGGCAGACCTCGAGGCACACGTCGCACCCGTAGATGCGGGCGCCGATGCCGGGGCGCAGGTCGCGTGGGATGATCCCCTTGTGCT
The DNA here is from genome assembly GCA_019634615.1 of Opitutaceae bacterium. Lineage (GTDB taxonomy): Bacteria > Verrucomicrobiota > Verrucomicrobiia > Opitutales > Opitutaceae > UBA2377. The sequence goes on from JAHCAZ010000020.1 coordinate 25,683, forward strand.
CGATGGTCAGATAGGAGATGCACCGGCGCGCATCCACGACGCCGGGCGCGGCAAAGGCCTGCGTCGGGCAGGCGTCGAGGCAGCGCGTGCACTTGCCGCAGAGGAGCCCCGGGTCGGCGAAGCCGCTGCGCTGCGCCCGCAACGGCGCATCGGCCGCGAGCTCGACCTGCGTGAGGATCGCCGCGAGGAAGAGCCAGTTGCCGAAGCGCGGGGAGATGAGCATCGCGTTCTTGCCGGCGAAGCCGAGGCCGGACTTCGCCGCCCACCCGCGCTCGAGGACCGGGCCCGTGTCCACATACCAGCGGTGCGCCTCCGGGCCGACGCCGAAGATCTCCTCGATCGCCCGGCCCGCCTCCACCAACGCCGGTTTGATCGTGTCGTGATAGTCGTCATGCACGGCGTACCGGGCCCACACGGGTCCGTCCTGCCGCAGGGTCCCGGGCCAATAGTTCACGCCCAGCATGATGACCGAGCGCGCCCCCGGCAGCACGAGCCCCGGGTCGAGGCGCTTGGCGGCGGTGCGCTCCATCCACGCCATGTCGGCGTGCCGGCCGGCCGCGAGCCAGTCCTGGAGCGGTCCGTCCGGCACGGGTTCCATGCGCGCGACGCGCACGGCGTCGAAGCCGAGCGCCGTGAGCCGCGACCGCAATTGCTCCTGGCGCGGGTCCATCTCAGCCGCCCCGGGCGCGCGCGAAGTCCGTCGCCTCGCGGCGCCACACGCGGAGCACGTGCGCGACGACCTCGCCCAGCGGGCGGCCGTCGGTGAGGATCACGGTGCCAGCATTGCGGTACACCGGCTCGCGGGCGGCGTAGAGCGTGCGGATGCGCTCGGCCGGGTCCTCGACGTTGAGCAGCGGCCGGTGCCGGTGGCGGCTGGTGCGGTCGAGCACGGTGGCGAGCGAGGCATGGAGGCAGACGACCACGCCGCGCCGGCGGAGTTCGTCGGCGAGGCCCGGCTGCACGACGAGGCCGCCGCCGCAGGCGACGACGGCCCGCTCGGCCGGATGTCCGCTCTCGACAAAGGTTCGCTCCAGCGTGCGGAAGGCCGGCTCGCCGTCCTGCGCGAAGATCTCGGCGATGGTCCGGCCCTGCTGCTGCTCGATCTCCTGGTCGCTGTCGAGCAGCCGGAAGCCCAGGCGCTGCGCGACGAGGCGGCCCACCGTGCTCTTGCCGGTGCCCATGAAGCCCACGAGGTAGAGATTGACGTCGGCCGCGTTCATTGTGTGCGCACAGGCAACGCCGTCGCTCCCGCCTTGCCAAACACGAAAACAGGTTGGCCGCGCCCGGTCTTTGCGTATGGAGTGCGGGCATGTCCGCTCCCGCCCGCGCCGATTACACCTTCGCCAGCGACAACACCGCCGGGGTCTGCCCCGAGGCCCTCGCCGCCCTCGCCGCCGCCAACGCCGGCCGGGCCCCCGGTTACGGCGACGACGCGTGGACGGCCGAGGCCAAGGCCCACGTGCAGGCGGTGTTCGGCACCGATTGCGAGGTGTTTTTCGTCTTCAACGGCACCGCCGCCAACGCGCTCGCGCTCGCCGCCCTGTGCCGCAGCTACCAGGGCATCCTCTGTCACGAGTCCGCGCATCTCGAGGTTGACGAGTGCGGCGCGCCGGAGTTTTTCACCGGCGGCTCGAAGGTCGTGCCGCTCGCCGGGGCCGGGGCCAAGCTGGCGCCGGCGGCGATCGTGGAGGCCGCCGGGCGCGGCCACGGGGTGCATTATCCGCATCCGGCGGCGGTGTCGCTCACGCAGGCGACGGAGTTCGGTACGATCTACACGCCCGCCGAGATCGGCGCGATCGGGGCGACGGCGAAACGCCTGGGGCTGGCCGTGCACATGGACGGCGCCCGGTTCGCCAATGCGGTAGCCGCGCTCGCCCCGCAGGGCGTCACGCCGGCCGACCTCACGTGGCGGGCCGGCGTGGATGTGCTCAGCTTCGGCGGCACCAAGAACGGCATGCTCACGACGGAGGCCGTGGTGTTCTTCAACCGCGAACTCGCCCGCGATTTCGCCTACCGCGTGAAGCAGTCGGGGCAGCTCGCCTCGAAGATGCGCTTCGCCGCCGCCCAGTGGACGGCGCTGCTCCGCGACGGCATCTGGCTGCGGCATGCGGCGCACGCCAATGCGATGGCGCGACGCCTGGCCGAGGGCCTCGCGGGCCTGCCCGGGGCCAAGCTGCTCTTCCCGGTCGAGGCCAACGGCGTGTTCATCGGTCTGCAGCCGCGCGTCGTCGAGGGTCTCGCCGCGCGCGGCTGGCAGTTCTACAAATTCGTCGGCGAGCACGGCTACCGCCTCATGGGCAGCTGGGCGACGACGCCGGCGCAGGTGGATGCCTTCCTCGCGGATGCGCGGGCGGCGGCCAGGGGCTGATTCGAACCAACGATCCCTGGCACCACGATACACACTGATTATCACTGAAATATCCGGAATTCAGACCTCCCGTTAACAAAAGAAGAACCCCGCCATTTGCCTGGCGGGGTTCGATGAATCGGGAAATTGCTGAAGCGTTTACTTGGCCGCAGGAGCCGGGGCCGGGGCGGGTTCGGCCGGTGTGGCCTTGAAGTCGACCAACTCGACATCGAAGACCAGCGCGGCGCCGGGCGGGATCTCGCCGGCACCTTCATCGCCGTAGGCGAGGTGGGCCGGGATGTAGAGCTTGGCCTTGGCGCCCTTGTTGAGCTGCTGCACGCCTTCGGTCCAGCCGGGGATGACCTTGTCGAGCGGGATCTCGATCGGCTGGCCGCGGTTCGCGGTCGTGTCGAAGACGATGCCGCTGAGCAGGGCGCCGGTGTAGTGGATCGTGGCGGTGTCGGTGGCCTTCGGGCTCGGGCCGGTGCCGGGCTGGGTGACCTCGACGACGAGGCCGCTGGGCAGCACCTTGACGCCGGGCTTCTGCTTGACCTCGGCGAAGAACTTCACGGCGTCGGCCATGTTCTGCTCCTTGATGCGGTTCAGGGCCGCCTCCTGGCGCTTCATGATGAACTCGTTCATGACCGGGCCGATCTTGCCCAGGTCATAGGGGGCGTCCTTGCCGGCGGCAGCCTGGGCCACGCCCCTGGTGAAGACCGCGATCTGCTCGGGCGAGAACTGGAGCTCGTGCACGCCGATGCGGCCGGCCACGAACCAGCCGAAAGTCTCGAGGATCTGGTCCTCGCTGAACGTGGCGGGCGCCGGGGCGGCGGCGGCCGGGGGCACGTTGGCGGGGGCAGGAGCCGGCGTCGCGGCCACCGCGGGCACGGGCGCCGGGGCGTCGGTCTTGCCGGGGATGTTGAGCTTGATCTCCTGGGCCGAGACCGCGGGGGCGGCAGCGAGCGCGAGCAGGGCGAGGACGGAGTTGAGGTTCAATTTCATGCGTGGAGGTTGGAAATGGGCTTGGTCAGGATGGCACGGGTTTTGTGCCGTAAACTTTTCCGTGTGCCAGCCGCCCCCGGCGAATGCAACTCATTACTCCCCGCTTGTGTCCCCCGGGCGCCGGGACCACGTTGGGGCAGCCATGATCCCCGACCAATTTTGGACCAGCCAGGACGGACAGATCCTCACTCTCAAGAACAAGGACGAGCACAGCGTGGCCCTCACGCTGGCGTTCTGGCCGCGCTCGGCAGCCGAGTTCGAGTTCCTCAAGGCCCACCTCGACACCCTCATGTTCACCGAGCGCAGCTCGCTGGCGCGCATCGGGATCGAGATGCTGCTCCACGGCAAGCCGGTCGTCGACGGCAACCGCCTGGCGATGGAGGCCGAGGCGTTCCTCTACGACCACAGCTTTCCCAACGCCGCCTACTGGAAGAAGCTCCTCCGCCCCGGCGCCCCCGTCGGCCGCCTCTTCCACGCCCCGGCCGCCGCCAAGCTCTCGAGCACCGAGATCTGGACCGCGATCCAGAACAACGCCCTCAAGCTGCCCAACACGATCTCGATCGACTCGCAGGGCCGCGTCTTCTTCACGCCCCACGCCGTCAACTACACCCTCAACCCCCGCCTCCAGCGCCTCAACTTCGAGCACATCGTGAGCGGGTTCGCCGGGCGCTCGTTCATCGACAAGGTCCAGGTCCGCCACGACGTCGCCACCCTCGCCATCCCGCCGCGCTCCGGCATTCTCACGAGCTGCTCGATGTACCTCAAGGAGCACTACGTCGTGCTCAACCCCGGCGAGGGCAACTTCGGCCTGCACACGAGCGCCATCCTGCTCGACCCGGTGAAGACCTTCGGCACGAACATCATGCTGGAGATCTACAACACCGGCGACCAACCCGTGGTGAACCCCATGCTCTCGGTCGAGGTCTTCCGCGCCCCGCCCTTCGCCGACCCGGAGTACAAGACCCTGCAGAAGAAGCGCGTGCGCCTGCTCGGCACCACCGCCGGCCTGTTCAAGAGCCTCGACAACTCCCCGGCCCGCGAGAACGGCGACGCCCGGCCCCGCACCAAGATCACGGTCCGCGGCCACTCCGCCACGATGGAGAACCGCGCCATCGTGGTCCGCGCCAACGACGAGGAGCTGCGCAAGCTGATCGAGGGCGAGGCCAACCCGATCGGCAGCCGCAACCTCATCTCGGCCCTCGACGCCGCGCCGGCCGACGCCGACACGCTGATCGTGGATTTCTTCCCCGACCTGCTCGAGCACATGGAGCTGATCACCCGCATCGGCGACCTGAAGCTGAAGCGCATCGTCTTCCGCCGCGCCTCGCGCACCCACGGCTACTTCCTCTCGAGCAACGCCCACGCCCGCCTCGACACCTTCCAGGCCATCGGCGTGCAGGTGTACTGGTACGACGAGCTCACCAAGGACCTCTACCTCCACACCTACAAGCGCGAGCACGGCTTCTTCGTGCGCGAGGAAATGGCCCGGAAGTTCCAGGAGAGCACAATCCTCGCCTTCTACGGCTCGGCCGTCGGGCTCGACCAGGCCGACACCGACCGCATCTCGACGCTCGTGGACAAGCTCACCGGCTTCCTCGGCGGCAACCTCGGCGTCCTCACCGGCGGCGGCGGCGGCGTCATGCGCCTCGCGACCGACCAGGCCCGCGGCAAGGGCGCCCTCACCGGCGCCTGCTTCCTCGAGCTCGAGGCCCAGCCACCCGAGCTCGGCGTGGATTTCTTCAACACGTTCCAGGAGACGTCGCGGCACTTCCGGCAAAAGTGGTTCGAGGCGGCGGATTTCTGCGTCTTCAACGTCGGCGGCGTCGGCACCCTCGAGGAGATCGGCATCGAGCTCTGCAACCTGAAGCTCGGGATCCGGCCGCGCGTGCCCTACGTCTTCTTCAACGCCAAGTTCTGGGGCGACCTGCGCGAGCAGGTGATGACCATGATCCGCGACAAGCGCGCCCCCGCCTGGATGGCCGACTACATCCTCTTCACCGACGACCCCGATGAGGTGGTGAGGTTCTACCGCCGCAAGCTGCAGGTGCTGTGAAGGACGGCGGGGCAAAGACCCGCCCTCCTCCTGAATACCTCCCATCACGGGAAAATGTAAGTCGCTCCCGGGACCGCAATCGCGTTGACCCACGGCAGGCGGATTCCGCAGCGTTGCGGTCTTTACCCTCCCCATGAAATCCCTCTCGGAACTGAAGATTGGCATTGTCGGCTGCGGCGGCATCAGCCGGGCCCACGTGACCGCGTACCGCCAGGCCGGCGCCCGCATCGCCCTCGTGTACGACGTGAACCGCGCCGCCGCCGCGGCGTTGGCCAAAGAGGTCGGCGCGCAGGTGGCCGATTCGCTGGCCTCCATGGCCGACCCCGGCGCGATCGACGCCGCCAGCATCTGCACGCCGCCGGCGTTTCACCTGGAGCACTGCCTGCCATTCGTGCGCGCCCGCATCCCCGTGCTGTGTGAGAAGCCGCTCGAGATCTCCGTGCCACGGGCCAAGCGGCTCGCCACGGAAGTGAAGAAACACCGCAGCCTGTTCCTGACGGCCTACTGCCACCGCTTTCACCCGCCGGTGATCGAGGCCAGGAAACTCATCGCCAGCGGCGCGATCGGCCGGCCGCTTTTTTTTCGCAACATGTTCGCGGGCAAATTCGTCCTCAGGGGCAACCACCGCGCCGACCCGAAGCTCTCCGGCGGCGGCTGCGTGGCCGACAACGCCGCGCACGCCGTGGACATCTTCCGCTTCCTTGTCGGCGACGTGACCGCCGTGCAGGCCCAGGTGGCGAACGTCGCCCAAAAGGAGAAGGTCGAGGACTTCGGCCTGCTCTTCCTCCGGGGCAAAAAGGGCTGCTACGGCGAGATCGCCTGCTGCTACTCCACCCCCGTCGCGACCAACTTCGTCGAGGTGCTCGGCGACAAGGGCACGATCACGATCAATTACTGGGTCCCGGGCCGACCGGATATCACGATCCGCCGCGAAGGCGACACCGCCGACACGGTCATCGACGTGAGCCAGGCGCCCGACCGGTTCGTCGCCGAGATCCGCCACTTCCTCGACTGCGTGGCCGGCAACGCCAAACCCGCCGTGACCGTCGCCGACGGCCTCGCGAGCGCTGAAGTGATCGCCGCGGCGTACGCCTCCGCCAAGTCCGGCAAACTGATCCGGATTTGAAAACCGCGAAGGTCGCGAAGAAGCGCGAAGCCGATCCCGAACCGATTTCACAAGGGGTAACAGAGAAAACAGAGATTGGATTCAGGACTCCGTTCTCTCCGTTTCCTCCTGTAAATAATGATCGGGCCCTTTTGTGCCTTTTGCGCCTCCTGTGGCCATCCCCCAACGCCCCTCTCCCATGAAAACCAAACGCATCGGCTACATCGACCACCGGCTCGATAATTTCCACGCCAATGTCTACCTCGACCTCCTCCGCGGCGACCTGAAGGCCCGCGGCTGGGAGGTGGCGAAATGCTGGGCCTTGGACGACGCCGGCGGCCGCAAATGGGCGGCGGAGAAAAAGGTCCCGTACGTCGCGGATGTGAAGGAGATGGCCGACTGCGACGCCCTTGTCGTGCTCGCACCGTCGACCCCCGAGGTCCATCTCGACCTCGCCAAGCGGGCTTTCCCGCTCCGCAAGCCCACCTACGTGGACAAGACCTTCGCGCCCGACCTCAAGACCGCGAAAAAGATCTTCGCCCTGGCGGACAAACACCGCGTCCCCGTCATCACGAGTTCCGCCCTGCGCTGCGCCGCGAGCCTTAACCGCACCGTGGCGGAGCTCGGCGGACGCGACCAGGTCCGTCACCTCCGCGCTTGGGGCGGCGGCCGCAGCTTCGAGGAGTATGTCATTCACCCGCTGGAGATGCTGATCACCGCGATGGGCCCCGGCGTGAAGGAGGTCATGCGGCTCAGCGACGGTCCGAACCACCATGAGGTGCACGTCAAGTTCACCGGCGGCCGCACCGGCAGCGTCTTCGTCCACGTTAACAGCGACTGCGCCTTCCGCGCTGTGGTGACGACCGACGCGAAGACGGTGCACGCGGACACGAGCCCCGACCCGATTTTCCGCGATCTCGCGAGTCTCATCCTCGACTTCTTCGAGTCCGGCCGGGAGTGCATCGACCGCAAGGAGACCCTCGCGCTCTTCAAGGTCCGCGACGCCGCGTTCAACTCCAAGGCGCTCGGCCGGTTCCTGAAGGTGTAGCCCGTGGCTCGTCGTAGCCGGGCTATTTCTGTGACTCCTGATAGCGCCTGATGTAATGGTCCGCCATCGCCTCAGTGAGCACAAAACTCCAGCCCTCCGCGGTCTGCTGATACTCCGTGTTGTCCTTCGGCAGGTCCGGCAGGCGCAGCCGGACGCGGCCGTCGCGGATCAGTTCGGGCGTGGCCGTGGCGAGGACGTCGGCGTTGGGGAACGGGCTGAACATGATATTGAGAGTGACCATCGCCACCGCCACGTCGTCCACGGTCTTCCACTCCGCCCGAACATTTTCCGGCAGGGTTGCCTGGAGCGCCCCGATCTTGGGGCGCGCACCGGGATCGAGCTGCAGCAGCCGCCTGACCGTGTCGACATCGCCGCGATCGCAGGCCCAGGCGAAGGTTTGCAGGGTAGCCAGCGGGGTGGCCCGGCCCTCATTGCGGTAGTTCTCCACGGGACTTTGCCTGGATACGGGCAGATTGTCCGCCGGAGTCACCGCTTCGGGCGCGGGCCGCGCGTCCGCCGTCACGGGGGCCTTCAGCCGTTCGTGCCAGCGCTGGCTGATCTGAACGCGCATCGCGTTGTTATGGCGACGCAGGCTCGCCGCTTCCCGCGCGTGGTGACGCTGGAGGTAGTAGAGGCTGCCGGCCGTGATCGCCGCCGACACCACCGCGACAATCAGAGAGGATTTCAGGGGTGACATGGCGCAGAAGGGCTGCGGAAGGCGCTACGGTTGGACCAGCTTGGCGAGTGTCTTGCTGTTGAGGATGCCGGGCAGACCCTTCACCCCGCTCTCAGGCAGGACATATTTCCAGCCTTCGTCCGTGAGCTGATATTCGTGGACATTCCTCGTGCTGCCGACGCGCCGCGTGGCGAAGCGGCTTGGGCTGAGTTCAACCTCGGTCATGAACCGCTCGATCAGGTCCGCTCCCGGAGGCGGCGCCTCCAGCGTCGAAGCCGCGAGCAGGAGGCCGTAGAAGGCCTCGACTGTGGGATACTGGGCGCGAACCGCCTCGGGCATCGTGTCGAACACCGCCTGGGCCTTTTCACGGACGCCGGGATCGAAGGTGACCATCTTGCCCAGTTCGTCGGGATCGCTGAGGTCACAGGCCCAGGCAAAGGTCAGCGCGGCTTCGTGCGGGGTGTGGAGGCCATGGTAACGATGACCACGGGCGGTGACCTCCGTCCGCGGTGAGGGCGCCGCGGAACCCTGGGTTCCCACCGGGTTGGCCTGGGAACGGACAACCTGTCGCTGCCCCATCGCCCGGGCGATCCCGCTGGCTTGAGCCGCGTATTCGTCGGCCACGGCCGCGATCGTGGCGACGCTCGCTCCAGTCGCGGCTGCCGCGGTGAGGCGGGAGTTTTCCCGGCGCAACGCGGCTATTTCGTCCGCACTTTCCCCGGGAGTCACGACCAGCCAGACCGTGGTGGTGAGGCCGGCGGCGACGACGGCGCTGAGGATGGGTACGGTGAGTTTACTCATAAAAAGCATCGAGACCGCGCTGGCCGCCAGTCCGGTCGGGGCCGCGGCGATCGCCGCGGTCGTGACCGCCGAGGCCAACCCCGCCGGCGCGGCTACCAGGGGCTGGTTGGCCAGCAGGAGGCCGAGGGCGGCGGACGTCGAGGTGACGCCGCGCTGGCTGAGGATCCGCCGCAGCTGGTCGAGCGCCCGCCCGGTGCGCTTGCGGGCGGCGTCTTCCGAGAGGTTCATCCGCGCCCCGGCCTCGGCAAAAGTGAGACCGTTGAAATAGTGCAGCAGCATGAGTTCGCGGTCACGGTCACCAAGCCGGTCCATCGCCTCGTCGAGCACGGGGCGGAGTTGTTCCCAATCGACCGCGGGTTCGGCAGGAGGAGAGACGTCAGGCATGGCCGTGAAGGTTTGGGCGAGATGTTGGCGGCGGATCTCGGCGCGCGTCGCATCGATCGCGGCGTAGCGTGTGCAGCGGTGAAGCCATCCCACCAGGACGGGATGATGCGCCAGGACGGTCGCCTTGCGGGAAAGATCGCAGAACACTTTCTGCGTGACTTCCTCCGCCAGATGCATCCGGCCGCCGGTCCGTCGCAGGGCGGCAGCGAACACCAGATCGAGGTGCCGGCGGACCAGTTCGGCGAAAGCCTGCTCATCCTGTTTCATGACGTAGCGACGGAGTAGTGCGGCGTCGGTTGGCATACTGTTTCACCCTATAACCGCTCGCCGGGAAAAAAGCGGACAAAATAACCAGACCCGCCACGGGATACTCCTCCGGGCAATTTCTACGCAGGTATGCGTATAGGCTGGCCTGAAGGGCCCCGATATACTCCGGGCCATATGCCACACCCGCTCCTGTCACGTCTGCTTCGATCCGCCGGCGTCTTCCTTGCGCTGGGCATGGTAGCCGGCCCCCTCCCGGCCCAGATCGTCAGTTACACCTTCTCCGGCGTCACGACCACCAACTTTGTCGAAGCCGGCGCCATCACCACGGAGTTCCCGGTGGGCCGGGCCTGGTCCGCCGTCGTGGCTTGGGATACTGGCGCGAGCCCGCTCCTGCTCACATCCACCCAAGGACAATTCCGCCTGAGCACGTTCACCCTGACGATCAACGGCGTGTCCGGCGCATGGACGACCAGCGCGGTGACCAACACGGCCACCTTCACCCAAAACTACCTGATGTCAGGCACGCAGGACCAGATTCAGTTCACCTCCGCCTGGGGCCCAACGAACCTCACCAACCAGACCATCGCGAATTGGCAGCCTTACAGCCTGAACCTCATCCTCACCGACCTGACGGGAACGGCCATTCCCAGCCTGGGCACGGCACCCAGCGACCTGGATTTCTCGGAGTGGAACGCACTCGTCGCCAATTCGCAGCTGAAGCTCTACCTCAACAACACCGGCAACCGGTACATCCTCGGCAACATCCAGTCGATCACCGTGACCGGCTCGGCCGTACCGGAGCCATCGACCTACGCGATGATCGCCGGAATCGTCGTGCTCGGCTTCGTGGCGGCAGCGCGCCGGCGGCGGGCTCAGTCACGAGGTTGAGCGAACCGCCCCGATCAATTCGGGACTGAATGTCGGATGTTGGAAGTTGATCCCGCCGGCGTCGGCGTCCATCCGTGGACCCGTGGCATCCCAACTTCCCTCCTCCGTCCTCGTGGTTGGCGGTGGCGGACGCGAGCACACGCTCGTCCGCTCGCTGCAGGCCTCCCCTGCCCGGCCCCGCGTGATCTGCGCTCCCGGCAATGCCGGCATCGCGCAGGACGTGACGTGCTTTCCCGTCGCTGCGGATGACGTCGCCGGCCTGGTCGCCCTCGCCCAGCGCGAAAAGGTCGGGTTCGTGGTCGTCGGTCCCGAGGTGCCGCTCGCCCTCGGCCTGGCCGACCAGCTCATTGCCGCCGGCATCCCGGTCTATGGTCCCAAGGCCGCCGGGGCCCGGCTTGAGGCGTCGAAGATCTTCACCAAGGAAATCCTCATGAAGCACAAGATTCCCACGGCCGCAGCGGGAATCTTCAGCGACGTCGAGCCCGCCCTCGCCTACGTCCGCCGGCGCGGCGCCCCGATCGTGATCAAGGCCGACGGCCTTGCCGCCGGCAAAGGCGTGGTCGTCGCGCAGACCCTCGGCGAAGCCGAAACCGCGGTGCGCGAGATGCTCGGCGGACGCTTCGGCGACAGCAGTCGCCGCATCCTCATCGAGGACTGCCTCACCGGCGAGGAGACCTCCATCCTCGTCGTCGTCGCCGGCCGCGACTACGTGATCTTGCCCACCTCGCAGGACCACAAGCGCATCGGCGACGGGGACACCGGGCCGAACACCGGCGGCATGGGCACCTACTCGCCGGCCGAGGTGGTCACGCCGGAGCTCCTGGTTCGCATCGAGAACGAGATCGTGCGCCCGTCCGTGCACGCCATTGCCGCCGAGGGTCTCGACTACTGCGGCACGCTCTTCATCGGCATCATGCTCACGCCCACGGGCCCGAGCGTGATCGAGTACAACGCCCGCTTCGGTGACCCGGAGACCCAAGTGGTCCTGCCGCGCTTGGCCACCGACTTGCTCGCCCTGCTCTGGGCCGCCGCGCAGCGCCAGCTCGCAGGGTGGAAACTCGAGGTGAAACCCGCGCACGCCCTGTGCGTGGTCGTCGCGGCGAAGGGTTATCCGGACAAATTCCCCAAGGGCGACGCCATCGCCATCCCGGCGTCACTCCCCGCCGGCGTGACCGTCTTCCATGCCGGCACGGCGCGCAATGCCGCGGGCCAGCTCGTGACCAACGGCGGCCGCGTGCTCGGCGTCACCGCCCACGCCCCCACCCTGCGCCAGGCCGCCGATGCCGCGTACGTCGCGTGTGACGCGATCCAGTGCGCCTCGAAGTACTACCGTCGCGACATCGGGGCGAAGCAGTTGAACCGGACCAAGCCGTGAGAACCGCGAAGGTTCGCGAAGTCCAAACCCGGTCCTTTTTACAGGAGGGAACGGAGATCAAGGCATCGTTTCCTAGACTCTGTTTCCTCTGTTACCTCCTGTAAAACAGTCTGCCTGATTGGAGTTTTCCTTTCGCGTCCCTTCGCGACCTTCGCGGTTTATCCCTATCAACCTTCTCCGCCTTTCCTGATGACACGCCTCCTGTTACGGATTCTTTTTACCGTTGCCATCGCCGGGTCGCTGACCGGCGCGCCCGTCACGCATGACCTCGGCCAAGGGCTGACTTATGTGCGGGCCACCACGCTGCCGGTCGACCTGCCCGCCTCGCAGCAAGTGCGCGCCTGCGTGCTCGACCTGCGGAATGCCGCGGGCGACGAAACCGCGGCCCTGGCGCTGTCCGCCTGGTTGAAGTTCCACGCGGCCGAGCGCCGCCCCGTCATCATCCTCGCCAACGGTGATACCGCCGCGCCGCTGCGCGTGACCCTTGCCGCCGACCGCCTGCCGGCGGGCGCGCTGACCCTGGGTCGGCCTTCCGCGGGCTTCACGCCGGACATCGCGGTCGCGGTCGAACCGGCCGCCGAAGCGCGGATCCTGGCGTTGCTCGCCGCCGGCACCGCCCCGGCTGACCTGCTGCAGGAGAACGCCGGCAAGGTGCGCTACGACGAGGCGCAGATGGTGCGCGAACTCGCCGGCGAGACGCCTTCCGCGGACCCGGCCAAGCCGGACGTGCCGGACACCACGAAGCCCGCATCGCCGCCGATCGACCGCACGCTCCAGCGCGCGGTGCAGGTGCATCGCGGCCTGGCGGCGCTGAAGCGTTTCCGCGGCTAGGCGACTCCGGCTTTGCAATCGGTGCGCTTTCGTATCCCTTAAACGGAACCATGCCACTGAACCGCGAAGGACACGAAGCGACGCGAAGAAAAGGCCGCCTTTTGGCATACCGACTTTACCGGAAGCCAGCGAGGGTACAGCGATCCATGCAGCTATTCCGAACCTCCGTTCCCTCCTGTAAAGGGGATCGGGCTTGTCCTTCGCGAGTCTTCGCGTCCTTCGCGGTTTTCAACTGCATCGTTCCGGCCTAAGGGTTTCTTCGCATGCCTTCGCCCGGTCACATCCTCGTCGTCTGCACGGCCAACATCTGCCGCAGCCCCATGGCGGCCGGGCTGTTGCAGCATGCCCTCGCCGCCCAGCCGGAGCCCTGGCGGTCGCTGCGCGTCGTCTCGGCCGGCATCGTCGCGCGGAACGGCGACAAGGTGTCGGAGAACTCGGTGCTCGCGCTGCGGAAGGCGGGCATCGACATCGCCGGCCACCGCAGCCGCCCGGTCACCCAGGAGCTGCTCGACCAGGCGCTCCTCGTCCTCTGCATGACGGAATCGCACCGGGCGAGCATCCGCCTGCAGGCCGAGCCCGTGCCGGCCCGCCTGCACCTCTTCCGCGAGTTCATGCCGGCGACGGCCAGCCGCGAGATCGCCGACCCGTTCGGGGGCAACCTCAAGACCTACGAGCAGTGCCGCGACGAGCTGGTCGAGGCCATCCCGTCCCTCGTGGCGCACCTTAAGACGCTGGTCCCCGCAAAATAGGCTGGTTCACCCGCGCCGTTCTGTTTGTGGTTAGGATCATGTCCCTGAATGCCACGCCGCTCCGTACCCTTGACCCCGAGGTGCACGCCATTGTCGCCGCCGAGCTGGCCCGCCAGCAGAGCCACATCGAGCTGATCGCCTCGGAGAACTTCACCTACCCGGCCGTCCTCGAGGCTCAGGGCAGCGTGCTGACGAACAAATACGCGGAAGGTTATCCCGCGAAGCGCTGGTACGGCGGCTGCGAGCAGGTCGACAAGGTGGAGACGCTCGCGATCGAGCGCGCGAAGAAGCTCTTCAACGCCGAGCACGCCAACGTGCAGCCCCACTCCGGCTCGCAGGCGAACTTCGCCGTCTATACCGCCATGCTGCAGCCGGGCGACAAGATCCTCGGCATGAACCTGAGCCACGGCGGCCACCTCACCCACGGCAACCCCGCCAACTTCTCGGGCAAGCTCTACAACTTCTGCCAGTACGGCGTGCGCGAGGACAACGGGCTGATCGACTACGACGAGCTCGCCGCGGTCGCGCAGCGCGAGAAGCCGAAGCTGATCACCGTCGGCGCCTCGGCCTACTCGCGCATCATCGACTTTGCCCGCATGGGCGAGATCGCCCGCTCGGTCGGCGCCTGGCTCTTCGCCGACATCGCGCACATCGCCGGCCTCGTGGCGTCGGGGCACCACCCGTCGCCGTTCCCGCACGCCGACTTCGTCACGACCACGACGCACAAAACGCTGCGCGGCCCGCGCGGCGGTCTCACGATGTGCAAGGCGGCGCACGCCAAGGCCATCGACTCCGCCGTCTTCCCCGGCGGCCAGGGCGGCCCGCTGATGCACATTATCGCCGCCAAGGCCGTGTGCTTCGGCGAATGCCTCAAGCCCGAGTTCAAGGCCTACAGCGCGCAGGTCATCGCCAACGCCCAGGCCCTCGCCGCCGCGATGACGGCCCGCGGCTACAAGATCAATTCGGGCGGCACCGACAACCACCTCATGCTGGTGGACCTCCGCGCCAAGTTCCCGGACCTGACCGGCAAGCTCGCGCAGGAGACCCTCGATCGGGCCAACATCACCTGCAACAAGAACACTGTGCCTTTCGAGACGCGCTCGCCCTTCCAGGCCTCCGGCATCCGCCTCGGCTCGCCCGCCATGACCACCCGCGGCCTGAAGGAGGCCGAGATGGTCGAGATCGCCGGCCTGATCGACGGCGTGCTCGCAGCCATCGGCCGGCCCGATGAGGCCGCCGTGATCGCGGCCACGAAACAGAAGGTCGTCGCCCTCATGGGCCGCTTCCCGCTGCCGTACCGGGTAGGGTAGCCACACCCGTCGTCCGCCTGCCAAACCGGCCTTGCCGTCGGAAGGGCACCCTTCATGCTACCCGGGGTACCCATGTCCCCCGTGGCGCGCACCCTTCTTCCCGGCCGAAGCACCCTCGTGGCCGGAATCGTCGTCGTCGGGGTCACGCTGTCCTTGGTGAGCTACAACTGGCTGCGCGAAAGCGACCTCGCCCGCGTCGAGGCCGATTTCATGCGTCGCGCCGACACGCGCAATGCCCTCACCCGCGAGGTCATCGGCAAGTTCGAGGCCCGCATCTACGGCCTGCGCCACCTCTTCGCCGCGTCCGGCACGGTCACCCGCGGCGAATTCGCCCTGGCGGCCCGTGACATCATCGCGCGCTACCCGGTGATCCGCGCCCTGGAGTGGGTGCCGTGCGTGCCGGCGGCCGATCGCGCCGACGTCGAGGCCGCGGCCGCCCGGGAACTGGGGCGGCCGTTTCAATTCACCCGCCGGGAGAGCGACGGCACCTTTGCGCCGTCGCCGGTCGCCGCGGAGCACTTTCCCATCCTCTACGTCGAGCCCCTGGCCGGCAACGAACCCGCGCTGGGCTACGACCTCGCCTTCGGCCCCACGGTCGAGCAGCTCGCCAACGCCCGCCGGACGGAGCGCATGGCCGCCAGCCGCGTGATCACGCTCGTGCAGCAGACGACGGCCGAGCCGGGCGGCGTCGTCTTCATCTGGCCCGTGTACCGCAACGTCGGGAGCGAGCGGATCTTTCTGGGCTTCGTCCAGGGCGTCTTCCACCTCCGCACGATGCTGGAGGAGTCGTTCAAGCTCCAACCCGGGCTCTCGCTCGACATGCTCTTCTTCGACGCCTACGAGACCGAGCCCACCCGGCGGCTCATCCTCTACCTGGACGCCGACGGCACCGCGGTCGAGACGATGCTCCCGAGCGAGGCGGAACTGCGCCGCGGCCTGACCCGCGAAAAGAACCTGCCCGTCGGCGACCGGCAATGGCAGGTGCTCTACCGCGCCAGCCCGGAGTGGCTCCGCGGGCAATACAACCAGGTGCCCCTCATCTACCTGTGCTCCTGCCTGGCCCTCACGGCCCTGTCCGCCGCGCTCGTCTTCGTCCTCCAGCGGCGCAACGAGGTGATCGAGCGCCAGGTCGCCGAGCGCACCGCCGAGCTCAGCGAGAGCCGGCGCCAGCTCGAGAGCATCGTCCAGGCGCTGCCCGGCATGGCGTACATCTGCCAGTACGAGAAAAGGCAGATGATCCCGCTCTACCTGAGCGAGGGCGCCCTCGCCCTCACCGGCTGGCCGGCGTCCGACTTCATCACCGGGCAGGTGCACTACCGTGATCTCCTGCACCCGGCCGACCTCGCGCTGGTGCGCGACACCACCCGGGCCGCCCTGGAGGCCCGCCAGCCCTTCGAGGTGGAATACCGCCTGCGCACCCGCGACGGCAGCGAGAAGTGGGTGCTGTCCCGCGGCCGCGGCGTCCACGACGAGCAGGGCCGCATCCAGTGCTTCGAGGGCCTGGCCCTCGACATCACCGCCCGCAAGCAGGCCGAGGCCAGCAAGCTCGCCCTCGAGCGCCGGCTCCTCGAGAGCCAGCGCCTTGAGAGCCTCGGCCTCCTCGCCGGCGGCGTCGCCCACGACTTCAACAACCTGCTCACCAGCATCGTCGGCAACGCCGGGCTCGCCCGCCTCGACCTCCCGGAGGGATCGCCGGCCGACCTGCCCCTCTCGCGCATCGAGACCGCCTCCCAGCACGCGGCCGATCTCTGCCAGCAGATGCTCGCCTACGCCGGCAAGGGCCGCACCACCATCGAGCCCATCGACCTCAACGCCCTCCTCGCCTCGCTCCTCTCGCTGCTGCAGTCGTCCGTCAGCCGCGCCGTCAACCTCCAGTACCGCCCCGACCCGGACCTGCCCCGCATCATGGGCGACGCCACCCAGCTGCGGCAGATGGCGATGAACCTGATCATCAATGCCTCCGAGGCGATCGGCGACCGGCCCGGTGACATCACCGTCACGACCAGCTGCACCCAGGTGCCGCGCTCGCTGCTCGCCAACTGCGTGATGGGCGCGGACCTGCCCGAGGGCCGTTACGTGGTCCTGCAGATCAGCGACACCGGCTGCGGCATGGAGCCCGCCGTGCTGGCCCGCATCTTCGATCCCTTCTTCACCACGAAATTCGCCGGCCGGGGTCTCGGGCTCTCGGCCATCCTCGGCACCATGAAGGGCCACCAGGGCGCGCTGTGCGTGAGCAGCACGCCGGGCCGCGGCACGATCTTCCGCCTGATCTTCCCGCCGGCGCCGGCGGCGTAGGAGCGGTTATACGCCGCGACGCCGCGCCTCCGATCGCGGCATAAAGCCGCTCCTGCCCGGGATTCGCCCCTCCCCGTTTGCGCCTTGGCGTCCGGCGCGGAAGCGCCTTTCCTGTCCGACCACACCCGTGCCGTCCTCCGCCTCCACGCCGTCCCACCGTCCGCCCTCGCTCGGCGTGATCTTCCTCACGCTGTACATCGACCTGATCGGGTTTTCCATCATCTTTCCCCTCGGGCCGGACCTGCTGCAGTACTACCTGGCGACCGACGGGCACAGCGGCGTGCTGGGCTGGCTGCTGGGACAGACGGACGCGCTGGCCCGGGCGTTGGGCCATGACAGCCACTTCGCGGCGGTGCTGTTCGGCGGTGTCATCAGCTCGTTCTTCTCGATCCTGCAGTTCATCTTCGCCCCGTTCTGGGGCGCGGTCTCCGACCGCCACGGGCGCCGCGGCGTCCTGCTGCTCACCGTGGCCGGCACGGGCCTGGGCTATCTCGTCTGGGTCCTGAGCGGCTCGTTCTGGCTCTTCCTCCTCTCGCGCATCGTCACCGGCGCATTCAGCGGCAACCTGTCGGTCGCGACCGCCGCAGTGGCCGACGTCACGAGCCGCGGCGAGCGCTCCCGCGCGATGGGGCTCGTGGGCGCGGCCTTCGGCCTCGGGCTCGTGACCGGGCCGACGCTGGGCGCGATCGCCGTGCACTGGAACCCGGTCGAGCATTTCCCCGGCCTCGCGCGCCTCGGCTTCAATCCCTTCTCCGGCCCGGCCCTGATCGCCCTCGCGCTGTGCCTCGTGAACCTCGTCTGGATCTCGCTGCGCTTCGGCGAGACCCTCACCCCTGCCGCGCGCGCCGAGGCCCGCGACCCGCGCATCCGCAACCCGCTCGCGGCCATCCTCGGCCTGGCGGATCCCGCGATCCGGCGCGCCAACATCGTCGCGTTCGTCTACTCCGTCGCCTTCGTGGCGATGGAGACCGCCCTCACGTTCCTGGCCGCCGAGCGGTTTGGCTACACGGCCCGCCAGAACGGGTTCCTGCTCGCCTACCTCGGCCTCTGCGCGATCGTCACGCAGGGATACATCGTCCGCCGGCTGCTCCTGCGCGTGGACGAGGTCCGCATCCTCTTCGCGGGCCTCGGCGCGTCGGTCGTCGGCCTGCTCGTCA
Organism: Opitutaceae bacterium; assembly: GCA_019634615.1. Taxonomy (GTDB): domain Bacteria; phylum Verrucomicrobiota; class Verrucomicrobiia; order Opitutales; family Opitutaceae; genus UBA2377. The sequence goes on from JAHCAZ010000020.1 coordinate 43,971, forward strand.
TCGGCTTCGCCGCCGCCCCCTGGATGCTCTACGCCGGCCTCGCGGCCCTCGCGCTCGGCTCCGGCCTGGTGAACCCCGCGTCGACCGGCCTGATCTCGCTCTACAGCACGGCCGCGGAGCAGGGCCGCGTGCTCGGCATCTTCCGCTCGCTCGGCTCGCTCTCGCGCGCCATCACGCCGGTCCTCGCCGGCGCGGTGTTCTGGATCTGGGGCTCGGCCACGGTCTTCGTCATCGGGGCGCTGCTCGCCGCCCTGGCCGCGGGGCTGAGCCTCCGCCTGCCGCCCCCGGCCAAATGAAGCCGCGCCTCGTCACCGCCGTGCTCTGCGCCGCCGCGCTGCTGCTCGGCGGGTGCTTCACGTTCCAGCGCGAGGCGCCGCGTCCCGGGCGCACCACGCTGGAGGCGCCGCTGGTGACCGTGCCCGCGGTCGTGCTCGGCAACCTCCTGCTCGTCGAGACGAAGTGGGACCGGCACGGGCCGTACCGCTTCCTCGTCGACACCGGCTCGTCCGCCACGCTCGTGACCCCCGAGCTCGCCCGCCGGTACGCGGCGAAGAACCCGCCGCCCGAGACGATGCCCCAGGTGCGCAACCGCGCGGCCCGCGGCGGCACCGCCCTGCTCGACTCGGCCGTCATCAGCCGCCTCGAGCTCGGCGACGCGCGCTTCGAGGACGTGCGCGTGCTGGTGCACGATTGCCGCGACCTGTCCACGCACCTCGGCCTGAAGATCGACGGCGTCCTGGGTTTCCCGCTTTTCCGCGAGACCGTCCTCACCCTCGACTACGGCCGCGCGCAGCTCCTGCTCCAGCCGCGCTCCGCGTCCCCGGCCATCCCGCCGGGCGTCACCATTCCCTTCAACAACGAGTTCCGCACGCCGATCATCCCGCTGAAGCTGGGGGAGCAGGGCATCGCGGCGCTCATCGATTCGGGCAGCGACGCCCCGCTCAGCCTCAACCTCGCGGGCCTCGCCGCCGATTTCGCCGAGCTCCCGCGCCCGGGCGGCGCCGTCGGCACGCTGAGCGGCGACCATCTGCAGTACATCGGCCGCTGGCGGCAGGCGCTCCGGATCGGCGATTACACCGTCGAGCGCCCGATCGTCGACGTGACCGAGGAGCTTTCCGCGCTGGGCGGCGGCATCCTGCGCCATTTCACGGTCACGTTCGACCAGGAGCGCAACCAGGTGACGTTCTACCGCGAGGCGCCGGGACCGGTCGTGCTGCCGCCGCGCCGCAGCTCCGGCCTCAGCTTCACGAAGCACCCGGCGTACTGGCGCGTGGTCAGCGTCGTGCCGGACTCGCCGGCCCATGCCGCCGGGGTGCAGGGCGGCGACCTCGTCACCCGCATCGACGGCGAGCCGGTGGCCGCGTGGAACTACCGCCGCTTTGAGCGGCTGGTGGCCGGCGCGAACGAGATCCGTTTCTCGTTCCTGCACGGCAACGAGGAAATCACGCGCACGCTGGCGGTGTTCGAGCTGGTGCCCTGAGGAAAGCCGCGAAGAACGCGAAGGGACGCGAAGCTCAATCCAATATTACAGGAGGCAACGGAGGGAACAGAGAGGCTAGGATTTCATAACTCCGTTTGCTCTGTTGCCTCCTGTAAAACTGCCTCGGGATCGCCTTCGCGTCCTTCGCGGTTCAGGTCAGTTCAGGCCTGCCTGCGGAGCAAAAACGCCCCGGCGCCGTCGTGGCCGGTGATCCACGGGAAGCTCTGCACGCTGCGCTCGAGCTTGAAGGGGCCGCCGGCGCGGCTGTCGAAAAACGCGCGCACGACCTGGTCGTTCTCCTCGGGCTCGAGGCTGCACGTCGAATAGACCAGCCGCCCGCCCGGGGCGACGAGGCGCGCCGCCGCGTGCAGCAGGGCCAGCTGCTGCCGGCCGTGCTTGGCGATGTCGGTGTCCTGCAGGCGCCATTTCACGTCCACGCGATGGCGCATGACGCCGGTGTTCGAGCACGGCACGTCGATCAGCACCGCGGGGAACGCCTCCGGCAGGTTGTGCTCGCGCAGCAGCATCGCGGCCCCGCGCTGCACGTCGCCCAGGACGAGCGCGACGTCGGCGCCGCGGACCCGCGAGAGATTCTCCTTCAACCGCTCGATGCGCGGCGACGGGCGGGCCGCGGCGCCCTCGGCCGCGACCGGGGGCAGGTCGAAGGCCACCACGCGACCGGCCGACTCGCTCCCCGCGCCGCCGGACGCAAGGGCGTCGGCGATGAGGAGACTCTTGCCGCCCGGGGCGGCGCAGAGGTCGAGGACGGTCTCACCGCGTTGCGGGGCAAGCAGTTCCACCGCCAGCCGCGTGGCCGGGTCCTGCAGGTAGAGGTCGCCGTTGCGCAGCAGGGGCTCGACCTCCGGCCAATGGCCCGGCTCCACCTCGAAAAACCCGGGCCAGGCCGAGGCCTTGAGCCACGCGGGTGGAACTGCGCCCGACAAATTACGCCAACGAGCGTAAACGTGCGCCGGTTGCTGGTTCCACTCCAACAGCTTGCGCGTGGCCTCGGCGCCGAACGCGAGCAGCCAGCGGCGCACGAGCCACTCAGGATGTGAATAATACTCCGCGAGCACCTCGGCGGTGGCCAACTTGGGCGGCGGCGGGGCGGCGAGCACGGGGGCGAGCTTGCGCACGACGGCATTGACCAGCCGGGCCTCGGCGGGGCTCGTCAACGCCTTGGCCTGCTCCACCGCGTGGTGCACGATCTTGGCCACCAAGCCGTCCTCAGCCGGGCCCGCCGCCCCCTCCAGGAGTTCCACGCCGGCAACGAGCAAAACCGCCCGCGTCGGGAAGCGCGGCGCATGCGGGACGAGGCGCCGCAGGGCGGCGTCGAGCCGGCCGTGATGCCGCACCGCGCCAAACACAAGGTGTTGGCATCGAGCGCGTTCAACACCGCTGAGCCCGCGCGGCAGCGACTCCAGGAGCTCATCCACCCGCTCGTGCCGGTCGAGCCAGCGGGCCAGCAGGCGCACGGCCGCCGGCCAGGCTTCAAGGCGACGCTCCTCAGGGTGCATTTTCATAAAAGTCGCGACAGACACACTGTTTGACAAGGTTCGGCATTCTCCGCTCAACTCTCCCGTTCAGGTCCTTAAACACGCAACCATGAATTCCGAAGCTGTTTCCGCGCTCATCGCCAAGAATCCGTCCCTCAAGGCGGCCAAAGCCAAACTTGAGGCCATGGAGCCCGGCGCCTACGTGGTTCACCGCAGCTGGGGTTTCGGCCAGATCAAGAGTTACGATGATGCGGCCCAGCGGTTGCTGATCAATTTCAAGGACAAGAAGGCCCATCCCATGGACCCGGCCTTCTGCCTCAACACCCTCGACATCCTCCCGGCCAAGCACCTCCTCGTGCGCAAGGAGACGGAGCCCAAGAAGATCGCCGAGCTCATCGAGGAGAATCCCGTCCAGCTGGTCGTGGAGGCCCTCGAGTCCTACCCCAACAACGCAGCCACGCAGATCGAGATGGAGATCGTCCTCGCCCAGGTGGTCGGCCCCGAGAAGTTCAAGAAGTGGTGGGCCGCGGCCCGCAAGGCCATCGCCAAGGATCCCCGCATCGCCAGTCCCGCGAAGAAGACCGAGTGCTACATCCTGCGGGAGACGCCCGTGTCCGCCGAGGACGAGATCCTCGAGCAGTTCAACTCCACCCGCTCCGCGCGCCGCCGCATCGCGCTCGCCGAGGAACTCCTCGATTCGTCGTCCAAGAAGGACATCAAGACCGACCTCAGCGCCATCCTCAACGGCGTCACCGAGGCCGTGAAGACCAGCAACCAGCTCGACGCCGCCGAGCGCCTCTACGGCGCCGCCATCCGCGACGACCTCGCCAAGCTCCTCGGCGTCGACAGCACCGCGTTCGAGCCGCAGCAGACCGCGCTCGTCGCCAACGTCCGCGACCTCCCCGCCATCGCGGAAAAGATCCCGGTCCACTTCCAGGCCCGCTTCCTCGAGCTCATCAACGCGACCCACCCGATCGAGAGCCGCGACATCCTCTTCACCCTGCTCAAGGTCTCGCAGGGCAAGTTCACCACCGAGTGCATCAACTTCCTGGTCGAGCAGGGCCACGCCGAGGAGCTGGCCGCCGCCCTCAAGCGCTGGCAGACCGAGCAGAACCTCCGCGCCCCGGTCCTCCTGTGGATCGTCAAGAACCGCCACTCGAAGAAGTTCGCGAAGCTGCTCAACGACCTCATCACCCCGCGCCTCCTCAGCGCCATCTTCTTCGCGATCGACTACGAGGCCCTGCAGGCCTCCAGCGCCCGCCGCATCCCGCTCGCCGACATCCTGAGCGAGGACACCGAGCTCATCTCGGACCTCCTCTCGACGGCCGACCCGGAGACCGCCCGCGACCTCGCCAACACCCTCATGCTCAACCAGGGCTTCGAGGAACTGACGAAGAAGTCCCTGCTCGCCCGCTTCATCAAGCTGTTCCCCAAGATCCAGTCCCTCGTCGCCGCCGATGCCGAGTCGAAGGAGGAGCAGCTCCTCGTCTCCCGCGCCTCGTACGACCGCCGCCGCGAGGAGTACGACACGATCGTCTCGAAGAAGATTCCCGAGAACTCCCGCGCCATCGCCGCCGCCCGCGAGCACGGCGACCTCAAGGAGAACTCCGAGTACAAGATGGCCAAGCAGGACCAGCACGTCCTCATGGCCCAGAAGACCCTCCTCGAGAAGGAACTCGGCCGCGCCCGCATCACCGATTTCACCGAGGCCACCACCGAGCAGATCAGCGTGGGCACCGTCGTCGACGTGCAGAACGTCACCACCAGCCAGACCACCCGCTACACGATCCTCGGCGCCTGGGACGGCAATCCCGAGAAAAACATCCTTTCCTACAAGACCCCGTTCGGCGCCGCCCTGCTCGGCAAGAAGGCCGGCGACGTCGTGACCGTGAAGACCGGCGCCTCCGAGGAGGACTACAAGGTCATCACGATCGCCCGCTACGTGGACGCGAAGTGAGCCCGAAGGACCCGCGGTAGCCAAGGACTACACGGATTCGATCCGGAAGAACCACTTATCTGCGCTTATCTTCACTGATCCCAATCAGTGATCATAAGTGTTCATCCATGGTTTCTCCAGGTTTGGATCCGTGAAATCCGTGCAATCTGTGGTTACGGCTTGTTGACCCGCGTCGCGCGACGGCGGTTGGGGAACAAGGTGCGGCAGATTTCGCAGACGGTGCCGTCGCAGCCCCGCGCCGTGCAGTGCTCGCGGCCGTAGAAGATGATCCGCAGGTGCAACTGGTTCCAGTGCGCCTCGGGAAACAGCCGCTTCAGGTCGGCCTCGGTCTGCTCGACGTTTCGCCCGTCGCTCAACTGCCAACGCTGCGCCAGCCGGTGGATGTGGGTGTCGACCGGGAACGCCGGCACGCCAAAGGCCTGCGCCATCACCACCGACGCCGTCTTGTGCCCCACCCCGGGGAGCGCCTCGAGCTCCGCGAAGGTGCGCGGCACCTGGCCGCCGTGGCGCTCGAGCAGCAGGCGCGAGAGTTCTGAGATCGCCCGCGCCTTCCGCGGCGAGAGCCCGCAGGGGCGGATGATCTCCTGGATCTTCGCCACCGGCACCCGCGCCATCGCGGACGGTGTGTCGGCCAGCGCAAAGAGCCGCGGTGTCACGAGGTTGACGCGCTTGTCGGTGCACTGGGCCGAAAGCAGCACCGCGATCAGCAGGGTGTACGCATCGCGATGCTCAAGCGGCACCGGCGTCTCCGGGTACAACGCGGCCAGGCGCCGGTCGATGTAGGCCGCGCGCTCGGCCTTGGTGCGGAAAGGTTTGGCGGGCTCCACGATTAGGCGAAAAGCAGCGCGGCTTTCCCCGCGAAAACAAGCCCTTAAATGCCCCGCGCCGGCCAAATCGCCATTGCCCCACCTGCCCCCCGGCCTAGCTTCGCCCCATGTCTACGTCTCGCGCCCTGCTCGAACCCCTCGACTCCTTCGAACGCCGCCACACCGGCTCGTCCGCCGCCGACACCGCCGCCATGCTGCGCACCGTCGGCCACGCCTCGCTGGACGCCCTGGCCGATGCCGCCGTTCCGCCCGCGATCCGCCTGCCGCGACCCCTCAACCTGCCGGCCGCCGCCAGCGAATCCACCGCGCTCGCCGAGCTCCGCGCCATCGCCGCCCAAAACCAGGTCTTTCGCAGCTTCATCGGGCTCGGCTACTACGACACCGCCGTCCCCGGCGTCATCCAGCGCAACGTCTTCGAGAACCCCGGCTGGTACACCGCCTACACGCCTTACCAGGCCGAGATCTCGCAGGGACGCCTCGAGGCCCTGCTCAATTTCCAGACCGTCATCACCGACCTCACCGGCCTCGAGATCGCCAACGCCTCCATGCTCGACGAGGGCACCGCCGCCGCCGAGGCCATGATGATGTGCCACCGCGTGAAGCTCGGCGACAGCGCCGGCGCGAGCACGTTCTTCGTGTCCGAGAAGTGCCACCCGCAGACGATCGACATCGTCCGCACGCGCGCCAAGCCGCTCGGCATCACCGTCGTCACCGGGGACCATCGCACGTTCACGTTCGAGGGCAACGTCTTCGGCGTCCTCGTGCAGTATCCCGACACCACCGGCAGCATCCACGACTTCGCGGCCTTCTTCGCCCAGGCCCACGCGGCCGGCGCCCTCACGGTTGTCGCGACCGATCTGCTCGCGCTCACGCTCCTGCGTCCGCCGGGCGAGTTCGGCGCCGATGTCGCCGTCGGCTCCGCGCAGCGCTTCGGCGTGCCGATGGGCTTCGGCGGCCCGCACGCCGGGTTCCTCGCCACCAAGGACGCGCACAAGCGCCAGATGCCCGGCCGCCTCGTCGGCGTCTCCAAGGACGCGCACGGCCAACCCGCCCTCCGCCTCGCCCTCGGCACGCGCGAGCAGCACATCCGCCGCGACAAGGCCACGTCCAACATCTGCACCGCCCAGGTGCTCCTCGGCGTCATGGCCTCGATGTACGCCGTTTACCACGGCCCCGACGGCCTCCGCCGGATCGCCCAGCGCACCCGCCTCCTGACCCAGCTCCTGGCCCGCGGCCTCGTCGCCGCCGGGGCCACGGTCAACGCCGAGCCGGTCTTCGACACGCTCACGGTCGGCAATGTCGCCGCCGAGCGCGTCCACGCGGCCGCCGCCGCGAAACGCATCAACGTCCGTCGCATCGACGCCTACACGGTCGGCATCGCGCTCGACGAGACGACCACCGTGGAGGAGCTGCAGGCGCTCCTCGCCTGCTTCAACGAGTCCGCAAAGCTTTCGAGCCCCGATCTCGCCTCTCCCGCCGCCGAGTTGCCGGCGCCCCTCGCCCGCACGTCGTCCTACCTCACGGCCGCCGTCTTCAACCGCTACCACACCGAGCACGAGATGCTCCGCTACATCCGCCGGCTGGAGGCGAAGGACCTCTCGCTGTGCCATTCGATGATCTCGCTCGGCTCGTGCACGATGAAGCTCAACGCGACCAGCGAGATGTTCCCGGTCTCCTGGGCCGAGTTCAGCCGCCTGCACCCCTTCGCCCCCGCCGAGCAGGCGCGCGGCTACCAGAAGCTCTTCCGCGACCTCGAGACCTGGCTGGCCGAGATCACCGGCTTCGCCGCCGTCTCGCTTCAACCCAACGCCGGTTCCCAGGGCGAGTATGCCGGCCTCCTCGTGATCCGCGCCTACCACGAGTCGCGCGGCGAGGGTCACCGCCACATCTGCCTCATCCCGACCAGCGCCCACGGCACCAATCCCGCCAGCGCCGCGATGTGCGGCTTCAAGGTCGTCCCGGTCGCCTGCGACGCCAACGGCAACATCGACGTCGCCGACCTCAAGGCCAAGGCCGAGCTCCACGCCCAGGACCTCGCCGCGCTCATGGTCACCTACCCGTCGACGCACGGCGTCTTCGAGACCGCCATCCGCGACATGTGCGCCATCATCCACGGGCACGGCGGGCAGGTTTACATGGACGGCGCCAACATGAACGCGCAGGTCGGCCTGACCTCGCCCGGCTTCATCGGCGCCGACGTCTGCCACCTCAACCTGCACAAGACCTTCGCCATCCCGCACGGCGGCGGCGGTCCCGGCATGGGGCCCATCGGCGTCGCCGCGCACCTCGCGAAGTTCCTGCCCGGCCACGCCATCGCCGCGCCCGCCATCGCGCAGCCCGGTTCCGCGATCGGGGCCGTCTCCGCCGCACCCTACGGCAGCGCCAGCATCCTCGTCATCTCGTGGATGTACATCCGCATGCTCGGGCCCGACGGCCTCAAGCGCGCCACGCAGTTCGCCATCCTCAACGCCAACTACGTCGCCAAGCGCCTCGATGCGCTGTTCCCGGTCCTCTACAAGGGCGCCGGCGGCCTGATCGCCCACGAGTGCATCCTCGAGTTCCGCCCGTGGAAGAAGCACGGCCTCGAGGTCGAGGATGTCGCCAAGCGCCTCATGGACTACGGCTACCACGCGCCGACCATGTCCTTCCCCGTCCCCGGCACGCTCATGATCGAGCCGACCGAGAGCGAGACCAAGGCCGAGCTCGACCGCTTCTGCGACGCCCTGACCGCGATTCACGGCGAGATGGCCGCCGTGGCCAGCGGGGAAAGCGACAAGCTCAACAACCCGCTCAAGCACGCGCCGCACACCGCCGCCGTGGTCACCGCGACCGACTGGCCGCATCCCTACTCGCGCGAGGTCGCCGCCTTCCCCGACAAGCACACGCGGGCCTCCAAGTTCTGGCCCTCCGTCGGCCGCGTCGACAACGTCTACGGCGACCGCAACCTCGTCTGCTCCTGCGTCGGCATGGAAGCCTACGCCGAGACCAAGGCCTGACGCGGCGGCGGCGCGAAGGTCGCTGCCAGTTCGGCCGTGAGTCCTGCCGCCAGATGGCGGGCGGCCTTGACCTTGCGACGGCGGCGCGCCTTCAGGCTCGCCAGCCGCGCGGCATGGGCTGCGCCCGTGCCGATCGCCTTCTCCGTCGCCAACAGGAGACTCAGGTCCTGGGCGCCGCCCAGCTTGCGGGCCACGGCCTGCAGGCGGGCGACCAGCCGGCGCTGGCGGGCCGGCAACTGGAGCCACAGGACCCTGAGCTGCTCGCGCAGGACGATCACGCGCTTGCGCCAGGCGTGAACCCGTCGCGCCTTGGGCCGGGCACGCGCCGCGGCTTCCCGTCGCCCCAATTCCCGAGCCATCGCCGCGAGCACCCGGCGCCGCTGCGCCGGCGTGAATTCCGGCCAGCGGCGCGCCGCCAGGCTGGCCTGCTCGGCCGCCAAGGCCGCGAACCAGACGGCGGCAATGCCGCGTGATCGCGTCCGGATCCTCCCGGCGCCCAGGCGCAGCCTCTGCCGCAGGTCGCTGAGCACGGCGGTATCGCGCAGCCGCGACAGCTCCCGCGCCAGACGCGAGAGCCGCAACCGGTTCGTGCGCGCCCACCGACACCCGCCGGCCTCGAACAAGCGCAACACGGCGCGCGCCCGCTTCAAGACCACCCGCACCTGATGCACGCGCTCCGCCTCAGCGATCCCCGGCGCCGCCATCACCGCTCCGGCGTCCGCCAGGCACTCCAGCGTCACGCGCCGCAGGCCAACGCCCCACGCTTCGCCGCGCCGCAGGTGCGGCCCGGGGATCGCTCGCCGGGCTGGACGATTCATGCCCCATCTTCGCGCACCGCAGGACCGGCGTCAACGGCAGGGGCTACGCCCCCAACGCATACGCCTCCCGCCGGAAGTCGCAGCGCAGGTGCGGGCAATACTTGCACGGTACAAGGTCGGCCGGCTCCGCCGCCGCCTCGCCCACCGGGGCCAGGGCAAAGACCGCGAGCTGGGATTTCTTGGGGCGCAGCATGCCCGAGTCCATGACCTCGAGGGGTCCGATCACGTTCTCGTCCCGGAACAGCGAGAACACCTTGGCCTGGTCACCTACGCTCCAGCCGTGGTAGCCCGGGCTGTAGTGCGGCAGCAGGACGCGCCCCTGCGTGTCGGCCCAGGCACAGAGCCGCGCCCGCGCCTCGGCGATCAGCGCCTCGACGATGGCCGAGGCGTAGGACTCCATGAAATAATACCGGTCGGGTTCGTCCGCCTGCCAGCGCACGGCGGCCTCCGCCTCGGCCTCGGGTCCGGCGCTCGCCGCCACGACGATCGCGGAGCGCGCCTTGCGGAAGCGCCGGGCGAGTTCGCGGCTGTGCACGGTCACGCCGTCGAGGCGGACGTCGTCGCCGTCGGCCGCGCAGCGCTCGACCGCCACGGCGTTGAGCCAGGGCCGGCCGTGCGCGGCAAACCACGACTGCACCCATGTGACGTGGCCCGCGAGCTCGTCCTCGAACTCATAGTCCGGCGGCAGGCGCAGCAGGCGCTTGAACTCCGACAGGCGCACGACCGGGTGCAGGTTGGCTTCACGCAGGATCATACGAAAATGACAGTGATCCCGGAGCGTGATGCCACCGGCCGTGCGCGTCGAGTCTGGGGACGCAAACCTCGCTCGTCAGCTCGCGTCGTTCAGGCGGTTGTACGAGACTTTCGCGCGGACCGGGGTCTGCACGTGGCGCTCGACGACCGGGCGCGGCGAGCCGCCGTTCGCCTCGCCCCAGATGAGCGTGACCTCGGAGCCGTCGGCGATGTGCTCGTCGAGCATGGCCAGCGAGAACCAGCCCTTCACGTTGACGGTGTAGACCGTGTACGTGGAGAGGCCCACCAGCTTGTCGCCGACCAGCACCTGGTCGAAGGGCAGGATCGCGTAGTAGGCGTTCGGCATCTCCATGTACTTGTAGCGTTCGCCCTCGCCGAACTGGCTGGCGAAGATCTTCAGCGAGTCCTCCTTGCTCCAGCGCAGCCAGACCTTGCGGCGGTGCGGCTGGGTCGCGAGCTTCTCGAGCGCCTCGCGGCCGATGAAATCGTGGTCGAACTTCACGTGGCGGCCGTAGCCGAGGTCCCACGGCGTCTGGTAGTAATCCTCGATGTTGGCCGAGGCGAAGCTGCCGCCAAGCGAGGCGTTGGCCTCGAAGCCGGTGGCCGGGAGCCATTCACGGTAGGGCTTCATCTTGTCGCCGTGGTAGATGGCGGGCATCGGCGACGGGATCCAGCCGCTCTCGGGCGATACCGTCGAGTACGAGCGGCTGCCGCCCTGCACCAGGCCGAACTTCTGGCCCGCCTTGAGGATGGCCTCGCGGACAACGTCACCGTCCTCCGCCGGGCCGTGCAGCTCGAGGCCGCCCATGCGCGACATGCTGTGGTTGAGCGCGCGCACGCGGCGGCCGGCGATCTTGAGGTCGCCGAGGTTGAAGAACGGGATCTCGGGGAACTGCCCCTCGTGCACGCTCTTGATGAGATCGAGCGCGTTGGGTCCCTGGATCTGGTAGCGGTAGATGAGGCGGCGGCCCTGGTTGGCGACCGTGCGCTCGTCGCGGGTGACCTTCACGTCGTAGCCGCCCTTGATGGCGTTGTACTCGACCCAGTTCGGCACGGAAGGACGGCCGACGACGCTGACCTTGTTCTCGGCGTGGCCGAAGAGGATGGCGTCGCCGATGACATGGCCCTCGTGGTTGCAGGTGACGATCTGCTTGGCCTTGTTGGGGCCGAAATTCTTCATCGTGTTCACGGCCACGTCGGAGAGCAGGCGCATGACGTCCGGGCCCTCGAAATAGACGTCCTTCATGTGGAAGGACTGGTCGAAGAAGACGACCGTGTTCTGCCAGGCGGCCTGCTCGTCGCGCCAGTTGGAATATTCCGGCTTGTCGGGGAACTGATAACCGCCGACGGGGGCGTGGCGCAGCATTTCAACGGCGCTGCCGTAGTGCTGGAGTTTGGCTTGGAGCGTGGAGGGTGTGGGTGTGTTCATGGTTAAAAGAGACTCTGCGTTAGGAATGTGGAAATCAGGAAAACGGGAACCGGACTTGGCCTGACCTCATTTTCCAGCGTTCCTGAGTTCCACATTTCGTGTGGTTCGGGGTTCCTGGCTTTACGGGATTTTCGGGGGAATGGCGGTACGGTTGGCGAGGTGGTCGCGGCCGAGCCAGGTGTTGGCCCAGCTGGAGGTGCCGCGGAGTTTCTGGTCCTGGAGGACGGGGGTGTGGGCGAGGAGCTCCTCCTCGCGGCCCTCGTGCTTGAGGCGGTCGTAGGCGCGGGACCAGATGCACTCGAATTCCTCGACCTCGCACTTGCCGTCGCGCGTGCCGCCGCAGGGGCCATTGCGCTGGTTCTTGGCGCAGGAGGACTCAGGGCAGAGGAAGGCGATGTCGGGCAGCGAGCAGTCGCCGCAGTCCTTGCAGCCGAACATCAGGCTCTTGCCGAGGTGCTCGACGGCGTGCATCCCCGGCGGACCCTGCATCGGATCCTGGGCGCTCGCGCAGAGCTTCGCCCCGAGGTTCCACAGGCCCTTGCCCGGCGTGAACATGAGGTCGTGGGTGAACTTCGAGAAACGATAGGTGAACGTGACATTGCGCGTCGCGGGCCGCGTGCGCAGCGAGGCGACGTAATCCGGGTGCAGTTCCTCCGGGTTGGCGAGGCCGGTGGCGGGGTCCTCGGCGAAATGGAAAAACTCGCCAGGGCGCGAGAAGCGGATCTCGCGGGCGAACTGCTTCCAGTCGTCGGGCGCGAAGCTGCGCTCGAGGTCGAGGATGCGCTCGACCTCGGCCAGCGTGTGCACGCCGCCGATGTAGCCGCCGCGGTAGCCGAGGCCGCGATAGATGGCGACCTGCTTGGCGGCGAGCTCGAGGAAGAAGGCCTTGCCCTTGTCGGGGCTCGCGCCCTGGCGCTCGCAGACGGCGGCGAGCTCGTCGGAGAGGCTGACGCCGGGGATGCGCTGGGCGCGGAAGACCTTCGCGACGCCCGGCGTGAGCACATAGACGTTGCCGATGAGCGGCACGGCTCCGTGGCCGCGGCGCCGGAACCAGGCGATGAGCTCGTGGGCCTTGCGGGAGTCGTAGCCGATCTGGTTGATGAACCAGCGCGCGCCGGCGGCGATCTTGCGCTCGGCCTTGAGGAGCTGCGGGATGACCTCGTTCTCGTGGAGCTTGAAGTTGGTGACGACCGCGCCCGGGTAGAACGACACCGGGGCGAGGTGCGCCGGCTGCTTCGCGCCGGGGCGGGTGATGTCGAGGCCCGCGCCGAGCCGGCCGAGGAGGGTCAGGAGGCCGACCGAGTCGATGTCGAACACGGGCTTCGCGCCGCCGTTGACGCCCACGCCGGCGTTGTCGCCGCTCAGGACGAGGAGGTTGCGAAATCCCTGATCGGCGAGGTGCCAGGCCTCGCTCTCGAGGGCGTTGCGGTTGAAATCCTTGCAGGAAAGATGGATCACGGTCTCGCGACCGGCATCGCGCAGCGGACGCGCGAGCGCGAGCGGCGCGAGCATCGGGTTGCCGCCGGCGTTGTCGGTGATCGAGACCCAGTCGATGCGATTGCAGCCCGCGAGATCGCGGCCGAAAGCCACGGTCTTCGCGGCGCGTGGCTCCACCGTGGTGCCGCGCGTCGAGACGAGTTCGACGCCGAGAAGGAAATCAGCGGAGGATTCGAGCCGGGTCTGCAGGGAGATCATTGGGGTGTGGCGGAAAACGAAACACCGGCCGGCTCAAGCCGACCCGGCCTCGCGGCAGGCGCGCTGCACGGCGAGGACATTCTCGGTCGGGGTGCCGAAGGGGATCACCGCGGTGCCCATCATGAAACCGGGCAGGTCGCGGCCGCGCGCGATCTCGCGGGCGGCGGCAGCGTGGATCTCGTCGGGCGTGCCGCTTTGCAGGAACCGGGGTGACAGGTTGCGGCGCAGGGCCTTCTTCGCGTCACGGCAGACGGCGGCCCAATGGTCGAAGTCGGCGGTGAAGTCGCAGAGCAGGTTGTTGCAGCCAGTGCGGGCGAGGAGCCCCGCGATCTTCGTCGTGTTGCCGCCGATGACGAGCGGCACGTCGCGCACGCCCTGGCTCGCGGCCCACGCGGCGAGTTCCTGCATGCCGGGCAGGACAAACTCCTCGAACATCGCGGGCGAGAGCAGCTCGGGCGAGGCCTGGGAATCGAACACGATCAGCTCGGCCCCGGCGTCGATGTAGCCGCGGGCGTACTCGCGGATGATGCGGCCGGCATAGCCGAGGAGCTGCTGCACCCACTCGGGTTGATCCATGCAGGCCATGAATAGGGCCTCGGCGCCGACCAGGTTGGTCGCGAGCGAGAATGGGCCCGAGACCGCGCCGCGGAGCCAATAATCGTCACCCAGCTCCCGTCGCACCCGGCGCGCGGCCTCGAGGTTGACCGGCATGCGCCCGGCCTTGAGCGGGTTCGGCACCTTCGCCTGGGTAAGGTCATCGCCCACTTGGACAATGTGGTGACCGGGCTTGATGCCGGGGATGCTCGCGTCGTTGCCCTCGTAGTAGGTCACCGTGCAGCCCACGGCCTCGGCCTCGACGTTGTACACGTCAACGCCCACCGCGAGCGCGTCGGGGCCGATGGCCTCGAACTCGGCCAGCAGAGCGCGGGTCAGGAGGTCGGCATCGCGCGAGATGGCCGACGGCGTGCTGCCGACAAACCAGGCCTTGTGCTCGTAGATCGCCGGCAGAAACAGCGGGGCGGGGCTAACCGCCTCACAACGGAGGACGGATTCCACTGCGGCGCGCGTGGCGACGGGATGCTGGAGCCGGGGCATGGGCGAATCGGGTTGGGCAAACGGGAGATCACCCTAGCGGAAACGACGTCCGCCGTCTTGGCTTTTCGGGCTTGGCGGGATTGGCAGATCGGGCACTTTGGTTGTCATGCCGGTTCTTCGCCCCATCCTCGTCCGCCTGCCGCCCGGCGGCGTGGCGTTCGCCGAGAGCGTGCATGGCCCGGGATTCCGCATGGCCGAGCGGGCGGACGCCTTCCACAAGCTGATCTACGTCCTGCAGGGCAGCGTGGAATTGATCCCCACCGAGTTCGGTCGCCCCCTGGCCGCCCGGTCGGGCGAGGTCCTCTGCGTCGCCGCGGGCGTCCGGCACCGGATCGCCGACCGCGAGCCCCCCACCCTCCTGCTGCTGTGCTTCGCGACGGAGCTGCTCGAGCGCGATGCCCCCCTGCAGAAACTCTGGGCCAGCCTCACGCCCGGCCGCGCGGCCGTGCGCGCCGGGGGGGCCTGGGGACCGCGGTTCGAGGGCCTCTGGCGGGCGGGCATCGCCGAGCAGGCCGGCGACCGGGCCGGGCGGGACGTGGCCTTGCGCGCCGCGGCCGAGAACATTTTGGTCGCCGTCGCCCGCGCCCCGGCGGAGGCGCTGGAGGACGCCGCCACCCAACGGATCACGGCCGTCGTGCGCGAGCTGGCCGGCACGTTCTACGAGCCTTGGAGCCTCGAGCGCGCCTGCCGCCGCGCCGGCATGTCGCGCCGGCATTTCAGCAAGCTGTTCCGGGCGCAGACCGGCCGGACCTTCCTCGACCACCTCACCGTCCTGCGGCTCGAGCATGCCGCCGCCCTGCTGCGCGAGAACCGCCACTCGATCGTCGGCGCCGCGTTCTCCTGCGGCTACGGCGACCTCTCCCACTTCTACCGCCTCTTCAAGGCCCACTTCGGCGAGCCCCCGCGAACCTGGCTGCAGCGCAGCCGATCCGCCAAACCGTGACCACGGATTTCACGGATATGGCGCGGGGCGCTTTTCTTGATGGCCACAAGAGGCGCAAAAGGCACGAAAACCATAAAGAACTGAGGTCATCTTGTGCCTCTTTTGCCTTATGTGGCCATCGCCTCGGCAACGTAATCCATCCGTGCAATCCGTGAAATCCGTGGTTCAATTTCTGCCGCCCTCCCTCTCCCCATGAAGATCATCCGCCACCTCACTCCGACCGGACCGGCCTACGCGGCCCTGCAACCTGACGGCTCGGCCCGGGCCATCGCCGGCGACATCTACGGCGCGCCCCGCGTGACCGACCAGGTCGTAAAGCCCGGCAAGCTCCTCGCGCCCATCGTCCCGACGCAGATTCTCTGCATCGGCCTGAACTACCGGCAGCACGCCGCGGAGTCCGGCGCCAAGGTGCCGGAGCGCCCCGTCCTCTTCGTCAAGGGCATCAACACCCTGCAGAACCCCGGCGACCCGATCCTCATCCCGCAGCACCTGCGCAGCGACGAGGTGGACTACGAGTGCGAGCTCGCCGTCGTCATCGGCAAGGCCGGCAAGAACATCCCGCGGGCCAAGGCCCTCGAACACGTCCTCGGCTACACGTGCGCCAACGACGTCTCCGCCCGCGACCACCAGATCAAGCTCGGCGGCGGCCAGTGGTGCCGCGGCAAGTTCTTCGACACGTTCGCCCCGCTCGGGCCCTGCCTCGTCACCCCCGAGGACATCCCGAATCCCAACACCCTCAAGATCGCCACGATCCTCAACGGCAAGCGCGTGCAGGATTGGACCACGAGCGACATGATCTTCGACGTGCCGACGATCATCGAGTACCTGAGCGGCAGCACGACGCTCGTCCCCGGCACCGTGATCCTCACGGGCACGCCCCAAGGCGTCGGCATGGCGGCCAAGCCCACCCCGGTCTGGCTGAAGCCCGGCGACACGGTGAGCATCGAGATCGAGAAGATCGGCACGCTCACCAACCCGGTGGCGAACGAAGTTTGAAGCGCGAAGACGCCAAGGTGCAAAGGCTGAGCTAAGAAATTCTCCTTTGCTCGGGCCTTGGCGCTTTAAGACCTCCCCCATGAAACACATCCACCTCGACCAGATCCCCTGGGGCGAATGGTCGTCACCCGGCGGCAAGTTTCATGGCATGGGCAAGGGCGTGTCCGAGGCGCTTGGGGCGGTGCCCAACGCCCTCCTCGCCTCCGGCGGGCATCCCTTCGACCTCGAACTGGGCAGGTTCAGCCCGGGAAAGTCGGGTTGCCCCTTCCACTCCCACTCCGCCCAGTGGGAGTGTTACTACATCCTGAGCGGCACCGGCACGATGCGGCACGGCAACGAGCGCCGCGAGGTGCGGGCCGGTGACGTGATGATGCACCCGCCGGGCAACGCCCACCAGTTGATCAACACGGGCACCACGGACCTGCTGTACTACCTCGTGGCGGACAATCCGCTGACCGAATACTGGTACTATCCCGACTCCGACAAATGGGGGTTCAAACCCGGTCGCTCCTTTTTCCGCAAGCAGGAGGTGGACTACCATCTGGGCGAGGAGGATTCGCCGGAGGCGCGCCAAGCACCGGCACCCCGACCGATCCCGCCCGGCCCGTCGGCCACCTTCGTCAACGTCGCTGATCTCGCCTGGGAAGAGCGGCGTTCACCCAAGGGGAAGTATCACAGTCGTTGCCGCAATCTTTCGCTCGCCCTGGGCGGCACGCGCAACGCCGGCGTGCAGGCCGGCGGCCATCCCTTTGACCTCCAGATCCGCCAGATTCCCGCGGGTGCGGCCATCTGCCCCTATCACAGCCACGCGGCCCAGTGGGAACTCTTCGTGTTCACCGCGGGCCGCGGCGTCGTGCGCACGCCGGAGGGCCTCCTCGCCGTCGGCCCCGGCGACGTCGTGCTGCATCCTCCCGGCGCGCCGCACCAGACGCGGGCCGCCGCCGACACCGATCTGGAATGCCTGATCATCGCCGACAATCCGGCGGTGGAGATCTGCCATTACCCCGACAGCGACAAGTGGGGCATGGACCCGGGAAAGACGTATTTTCGCATCACCCCCGTCGACTACTTCGCCGACGAGGAGTGAGAAGCCGTCAACGCTTGCGCGGCGTGAGCACTTTCTCGCGCCCAACCAGATAGAGGAAGAGCGACAGCCCCGCGAACGGCAGCAACGCGAGGAGATCCGCGTAGGGTCCGGCGTAGAACGGGTTATTCACGGTCGACCAGGCCGTGACCGCGGCGTCGAAGTCGCTCAGGACGCCCGCGAGGAAGGCGATGATGATGCCCGCGATGGCGCCGCCGGCGATGTAGCCCGAGGCCAGCAGCACGCCGGGGCTCTTGTCGCCCTCGGCGATATGCTGTTCCTCGGTGAGGTGCGCCCGATCGGGCAGGCGACAGCAGTGCCAGTCCACGATCCAGCGGATCAGCCCACCCACAAAGATCGGCGACGACGCCGACAAGGGGAGGTACACGCCCACGGCAAACGCCAAGGCCGGCACGAACGACATCTGCAGCACGACCGCGATCGCCACGCCGAGGAGGACCAGCGCCCAGGGCAGCTGGCGGTCGAGAATGCCCTTGATGATGTAAGACATCAGGGTCGCTTTCGGTGCGTCGAACTTCCGCACCGACGTGCCGTCGGGTCGGGTCGTGAAGGCGCCGTTGATGCCGGGATCGACCAGCCACACGGCCTCGCCGCGGTCGTTGACGAAGTACTTGCCGGGCGGACCGCCCGCGGCGTCGGTCTTGTGCCAGACGCGATAGGCGTTGCCGTCCGCCTTCGCCTGCGGACCGGTCAGCGTCTCCTTCCCCGGAGTCGCATTCGCCAGGTCGACCACCAGCCCTGGCGCGACCTGCGCGGCGGGCACGTACACGGTAGCCGAGTCGTTGAGTCGGAGCAGAATCGGCCCGAGGAAGACCGCCGAGGAGAACGCGCCGATCAAGATCGCGTACTGCTGCAGCTTCGGTGTGCCGCCGAGGAGGAAGCCCGTCTTCAGGTCCTGCGAGGTCGTGCCGCCGTTCGAAGCCGCGATGCAGACGATGGCGCCGATCGAGAGCGCCGTCACGTAGTACGGCCCGCCCGTCCAGCCGACGATGAGGAATGCGAGGCAGGTGAACAGCAGCGTGGCCACGGTCATGCCCGAGATGGGATTCGACGAGGAGCCGATCTCGCCCGTCAGGCGCGACGAGACCGTGACGAAGAGGAAACCAAAGAGAATGATGAGCAGCGCCCCGAGCAGGTTCATGTGCAGCGACGGCGCCAGCATGATCGCGGCCAGCAGCACGATGATGCCGATGCCGACGAAGGTCATCGGCAGGTCGCGATCGGTGCGGGGCGTTTCCTCGCCCGCCGCCGCGCCCCGGCCGAGACTGAGGCCGCGCAGGCTGCCCCGAATGCCGTGCAGGATGGTCGGCAGCGCCTGGACGAGGCTGATGATGCCGCCCGCCGCCACCGCGCCCGCGCCGATATAGAGGATGTAGGCCCCGCGGATGCCGTTCACGCCCATCTCGCGGATGGGCACCGTGCCGGGAGCCAGCGGCTCGGGGTTGCCCTCGCCGAAGAACTGGATGAGCGGGATGAGCAGCAGGTACGAAAGCACGCCGCCGGCGCACATGATGGCGGCAATCCGCGGGCCGATCACGTAGCCGACGCCGAGGAGCTCGGGCGAGATCTCCGCGCCGACCGAGCCGGACTTGAGCGGCGCCCCAAAGACCTTCTCCGGGATGTCCTTCCAGCCCTTGAAAGCCACCATGATCGTCTTGTAGGCGAGACCCAGCCCGAACCCGGTGAAGACGACCTTGGCGCCCGGGGAACGGCCCAGCCCGGCCGCCTCGGCTGCGGTGATCTCGGCGCGCGCCGACGGTGACGCCGCCGCGCGCGACTCCTCGTTAGCCCCGGCCTTCAGCACCGCGGCGCAGGCCGTGCCCTCCGGGTACTTCAGCGTGTAGTGCGACTGCACGATGAGCGACCGGCGCAGCGGGATCATCATGAGGATGCCCAGCAGGCCGCCCAGCATCGCCACCAGCAGCACGCGGGTGAGCTCGAGGTCGAAGCCCAGGATCAAGATCGCCGGCATGGTCACCCCGATGCCGAACGCGATCGATTCACCAGCCGAGCCGGCGGTCTGCGTGATGTTGTTCTCGAGGATCGTCGAGTCGCGGACGCCGAGCTTCGACAGGCCGCGGAACATGGCGAGGGAGATGACCGCCACCGGGATCGAGGCGCTCACGGTCAGGCCGACCTTGAGCACGAGATAGAGCGACGAGGCCCCGAAGATGATCCCGAGGACCGCCCCGGTGAGCACGGCACGCAGGGTGAACTCGCGCAGGTTGGTCTGGTCGGGAATGAACGGCTCGACAGCCGGGCGTTGCGGGGAAGCCATAAGTTTTTTGCCCGGCACTATGGCGGGGCCAAGGGGCGACTCAATGCGGGAAACGGGGCCAAACCGAAGGAAACCACTGATGCACACTTATGAGCACTGAAATGGGCGGAATCCGGACCCATCAGTGCCAATCAGCGGTGCCAAGAACGTTACCCGACCAGCAACGCCACCTGCACACCCGGGCCGTGGACGCCCTCGATGAGGATGCCCTCGACGTCGGCCGTCTTGGACGGGCCCGTGACCCAGATGACGTTCGGGTCGACCGGCAGCGCGGCCAGGGCGGCCGGGATGTCGGGATGCACCTGCTCGCGGCGCAGCACCGCCACGTGCACCCACGGCGCCAATGCGGCGAGGCGCGAGGACGTGCCGGCATCGGTCAGGACCAGCGTGCCCGTCTCGGCGATGGCACCGGCCGCCGCCGTGATGCCGAAATCGTAATCGTCCACCCGCGTGCGGTCGTAGGTCGTCTCGACCTTGAAGTCCGCCGGAAACGCGTCCTTGAGCTGCGGCCACAACGCCGGGTCGCAGTAGCCGCGCTTCCAATTGTTCTTCGCGAGCAACGCAACGAGGTCAGCCGCGGCGGTGAGCGGTGTGCCGTTCACGAGCTTCAGGCGCTCGGCGAAAAGCTTCCACAGGTCGGCGGCCGGCTGGATCGTGCGCACGTGGACCAGTTCCTTGTCCCAGTCAGGCAAGGCGGCGCGCTCCGGCAGCGGCTGCAGGGCCTCGCGGACGCGGTTGAGAATGACTTCGCGGTCGGTGCTCATGACTTGCTCCGTTCCTTCATCCACCTGCGGAACTCGCCACCGCGCCACGCGGGCAGCGTGCGCGAGTCCTCCCAGGCCCGCAGCGGCGGGATGGGCAGCAGCTTCGTCGGGAGGTAATTCATGATGTAGCCGCCGGTGAGCGCCGCCTTCCAGGCCGTCGGCTGCGAGGCCAACAGCGCCCAGGCACCCATCGGCGGCGTGCCGGCGGAAGCCTTGCTCGCGCCCTCGCGCTTGCCCTTGTCGCGGAGCCGCAGGAGGAGATCGGGGATCGGGATGTCCACGGGGCAGACCTCATTGCACGCCCCGCAGAGCGAGGAGGCCTTGGGGAGATCGGCGAGCTCGGGGAAATTCTTGCCCGCAAGCAACGGCGACAGCACGGCACCGACCGGACCCGGATAGACGGCGCGGTACGCGTGGCCGCTCGCCTGCCGGTAAACCGGGCACACGTTCATGCAGGCGCCACAGCGGATGCAGCGCAGGATCTCGCGGCACTCGGTCGCGAGCACCTCGCTGCGGCCGTTGTCGACGAAGATGACGTGCATCTCCTCGGGGCCGTGCGGCTGGGTCGGCGCCTTGGGTCCACTGATGAACTCGGTGTAGACCGTGAGTTGCTGGGCCGTGGCCGACCGGGCGAGCAGGTTGAGCAGGAGCCCCAGGTCGCGGTCGCGGGGCACCAGCTTCTCGATGCCGACCATCGCGATGTGGCACTTGGGCGCGGCAAGGCTGAAGCGCGAGTTGCCCTCGTTGGTGACGAGGACGATGCGGCCGCTCTCGACGGAGACGAAGTTGGCCCCGGTCAGGCCGACGTCGGCCTGGAGGTACTTCTGCCGCAGGAAGACGCGGGCGCGGCGCGTGATCGTCTGCGGGTCGTCGTTGTAGGCGCCGAGGCCGTGCTTCTCGAAGCTCGTCGCGATCTCGCGGCGGTTCTTGTGGATGATCGGGCGGACGATGTGACTCGGGTGATCGTGGTCGATCTGGACGATGAACTCGCCGAGGTCGGTCTCGAGGGCCTCGATGCCCTGCTTCTCGAGGAAGTGCGCGAGGCCGGTCTCCTCGCTCACCATGGTCTTGGCCTTGACCATCTTGGTGGCGCCGCGGGCGCGCATGATGGCGAGGACGGCCTCATTGGCGGCCTCGGCGGTCGCGGCCCAGTGGACCTTCACGCCGTTGGCCTGGAGCTTGGTCTCCACGGCGGGCAGGAGCGTGTCGAGATGCTCGAGCACGTGCTGCTTGATCTCGCCGGCGAGGTGGCGGAGCCGGTTGGGCTCGGCGAACTGGTCGAAGAGCATCTTCGTCCGCTTCTCGTGCGTCGCCTTGGTGCTCTGGTAGACCGACGTGCGCTTGTCGGGCGGCAGCGTGGCGGCGAACTGGTCGATGAGTTGCTTGGCCATGGCGTTCAGGCGTTTTTCAGCGCGTCGCGCAGGATCTGGGCGACGTGCATGGTCTTGATCGGCTGGCCCTCGCGCTCGGCGCGGCCGCCGAGGTGCATCATGCAGCTCATGTCGACGGAGGCGATGAGGTCGGGCCGGGCCGCGCGGATGTGCTCGAGCTTGAGGTCACCCATCGCGGTCGAGACATGCGGGAAGGCGACCGAGAAGGTGCCGCCGAAGCCGCAGCACTGCTCGAGCTCGCCGAACTCGACGACATGGATCCCCTGGATGGAGCCGAGAAGCGTGAGCGCGGCGGCCGTGCTGCCGGTGCCGCGGGTGTGGCAGGGGCGGTGCAAAGCCACCTTGGCGTCGAAGCGGCCCGGCCAGGCCTTGATCCCGAGGCCGTGGACGAGGAAGTCCACGAGCTCCCAGGTGCGGCGGCCGAGCGCCTCGACCTGCGGGAGATCGGGTTCCTTCTCGAAGGCGAGCGGCGCGCCGTGGAAGAGCATCGCGGCACAGGAGCCGGAGGGGAGGATCACCGGGTCATCGCCCGTGAACGTACGGAGCGTGTGGCGCACGACCTTGCGCGAGGCGGTCCAGTCGCCGCCATTGAACGCCGGCTGGCCGCAGCAGGTCTGGCCCTCCGGGAAATCGATGGTGCAGCCGGCGTGTTCCAGCACCTCCACCGTGGCCTTGGCCACATCCGCATAGAACGCGTCGCACAGGCACGTGGCCATCAATTGCACCCGCTTTCCCGTCACCGGCTTTCGTTCGGCGTTGAGCATTTTTGGATTGGAAAACTTCGCCCTGCGGTGAGGTTGAAGCAACCGAAATCACCCCATGGCCAAAGTCATCCACACCGCCGCCGTCGACCTCGGCGCCACCAGTGGTCGCGTCATCCTCGGCGCCTGGTCGGGCGCCAAGCTCACGCTCACCGAGGCGCACCGTTTCCCCAACGCCTACCGCGCCCTCGGGCCCCACACCTACTGGGAAATCGGCACGCTCTGGCACGAGGTGCGGACCGGCCTGCGCAAGGCCGCCGCCCTCCTGCCCCGCGGCGCAAGGCTGGCCTCGGTGGGCGTCGACACCTGGGGCTGCGATCATGTGCTCGTGAACGACGCCGGCCGCCTCGTCTTCCCCGTGCACGCCTACCGCGACGCCCGCACGCAGGCCGGCCTCAAGGCCCTGGCCGCCAGCGGCGCCAGCCGCATCTACGCCGCCACGGGCATCCCGAATGTATTCTACAACACAAGCCTCCAGCTCGCGGAAGCCGTCGCGCATTGCCCGGCGGTCACCGACCTCGCCACGCGCTGCCTCTTTCTGCCCGACTACCTCAACTACCTGCTGAGCGGGCGCATGGAGAACGAGCTCACGGTCGCCAGCACGTCGCAACTGCTCGACGTCCACGGCCGCGGCGAATGGTCGCGCACCGCGCTCAACCATTTCCACCTTCCACCCGAGTGGTTTTCCACCCCGATCAAACCCGGCACGAAGCTCGGCCGCGTGGTGAACTTCCCCGAGCTGGCCGGCACGCAGGTCATCGCCGTGCCGAGCCACGACACCGCCAGCGCCTACGATGCGATGCCGGCCGCCGAGGACGGCAACGACCTCTACCTCAGCTCCGGCACCTGGTCGCTGATCGGCTTCGAGAGCAAGACACCGGTCCTGGGCGCCGAGGCCGAGCAGGCCCGCGTCGCCAACGAGCGCACGGGCGACGGACACTTCCGCCCGCTGACCAACGTCGTCGGCCTCTTCCTGCTCGAGCAGATCATGAAGGACTTCAAGCAGCGCCCGCAGCACGACCGCGAGTGGGCGGCGCTGATCACGGCTGCGGAAAAACAACCCGCGCCCGCCGGCCTGCTCGACACGACGGATGCAGCGTTCACCAGCCCGACCTCGATGAAGGCGGCGATCGACGCGCAACTGAGGAGGCGGAAGCTCGCCGCGCCCAAGCACCTCGCCGGCTACACGCGCCTCATCTGCGACTCCATCGGCCACGGCCACGCCAAGGCCGTGACGGCCTTCGAGCGCATGACGGGCCGCAAGTTCCGCCGCATCCTCATGGTGGGAGGCGGCTCGAAGAACCGCCTCCTCTGCCAGGCCACGGCCGATGCCGCAGGCATACCGGTGGTCTCCTTCAACCTCGAAGGCACCGCGGTCGGCAACATGGCCCGCCAGCTCATCGCCCTGAAGGCCGTGAAGGATCTCAAGACCTTCCGCCGTCTCCTCGGCGCGACGCTGCAGCAGAAGACCTACACGCCGCGAACCTGAGGCGGCGCTTAGCGCAGCAGCGGCTTGATGAATGCCAGCCCCTGGCGGACAAACGCGTCACCGTCAGGGCAGAGATTCTGGAAGATGCCGCGGTTCCAGCCGAAGTCGCCGATGGCCGTGTTGTAGCCCTCAAAGGCCACGTAGTCGGCCTTGGTCTGCTTGAGCGCAGCGAAGATGTCGCGCCACGGCACGAGGCCGCCGCCGGGAACGCCGCGGTCGTTCTCGCACGCGTGCAGGCCCCACAGCAGGTCTCCCGTCTCGCGGATCGCCGCCGCCGGGTCGCGCAGCTCGGTGATCATGTGGTAGGTGTCGAACAAAACCCGCATGTTGGCCGGGCGGCCCGCCAGTTCGATCAGCTTCACGGCCTGGGCCGGCTGGTTGACGAGGTGCGAGCGGAAGCGGCTCATCGGCTCGATTGCCAGCATGATGCCGGCCTTGGCCGCGTGGGCCGCGAGGCCGCGGAGACCTTCGGCAGCGCGAGCCTGCTCGTCGGCCGGCGGGCGACGCCGCAGCGACTTGCCCGGGCGGCCGTACAAGGCGCCGGCATAACAGATGCCGCCGACCTCGGCCGTCTCGTCGATGATGCTGCGGTGAAAATCAAAAGCCGCGCGGCGATGCGCGGGATCGTCGGCCGCGAGGTCGGCATTGTCCGGCCAGGCTCCGCCCGGGCCCACGACCAATGCAATGCCGGCGTCCTGGGCCGCCCGACGCGTCAGCGCCCGGTCGTAAGGCACGTCGAGGCCCACCGAGAGCTCGATCGTGTCGAGCCCGAGCTTCCTCGCCCGCTCGAAGAGCCCGACCTCACGGTCGGACCACTTTTCCATCCACAGGTAGATATGCGCGCCGAGTTTCATGAATGAAGGCCGACCAGCACAGAGGATGCGCCGCGGGGTGTCGAATCATCTTCGCCAAGACCCGGACCAGATCCATCACGGAAACGCGGAAGGGCGGAAACGCGGAAAAAGCCAATAAAACCGAATGTAGCTACGAGCGTGAGCGAGTGGCTGTCGGCCAATGCGGCAGGCTGG
>JAHCAZ010000021.1 GCA_019634615.1 Opitutaceae bacterium
GGGTAGCAACCCCGCCGGGGGCGGCGTGCGCGGCAAGGGTGCCGCGCGGAACGCGGCGCTTCCTGTAGGACCCGCGCCGGCACGTCACGTGGACCGTCCGCTTACGCTCCCGGCCCACGAGTCGTGCCCGCCCGGGAGTGACCGGCGGGGACCCGGCTGCGCCCGGCTGGCGCCGGTCGCGCCTCAACCTCGCGCAGCCGGCGGCGCTGGCGCTTGCGGTGCGGCGCGAGGGTCGGCGCGGCCTCTCGCGTTCGCTTTCGCTCACGTCTCGGCCAGCGGCTCGGCTTCCTGCGCGTCCGCTCCGGTCGCCTCGGCCGGGTCCGCCTGGCCCGGCGCTCGCGGTGCCCGCGCGCTCGCCCCGGCTTGCCGGAGCCAGAGTAAAGGGTCAGGCTTTGGGGTTTGGTGCGATCTCGAAACTAACCATCCGATGAGATGAAAGAACTCAGACAGCCAATTAGGTCATTCGGCTGGAATGTGCCGGCAACTGCGTCTGCGCGAGCGGAGGTGGGGAGCAGCCGGCGGCAAGCGGTGCAGTCGATAACGAAGGTGAAGCCCATCCAATGAGCCTCGTAAAAGCAAACCCGTGGAGCCGAGCCCCTCAAACCCGGGCGAAGGCTGCCAGGACTGACGGCAAGCAAACCCTGCGTGAGCGGGAGCGGCTTGAAATGACCGGAACGCCAGTCATCGCCACGGCGGGGTTAGCGGGCATCGAATGCATCCGAGGATGAGGGGTGTAAGAGATGAGATCTGCGGCGGTGGGCGTGAAGGCCCGACGGCGGGCGCAACTCCGGCCAACCGGGGGAGGCCCGCAGCGGCCGGCGCAGAAGTCGGAGCGGCTCATAGTAGCGAAGAAAGCCGTAACGAGGCTGGAGCGAAGGGGCCGCACTTGATCGAAGGGGACAGCGAAGCGAAGGACGCGGTGATGGCCCCGGCGACGGGGATAAGAACACCGGCTAAAGTTCGGCAGCTTCAACGGACCCTCTATGGCAAGGCGAAGGCAGACAGGAAATGGCGCGCATGGAGTCTCTACGGGGAGCTATGCCGTCGTGAGGTGCTGGCGAGCGCGCTGGAGGCGGTCGTGAGCCAGAGTAAAGGTTCAGGCTTTGGGGTTTGGGGTTGACGGTGGGAGCTGGAGGCGGAGAGTCGGTGGATGGCGCGCAGTTTACGAATCGAGGCGGAGGGTGGATTGTACCATGTGATCAACCGGGGGAACTACCGGTCGGCGATCTTCGGCAGCGACAAGGCCAAGGCCGCGTTTCTGGCCTGCCTGGGCGAGGCTTGCGCGCAGACCGGCTGGGTGGTGCACGCCTGGTGCCTGATGTCGAACCACTACCACCTCGCTGTGGAGACGCCCCGGCCAAACCTGGCGGAGGGAATGCGCTGGCTACAGGGCACCTTTGCGATGCGTTTCAACCGGATCCGCCGCGAACGGGGCCACCTGTTCCAAGGTCGTTACCACAGCCTGCTGGTCGAGAGCGACGGCTTGGGGGCCGTCTGCCACTACATCCATCTCAACCCAGTGCGGGCCGGCCTGTGCACCGTCAGCCAACTGGCCGACTGGCCTTGGACCAGCGCCCGGTGGCTGATGCAACCCAAGGTGCGCCTGGCGTGGTACCGACCCCAAGCCGCACTGACTCACGCCGGGGGTCTGGCTGACACACCCGCCGGACGCCGAAAGTATGCCGATTATCTGGCCTGGCTCGCCGCCAACACGGCTGCCCAGCGGGAACTGCAGTTCGAGCGGATGAGCCGCGGCTGGGTCTATGGCACCGAGGGTTTTGTCGCGGAGATGGCCAATCGGCACCTGCAGGCAAAGGTGGCGCCCGCTGGCCCGGCCCGGCGGGAAATCGTGCAAACTAGCTGGCGATTGGAACTGGCGCGGCTTCTGCGCCGGGTGGGCCGCACCCAGGCCGAGGCCGGCGCCGCCGGGAAGGCGGTCCCTTGGAAACTCGCCGTGGCCGCCGCCATGAAGACCCGCACCACGGCGACGAATGGCTGGCTGACTGCGGAACTGGCCATGGGCAACCGCTTCGAGCTCAGCCGCAAGGTGAACGCCTGGAAGCGCGCGCCGGATGCAGCGCTCGCCAGAAAGGTTGGCCTACCCCAAACCCCAAAGCCTGACCCTTTATGAACGATTGATCCCATTAACATGGGAACCATGAATCGGGGGAGCAATCCAGTCTCCCATTTCTTTGCCGATGTCTTGCCCTATTTGATTTTCGGCAACACTCCCTAGACCCCCGTGGTTGATTCTTCCGTCCCATGAAATATCTTCTCATCATGACCATTGGAATCCTCACCATGCTCACCGGCTGCAGAGAGTATCGGTATTATGCCTTTAAGCGGGTGGATCTCAATGTGTGGCGTGGACAGCTACAGATTGAAGTTGTAGGCAGCTATAAGGACTACTCGGAAAACAATAAAAAATATCAAGATTGGGCGAACCCCTATGCTTTAGCTTTCAGGTATTTTCATTCTAATAGTGAGCGAGTGGACAAGATCGAAGTCTCGGATGTAGTCCTTACCGGATTGGCCAGCGGATCTAAACTCACCCTTGGAGGAGCCGAAAGTTCGCACAAGTTGGATTTGGCTAAGTGGATTGATAAAAAAGATCAGAGGATTGAAATGGGCACAACTATCAGCGCTCTTAAAAATATGGATTTATCCTATGAGTCTTACCAATTGAGTTGTGTTGTTCGCCTTTACGCCGACGGAAAAGTGCTGGAGGAAAAGAAGATCGAGGTGAAGCTAGAGACCGACTTCAAGAAGGGCAAAAGAAGTGACGCCTACGATGCATTGATGGGAATCTAGTTTCCGGCCTTACTCGTTCGCAACGTCCTCAATGACCCAGGCGGCACACGTCGCGCCAGCAATAGCTGTCACGTCCTCTGCTTCCTCCCTTCACTTCGTTCCGGTCCGGTAGGTAGCCAGAGTAAAGGGTCAGGCTTTGGGGTTTGGGGTTGACGGTGGGAGCTGGAGGCGGAGAGTCGGTGGATGGCGCGCAGTTTACGAATCGAGGCGGAGGGTGGATTGTACCATGTGATCAACCGGGGGAACTACCGGTCGGCGATCTTCGGCAGCGAGAAGGCCAAGGCCGCGTTTTTGACCTGCCTCGGCGAGGCCTGCGTGCAGACCGGCTGGGTGGTGCACGCCTGGTGCCTGATGTCGAACCACTACCACCTCGCTGTGGAGACGCCCCGGCCAAACCTGGCGGAGGGAATGCGCTGGCTACAGGGCACCTTTGCGATGCGTTTCAACCGGATCCGCCGCGAACGGGGCCACCTGTTCCAAGGTCGTTACCACAGCCTGCTAGTCGAGAGTGACGGCTTGGGGGCCGTCTGCCACTACATCCATCTCAACCCAGTGCGGGCCGGCCTGTGCACCGTCAACCAGCTGGCTGACTGGCCTTGGACGAGCGCTCGGTGGCTGATGCAACCCAAGGTGCGCCTGGCGTGGTACCGACCCCAAGCCGCACTGACTCACGCCGGGGGTCTGGCTGACACACCAGCCGGACGCCGAAAGTATGCCGATTATCTGGCTTGGCTCGCCGCCAACAAAGCTGCCCAGCGAGAGCTGCAGTTCGAGCGGATGAGCCGTGGCTGGGTCTACGGCACCGAGGGTTTCGTGGCAGAAATGGCTGATCGGCACCTGCAAGCGAAGGTGGCGCCTGCCGGCCCGGTCCTGCGGGAGATCGTGCAGGCCAGTTGGCGGGTGGAACTGACGCAGCTCATGCGCCGGGTGGGCCGCAGCCAGGCCGAGGCGGCCACAGCGGGGAAAGCGGTCCCTTGGAAACTTGCCGTGGCTGCCGCCATGAAGACCCGTACCACCGCGACGAATGGCTGGCTGACGGCGGAGCTGGCCATGGGTAACCGCTTCGAGCTCAGTCGCAAGGTAAACGCCTGGAAGCGCGCGCCGGATGCCGCACTCGCCAGGAAGGTCGGCCTACCCCAAACCCCAAAGCCTGACCCTTTATGAATGAAGCTGCGCTGCGATTTGTCACGCCGTATTCTTGATACTGCGATCCGCTCCGTCCGGTGAAGTCCTGCCCCGCGGGAGGCAGCGCGCACCGGGTCCTTCCATTGGCACCGCGGCGACCGCAAGGGAGCCTACACGAATTTCAACTTGCGGGCGGCAAACAGAACCATGCGGAGCAGCAGCCAGCCATGTTTCCAGCGCTGGATGTTGGTCGAGCCGTAGGTGCGCTCCTTGTAGCGGATCGGCACGTCGGCGATGCGCAGGTTGAGCCGGGCGGCGCCAAAGAGCAGGTCGAAGTCGCCGAAGGGGTCGAAGTCGCCGAAGTAGGCGTGATTGGCGGCGATCCGCTCGTAGTGCGCCCGCGACAGCACCTTGGTGCCGCAGAGCGTGTCCTTCACCGGCTGGCCGAGGAGCCAGGTGAAGATCATGCCAAAGGCCTTGTTGGCGCAGAGATTCAGGAATTGCATCGCCTTCTCGTCCATCGGGTAGACCAGCCGGCTGCCGTTGGCGAATTCGGCCTGGCCGCTGGCAAGCACGGCGTAGAACTTGGGCAGCTCCTCGGGCGGCATGGTGAGGTCGGCGTCGAGGATCATCAGGATATCTCCCGTGGCGGCGGCGAAGCCCACGCGCACGGCGTCGCCCTTGCCGCGGCCGGGCTGCTGCAGGCACTTGATCTTCCGCTCGGGATACCTCGCGGCCACGCGCTGGATCTCGGCCCAGGTGTCGTCCTTGGAGTTGCCCTCGACGAAGATCAGTTCGGTGCCGGCGCCAAGCTCGGGCGTGCGCAGGACGGCGGCCTCGATGTTGCCGGCCTCGTTGCGAGCGGGGATGACGACCGAGACCGTGCGGGCCGGCGCGGCGTCGCGGCACGCGGGGCGGGCGACGCAAAACGAGGTGAGGCAGAGGAAGGGCAGGAGCGGCGCGGCCCAGCGGTTGAGCAGGCGGTCGAGCCCGAGGCAGGCCACCGGCAGGATCAGGCGCGGCTGGCGGTTGATGAGGTCCCAGTCGGCGAGGCGGAGGAGGTTGCGGAGATCGTGGGGGCTGAGCCAGCTGGACTGCGGCTGGCGGGCCCGCAGGCCCAGCGCGCGGGCGAGGGCGAGTGGCGGCCGCCAGAGGGAGGAGAAGCTGTTGATGACCAGGCGCGTGTCGGCGTGGGCCACCGCGTGCAGGCGGTGCAGCATCTGCTGCGCGTCGGCCGCCTGATTGAGCGTCTCGGAGATGATGATGAAGTCGAACCGGCCCTCGAGGCTGAGCTCCTCGCCGGCCTGGACGTGGAACTCCGCGTCCGGCAGCCGGGCACGCGCGGCGGAGATCTGCCGGGCGGAGAGGTCGATGCCCACTTTGCGGCCCGCGTGCAGGCGGGCGAGCAGCTCGCCGGCACCGCAGCCGATCTCGAGCACCGAGGCGCCGGCGGGGATGATCAGGTTGTAGTGATGGGCGAGCAGGCCGCGGTAGCTGCGGGCGGCGCGGTTCAGCCCAGCCGGAGCGGTCTCGTAGAAGGCGGCGATCTTCGCGAGGTGCTGGCGGGTGATGTCGGAGACGGTTGCCATGGGTCTAGGCCTTTTCCAGCACGACCAGCAGGCGGGCGGCGAAGAGGCGGGGCAAGGGGGAGGTGATGACGTCGAGCCCGCGCATCAGCCGGTGCAGGAACGGGCCGCCGAGCTGCGGGCCGGAGAAGCCGCCGGAGGCGAAGTAGTCGAAGGACGTGATGGGCTTCACCTCGCGGATCCGCCAGCCGGCGAGGGAGCCGTGTTTTTCCCGCCACCAGAACAGGCGCGTGGAGGAGCTCTGCGCCGCGTAGTAGTCGGCTTGGTCAGCGGTAAACCCCGCTGGCGCCTCCCAGGCGATGGGCTCGCGGATGGCGACGGGCTCGTGGTGGAAGATGCGGTAGACGAGCCGCCCCATCCAGCTCATGGCGGGCTCGAAGAGGATCACGCGGCCGCCGGGGGCAAGGACGCGGTGAAACTCGGCGAGGGCCGTGCCGGGGTAGCGCAGGTGGTGCCAGACGTCGAAGAGGACGAGGTGCGAGACCGTGCCGGGGGCGTTGCTGAGCCGGTAGCAGTTCTCCTGACGGTCGAGCCAGGGGTTGGGAAAGAGGTCGGTCGTGACGCAGTCGGGGATCACGTCCTTGATCCGACCCATGCCCGAGCCGAGCTCGACGATGGCGCCCGGGATGGAGCGGTCGATCCGCGCGGCGATCTGCTGGTAGAAGCCGTGGTAGGCCGCGCGCAACATCGGCTTGCGGCCCCAGGCCTCGCGGTTGCGCTGGATCTCGATGTTGTGCTGCTCCAGCGGCAGCGCGTCGGTGGCAAGGCGCGATGGAGGCAAAGGCGTTGGCGGGCTGGAAGACGGCACGATGTAAGGCAGTTCAGGCAGCCGGTTTTCGCCGGTTGCGTCGAGTAGATTTACCGCCGCGGATCCGCGCCGCCCGGCCAGTGCCTCACTGCCGGGTGAACACCACGAAGCGCCATTCGTGGCGGGCCGCCTGTCCGTCCGACGCATGGACAGGCAGAACCTGCTGGTGGCTGAAGCCAAGGCGCGAAGCCCGGGCCGCGAGTTCGGCGCGCTGCGGGATCTGCGTCACGTACTCGAGGAAGATCAGCCGGTTGGCGGCCCCGAGGTCGGCCTCCTCCAGCTCGGCCAGGATGATGATCCGGTGCGCGAGCGGCCGGGTAAAGCTCAGGGTCGAGCGGTTGATGAATTCCTGGGTCAGCACGACGTCGTCGGGCTCGAGGACCAGCGAGAGCTCACGGGCGAGGATGCGCCAGTTGGATTCGCGGGAGAGGCCGGTGTCCAAGAACGGGTCGTGATAGTAGCTGGCCACCTGATAGACCGCGGAACCGGCCATGACCGCAACGATGAGCCCGACGGCGCCGCGCAGGGTGCGCCGAGCCCGGGACGCGAGGCCGGAGGCGAGGCTGAGCTCGTGTAGGTGCCGGACGCCGAGGCCCAGCAGCCAGAACAGGAAGAAGTAGTGGACGATGAAGTAGCGGGCCCAGACGGAAAGGTTGTCGTACCTGAGGAAGTAGGCGACCTGCACGGCGAGCGGGACTGCCATGCACACCACCATTAGGCTGCCCTGGCGGAGAAAATCCCGGCGGGAGTCCGGGGCGAGGGTGCGCGAGGCGCGCGTGCGCAGCGCGACGATCGCGGCGGCGAGGACGAGCAGCCAGAACCAGCAGAGCAGGTCCATGGCCAGGTGTTCGCCGCGCAGGTGGCCGGAAAGGACAAACTGGAAACCGTCCGCGAGCTGGCTCAACAGGTCCGAGCCTTCCCGACCCCAGCGCCCCACGTCCACCTTCTGCCGGTGGGAAATCAGGTAGGGCCAGGTGGCGGCGTAGACGACGAGGTAGCTGAGCGCGAGGTGCGTGTAGAACCGCAGCGGTTCGGGCCGGCGCCGCGCGACCAGGTAGAGGAACTGGCCGATGGCCGGGAACACCACCCAGCTCTGGGTGTAGAAACCCGCCACCAGGAGCAGACCATAGGCCGTGAACCAGCCGACGTCGGCCCAGGCGCGGCCCAGTTGCCGGTCCCCGAGGCGCAGGACGAACCAAGTGGACCAGATGTAGAATGCGACTCCGACGATGTACTCGCGGATCTGGAGCACGTGCATCAGCAGGTAGGCGTTGAACCCGAAGACCCCGAGAAGGAAAAGTCTGGGGAGCAGGCGCCATGCGCGCGACAGGGTGATCAGGCCCTGCAGGCAGAGCCAGAGGAAGCCCACGTTGACGAGGCGCAGGAAGACGACGTCCTGGGTCTGCGCGATGCTCATCAGCGTGCGCTGCATGAGGAAATAGAGCGGCTGGTAGGCGAAGGGCCAGTTGGTCTGGATGACCGCCTCCCAGCCGGGATCGGCCGGCGGCTGGTTCAGGACGTAGGGCCGGCCGCCGTTGATGATGCCCAGGCGGATGCCTTCATCGGTGGACACCCCCTTCAGATCGATCATCAGCGTATAGGCGGCGATGATGGCGAAGCTCATGAGGACCAGCGCCGTGGCGGTGCGGTCCGGCCTCGCGGCGTCGGGTAGGCTGGACGGGGTCTCGTTCATCCCGGCATAGCTGCTGGTTTCAGCCGGCGACCGGCACGGTCGCGGCGGCGCGTGCCACGACATTGAGGCTGGCGCCGGGCGGGATCATGGCGTCCAGGGCGGCAACCTCCATCGTGACGGGCCGGCCCGTGGCGGCGTCGGACAGGCTGTAGCCGTAGTCGCGCAGGAGTCCGACCAAGGTGGCGAGATTGGTGCCTTTCTCCTCAAGGACGTAGGGAGCGAGTTCCATGATTATCGGTGGATGCCAGCGCGTCAGTGTCTCCCGTGCGCCGCGGAGCATGTCGCACTCGGCGCCGTCGATATCGAGCTTGATGCAGTCGAGTCGCTGGAGGCCGAGGCTGGCGACGACGGTGTCGAGCCGGCGGGCGCTGGCGCCCTCCGTGGCCATGAGGCGGCCCTGGTGAAGGTGGTGCACGCCGGCCTCGGACTTGAGCGGCCAGCTGGAATAGAGCGGCGCTGTCGGGGCGTCGGCCGCATCGGCGGCGACCAGCAGGTACTGCAGCCCCTGGATGCGGCTGGCGAGCCCGGGATTGAGCGCGGCGTTCCGCACCAGCTTGCCAAAGGCGTAGTCGGTGGGTTCGATGGCGTAGACCCGCCCGGCCGGGCCGACCGCCTGTGCGAGGTGCAGGGTGTGGGCGCCGATGTTGGCGCCGATATCGAGCACCACGTGGCCGGGTCGGACGATGTTCTGGTAGCAACGCACGGTCTCCGGCTCAAAGGCGCCGAGCAGCCAGATCGAGAAATCGATGCCCTCCCGCAGGTCGAGTTCCCACCGGAGGCCGCGGCGGCTCACCTGGGCGACGGGACCGGCCCCGGCAAGCCGGCGGGCCCCCATCACGAACCGCTGCACTTGGCGGGCGAGCCACATCTTTTGTTTGGTCTTCAGCATCGGGAAGGAAAGGGAACGGGGGTGGGCGACGTCGGGCCGTCACCGCCGGTGGGCGGGGTCGGCGAGAAAGTGCTCGAGATGATCAACAAATTTCCGGCGGTCGCCATAATGCCGCTGCATCAGCTCGCGGTACGCCGGCGCATGGGCATCGTGGTCGAAGAGAAAGGTGCGGGTGAGCTCATTCGTCGGCAGAAGCGCGTCATCCTGATAGTAGGCGTATTTTGGCTGCAACTGGAAATACGCGGAGAACATCACGATGCAGGCGATGGCCAGGGCCAGCGGCACCGGCCAGGGGGGGGCGACCGCCGCCCCGCGCGCACGCCACCGCAGGCTGAACGCGTGGAAGCCGAGGGCGGTGACGATCAGGAGCGGCACTTGGGGGAAGATGCTGTACTGGTCGGCGAAGAACCGCCGGCTCATCAGCAGGGTCAGCAAGGCGGCGCCGGAGACGAGAAGGATGATGAAGGCTTTGAGTCGGGCGGGAGTGCCCCGGAGCGCGACGGCGGCGCCGGCGGCCACGGCCGAGCCGACGACGATAAGCGGGGCTTCGCGGAAGAACACCAAGGTACCCCGTCCGACGGCCGGGGTGTCGGCGAGAAACGTCGTCATGTAGGGGGCGGGGTTTACGAGGAAGTGCAGCACGCTGGCGTAGTAGGTGGCGGCCGCGCCGGCAGGCATCACGGTGCGCAGGGCCAGGTACCCGCCAAGCAGCGCGAGCAGCGCGCCTCCGCCGAGCAGGGCGAGTTCGCGGATCCGCTGCTGCACGAAGCGCGCCGGACGGCTGCGGCCACCGGCGAGGGTGAGGAACGGCAGGAGCGCGATGCCGGCGCCGGCGAGGCGGAGCCGCGCGACGACCACGGGCCCCAAGGCGTCGTGCTGCGGCGCGAGCGCGACCAGCAGCCCGAGGATGGCGAGGCCGCAGGCCAGAGGGAGGAGGCAACCGGCGTACCAGAGCGCCGGCGGGTCGGATTCATCGGCCTCGTGGTCCCGCGCCAGCAGAGCACTGGCGCAACACCACGCGAAGGCCAGGGCCAGGAAGCAAACGCCCGGCAGCTTTTCCAGCGCGGCAAGCCCGCCCAGCAGCCCGGACGCGAGCAACCAGGCCTGGCGGGCGTGGCCGCGCCGGCCGGACGTCGCCCGCCATACCGCCCAGAGCGCGAGGACATTGCCGAAGCCCACGCAGAGCAGTTCCGGACGCGTCAGGAGACCCTGGAACAGGAGGCCCGGGCTCCCGGCCAGCAGGATGACGGCAAGGGCGGCGGCATCGGGATCACGCGTGACGGCATGGACCAGGCCGGCGGCGCACAGGATGAGGACCAGTACGAGGATCCGGCTTTGCACCCGGCCGATGCGGATGAGCTGCGGGATCTCGCGCAGGGGATCGGGCGCGGCGTCGAGCCGCCGCATGTTCCATACCCGGAGCAGGCCCAGTTCGTGACGGATGCGGTAGTCGAGGGCCAGGAGGAACTTGAGCGGGACAGCGGGCTGGGCCATCTCATTGGGCGCGATGCCGGAGTTGATTGCCAGCGCATCCACCATGTTGTGGACGTTCATGTCTGTGTTGCGGTACCAGGGATCCGACGCGGAGATGAGGGCCATGATGCCCCAGGCGTGGGCCAGGGCCAGGCCCGCCAGGGCGAACACGATGATGCGGTGGGAGCGGGGGCGGTCGCTCATGGCGGCGTGAATCCCTCCAGGCGGAGGTTGCGGAACATGAAGTAATACGATTCCGGCGGCACGTCGGGCTCGTCCGTGGCAATGACCGGCAGGATCCGGCCCTCGCGGCGACCCGCAGCCTCGTAATGTTCGCGCGCGCCCTGCTCGGGCAGGACCGGCTGGCTGAGCACATGAGCCTTCACGTCGGGGTTACGTTCGAGGTAGCCCAGCCAGTCGGGCCGGCCCTTGCGGCTGGCGTCGCGAAACTCGACCAGGTTCTGGCCGGGGCCCGGCGTGAGATCCAGGACCTGGTCGAACCACTGGTCGCGGCCTTCCATGCGGAAGGTTTCCACGCGCTCGCCATTGAGCCAGATCTCGAGGACGGCGCGCTCGCGGACGTGGAGGCGGATGCTGAAGGACAACTGCACGCGGGCGAGACCCTTGGTCGGCGGTATCCAGAGGCGCATGACGGGCACGGTGGCCCAGCGGAGGTAAGGCAGGTCCCACTGGGGAAAGGGCCCCTCGACCGGCAGGAGGCCCTCGCTCCGGACGGCATGGGGCGGCATGGAGAGCACGAGGTCGGTGACGAAGATCGAGTTGGCGCTGCTGGAGGGGGTGACGGGCCCAGGCGGGGAGGCGGCCGGCGGGATCCGGTAGGGCAGCGCGGCGGCTCCGGCCACGGCCTCGTCGCCGACCTGTACGGCCTTGAAGTGCAGCAGGTGGAAGGGCTCCGCGAGCGCCACCTCGGCCCGGCCGTCGGCTGCGAGCGTGGCGAGGCGGGTGGAGGTACCGTCGTCCGCCTCCAGCACGATGTCGAGCCGCAGGCCGTCCCTGGGGTCGAGGCCCGCCACCGCGATGCATGCGACCCGGGGATCCGCCGGGAGCCGGCGGACGGTGACAAGCAGGCAGCGGTTCGCCGGCAGGACGGCGGGGTGGGTCCGGGGCTCGAGGCCGAAGTAATCGCGTGCCGCGGCGCCGACCCCGACGGTGCCGAGGAACTCGACGCCCCCCGTTGCCTTCGTGGGAACCGGCATGATGACGTATGCTGGCTGCAGGTCCCCATGTTCGTAGGCCCGCTGGCGGGCGCCAGCGGCCCGGCTGATGAGGTTATAGGCGGCCTCGACCGTGCCCGCGTGCGCGGTGAATCGCTGGTTGCGCCCCAGCACCAGGAACGGGAGAACGGGCGCGTCGGTCGCATCGGAATCGACGTTGATCCACCGCTGATCCGCGAGGCGGTGGCCGACGAGCAGGGGGAGCGAAGGCAGTCCGGGGGCGTAGAGCTCGCGGTCGAGCAGCGCCGCCAGCGGCCGGCTCGGATTGAAAAGGAGCACGGAAGCGGCGTTCACGAGCGCCCCCGTGGCAGCGAACAGGAGGAATGCCGCGGCGGCGCGACTCAGGCCCGGGGTGAGGCGGTGGCGCAGGTCCAGCGCGGCGGCCAGGCAAGGTGTGAGCAGCAGGAATGCCGGAATGAGCCCGCCGGGATGGCGGAAGGTCGCGGGTTGCAGTGCAAGCAGCGCGAGGAGCCAACCGAGGCCGACCCAGGCCAGGCCGACAGGCAGGCCCGGAGTTCGGCGGGGCCGGGCGAGGCAGAGGCCGGCGCTGGCCAGGAGGAGCAGCCCAGGCCAGCCAAACCACGCGGCGTTGTCGGCCGGCGCGGAATCGAGCGATGGGATCCATTGGCGGAGGCCGGCGCCCAGGGCCTGAAAGGCGGCGCCGTGCCCGGTCCCAAGCGGGCCGTCCGGATGCCAGGCCATCCAGCGGCCGGTTTCCACCAGGTTGATGGCGACAGGCGGGAGCCCGACAAGGAGGGCGGGGATGGCGGGCACGAGCCAAGTGCGCCGCTCGTGCCAGCAAGCGCCGAGCCCTTGCCACGGCCAGCGGCCACCGGGCCGCCAGGGCACCAGCAGCAGCGGAATGAGCAGGAAGGTGAAAGCAAGCGTGCTGCCGAAGGCCAGGCCGAGGGCGAGGCCGGCCAGCAGCCCGTCCCGCGTCAGGCGGGCCCGCCGGTAGCGCACCGCGAAGACCAAGCCGGACAGCAGCGAGATGCTCGCGGGCAGGTCGACGGACGATGTGGCTCCCTGGATCAGGACCGGAGCGGAGATCAGGGCGAACCAGGCGCCGGCCAGCGCGGATCCCGGGCTCAGGCCGGCGAGTCGGCAGGCGCGGTGGACGGCGAAGCCGGCGACGATCCAGGCGGCCACGTTCCAAGCGTTGAGGCAGGGGAGTGGGGGGCGGTAGACCAGTCCGAAGAGCTGAAGCAGGTTGCCGTTGAACGGATGGAAGACCTGGCGGAGATCGCCCGTGTCGAAGTGGCCGAGCGAGCCCTGGCCAAGGTAGAAAAGGGCGCGTGGCAACTCGTGCGAGAGGGCGGCTTGGGCGTTGGGCTGATATGCCCAGGCGACGCGACCGAGGGCCAGGGCGATCGGCAGAAGCGTGAGCAGGAACGGGACCGTCAAGCCGAGCCGGAGCGACCCGGCCTCCGGCGGACCCGGATCTTCGGCGCGGCAACAGGCTGCCAGCAGGCAGGCCGCGATGCCCAGGGCACTGGAGGCGACGAGGAACCACGCCGGCTGCCCCAGCCGCCCCACGGCCGAAAGCAGCAGGCTCGCCAGCACGATGTTGCCCCAGGCGAGGACCCAGGTGGCGAGGATGCGGTCGGCAGCGCCGACCAGCAGGCGGCGGGCGGCCAGGGTCGAGGACCAGAGCAGGACCAGACTGTGAATCAAAAAGAGGTCCATGGCAGGGCCTGCGCCACTTGCGGATGCGGCGCTTGGCCTAGAGCCTGTAACCGGCCGCCGCCGCGTCCTTTGCGAACAGTTTCACCGTGTCGAGCGAAAGGGCGGTCAGGTCCATGCCGTACATCTTGGCGGCCTTGGCGAGGATGTCGTGCGGGACGGTGACGATGGCGCAGCCGGCTTCCTCGGCCTGGAAGATGTTCAGGACCTCGCGGACACTGGCCCAGAGGAGCTCTGCCTTGGGTTGGCCGGCGAGGAGCGCCTTGGCGGCGCGCATGATGGGCGTGGGGTCGATGCCCGTGTCGGCGATGCGACCGGCGAAGACCGACACCACGGAGGGCACGGCGGGGTTGAGGGCCGCCGCCACGCCGGCGATCTGCTCGAGCGTGAAGAGCGCGGTGACGTTGAGCTTCACCCCCTGCTGGCCGAGCTCGCGGATGAGGGGTAGGCAGGAGACGCCGACCGAGTTGGTGATCGGGATCTTGACGTAGACGTTCTGGCCCCAGGAGGCGATCTTCAGCGCCTGTCGCTTCATCTCGGCGAGGTCGTCGGTGAAGACCTCAAGCGAAATGGGTTTGGCCGTCACAGTCTGGAGGATGTCCTTGGCGAAGGCCTCGTAGTCCTTGATGCCCGCCTTGGCCATGAGGGTCGGGTTGGTGGTCAGACCCTTGATGTAGGGCTTGGCGTAGAGATCGAGGATACCGGCTTTGTCGGCGCCATCGGCGTAGATCTGGATCTTGAGGTCGGTGAGGTTGGGCATGGGGTAAAAAGAAATCAGGCCTGCGCCGCGGCAAGGATAATGGCGGCCGCCGCGGAGAAGTCGCGGACGACGTGATCGGGCGGGGTGCGGAGGGCCTCGTCGTGCCCGAGGTCGATGAAGATCGTGCGCACCCCGGCCTGGCGGCCGCAGTCCACGTCGCGCCACCGGTCTCCGATCATCCAGGAGCGCGTGAGATCGAGGCTGAGCGCGGCGGCGGCATCGAGCAGCATGCCGGGCGCGGGCTTGCGGCGGCGGTCCTCGGGATGGGCGACGCCCTGGCCGGGGGCGATGCAGACCTCGATGCGCGTGATTTCGGGAATGAGTTCCCGCAGCCGCGCGTGGATGGCGTCAACCACGGCCAGCGGGGTCGTGCCGCGGCCGACGTCGGGTTGATTGGTGGCGACGACGAGCACGAAACCGGCGGCATGCAGGGCCCGGCAGGCGGCCGGCACGTCTGCGAACAACCGGAACTCATCGAGGCTGGCCGGCGGGTGTGGCCGGCCGTCGCGGATCACCGGCACGTTCAGCGTCCCGTCGCGGTCCAGAAAAACTGCGGGGCGCAGGGGCACGGCCGGCAGGTTCAGGCCTTGGGGGCCACCGATTCCCACTTGGTCAGGTTAACCTTCAGCGCGGGATGCGAGACGAAGAGATGCCAGATGACGGCCTGGAAGGCCTCGGAGTGCGGCGTGACGTTGCTGGCATTGACCACCGGGACGATCACGCAGGCGTCGGCGACCTTGGCGGTGTAGCCGCCGTCCTTGCCGACGAGGCCGATGACGCTGGCCCCGACCTGCTTGGCGTGCTGCAGGGCGGTGACGAGGTTGGGGGACACGTTCTTCTCCAGGTTGCCGCCGCCGACGGAGAAGACCATGACGCAGTCCTTCGCGTTGAGGCGGGAGGTGCGCAGCCACTCGACGAACACCGTGGCCCAGCCCTCGTCATTGGTGCGGGCGGTGAGCTCGGAGACGTTGTCGGTGGGCGCGTAGGTCTCGAGGCCGGCGATCTTGCGGAAATCGTTGACGGCATGGGAGGCGTTGGCGGCGCTGCCGCCGACGCCGAGGATGAAGAGCCGGCCGCCGCGCTCGCGCGTGGCGCGCAGGACCGCGACGCATTGCTCGCAGTCGGCGGGGTTCAGCCGGGAGACGATCTCGGCGGTTTCGCGAAGGTGCTGGGCGGCGTAGGACATGGTCGGGGTAAAAGGCGGTCGGGCACGAAAGTCAGCGCCCAAGTTGGCCGGCGCGAATGAGCCCGTCGAGCTCGGCGAGGCCGGTCGGGGACCCGATCTCGTAGAACCGCTCCTTCACCTCAAATCCGGCGAGTTCACCGCGCCGGCAGAGGTCGGCCTGCACCTCGGCGAGGTCGACGACCGCATCGCGCGGGCGGTCGGTGAAGGCCGTGGCGCGAAAGACGCCGAGCCCGTAATCGATGTGGCGCATCTCGGGGCGATGCTCTTTCTTCGAATACAGGCGGATGCGGCCGGCCTCGTACCAGACGTTGCTGCGATCGTAGGCGCCGGCGTTGGCGAAGACGGTCATCAGGCCGAGCTGGCCGGAAGCGAGGAAGGCCCGGCCGACCCCGGCGTAATCCACCGGCAGGTACGAGTCGCCGTAAAGCACGTAGAAGGCCTCGCCCAGCAGGGGCAAGGCGCGGATAAGGGCGCCGCCGGTGCCTAGGAGCCTCGGGCCGTCGTGCGAGTACGTGATCTGCATGTCCCAACCCGCGCCGTCGCCGTAGCGTTCCGCGATCATCTCCCCGAGGTGGCCCGTGCAGAGCACAATCCGGCGCAGGCCGGCGCGGCGCAGCAGCCGGAGCTGGTGCGAGAAGAACGGCTCGCCCCCGACCTCGACCAGCAGTTTCGGCACCTTCGCCGTGACCGGCAGGAGCCGGGTGGCAAGGCCGCCGGCGAGGACCGCGACGGGCATGGCTTGGGGATCGGTGTTCAGAAGGCGACGTAGATGAAGGGTTGGACGGGCAGGAAGAAGCGATAGAGCAGGTAGTGGAAAAGCACGCCGATGGCGAGGCCGAGGACAAAGCGGCCCAGCAGGCGAAGCGTGAGGGTGGACCGGAATTTGGCGAGGAAGGCTGGCATGGTGGCTAGTCCGAGTTCATCTGCGTGATCTGTTCGGCCACCAAGGCGGCGACCTTCCGGCCGCCCTCGCCCGTGAGGTGCAGGCGGTCGAAGTAGTCACTGGCGGCGAAGCCTTCGCCCGCGACGATGGTGTTGATCCCGTGATCGCGCCAGATGCGCGCGGCGGCCGCGTAGGCCGCCCGGTTGCGGGATCGCTCGGCCGGCGTCAGGCGCTCGAGATAAGGCGGGGCGGACTGGCTGAGCAGCATCAGCATGCGGGGACGGAGTGCCGGCACGAAAGCGGCCTCGATCTCGTCGCCCAGACGGGTGGGCCACGCCGGGTCGAGTTGGGGGCTTCCGCTCGGACCGGGGACGTAGAGGGTCTCGGTGAAGCCGCGGACGGTGGCCAACTCGGCCTCCGGTTCATGGCGAAACCGCTCCTCCACCGGCGGGGCGGCGGGTTCATTGTCCGGCGCCCAAACGCGGGGGCGCCAGAAATCCCGGCCGAGGATGAAATTCCACACGGTGAACAGGTGGCGATAGGAGACATGCACCCAGAGCGACTGGGCGCGCGTCACGGCCTCAATCCGCGCTCCGAGCTCGGTCTCCGCCAACTTGATTCGCTCGGCCTCGGGCCGGGCCGTTCGCCACCGTTGGAGGTCCGCCGTGCGCGCGGGATAGTCGGACAATTTGCCCTGGTGCAGCGCCTGCCAGTAAAAATAGCCGTAAGGTCCATCGGCGGCGCGACCGCAACCGGCGTGCGGGTAGGTGTTGGCGACGAAGATCACGGGGTAGCCGCGGCGTTGCAGCGATTCGGCCACCAGCGCTCCGCCTTGCGCGGCCATCGAGCCCCGGAAGGCCAGGTTGACCACGACGTAACGGTCGCCGAGCATTTCCTGCAGGCGGAGGCTCCAGACCTCGCTTTCCGGCTGGGCCACGCCGTTGAGGATCGAGTTGCCGCCGATGATCACCAGCGTCTTTCCCGGGGCCCAGCGCGCGAGGGCCAGCGCCTCAAGCATCGCGTACGGCGGGTAAAAACTCGCGTCCGGGCTGATGCGCTGATGAAAGCGCGTGAACGCTCTCGGCTTGCTGTAGGCGGCCGCGCGGTGGCCCTCCCCGCACGCGAGGAGAAACCCGGCGGCGATGCCCGCGAGGAGAAGCCAGCTGCCGAGTCGGGAGGCCGCGGGTTTCATGCGAAAGTGAAGAGCTTGACGGCCATGCGCCAGGCCGTGGCTGGCTCGTAAAAGAAGAGAAGCCAGCCCGGAATGACCCAGAGGAGCGTGAGCGCCCAACCGAGGACCGGAAAGCGCGCGAAGAGGCCCGCCAGCCTTGTCCCCAGGGGACCCAGCAGCCGCGGGTAGGCGTGGTTGAGCACGAGCCCGGCGCCATGCCAC
Organism: Opitutaceae bacterium; assembly: GCA_019634615.1. GTDB lineage: Bacteria > Verrucomicrobiota > Verrucomicrobiia > Opitutales > Opitutaceae > UBA2377. Next base: position 17,526 of record JAHCAZ010000021.1, read on the forward strand.
AGGCCCCAGAGGACGAAGTTCCAGGCTGGTCCGTGCCACAGGCCGCAGAGCGCAAAGACGATCATCGCGTTCAGCAACTGCCGGGCGAGACCGTGGCGGTTGCCGCCAAGCGGGATGTAGATGTAGTCGCGAATCCAGGAAGTCAGCGAGATGTGCCAACGCTGCCAGAAGTCCTGCAGCGAGGTCGCGGCGTAGGGATAATGGAAGTTCTCCGGCAGGCGGATGCCCATCATCCGCGAGAGGCCGATCGCCATGTCGCTGTAGCCGCTGAAATCGAGCAGGATCCGGGCGGAGAGAGCACCGGCGAACAGCCAGGCCTGGCCGGGCGGGAGCGAGGTGAATTGCGGCTGGTGGAAGTCGATCACCAGCGTGAGGTTGTCGGCGAGGACCACTTTTTTCACCAAGCCCAGGGCGAGGCGCGTGGCGCCGGCCGCGACGTCCTCAGGACTCACGCCGGTCAATCCCTGCCGCAGGCTCGGCAGGTAGTCGCCGTAGCGCTTGATTGGTCCCGCCGTGAGCGATGGGAAGTGGATGGCGAAAAGGATGAAATCGTCCGGGCGGCGGATCGGCTCGTGGCCGCGGTAGACCTCGATCTGGTAATGGACGAACTCGAAGACGAAGAAGCTGACCGCAAGCGGCGGCGCACCCGGCAGCAGGTCCTGCACCTGGCGGCCCAGGTCGGCCGCGAGGCGCGGGGCCAGCAGCCCGATCGCGTCGTGGCAGAGGAAGACCGCATACTTGTAGAAGCACAGGGTGGCCACCGCCAGCACGACGCCGAGGGCGCAGAGCAGGCGGATGCGGGGCAGGGCCAGCAGGTATGTCGCAATCCCGATCGCGACGATCGGCAGGACTCCCGCCGGCCCGGCAAAGTGGTAATGAAAGTACGCGCAACCTGCGAGCAGCCAGGTGCGGCGCAGGCCGGGGAGACGGAGGAGCCAGAAGACCGGGAAGAAGACCGCGCAGAAGCCGATGAACCAGTACGTGTTGAAGATCATGCCGCCAACGCGCCGGTGCCGTCAGTTCTGCGCGACCACCTTGGTGCCCTCGAAATCGAAGCGGAACCGGACCTCCTGCAGGCCCTTCTCGCGCATGGCGTGGCGCAGCCGGCGCTTGTCGTGGGCGTAAAACATGAGGAAGCCGCCGCCACCCGCGCCGATCAGCTTGCCGCCCAGGGCGCCGTTGGCCATGGCGTGGTCGTACCACTCGTTGATGTGGGCGTTGCTCATGCCGGTGCTGCGCGCCTTCTTGCGCTGCCAGTGGACGTCCATGAGGCGCGCGAACTCATCCAGGTTGCCCTCCTCGAGCGCCGCGAGGGAGCGGTAGCCGAGCTCCTTGGTGAAATGCAGGTTGTCGAGCATCGCCGGGTCGCTGGCCTTGGACTTGTCGTTCTGGTCCTTGAGGATCGCCGAGGCCGAGCGCGAGTAGCCGGTGAAGAAGAGGAGCAGGTTGTCCTCGAGGTTGAACAGCGTCTCCTCGCTGATCTTGCAGGGCCGGTACTCGACGCGGCCGTCCCGGTGAAAAGTGAAGGCCGTGATGCCGCCGACGGCGGCGATGTACTGGTCCTGCTTGCCGATCGGTTCGCCGAGCTTATCGAGCTCGATGTGGCAGGCCTGCTCGGCCAGCTCGGCGGGCGAGATCAGGTTCTTGTTCGCGGCGTGCAGCACCTTGAGCAGGGCGGTGGTGAAGCTGCCCGAGGACCCGAGGCCGGTGCCGCCGGGGATATCGGCCATCGAGGTGAGCTCGATCGACTTCCCATCCATGCCGAGCAGCAGCAGGGCCTCGCGGATGATCGGGTGCTCGAGCTGGGAGGCATGGGCGACGCGCTCGAGTTTCGAATACTTGACGATCAGGTCCGGCACGAACGTGCGGTGCAGCGTGATGTAGACGTATTTGTCGAGGGCGCCGGCGATGAGGAAGCCGCCGTGTTCCCGGTAGTACGAGGGCAGGTCGGTGCCGCCGCCGCCGAGGGAGATGCGCAGGGGGGAACGGGTGATGATCATCGGTGAAGGGACGAGGGGTTCAGACCGCGGCGTCGTTCACGGGGTAGCCGCACCGGCGGTAGAGGGACTCGACGATCTCAAGGGTTCGGATGCCCTCGCGCAATCCCGGGGCGGGCTCGCGGTCCAGCCGGATGTCGTCGGCAAAGGCGGCCAGCTCGAGGGCCCAGGAGGTGTCGCCGGCGGGATACTCCCAGACGGAGGTCTCGGGCGGGCCCATCTGCGGGAGCATCTTGTAATAGGTGCAGCGCTCCGGGCCGTAGCTGCCGCCGAGGCCGTCGATGGCGACCTTGCCGTCGCGGCCGTAGAGCTCGAGTGAGAAGAGGTTCTTCCACTCGGTGCAGCTGACGTGCAGCCAGGCGGTCTGGCCGCCCGCGGTGCGCAGCGACAGGAACGCGTTGTCGTCCACCGGCATGTCCCAGAAGTAGGTCGCGGCATGCCCCTCGACGGTGGGAAATTCCCCGAGGAACCAGCCGGCGAGGTCGATGAGGTGCACGCCCTGGTCGATCAGCTCGCCGCCGCCGGAGAGCCGCGGGTCGGCGCGCCACTCGCGGTCGTAACCCTTGCGGCCGCCATGGCCGTAGCGGCCGCGCAGGAACATCATCGGCCCGAGGGCTCCCGACTCGAAGATCTCGCGGGCCTTTTGCAGCGCCGGGTGGAAACGGTGGCTGTAGCCCAGCCGCACCTTGGCGCCGGTCGCGGCGGCGGCGGACTGGACCGCGCGCAGCTGCGCCGCGTTGAGCCCGCCCGGTTTTTCCACGAGCACGTGCTTGCCGGCCCGGGCCGCCGCGAGCGTCAGCGGGGCGAGGGCGCCGTTGAGCGTGGCGACGATGCAGGCGTTGATGGCCGGGTCGGCCACGACGGTCGCCCACTCGGTGACGGCCTGGCAACCCGGGTGGCCTTGCGCCAGCGTCGCGGCGCGGGTGGCGTCAAGGTCGCAGGCATAGCGCAGGCTGCCGGCGGGCAGCGCGGCGGCGCGCTTCCGGCCAATGAGGCCGCACCCCGCGATGGCATACTGGAGGGGCGCGGCCATCAGGTCTCGAACTTGCGCCCGCGGTCTTCCGGCACGATGCGCCGCAGGGTATAGATGTCGCCCTGCAATTCCTCGCGGAACTTCTGCAGGTCGCGCCACGGGTCCCACTGGGCGCTGATGAGCTTGCCCGTGATGCCTTCGCTCTCGGCGCTGGCCAGATAGACGCAGAGTGCGGCGCCCAGGCGCGGGTCAGTCGCGCCCTCCTCGGTCCATTTCTTGTTCTTCGCGTAGAAGGCCGCGCCGGCCTTCTCCGGGCCGGCCGCGAGCACCTGCTGCATGAACCGCGTGCGCAGGGCCCCCGGGGCGACGGCATTCACGAAAATGCCGTCGGCGCGGTACTCCTCGGCGAGCGTCTCGGTGAGGCGGACGACCGCGGCCTTGGTGGCGGCGTAGGCGACGAGGCGCGGCATGGGCGTCGTGGCGCCTCCGCCCGATATGTTGATGATCCGGCCGCCGCCGGCCGGTTTCATGGCGCGCACGGCATGCTGGCACACGAGCAGGGTGCCGGTGACGTTGACGGCCCAGGCCTGGTTCCAGTCGGCGAGGGCGACGTCCTCGGTCGGGCCAATCGGACCGTAGATGCCGGCGTTGTTCACCACGGCATGAAGCCGGCCGAGGGTGGCCGCCCGCGCAAAGAGTGCGGCGACACTGGCCGGGTCGGAGACGTCGCAGGACAGGCCGATCAACTGCCGGCCCTGTGCGACTTTCGGTGCGAGTTCGGTCAGGGTACGGGCGACATCGGCAGCGGTGCGCGCGCAGAAGAGCACGTTGGCGCCCTCGGCGAGGAAGGCCTCGACGATGTGCCGGCCGAAGCCCTGGCTGCCGCCGGTGACGAGGGTGTTGAGTCCGGATAGCTTCATGGGCGTCCGACGGTGATGTAGCGGAGGCCCGGGGCGCCGGCCATGACTTTCTCGAGGAAGCGGTTGGCGTCGACGACGAGGGGCTGCCGCATGACGCCGAGCAAGCGGGGCCAGTCGTAATCGCGAAATTCCGGCCACTCGGTGCAAATCACGGCCGCATGCGCGTCGCGGAGCGCGGCGGTGGGATCGGCCGCGAGCGTGAGGTCGCGATGCGCATCGTCCGCCGCGCGGATCAGCGGGTCGAAAGCGCGGACCTTGCAACCGGCGGCGGTGAGCTCGCGGCAGAGCTCGACCGCGGCGCTGCGGCGCAGCGTGCTCGTGCCGGGCGTGTAGGCGAGGCCGAGGACGGCGACGACGGGTTGCGCGGTGCCGGCCAGGGTCTCGCGCAGCCGGCGGGCGGCCCAGCCGCGGTGGCGATCGTTGCTCGCCTTGATGGCGGGCACGAGGGCAAGGGGAATCTGGCTCCGGGCCCCGAGGTTCGAGAGTGTCACCACATCGCGCGCCAGGGTGCCGCCGGCGAAAGGTCCGCCGGGGTTGAGGTAGGCCCGGGGCCCGATGCGGGGCTCGCTTTTCAGCCCGGCGGCCACCTCCTGCGCGTCGGCGCCGACCGTCTCGCAGAGCTGCGCGATCTCATTGATGTAGGCGATCGAGAGGGCGAGGAACGAGTTGAGGGCGTGCTTGACCATCTCGGCCGACTCCGGGCGCATCCAGACCAGCGGCGCGCCGATCGGCGCGAGCAGGGCCTCGAGCACGGGGCGGGCGGCGGCAGGGGCGCCGATGATGATCCGGGCGGGCTGCTCGAAGGCCTCGATGGCCTTGCCCAGGCGGAGGTTTTCCGGCGAGCAGGCGAAATGCAGGGAAGGGTGGAGGGCGGCGAGCTGGGCGCAGGTGCCGACCGGCAGCTGGGAGGAGAGGAGAACCACGGTGCCCGGACGCAGGAGGGGGAGCACGCGGCTGAGCCGCTCGAGGACCCAGCCGACATCCGAACGATCGTCGGCGTCGACCGGCGTGTCGTAGCAGACCCAGAGCACGTCGGCCGCATGGGCCGCGACGGCCGGGTCGGACGTGAAGTCCAGCCGCGAGGCGGCCAGGCCGGCCTGCAGGCGGTCATCCAGTCCCGGTTCATGCAGCGGGGCGCGACCGGCGGCGAGGCCCTGCACGGTGACGGCATCGAAGTCCAGTCCGGTCACGCGATGGTGGCGCGCGAGACACGCGGCGGTGACCGAACCGAGGTGCCAAAGTCCGAGGATGGTGACGTTCATTTGCCCGGCGTCACATCATCGGGGAAGCGAGCGGCGCTGGTAAAGCCACATATCACGCTGAAACGCCGAGAAGCGGCCGACACAGTGCAAATTCTCGTCGGCCCACGCCTTGAGCCGCGGGTAGAGGCGGCGCATCTCCTTATCGTATGGCCAGTAGCCGGAGCCTTCCATGTTCTCGGTGAGCACGACGAAATCGCAGAGATTCATCCGGTAGAAGACCACGTCCTCCTGCTCGGCGAGGATGCTGTTGGGCAGCTGGATGACGAAGGGCACCCAAACCTTGTGCCGCTCGTAGCAGGTTACCTGCAGGATCTGCGCATCGAGGAAATCCACCACCTGGTCCACCGTGATGTTGGGATTGGGAACCTGCCCGGCCCGGGCGGTGCGGAAGATATAGTCGGAAATCTCATTGATCTTGCGGAAGCTGGCCCGGGCCTCGTCGGAGTGTGGTTGCCGGCACTGGCGCTGCACGAAGTAGTTGCCCCCGATCACCAGGGCCGCAACGGCGGGCAGCGCAGGCAGGAACCGGCGCCACCCGGGGACCGGGACGCCGGCTGCCGGCCAGGCGAGGCGGTGCCAGAGCCACACCACCAGCAGCATCACTCCCGGGACGAGCACCCCCAGCACATACTCCGATTTTTGCTTGTGGAGGCAGAGGATCGCCGCGGGGACCAGCAGGTAGGCCGTGGCGATGAAGCCCCAGCCGCGGACACCCGGGACGGCGGGCGGTGGCGAGCGGAATCGACGCAGGGCCACGAGCAACCCGGTCAGCCCGAGGACGGTCCAGCCGAAATAGGTGCCGAGGTGCATGCGGCCGAGGTTGCCGAAGATGAACTGCACCGAGTGCCAAAGATCCAAGCCCCGGAAGCGGGCGGCGCTCTCGGCGCCGGTCACGTGACCGACCCAGTAATAGGTGTAGATGGCCGTGCGGTTCAGCCAGAACACCGGCAGGGCCAGCGCCGTGGTGAGCATCCCCGCATAGAGCAGGTTGCGCAGCCGTGGCCAGCGATCGGCGCCGGCGAGGACCCAGGCCGCCGCCGCCAGGTAAAAGCCCGCGAAGTAGATGCCCGTGAGAAAACGCTCCAGCATGGTCACGCCCACGGCCGCGCCGAATGCGAGCGTCCATCGGGTCGAGCGGAAGCCGTCGCTGAGCAGCGCGAGGCAGGCGGTGACGCCCATCAGGCACATCGCCGCGTGGTCGAGACGGAAATCCACCGCCGACGCGGCCTCGCCGGACCACGGCCAGGCGACGCACAGCAGCAGGCCGAAGGCCATCCAGCCGAGCGCGCGCGAGCCCGTGAGCCGGATGACCGTGAACAACAGCGTCGCCTGCCAGGCGAGGAAGGCCAGCATGTTCAGGCTGAGGGCCGCGCTGCGGGACGCCGAGCCCACGAGCCAGAAGACCGGCAGCGCGAAGGTGTCGTGGAGCGTGCCCTGCAGGGCCGTCTTGCTGAGTGCAAACCTCAGGCCGGAAGCGAGGCCGTGAAGCTTGGCGTGCTCGAAGGCCGTGTAGGCCTCGGAAAGATACTGGATCTGGTCATTCCAGCGGGGGTAGGAACGGGTCCAATGGCGCGAGGTCATCGCGTCGAACAACCAGAATTCAGCCACCATCAGGACCACGGCGGCGAGCCACAGCCAAGGGGAGCGGAGCCAGGCCGGAAGTGCGCGCATGGCAACAGGGCGGGCTAGCGGGCTTCGCGCCGGGCGGTGTAAACCCAACGGTTGGCCTCAAGCCAGCGAAGCGTGCGGATGATGCCCTGCTCGATGGTGAGCCTGGGCTGCCAACCGGTGGCCCGGATCTTCCGGGTATCGAGGAAAATGAACGGATTGTCACCGACCCAGCCGCGGTTGCCGCCGGAATACTCGAGGCGGGGCGAGAGGCCGAGGGCGGCGCAGATGAAGCCGATGCTCTGGTTGACCTCCACGTATTCCGGCGTGCCGAGGTTGTAGACCTGGGTGCGGTGGCGCGCATCCCGGGCGGTGCCGCGGCGCGCGACGTGGAGCATGGCGTCGATGCAGTCCTGCACGTAGAGGTAGCTCTTGCGCTGCGTGCCGTCGCCGAGCACGGCGAGGCGGTCGGGGTGTTCCAGCAACTGCCGGTAGAAGTCGAACACGTGGCCGTGCGTGTAGCGCTCGCCCAGGATCGAGACGAAGCGGAATATGTAAGCCTCGGTCAGCTGCGCCCCCTCGGCGTAGGCGGCGATGAGGCCCTCGCCGGCGGCCTTCGAGGCCCCGTAAAGCGACGTCTGCACCGGGAAGGCGGCGTCCTCGGGCGTGGGCGCGTCGGGCGTGACCAGGGCCTCGCCGTAGACGGAGCCCGTGGACGAGAAGGCGATGCGGCCGACGCCGGCGGTGCGCATCGCCTCAAGCACGTTCGAGGTGGCGATGGTGTTCTGCTCGAGGTCGCGGCGCGGGTGCGACCAGCCGTCCTTGATGTCGGCATTGGCCGCGAGGTGAAAAACGAAATCCGCCCCGCGCATGGCCGCGGCCAGCGCGGGCAGGTCGAGGGTGTCGCCGCGAAGCAGGCGGAAGCGCGGGTTGGCCCGCGCACCGTCGAGGAAGCGATCCTGGCCGGTCGAGAAGTTGTCCCAGCCGGTGACAGTCACGCCGTCGGCGAGCAGGCGATCGACGAGATTGGAGCCGACAAAACCGGCGGCGCCGGTGACGAAGGCGTGTTTGATGGCGGTCACGATGAAAGGGGCCGGGAGCGGGGTTGCAGCACGTAGCCGATGCAGAGATTGCAGAAGAGGAACGGCAGGAAAGGCAGGGGGAAACAGGAGCGGCGCACAACGGTGAAATACGGGTGCAGCTCCGCCAGCACCTCCGGGATCAGGTTGATGTGCTCGCGGCCGTAGAACTCCACGTACGGCGCATCGTAGTGGCGGTACCAGACGCGCTCGGCGGAGAGCTTGCGGGCGAGCGAATAGGCGGGGCTGCCCTCGGTGGGCAGGACGATGAGCATCTGGCCGGTCGTCTTGTTGAGCAGCCGGTAGGCCTCGCGGATCGCGGCCGGCAGGTTAGGCAGGTGCTCGAGCACATGGACCGCGATGTAGCGGTCGAAGTAGCCGTCAGGGAAATCAAAGCGTTCCTGGCAGTCGCCCACGATCGTCCGGACGTTCGGGAAGCGCGCGCGGATGCCCGCGGCCATGTTCTCGCGGCTCTCGTTGCAGTAATAGTTGCGCTCCTGCTCGGGGGTGAGCCGCTCGTATTCGAGGTGCTCGCCGAGCCCGGCGCCGATCTCGAGGGTGGTGCGGAAGCCTGGGCGCGAGTGGCGGACCGGGAAGGTGTGGTTGAAGCGCTCGACCAGCCCGTAGCGGCTGCGGCCGGCGAGCTCCTCATGCCACAGGCGCATGAACTCGTGGTTCCGCTGTTGCTGCTCGGGCGTGAGCGGGGGCAGGACCTTGGGCCACTTGGCGGCGGGCATGGCGGGTCAGCCCCGGGGCTCGAAGCCGGCCGAGCGGTCGACGATGTAGCGGGGCCGGCTGCGGACCTCCTCGTAGATGCGGCCGATGTACTCGCCGAGGATGCCGACGCTGATCAATTGGATGCCGCCGAGGAAGGAGATGAGGATGATGGTAGTCGGGTTGCCCCAGAGGATTGTCCAGCCCATGAACTTGTAGAACAGGTAGATCGCCATCAGAAGAAACGAGCAGCCCGCGATGAAGAACCCCAGCAGCGTGCTGATCTGCAGCGCGTAGGTGCTGAAGCAGAAGATCCCGTTGAAGCCGATGCGCAGCGAGCCGAGAAAACGGTTGTACTTGGTGGCGCCGGCATGCCGCGGCGGGCGGTCGAAGGGGATGATGCACTGCCGGAACCCGACCACGGCGACCATGCCGCGCAGGAAGCCGTGGGTCTCCTTGAGGCGCACGACCTCGTTGACCACGCGCCGCGACATGAGGCGGAAGTCGCCGGTGTTGGGCGGGATCTGGACGTCGGCGATCTTGTTGATCACGCGGTAGCCGACGGCGGAGACGAAGCGCTTGAGCCAGGGCTCGCCGGTGCGGTTCCGGCGCTGGGGCAGCACGACCTCGAAGCCCTCGCGCCACTTGGCCACCATCTCGTGCACGAGCTCGGGCGGGTCCTGGAGGTCGACGTCCATCACGATGACGGCGTCGCCGCGCGAGTATTCCATGCCCGCCAGCGTGGCCATGGGCTGGCCGAAGCGGCGGGAGAACTTGAGCAGCTTGATGCGCTCGTCATGGGCCCGGGCGGCGAGGATGACCTCCTCGGTGCGGTCCGGCGACGGGTCGAGCGAGAAGATCAGTTCGTAGTCGGACGTGATGCCCTCGAGGATCGGCTGCAGCCGGCGGAGGAACTCGGAAATGTTCTTCTCCTCGTTGTAGACCGGGATGATGATCGAGAGCAGCATGCGGCCCCTATCCATCACGGCGTGGGCGTAAAATCAACCCCGCTGGCGCCGAGGGTTGTTCAACCACGGATTGCACGGATGCGAACTGAGCCATAGGCGATGAATCACGGGAACAGCCGGGGCTTGGCCATAAGCAAAAGGCCATCTCCTCCGCCGTCCGTCATGGCAGCCTCAGGCCGAGGCTCCACGCGAACTGGATGAAGGCGCTGCGGCGCAGGTAGCGCAGGAGCAAGGGGTGACCCTCGATCTCGTGGGCGGGAAACGTGCGCCCGTGGGTTCGCTCGCGGAGCCGCGTGATCTCGCGCTGGCCGATGCTGTGCATGACGGCGGAGGTCTTCTGCGCGGCGTGGGCGCGGAAGCAGGCGAGGAAAAACGGCACGCGGACGATCCGCGCACCGGCGGCCTGCAGCCGCAGGAGGAGATCCCAGTCGATGGCGAAATGGAAAGCGGGATCGATGCCGCCGACCTGGTCCCACACGCGCCGGCGCCAGAACAGGGTTTCCTGCGGCACGAAGTCGTTCAGCCGGAGCACCGCGGGATCGTGCGGCGGCAGGAACCAGCGCGCGATTTCCTGCGAGGCCTCGTCCACGACGATGCGATTGCCGTAGACGACGTCCACCTCGGGGTGCCGCGCGAAATAGTCGGCGACGAAATCCAGGGCGCCGGGGAGGTAATAGTCGTCGGAGTTGATCCAGCCCATCACGTCCTCCGGCGCGCCCGACGTGCGGGCGAAGCCGCGGGCGATGGCATCGGCCTGACCCTGGTCGCGGGCGCTGGTCCACGCGGCGAGATGCGGCCGGCCTTCGGTCGGAGCCGAGTGTTGGGCGGCCAACTCGCGGATCAGGTCGGCGCTGCCGTCGGTGGAGCCGCCGTCCTGCACGACGTAGTCCACGGCCGTGGACTGGGAGAGCACGCTGCGCATCGTTTCGCCGAGGAAGCGGACCTGCTGGTAGGAGGGCGTGACGATGGTGAGCTTGGGCCGTTTCAGGCCGGGCCGGGGAGCGGGGAACGTCTCGGGCTGCACCAGGCGCGCCGGGTAGGCCATGTGCGCCGGCATCTGGAAGAACATCAGCTCGGTCCAGTCGCCACCGCCGAGCCAGAGCGGCAGCCATTGCCGGGGGATGCGCACGGTGCGGTCCATGATTATCTCCCAGGAACTGTCGTCGAGTTGCACCTCGATCAGCAGCCGCTGGCGGCCGGAGGGCAAAGTGCCGCGGAGCTCGAAGCCCGTGTTGTCGTCCGGCGCAGCCGGCAGGGCGGCGCGCACGTCGGGCCGCGGCAGGCCGACGACGCCGTGGAGCGAGCGGTCGCCGGCGCGCAGCCGCACGCCCGTGACACGCCGGCCGGCAGCGGCGAAGCACCAGCCGCGGATGATCACGCAGCGCGCCGGGTGGTCCCAGGAGCTGGGCCGGTCGATGTGGCTGGAGAGCGCGGGCATGGAGTCGCGCGAACTTTGAGCGAAACCCGGCCGCAGGCGAAGCAGAATTCCGCGGGCGGCCTGTTAGTCGGTTGCCATCCGTCCGGGGTCGGCCACTGTCGCGGCAGATCATGGCCTCCCCCGCGTCCCCGAGCCAACGGCCTGCAGCAATGCTCACGGCGCTCCTGGCGTTGGCTTATGGCGGCTTCATTTACCTCCTGTTGCCCGCGGAGGTGACCACGCTCGGTGACGACTTCGGCTATTACCGCTCGATCATCGAGACGCTGCAACACCACCGGCCGTGGACCGATGCGTGGCTCGAGCCGTGGGCGGCTTCGCTGAGCGTGATGGCCGCCGCGATCTTCCGGGTCAGCGGCAGCTTCCATCTCGCCACCTATGGGCTGCAGTCCGTGTTGGCGGCGCTGGCGTTTGGCTGTCTCTGCCACCTCCTCCGCCGGCGGGGCCACGCGTGGCCCGTGGCAGCGTTGCTGGCGGGGCTTTTTCTCACCGCGCCCACCGTGCTGTGGAAGCAATTGGAATTCACGGGCATCGTCCTGTACTGGCCCTGCCTGCTCACGGCGCTGATGGCGGCCGAGGGGCGACGCTGGGGCTGGTTCACCGTGGCCTGGGTGCTGGCGCTTTGGACCCGGCAGAGTGCGCTCGCGTGGGGCGTGATTCCCGCTTGGGAAATCCTGCAGGCCTGGCGGCGCGGGTCGGCCGGCGCGGACTGGCGGCGGCCGTTATGGGCGGGCGTGGCTGGCGTGGCCGCCTTTGGCCTGGCCTCGGTGCTGATGAACAAGACGCACGCGCAGGCGTTGATCACCGATCATGTCTTCGAGCAATTGGACCCCTGGCGCATGGCGCGTTACGCCGCCACCGGCCTGCTGGTATATGCCGTGGCGGCCGGCGTGGGCGCGTGTGGCCTGGCCTTCGGTCCGGGACCGCTGCGCACCGGGCGCGGATGGCTGGCGCTGCTGGCCGGGCTCGCGGTGGTGGCCTCCTTTGCGGCCCTGCGCTGGGATCCGCGGCTGCTCGTGGCGGTGGAGCAGGCCTGCTACGAGGGCCAGCCCGGACGCTATCTTTTCCCGGCGCTGTTGGTTGCGGCCATCGTCGGATGGCTGAGCGTGCGCGTCGCGTTCCAGCCGCGAATGCTGGTGTATGCCGCGGCCAGCCTCGCCCTGGTGAGCTTGCGCAAGGACCACCTGTGGGATTATTATCTCGGCGACGTCCTGATCATCGCCCTGCTCAGCGTCGGCGCGTCCACGGCGCAACCGACGCCAGCGGCCCCCGGGAAAGCCATGCGCGGCTTTCTGCGTGCGGCCGTGGCCGCGCTGCTGCTGGGGTTCATCGCGTTTAATGGCTGGGCCGTGCTCCAGCTCAAGCTGCGGCTCGATCGCGCGCATGCGACCAACCACCTCTGCGAGCAGGCGCTGCGCCGCGGGGAGCTGCAGCCGCACCAGCTCTACGGCGCCTCGTTCGGATTCGTCGCGTGGCACCTCTACCCGTATTACATCGCCCACGAGGGCCGCACCGAACGGAAGATCGCCGGGTTCTGGAACTACCTCGTGTACAGCATCGACATCCGGACCGTTTATCACGGTTGGCCGGGCCGCATTTCACCCTTCAAGGACGAGTATCCCCCCGAGGCCGCGAAGCTGATCCAGCAGGGCAACTATCCGGTCTGGCGTTTCTTTACGGCCGACTTCCACCTGCAGCGCTGCACGCCGCTGCCGGTGACGCCGCCCTATGTCATGATGAAAGCCGACGAGTATCGCTATGTGCCGTTCCCGCTCGACGACCGCGAGTGGCGCGAATTGCTGGCGCAGACCAGGCTCTGACTCCGGTTCAGCGGCGGTTGGCCGGGTCTGCGAGGTGATGGTCGAGGGCGGCGCGGAAATCCACGCGCGTCGGGTAGCGCTGCTTCATCGCCTTCAGGTAGGCGGGGGGATGCATATCGTGGTCGTAGAGAAAGGTGATGGTCAGGTCCCGCACGGGCAGGGTCGCGTCGTCCTGGAAGCTGCGATACTTCGGGCCGAGCGACAGGACCACCGTGAGCGACAGGAAAAGCGCCGCGGTGCCGGCGAGGGCGGCCGGCCAGTCGTTGCCGGGAGCATCCGCCGGGAGCGACGCCAGGGAGGTCAGGGCAGCCACGCCTACCGGCCAGATCAGGAGCAGGGGCGTCTGGGTGAAGACGCTGTACTGTTCCAGGAACTCGCGTGAGCCCATCACGAGCGCGAACGTCAGGGCCTGGGCCAACAGTAGCAGTTGCAGGGCGCGCCAGCGGGCGGGGATGCGCGACATGAAGGCCAGGCCGAGGGTGAACGCCGCGCCGAGGGCGAACAGCAGCGGGGCGTCGAGGATGAAGCGCCACAGCTCCTGGAGCCGGTGGGCCGCCCCGGGGTGGGTGTAGATTTCCATCCACGTGTCGGGGTAGCAAACCGTGTTCAGGATCTTGGCCATGTAGTCCGCAGCCTGGTCTGGCGCCATGACGAGGCGGAGGAGCGCGAACCAGCCCGTGAGGGCGACCAGCATCCCGGCGACCAGCAGGGCAAGGTCGTGGGCGCGATCCACGAGGAAACGGGGCACCGGACGCTGGGCGCCGAGGAAATGCAGCAGCGGGGCGAGGGTCACGAAGAGCACGGCGGGCCGGAGCCGGGCGGCGCCCGCGGGATCGAGCAGGGCGCGGCCGGAGACCGGCAGCAGCAGCAGCGTCAGGACCGCCAGGCCGGCCGCGAGGCACAGGGCTGCACCCCAGCCCGGGGCGGACCGTCGGGCCGGGTCCTCGCGTCCGGGGAGCTTTGGCAGCAGCGGGGCCAGCAGGCACCAGACCCCGGCGAAGCCGAGGCAGAGCAGCCCGGGCAATTTCGACAGCAGGGCGAGTCCGGCGGCGACCCCGGCGAGGAGGAGCCAGAGGGCGCGGCTGGCCGGGCGAGGCGTGGCCATGGCCAACCAGGCGAGGTGCAGGGCGATCAGGCCGAAGCCCGCGCAGAGCAGCTCGGGCCGCAGCAGCAGGCCGTGGAACAGCAGGCCGGCACTGCCGCCGAACGCGACGATGGCCAGGCAGGCTAGGTCGAAACGGCCGGTGACGCTCCGGACAAATGCGGCCGCGACAAGCATGAAGGCGATCACGAGCAGGCGACTGTGCTCGCGGCCGACATGCACGAGGCGGGTGAGCTCGCGCAGCGGCTCGGCGCTGCGGGCGAAGCGCTTGAGCGTCCACACCGGCAGCAGGCCGAATTCGTTGCGCAGGCGGAAATCCAGGGCGAGGAGGTAGCGGCTCGGCGCCGCCGGATGGGCCACGACGCCGGGGGCGAATCCGGAATTGAGGCACAGGGCGTCGGCGATCGTATGGATGTTCATGTCCGTGTTCCGGTACCACGGATCCTCCGCCGAGAGGCTGCGCATCCAGTGCCAGCTCAGCCCGAGGGAAAGGAGCGCGAGGCAGGCCATCATCAGGAGATGCTGGTACCGGCGCGCGGGGGGCGGGTGGGCGGATGGCGTTGTCATGGGCGGAATCCCTCCACGCGGAGCCGACGGAACATGAAACGAAAAGCGTCAGGAGCGGGGCGGGGCGGCAACAGGAAATGCATTTCGCGTCCCTCGGGCTGTCCGGCAACGCGGTAGTGGAGCAGCGCTCCCTCCTTGGCCGACATCCGGTTGACTTCCACGCTGTGGCGCACGTCGGGGTAGCGATCGAGATACCGGACCCAGTCCGGCTCGGGCGGCAATGGCGCGTCGCGCAGCTCGACGGTGTTTTCGCCCGAGCGCGCGTCGAACTCGACGGAGCCGTCGCGCCAGCTCAGCGGGTCGTCGAACTCCAGCCGCTGCACGACCTTGCCGTTGGCGACAATCACCAGGATGGCCTGGGTTCGGAGCTGCGGGCGGACGCTGTAGTTCAGACGCAGGCGGGCGGCGCCCGCGGGGGCCGGCACGCGCAGCGTCACGGTCTCGGCGCGGGACCAACGGATGACGGGGAGATTCCAGGCCGGGAACGGGCCTTCGGCGATGGTGAGTCCCTCGCTGCTGCGCACCGTGGGTGCGGTGTGCAGTGAGACCAGTTCCTCACTGTAGCACAGCCGCGGGTCGGCGGCGACGGCCGCCTCGACGTCGAGGTCGCGGGTCGAGCCGAGTGTCGCGACGCCCAGTTCGTGGCCGTCGTTTTGGGCGACGATCCGCAGACGAAGACGCGCCAGCGAAGGTGGACGCGGCACCGTCAGGCGGCCGTTGGCGGTGAATTGGGTGAGGAGCCGGCCGCCGCCTTCCGGCGATTCGGCCCAGACTTCGAGACCGGCCCGATCCCGCGGGTCGAGGCCTTGGAGTTCCAAGTCGAGGCTGGGCTCAGCCTTGCCGTCCGTCGCGGCGACCGTCACCAGCAGAGCCTGGTTTTCCCTCGCCGGCGCAATCCGGTTTGGCACGCCGTCCTCACCGAGGTAATCCCGGCGCAGCGAGCCTTGGCTGGCACTGCCGAGGAACTCCACGCCCGCGGTGGGCTTGCCCGCGAACGGGACCAGCACGTAGGCGGGACCCTCGGCGAGTTCGCCGAGTGGGCGGTTCCGGCCGAGATGCTGCCGGGAGAAGACATTGTAGGCCGCGTCATCAAAGGTCGCGCTGGTCTCGAAGCGCTGGCGGGCGCGCTGGCTCATGAGCGCGAGGAGCAGGGGGTCCTCGCCCTCGGAGATGAAATTGATCTGGTCCATGCGGGCCAGCCGGTTCTCCAGTTGCGGCGGCAGCAGCGAGGGCCGGGCGAGCGCGAGGTCAGGATAAAGCAGCGGACCGAGCGGGCGGCGGGCATTGTGCCAGAGGTAGAGCTTGTCGGACCACAGGCCGCCCGCGGCAATCAGGACGCCTACGCCCAACGCGACCCGGGGAGCGGAGTGCCACCGGTCGACCAGCGCGGCGAGGGCGGGCGTCGCGAGGAGAATGACGAGAATCAGCTCGCTCGAGCCCGCGTTGAACCAGCGGCCGGTGACGAGGATCAGCGCGAGCCAGCCGAAGGCGCAGGCCGCCAGCAGCGCGGTCAGGCGCTGGCTCGAGCGCCAGCGCCCCAGGATCAGGGCGGCCGCGAGCAGACAGGCGAGGCCGGGCAGGCCGAGACCGACCGAGTCCTCGCTGGGGCCCTTGAAGATCCCGGGATTCTGCCAGAGCGGCACGAGCAGGTCGGCGCGCAGCAGCGGGATGTTGGCGGACGTCGCCTGCACCGGGGAGATGAGGCTGGCGAGGCGCACGTCGGTGGCCAGGGCCAGGTTGAGGGAAAAGGGCAGCAGCCCGAGGATGAGGCCGAATGCCGCCCGTCGCCGGCCCGGGCGGTCCGGGGGTACGTAGCCGGCGGCCAGGCCCGCCGCGAGCGTGGCCGCGACGACAAGCCCGACGCCCGGGCTGGAACCCGCCGCCAGACCCAGGCAGAGGCCGCCGAGCGCCGCGAGGACCGGGCGGTTCTCGTTGCGCCAGGTGAGGGCGAAGGCCAGGCCCGCGACCAGCGCCGTGGCGGCGGGCAAGCCGTTGTCGGTGGTGGCCGCGTGCGCCAGCACGGGCGTGGCGGTCAAGGCGCACCAGCTCGCGACGAGTGCGGCGTTCGCACTCCAACCCGCCGCGCGGGCGAGCCGGTTGACCGCGAGGCCGGCGAGGACCCAGCCGATCAGATTCACGGCCCCGAGCGCCGGCAGCGGCGTGCCGAAGACCAGCAGCCACGTGTGGAGCAGGCCGCCGTTGAACGGCAGCAGCACCTGGCGGGCGTCCGCGACGGGCAGCGGGAAAATGCTGCCGTGCGCGACCTGCAGCAGGGCCCGGGGGAGTTCGTAGGCGTAGACCGCGGGGCTGTCGGGCAGGTAAGCCGTCGCGGCGATCGCGCTGGCGACGCCCAGCGGCACGAGGGTCAGCGCCGCCGTCCACAGCAACCATGGGTGGGCCGACGCGGTGGTCGGGCTGGAGCGAGGCGGCGCCGGAAAGAGGTAGGCGAGCAATACGCCCACGCAGCCGAAGCCGGTTGACACGGCGAGGAAGGCCCCGGGCCGGCCGAGCTGGTGGAAGGGCGAGAGCGCGAGCGCCGTCAGCAGCAGGTTGGCCCAGGCCAGCGCCGCGGCGGCGAGCAGGAGGTCGGCCGGGTGGTCGGTCCAGCGCCGGGCCGCGACCATCGACAGCCACACCAGGAGGATGATGTGCAGGAGCAACAGGTCCATGGCGGCGCGGACGGTCTCAGGGCGCGGGAGTCAGGGCGGCGAAGCTGTTCAGGCCGAACTGGAAGGTCCGGTAGGACGTGCAGGCGAAGCCGTTCCGCCGGGCGAGCTCCCGGACGTCGGCCTGGCTCCAGTAGTGCTTATGGTCGGCGATCTCGGGCCCGGAGATGATCTTCAGGCGAAAGGCCAGAAACTCGAGCAGCGGCCGCGAAGCGGGTGTCGGAGTCGTCAGTAGCACGGAACCGCCCGGCCGCAGCAGGCGGCGGAACTCGCGGAAGAGCACGTCCACCTGGTCGAGGGGGATGTGTTCCAGCACCGCGAGGATGGTGACGTGGTCGAAGCTGGCGTCGGCGAACGCGAAGCGGTCCTTGAAGTGAAAGTTGTCGAGCGTGAGGTTGGGGGCGATGCGGCCCGGCGTGGCGTCGTAGTCGAGGCCGATGCCCGACCGGATGTCGCGCGCGAGTCCGCGCAGGAACAGCGCCTGGTGACCGCAGCCGAAGTCCAGCACGTCCGTGCCCGGGCGGACGCCACGGCGGACAATGCCCGAGCGCCAGCGGCAGATGAACAGGTCGAGAGCGTTGAAATCCTTCGTGCCCATGCGCGGGACTCCGGCTCAGGACGAGCGGGTGCTCTGGATGCGCTTGATGACGACGCGCTCGAGCTCGAGCAGGCGCTGGTTGACCGAGCTCAGGACCAGGCCGAGCGAAAGGCTCATGAAGGCGAGCAGGCCGCTGGCGATCGAGACGATGGCGCAGGCGCGGCTGGCGACGTACCGGTGAAGGACGAGCTCGCTGAAGGGCAGGATGCCGGTGCCGATCGAGGTGAGGAACAACACCATGAAGAGGGTGCCGAAGAGCGTCAGCGGCTTGTAGGCCCGCAGCAGGAGGAACAGGCGGAGCAGCACGCGGATCCCGTCGGGGATGGTGCGCAGCTTGGAGAAGCTGCCCGACGGCCGTTCGCCGTAGGGCGCCTCGATCTCGCGCACCACCGCGCCGCGGTAGAGGCTCTGCACGGTGAGCTCCGTCTCGACGTCGAACCCTCGCGACGTGATCGGAATCGTCAGGGCGCAGTCGCGGGTGAATGCGCGGTAGCCGGAGAAGATGTCGGAGATTCGGGCGCCGAAGATCTTGTTGATGATCCAGCAGACGAGCTGGTTGCCGGCGACGTGGAACTTCCGGAAGGACTTGTCGCTGTATTGCTGCAGGCGGGCCGCAACCGTCATGTCGGCGTCGCCCGCAAGCACCGGGGCCAGCAGGCGGTGCACGGCGGTGGCGTCGTACGTGCCGTCGCCGTCAACCATCACCATGATATCCTCGCGCACGACCTCGAACATCGTGGCGACCACGTAGCCCTTGCCCTGCTTTTTCTCGCGGATGACCGTCGCGCCGGCGGCGCGGGCGAACTCCGCGGTGCGATCGGTGCAGTTGTTGTCGAACACGTACACGGCCGCCGTCGGGAGCTGGGCGCGGAAGTCCCGCACGACCTGGCCGATCGTCTTCTCCTCCTGGTAGCAGGGGATCACGACGGCGATGCTCGGGTTCTGGGAGGGAGGGGGGCTGGCCATGATGAGGGCGGGAGAGATGGACGGGGCGCCGGCGGGCGCGGCTTGGACTGACTAAAGAGCCGCGTTTCCGCGGGGCTGTCCACAGCGATTTCGCTGGCCGCGGCCGCGGTCAGGGGACCGGGACGACCGCCAGGCGGTGACCACGGGCAAAGCGCAGGGCCCGCTGCAGGACATCGGTGGCTCCCGCGATCAGCAGGGTGGCGCCGGCACAGATGATGACGATGAGCTCGGGCAGGTCGCGGCACGCACCGGTGGCGGAGGGAAACCGCCAGACGCCGAAGTAGAGCACGAGGATGTGCCAGAGATAGATCTCCAGCGTGAAGCGACCCAGATAGGCGAGCACGCCGCCGCGCGGCGCCCACCCCAGCGCGATGCCGGCCGCAAGGGCGAGGACCGCGGCGAGATCATACGTGATCATGACCGGGCGGGCATAGGCGAAGTCGAGGCGGTTGAACTGGAAACTCGCCCCCATCGCCGTGCGATCCAGCAGCGTCAGGCTGTTCATGGTCATGGCGCAGGCGGCGACCACCAGGCCGAGGACGGCCACGATCAACAGGGCGCGGCGCGGGAGGAGGCCGGCGAGGGCCCGATAGTGCAGGCCGAGGAAGAAGTAGAACATCCAGAACAGGGGGTTCGGCCGCCCCCAGACGTAATAGTTCAGGCTGCCGCGGTCACAGAGCACGCCGAGCGTGACATGGAGGGCGAGCAGCAGCCCGGCCAGACCGAGGACGAGGAACTCCGTGCGGACAGCCGGCACGAGCCGGTTGAGCCAGCCCGGCAGCGCCTTCAGGAGCGGCTGGACCAGGTAAAGCTGCAGGATGAGCGGGATAAAATACAGCGTGGGCTCGACGCCGAAGAACAGCAGGTGCTGCCAGAGCCAGTTCAGGCGTCCGCTCAGGCCGGGTTGGGCGGACCATTGCTGATAATGATTGAGCAGGAAGAACGACAGGATGCTGACGATCAGGTATGGCAGGCCGATGCGCCAGAGGCGCGCGCGGTAGTAGTCGCCGAGAGCCTGGGGCTTCTCCGAGGCGCCGGCCAGGTAGCCCGACATGAACACGAACAACGGCACGGCAAAGCTGAACACCTGGTTCAGGGCGAGGCCGAGGTGAAACGAGGGACTCCAGGCGAAGGTGTCCGTCGTCACGAAGCTGCCGGCAAAATGGATGCAGACGACGCCGAAAATGCTCAGGCCGCGCAGCACGTCGATGTACGCGTTGCGGCGGCGCGGGGCGGGTGCGGCGATGGTCGCAGGAGCGCTCATAGGTTGCGGAATCCCTCCACCCGCAGCCGGCGAAACATGTAGTAGAGGGGTTCGCCGGGCACGGTCTCGAGGGTGCGCTTGTTGAACAGTGTGCGATTCTCCTTCCGGCCGAAGGCCTCCCAGTGTTCGCGCGCCCCCTGATCGGGCGCGATGCCCTGCCCGGCGACATAGGCCTTAACGTCCGGGTAGCGCTCGAGGTAGTCGAGCCAGTCCGGGTCGTCGCTGACGGCGACATTCCGGATCTCGATCACGTTTCGACCGGGCCGGGGCGTGAACGTCAGCGTGCGGATGAACCAGCCGGTGCGGTTGGCCCAGTCGTAGCTCTGCATGATTTCGCCGTTGAAGCAGACGTCGAAGCGGGCGGCTTCGCGGGTGTGGAGACGCAGCTCGAAGGAGAACTCCAGGCGCTCGAGATTCCTCGTCTCGGGGATCTCCAGGCGCAGGACCGGCGCCTTGGCCCAACGGATCAACGGCAGGTCCCACTGGGGATAAGGACCCTCCGGCGGGGCCAGGCCGGTGGTGCGGATGCGGCTGCCTGGTTGGGCCGCGACCAGCTCCTCGGAAAGGACCGAGAATGGATTCTGCGGCGCCTCGATCTCCGGCGGCTCCTCCCGGGCGAGGTAGGGCAGATCCACGCGACCAAGCAGCTCGCCCGTGTCACGGTCCTCGACCCGCATGGTGAAGCGGCGGAAGGGGCGGGTGACAGAGGATTGCGCCTCGCCGGTGACCTCGAAGGCGGCGAGTTCCGCGTTGGTGCCGTCAACGTACTCGACGCCGACACGCAGCCGGGCGTGGTCCGGATCGTTGAGCCCTGCAACCTTGATCCCGAGGTTGGCGTAGCGTCCGGGTTCGCGCGGGCCGTAGGAGAACACGACGAGCACGCCGCGGTTGCCGGGGCTGGACGGCTGGTTTTCCGGGTGGGGTGGAAGCCCGTAGTAGTCGATGGCGGGTTGGCCCGATCCGATGGTGCCGAGGAACTCGACCCCGGCCGTGCGCTTGGCGGGGACCTCGACGATCGTGTAGGAGGAGAGCTGCTCGATGTTGCTGTAGGCGACCTTACGAACGAAGCCCCATTGGGAGTAGACATTGTACCGGTCGGGTTGCGTGGAGCTCCGGGCGGTGAAGCGCTGATGCCCGCGCTGGGCCATGAGGAGGAAGATGCGCTCGTTGCCGTCGGTGGAGTCGATGTTGATGCGCTCGTGCTCCAGCATGCGCTGGGTCATGAGCGGTGGCAGCGCGGGCAGCGCCGGCGGCGGCGGCAGGCCCGCCCACAACGGCGCGTAGGGGCGACTGGTGTTCTGGAAGAGATAGATCCCCGCCAGCCACAGCGCGCTCACCGCGAGTACGACCACGAGGTTGCGCGTCGCGCGCCGGAGTGCCGGCTGGTTCCATCCGGCCTCGAGGAAGAGGGCGAGGCAGGGGCTGAGCACGAGGATGGCCGGGACGAAGTACCTCTGGTTGTAGAGCGACCATTTGTTCAGCAGGAAGTACGTCGCGAACCAGCCCAGGCCCAACCAGCCGAGCCAAGCGGCCACCGGGCGGTGACGCAGGCGCAGGACGGCGAACACCGCGGCAATCAGGACGACGGGGCCGGTGAGGCCGAACCAGACGTGGTCCTCGTTGAGATCCGGAGGGAAAAGGTAGAGGGGGGAGAAGGCGTAGGCCTCGTTCCAGCGCGGGAAGAACGTGGCGGTCCCCCAGGTGTTCAACGCCGCGGTGAACCCGAGGTCGAAGGTGAACCGGTGCAGCGGCTCGAGAAACATCTGCACCAGATAAGCGAGGCTCGTCTGGCCGACGCAGGCCCAGGTGAATGGCCGGTTGAGGGTGAAATCGTAGGTCTTGTTGATCCACTCGCCCTTTTCCGCGAGGTTGACCAGGGCGAAGGGGACGGCGAGGGCCAGCCCGAGCACGGCTGGGAGGATCCAAGCCGTCGCGCCGGCGAGGAAGGCGCGAATCTCGCCCCGTCGCCAGTGCGACCAGGCCCAGAGCAAGGCGAGCAGGCCGGAGGCCGGCGCGAAGAAGACCACGGTGAGCTTTGAGCCGGCGGTGAGGCCGGCGCACAGGCCGGCCAGCAGGGCATCGCGGGTGAGGCGGGTCTCGCGCCAGCGGAGCGCGAACAGGAGGAACCCCAGCAAACCCGCGCCCGTGGGGAGATCATTGGTCGTGGCCGTGGCCTGGGCCATCACCTGGGTCGAAGTCATCGCCAGCCACGCCGCGACCAGCGCGGCGTTTGGGCCGGCCGCGGCGAGGCGGGCGAGGCGGTAGACCGCGAGACCGGCGGCGAGCCAGGCGGTGAGATTGATGAAAGTCAGGGCCTGGAGCCCCGGGCTGTACTGCAGGGCGTGAAGCTGGAGCAGGTTGAAGTTGAAAGGGAAGTAGGTCTGCCTGGGATTGCCCGTGGCGAAATGCGCCAGGTCGCCCTGCCCGAGATAGTACATCACGCGGGGCAGGTGATAGGTCAGCGAGTCGTAGTTGTTGGGCGGATAAGTGCCGGCGATGCGGAAGCTGGCGTAGACCACGGGCAGAAGCGTGAGGCCCGCGGCGAGGAGGGCGGCGGTGGCCGGCAGGCCCTCCCGCCCAGGGGTGGAGACTCCGGGCTCGGGGCCGACCCGGCGCAGGGCGAGCCAGGTTGCCAGCGCAAGCAGCAGCGATGTGCGAAAGTACCAGGCCGGCGCACCCAGTTCGCCCACGGCGGAGAGCGCGAGACTGGTGACGACGATATTGGCCCAACTGAGCGCGATGGCGCCGAGCAGCTGCTCGAGCAGGGAACGATGAAGGCGCCGGGCGGCAGCGAACGACAGCCAGAGAAGGATCGCGGTATGGGCGAGAAAGGGGGCCATGCTACGTCACCCTGCGCTGGGTGGTGTACAGCGCGCTGCCGCCGAAGCAACCCATGAAAATCGCGCCGCCGTCGGCGACCCATTCCTCGGCCGCGAGGCGCACGGCACTGCGCGCGGGCAACTTCGAGGTGCCAAGGAAACCTTGCAGGAGGAGCGGTGTGCCCGGTTTCAACCGGGCGCTGAACAGTCGGAGCAGGGCGGCGGTGTCCTCGGGTGAACGCTGCCCGGCCAGAATCACCATGGTCGGGTCGATCGGCCATTCGGCCAGGAAGGCGGCCGGCTGGTCCGAGCTGAGATGGCAGAGGTCGGCCAGGTCGGCCGCGGCGAGCGTCCGGCGCACCTGCGCCAGGGCCGAGGGCTCATCGACGAGCCCGTGATACTCGGGCCGGAGCGTGCGGGTCGGGTGGCTGAGCGCCGCGCGCAGCACCAGCGCGGCGGTCCGGCCGGTGACGACGCCGACCTCGAGGACCACGTCACCGGCCTGGTAGCCCATCTCGAAAAGCTTGAACGCGTCGCCTGGCAGCCAACCCGGTTCACCGGCAAGCTCGGTAGCGGCCGCCTCGTGCGCGGCGGACAGCCACACGTCAGGTTGCGGCCATGATGGGCGCACCCGCGCGACGGCTTGGCTGTCCTCGGCGAGCACGAGGGGATAAGCAATCGTGGCGGGATGGTGGCCGAGTCCCGCCTCGGTCCGGCCGCGCAGCAGTCGAACCCAGCGGGCGGCGTGGGCGGGAAGGGAGAACCGCTGCACCGCGCAGGCGCGGGCCAGCGCGGCTGACTCGGCCAGGAAGGCCGGGTCGGCTTGCAGTGCGCGCAGGGCGGCGACGGCCGCATCGGCATCGGCGTTCCTCACCAGCAGTCCGGTGATGCCGTGGCGGACGATCTCGGGCACGCCGCCGGTGTGGAAGGCAACGGTGGGGAGACCGCTCAGCTGCGCTTCCATGATGGTCTGGCCGAACGCCTCCTCGGTGGCGGTGCCGAGAAAGACATCGGCGGCCTGGTAGATCAGGGCGAGCTTGTGCGCCTCGAGATGGTAGCCCAGTCCGATCAGGCCGGGGATCTCACCCGCATTGTGGCCGAAGGCGGCAAACGTAAACTCGTCCCGCAGGGCGGCGATGATGGCGCGGAGGTACTGGCAGCCTTTGCGTTCCTCCTGGAAGTTCACCGCCGCGCAAAGGACAATCGGCTTGTCGGCCGGGAGTCCAAGGTGGGCGCGCGCGGCGGCCTTGTCCCCGGGGCGAAACGCGGCCTCGTCGGCGCCCAGTTCGAGCGTCTCGACGTGCGCGGCCGCGGGCAGCGCCGTCATGAACATCCGGCGGCTCCAGCGGCTGTTGGCCGCCACCTCGATGCCGTTGGGGCCGCCAAAAATCTGACGCCGCACCTGCCAGGCGGCGCGGATCAGGGCCGGCGCCAGCGCGGGATACTGGTCCGCGGTCGGGCAGGTCTCATCGCAACCGGTGAGGTAGAGGCGGCAGCTGCCGGGATACGCGCAGCGGCCGGTGTAGAGGTAGCCGTCGTGCAGAAAGGTGATCACGCGGATTCCCAGGCGGGCGAGTGCCGGGAGCAGCGCGAACGGCCAGCGGGCGGCGTGGAGGTTTCCGACGATCACAACCTCGGGATCGAAGCGCGCAACCTCGGCGAGGAGACCCGCGATGACGGCGTCGTCGGCGAGGTCCTTGCCGCCCTCGAGGTGATCCACGTCGCGGATGCCGAGCCAGAGCGTCGGGTCGACCGCGCGGGTGGCGACCGCCTCCAGCGGGATTCCGCCGGGGGCCCAGGCGATGACGCCGGTCTCGATGCCGAGGCTAAGCAGGCATTCGACCTGCCGGGCCTGGGCGATGCCGGCACCGTACTGGAAGCTGACGTCGTTGAGAAAGAGGACGCGCCGGGGCAGGCCGGGCTCGCGCCGCTTGTCGGGAGTGGAGTTCATCACGTCAGCTTCTGGCATCCTTCTGGAAGAGAAACACCCCGGTGATGGCCGGACCCGGGTGACTGGAATAGCATTCGTCGAAATACTTCAACTGGTCGCGCAGGTGCTCGCGGATCAGATCCATGAAGTCGGCGTCGAACTGCATGCAGAACTGCAGGTAGTTCAGGAAGAAGACCGAGAAGCCCTCGAATTCCGGCGCGAAGGGCGGAGCGTAGTCGCTGAAGGTCGCGTTGGGGAAGTAGCGCAGTTGCAGGCCATGGCGGCGGCCCAGGTCCGCCAGCTCGTGCGTGGTGAAGAGATGCTTGTCCTCAGCGGTGTCCTTGACGAGGTCGCGGCGGCAATAGAATTTCACCGTGGCGGTGAAGTCGTCGAGTTGCCGGCGCCACCTGGGGGTGAGCGCGATGCCGGCGGCCTTTAGCGTGGGGCCGATGGACTGCGCCACTGCGGCCATGAGCAGGTAGCCGCTCTCGAGCGGTTCGGCGCCCATGGCAAGGGCGCCGCCGGGGCGAAGCGTGCGGGCGCAGGCGGCGATGAACGGTTCGACCTCAAGGATGTGGTGGAGGGTGGAACGCATCGCGATCAGCGAAAACATGTCGGGAGGCAGCTGACCCAGGTCGTCTGCGTTCAGGAGCGCAAAGTGCAGCCGAGCCGGACCGGCGGGGCCGTCCGGAAACTGGCTCGCGGTCAGGCGCAGGAAGGCGGGCGAGGGGTCGGTGGCGACAAAGTCGGAGCCGGGATAATGGTGCGCCAGCCCGTAGGTGAGTCGGCCGGTGCCGCACCCGATCTCGAGGGCCGGGCCGGTCGTGTCCACTTGGTTTTGTTGCAGGAGGGCGCAGAGTCCCTGCCCCTCTTCCGGCTCGCGGGCGCTGACGCCGTACTGGGCGTCATACTGGTCCTCGGCATGGGCGTACGCGCGCTCGGGCGAGATGCGCACCAGACCGTGCCACTTCGGCAGGTTTTCGATCCAATTCCGGAAACTCGGCTGGGAGGTCGTCATGGGCTTGGGCGGGGCGCGATCAGGTTCTCGCGCGGTGCTCCGCGTTCACCGCGCGGAGTTCGGGCAGATAGGGGACATGCTCGCCACCAGTCTTCTGTTTCCCATGTTCGCGGAAGATGGCGAGGATCTCGGGCACGGCGAAGATACGGGCGCCCGCGCGGGCCATGCGGACCCAGAGATCGTAGTCCATGCTGAAGTAGAGGTCCTCACGGAGGCTGCCGCCGGCCCGGTCAAAGATCTCGCGGGTGAAAAAGACCTCCGGCTGGTGAAAGAAGTCGCCCTGCAGCCAGTGGTCGTCGAGGTCGAGAAGCTCCGCCAGCGAAAGCGGCACAATGCGGTCGAGGGGCAGCTTGCACTGGTGCACGTGGCGAGGGACAGGCTGAAGGTCGACGACGCGCGCGCAGCGGCCGGCGACCATGTCAACCTGATGCAGGAGGAAGGTCTGGCCGACGGTGAAGAGGCTCCCGGGGGCGAGGCGGTCGTCGCTGTTCAGCCAGGTGAGGATGCGGCCGGTTGCCCTGCGGAAGCCCTTGTTGAGGGCCTCCGATTGGCCGCCGTCTTTCTCGCTGACCCACCAGGCGAGGCGGTCGGAATACTTGCGGATGATATCGACCGAACCGTCGGTCGACCCACCGTCGACGACGATGTACTCGAGCGCGGGGTAGTTCTGGTTGAGGACCGAGCAGATGGTCTCCTCAAGGTAGGCCGCTTGATTGAAGCTGACCGTGACGACCGTGATGACGGGCCAGTCGCCGGGTTGCGCCGGCTTGGCGGGGTAGATGTCAGCGGGCCGCGGGCGCGGCCAGTTGATCCGCAGTTGCGGTGTGGGTTGGCGCGGGCCGACCCAGGCGGCGGGTGGGCGAAGAAATAGCTGGCTGCCGTCGGCCAATGCGATCTGTGCCTTGTCGGCCGGCAGCCAAGCGGGGAGGGGTCGCGCCTGGGTTACGAGCAGGCGGTGGTGCGGCTGGATCCGGCCGATGATGAACGGCAGAACATGATCCGATTCGGTGGCGTCGAAAGCGACGGTATCGAAGTCGGCGAGGCCGGGGCAATAGCTCTTTGAGCCGGGACTCCGCAACTCACCCTGGCCGAAGAGAAGGAAATGGTCCCAGGCACAGGGGATCAGGCCGCGTGCCACGGCCTCGCCCACGTCGGGATTCGCGAGCAGGTAGGCCTTTTCGTTGAAGAACGAGTCGATCTCGGCCAGCCACTCGATGAGGCTTGCGCGGTGAAAATTGATCTGCCCCGGCTGGGGGCGGGCGAGATCCGCCGGACTGCTGAAGACCTCGACCTGCGCACCCATCCCCGCGACCCAAAGGATATGGGGAAGGAGGCGGGGATGGTAACGCGCGACGACCAGCTTGCGGATGTGGCGGCCGTGGGGCGCGAAGGCCTTGAGGAGCTCATCGTGGCCGGTCTCGATGGCGGCCCCGGGCGCGGCCTGGGCGGCTTGAAGGTCGCGCCGAAGCGTCGCAATCTGCGCGTCGCGCTCGGCCGCGGATTTCACATGGGCTTGGATCTCCGCCTCCAGGGTCTTGAGGTAGGCGACATTGCGTTCGAGATCGGTGTAAGCCTCGCGGAGCTTGTCCTGGTAGAAGGCGATGGACTTGAGTCGCTCGGCGCGGTCCTTCTCGACCTCGCGCAGGTGGGCGGCCGATTCGGCCACGAGCGCCCGGGCCGCCTGCTCCCGCTCATGGGTCCGCTTGCTGACGGCCCGGGATTCCATCACGGCGAGCCGGGCCTCCTCCAGGGCCTTGGCGGTGGCGTGGCGGTTCCGGGCCAGGGCGACAAGAGTGGAACCCCGGTCGGCCTCGGCCGCCTGCAGCGCATTAAGCAGGTGGGGCACCGCGGCGGCGACGCGGGGATCCCCTGCATCCGCCGGTGGCAGGATGTCGGGCGCTTCGTCGCCGGTCACGAGCATCCTCAGATAGGGACGATAGACCTTTTCCCGCAGTGCCGTGGTGACCGGGCAACCGAGGGTTTGGAGGCCGGCGTCGTACAGCCCACCGGCCAGGTGATTCAACCCGGCGAAGTGGAAGCAAATGACCGGCTGGTCATCGACCCGTGGATTGGCGCCGTCGGCGTCGAGGGTCCGGCCAGCCAGGTTCCACGGTGCGACCAGGAGGCCGGCATGGGTCAAGCTGCGCGTCGTGGGCCAACGCGTGGGCCAGGCGTCGAGGTAACGGCGGTGGGCATAGCGATGGGCTTCCAGCACCCGATAGCACCAAGCGGCGCAGCGTTCCGCCCAGTCGGAGGCGCAGCGTAAGCCGGCTTCGTCATGGCGAAGGGTGACCCAGGCGGGATCAAAGGCGCCCTCGAGGGCGAGATGAGGCAGGGAAGGGGCGTGACGGAAGGGGACCAAGGCAGCGGATGCGCCGCCGATCGCGGCGAAGACCGGCTCAGGAGAGCTGAAGAAGCCGAGTTGCGCATCGAGCAGCGTCAGGAGCTCCCCGGCGGGGATCCCTCGCAGAAGATCGCACAACAGCCAAGGCGCGCAGGTATCCTGGAACTCCTGGTTGGTCCGGTCGGCCCGGGCGGCGGCCAAGGCGGGATGGCGGCCGACCAGCTCGGCCACCGGCAGGAGCCGGACGCGGGGAAGTGAACGCTCGCGCAGGCGGGATTCCACTTCCTCGTCCAGACAAAGGATCGTCAACTCGATATCACCCGCCTGGGCCAGGAGAGACTGGTGCAGGGCCAGTCCTTGGGGCAGGTGATCGCGGCCGAAGGAGGTGCAGAAATATCGCATTGAGTGGCTCAACCAATGGTGGGCAGAAATTTGTCCGGATTGCAGCTGTCAGCTGCCAGCAGGGGCCCAAGGGAAGATGAAGTGCCGGGACAGGCCAGCCGAAAACGCGGCCCGGATCGCCAAAAGGGACCAGGCGACCAACCGTTTCCCCGGGCGCGACATCAGTCGGCCGTCTCCCGGTGCTTTCGCAGCAGGAAGATGCTGCTGATCGCAGGACCGGCGTGGGCCCGGTAGCAATCGTCGATGAACTTGAGCTGGGGTTGAAGGTGCAGCCGGATCTGCGCCATGAACTCCTCGTCGAAGCGCATGCAAAATTGCATGTACATCAGGAAAAAACTGCTGAAGCAGTGGAAGGCGTTGCCGTAGGGTGGCGCAAAATCCTGGAAGGATCCAGTGGGCAGAAACACGAGCTTCAGGCCGTATGCGTCGCCCATCTGGGCCAGGTCGTGTGGATTGAAGAAGTGCTTGTCCTCGCCGTTGGTCTTGTCGACGTCACGATTGCAGCAGAACTGAACCGTGCTGGTGAATTCTTCGAGTTTGGCAGTCCACGCGGGGCGCATCTCGACTCCGGCGGCCTTCAAGGCATTGGGAATCGACTGGGCGACGGACGCCATCAGGAGGTAGCCGGTTTCACACGGCTCGGCTCCCATGACCAACGCGCCACCCGGCCGGAGGGACCGGGCGCAGTGCGCGATGAAATCCTCGACGTTGAGAATGTGATGCAGGGTGGATCGCAGAGCTATGACTGAGAACATGCCGGCCGGCAGGAGACCGAGATCATCCGCATTGAGGATGGCAAAATGCCGGCGCGAAGATCCTTCGAAACCCGGGCCGAAGAGCTCGTGCGTGATGCGCAGGAACGCGGGCGAGGGGTCGGTGATGAGGTAGTCGGGCCCGGGGTAGTGGCGGGCAAAGCCAAAGGAGAGGAAGCCCGTGCCGCATCCAATCTCCAGGGCCGGCCCGGTCAGATCCACCCCGTGGCTTTTCAGGAGATTGCAGCACCCCTCGCCCTCGGCGGGATTGGGCGCATTCACGCCATAGTACTGGTTGTACTCCTCTTCCGCATGCAGGTACGGCCGCTCCGGTGAAAGTTGCAGCCAGCCGTGCCATTTGCGCAGACCGGCGATCCAGACGTCGAATGCTCCCGGGTCCGAGGTCATGGGGTGGTCTCCCTGTCGGCCTGAGTCGCGTACTGGCGGTTGACGGCCCGGTATTCGTCGCGGCAAGGCCGTGGCTCGGTCTCGGCCATCGCGAGGATCTCTGGGATCGGCAGGATCGTCGCACCGGCACGCGCCAACCGGCACCAGAAGTCGTAGTTGAAAGCGACGGTCAACTCCTCGCGCAATCGCCCGCCCGCCCGGTCCCAGGCGCGCCGGGCGACGAAGGAGGCTGGCTGGAGCGGGAACCAGTCCTGCAACCAGCCCTTCTCGAAGTCGAGGAGGGCCGCGGCGGGCAACGGCTGGATCTGGCCGAGCGCCAGCACGCTGCGCCGAATCTGCCGCGAGCCGTCACCGTGGCGGCAAAGCGACCGGCCGGCCACCACATCGGCATCGTGCAGCAGGAACATCTGGGCGACGGTGTACAAGCTGCCCGGGGCGAGCTGATCCGGCCCCTCGAGCCATGCCATGACTGAGCCCGTGCTCTTGGCCGCGCCGACGTTGACACCGGCGGCGGCCCCGGCGCCGGGCGCGACGGTCCACCAGGCGATCCGGTCCGAGAAGCGGCGGACGACCTCGCTCGTGGTGTCCGTGGAGCCTCCGTCCACGACGAGTAACTCAAGATCAGGATAATTCTGATCCAAGGCCGAGCGGAGGACGGCCTCAGCATGCTTGGCCTGATTGCACAGGTAAATCACCAGCGAGATCTTGGGCCACACTGCCTGCTGGGCTGGCTTGTCCGGGAAGACGTCGGCGGGCCCCGGACGCGTGCGATGGGGGACCGCCAGGGCGGAAGGACGCGGGGGGCCGATCCAGGCCGGCGGTGGCCGGGTGCAACCCAGCAGGTCGCCGATGATCACGGTGCGCGCCGTGTCGTCCGGTAGCCAGACAGTGGGCGGGTTGAAACTGCTGCTGATGAAGAGGCGGTGATGGGGTTCAAGCCGGCCGATCAGGCACGGGACGATGGACGGGGCATCCGCGCTGTCGAACGCCAGCGCGTCAAAGTCCGCGAAGCCGCTCCGGAATGCGGGATTGCCGGTCGGTCGGCCCTCGTGCTGGCCGAACCGGTGATAATGATCCCACCCGCTCTGGACCTGGCCGGCGGTGATGGCCGAGGCCACGTCTGGGTTGGCTTCGCGGTAGGCGTGTTCGTCAAGGTAGCTGGCCAAGCCACCAAGCCAGTCCCAGAGGTTTCCGCCCAGGAAATGCACGGATCCCGGCGTCTGGCCCTGCAGTTCCGGCGGGCTTCCAAGCACCTCGATATTCACGCCCTGGGCGGCGAGGCACATGACCGCCGGCATGAGGGCGGGGTGGTAGTTCGCCACCAGCAGGCGGCGGAGGTCTCGCGCGTGCGGCCGGAGGGCGAGGTGCATGGCGACAGGATCCGACGCGGTCCCGCCGCCGTTCCGGCGGGCAAGTTGCCGCTTCAGGTCCGTGATGTAGGTCTCGCGGTCCAGGCTGGCCTGGCGTTGGGCCGCGGCCTCAGCTTCGAGCTTCTTCAAGTAGGCGATATTGCGGATGAGATCCTGGTTGGCCTGCTCGAGCTTGGTCCGGGTGGCGAAAAACGCCTGGCGCTGCTGGTCGCGGTCCTTCTCGACGCACCGCGTGTAATGCTCGGCTGCCTGCGCGCGGGCACGGTCCTCCGCGATCATGCCCAGCCATTCGGCCCGGATCCTGGCGAGCGCCGCTTCGGCGTCCAGCCGTGCGAGGGCCGCTGCCCGGGTTTGCCCCAGAAGGTAGTTGAGCACTTCCGGGACGCGGGGGTCGTTGGGGTCAGCCGGCGGCAGGATATCCGGGACGTCGTCCGGTGGCGGCCGCAGGATGCCGGCCAGACGTTGCAGGTAGGGGCGGTAAACGAACTCGCGCAGTCCGGGCGTGGGCCCGCCTCCGGCGGTCTGGAGGCCGGCGTCGTAAAGCTGCCGGGTCAGGTGCACGAGGTCGCCGAAATGAAAGCAAATCAGGGTGTTGCCGCCGATTTCCGGGCCGGCTGTGACCGGGCGGTCCGCCACGTCACAGGGCGCGACGACCGCGCCGGGATCGGAAAAAACCACGGTTCCGGGGAACCGCCGGGGCCAATCGTCGAGGTACTTCTCTTCCAGGTACCGGCCCGCCGCCGGCTGACCGAAGCACCAGGTGGCGCACTGCCCCGCCCAGGCGGTGGCGGCGGCCAGGCCGACGTCATCATGGCGCAGGGTCACCCATGAGGCATGGAAATGACCGCGGCACCCGGGCGTGGGACGGCGGGGAGCGAGGGCGATCGAGGCCGGGCCCAAGCGCTCGAACAGCATCGCGGGCGAATGAAAGAAGTAGAGACTCGCATCGACGAGAGTCAGGCGTTCGCCAGGCGGGATCCGTGGCAGCAGCTCCATGAGCAACCATGGCTTGCAGGTGGCGGCGAATTCGCCGGCCGTGCGGTCGCCCTGCGCGGCGGCGAGGCGGGGGTGACGCCCAAGCAAGTCAGTCACCCGCAGGATGCTGGTGTGGACCCAGGCTTCGGCTGACACCGCGTCGCCGGCCGCCTCGTCCAGGGCCAGGATCACGAGTTCGAATTTCCCCGCGTGCTGCAACAACGACTGGTGCAGCAAACGGCCGCGAGCCAGGAGGGTTGAGTCGAGGCAGGTGCAGTAGCGGTTCACGGGTTGGGCTGACGAACTTGGCGCGCCTGCTGCAGTTGGTGGCTCAGATCCGCGATCATCGCTTCGCGCTCGGCCGCCGCCTTGACGTGAGCGGCGATCTCGGCCTCGAGCGTTTTCAAGTACTTCACGTTGCGTTCAAGGTCTGCATACGCCGTCTGGAGCTTCTCTTGATAGAACTGGATTGAAGCCAGGCGGTCCGCGCTGTCCTTCTCAACCGCGCGAAGGTACTCGACGGTGCGATCGAGATCGCGTTGGGCGCGGTCCCGGTCGGCTTCGACCACCTTGAGATAGGCGATGGTTTGCGCAGTCGCGGCCCGATTCATCTCGATGGCCGACAGGCGCCGCGCACGGTCGAGTTCTGAGGCGCACAATTCCCGCAGGAGGTGCGGGAGCGCGAGGCCGTTGCGGTCGTCGCGTGGATCGGCGGGAGGGAGCAGTTCCGGGGGTTCCAGCGGGGTGCCGGCGATCTGGTGCAGCTCTCGCAGGTAGGGAAGGTAGACCAGATCGCGGAGGCCGTCGGTGAGCGTCGCGTCATAGCGATGCAGGCTCGGGTCGTAGAGGCCCCGCCCCAGGTGGACAAGGGCGTGGAAGTGGTAAAACACGAGGGGCGCGCCGTCGACGAGGGGGCCATCCGGCCCGGCGGATACGATGCAATCCCGGGCATTCCACGGCGCGAAGTTCACGCCCTTCTGTTCAAGACTTACGGTTACCGGAAAACGATCCACCCACGCGTCCAGATATTTCTGGTCGGCGTAACGTTCAGGCTCGAGTTGATTGTAGCACCAGTCCGCGCATTTGTCGGCCCAATCCCGGGCGCAGGCTTGCCCGGTGGCATCGTGGCGGAGCGAGACCCAGCCGACATTGAAGCGCCCATACCGCTCGAGGTGGGCGAGGGCGGAGGGGAAGCGGTGCGGGGTGATCGCGACCGAGGCGGACCCGATCTCCGCGAAAACCAGGTCGGGCGGGCCGTAGAAGCAGAGGTCAGCGTCAAGGTAGGTGAGTAATTCGCCCGGCGGCAATTCCACCAGGAGGTGATGCATCAGCCACGAGGTGCAGGTGAAATAGAATTCCAGCTTCGTGCGGTTGCCGCGCGCCGCGGCCAGCGCAGGGTATTTGGCGACGAAGGGCTCGAGCGGCAGCAGCCGTACGCCCGGCAGGTTGCGCCGCCGCAGGTCGGCTTCCACGGCGGCGTCCATGCACAGCACCGCCAGCGAAAAATCCCCGGCATGCCGCGCCAGCGAGGCGTGGAGCGCGAGGCCGCGGGTGAGGTAGCCGGCGTCGAAGTAGGTGCAGAAAAATCTCATGGGTGGCGTCGCAGCGCGAAGCCCTTGAATACGATTTCCCGGCCATCGAGCAACTGCCGGTCGAGGGCGTCAAACTCGGTTTCAATCCGCCAGCCCGGCGGCAGGTTCGACTCGAGCCGTGGCCGGCTGAAGAACCACGCGGGGTAAGAGGCGGGATAGATCCGCGGGTGGACGTGCTCGACCGTGAGCCGGTCGCGGGGCGCGTCGATGAACGCGGTGCGGTCCAAGATGATCCAGTCGTAGGGCCGCGCGGCGGCCTCGCGCAGGAAAGCCCAGGGCTCGGGCAGGTATTGCAGCACGCTGGAGAGCAGCAGGACCTGCGGGTCGCGTTCGCGCAGGCAGTCGGCGATGGATGGGTAGAACCGCAGTACACCGTCGGCGAACTCGCGCCGGCCGCAGTCCACGTTGGCGGGCAGGTCTACGATGCTCCACTCGAGCTGCGGCACCTCGCGCAGGAATTGCCGGCAGAGGAAATAGGTGCTGCCGAGGGCGCCGCCGAAATCCAGCACCGAGAGCCGGCCGCCGCGGGCGGCGGCGGCGCGGAGCAGGTGTGCCAGCAGGGGGAAGGGCGGTTCCAGTTTGTCGAAGGCTACCGAATCGCGCTCGTAGGCCGCTTCGCCGCGCAGGACCTTGTGCAGCGAGACGCGGGTGCGCTCGGTGATCACTGCGGCCTCGTAGCCGGTGCACTCCGCCCGCGCGGCGGCGAAGCCGGGGAAGTCGCCAAGGTAGACGACGTCGGGGGCGTCCGGGGCCGGGATGTAGGCGCTCATGGGGAGGGGCGGGCGGCGGGCCCCTGGTGGCGGTCGGCCCAGCCGGGGTCCGTCTCGAAGGCGAGGTCGAAGAGCGTGCGGCCGGCGAGTTCGGCGACGATCCGGGCGTGCGCCGGGTCGTACCAGTTCTTCCAGTCGCCGATCTGGCCGCGGCGGAAGAAGTCGCGGTTGTTGCCGCTGAAGACGGCGCCAAAGCCGGTGTGGTAGACCTTCGCGACCTCCTCGCTCGTGCGGATGACCGGGATCCGGACGTGGTCCGTCGCGCGGCGCAGCGTGCCGGCGAAGTCACGGGTCAGTTCCTCGTAGGTCAGGAACGCGAGGTCGCGGTCCGTGTGGGCCGTGGTCACGTGTTGGACCCAGGCGGGGGTCTCGCGGCGGAGGAAGTCGGCGAACTCGTCGGGGCGGAAGACCGGGTCGTGGGAACCGCGGGAGAGGATGACCTGGGTGCCGTGAATCTGCGTGGTGGAGATTTCCTCCTTCGTCAGCGAGGGGTAGGCCTGCTGGAAGAAGTAGTAGCTCAGCAGGGAGTCGCGCGGGTCGCGGGCGATGTAGACGATCGGCGCCGGCGGGTGGCGCTGGCGAAAGAGCGGGATGGCGTCGTGCGACTTCAGGCAGATCGGCTGGTCGGGCCGCCGCCGCGGCTCGCACCAGAACTGGAAGCCGGACTCCGGGGAGCCGTGCGCCTCGGTGTTGAGCTGGTAGGGGAAGTCCTCGCCGCGCACACCGTCCAGCTGCATGACCAGGCAATTGATCAGCCAAGTGTTGCCGGAGCGCGGGTACGAGACGACATAGAAGGTGTTCGGGGGCAGAACTTCGGCCATGATCAGGAGGCGGGGGGAAGGACTTCGATGAGGGAGCGGCTGGGCATGCCGGTCATGCCGAAATTGAGGAGCTGGAACGGGGCGCACTCGTCGCGCAGCCGCACGGTGATGCTGGCGACGGCGTGCAGCTCGCAGACCCGGATCTGCGCGGCCATGAAGGCATCGTAGCTGATGCCGGGCAGGTCAAGGAGGTCGGCGTTGATCATCTCCAGGGCGACGTCCAGCGTGTAGTCGGCGCAGCCGACGTTGAGCACCGTGTCCTGGCGGTAGCGCAACCGCGTGCCGCGGCGGACGCGCGCGGGGCCGCGGATGCCGTCCTGCAGCGTGATCTTCGAGTGGACCGGCTGGGAGGTTTTGTCGCGGAGCGTGACGCAGCCTAAGCAGAACTCCATGTCGCGGAGAATCTCGTACTCGTAGAACACCGCCATGGTCTCGCCCTGGCGGAAATGCAGCCGGGGCTGACCCTCGCTGTCGCAGACCGCAACCGAGACGCAGCGGGCCCAGCCGTTGCCAATCGGGCGCGCGGCCTCGAGCGGCACCTGCGCTTCGGGTCCGGGCCACGGTGCGATGGCCGGCGCGGCTGTAGGGGCGGGCACCGCGGGGAGGGCCGCGGGCTCGGCCGCGGCGGCGAACGCAGCGGCCTTTTCCTGCTGCTCAAGCTGGAAGTAAACCTTGGTCGCCTCGGCGGACGGACCTTGAAAGGCCAGCAGGCCGCGGCGGAAGACAAGCGTGCGATCGCAGAACTGTTGGACCGAGCCGAGGTCGTGCGAGGCGAGGACGACGCAGACGCCCGCGTCGAGCAGTTGGCGCATGCGCTCGTAGCAACGCTGCTGGAAGAACACGTCGCCGACGCTCAGGGCCTCGTCCACGATGAGAATCTGCGGGTCCACGGCTGTCTGCACTGCGAAGGCGAGGCGCACGAACATGCCGCTGGAGTAGGTCTTGACCGGTTGGTCGATGAAGTCGCCGATGTCGGCGAAGGCCGCGATGCGGTCAAAGCGTTCGTCCACCTCGCGGCGGGTCAGGCCGAGCACGGCGGCGTTGAGATAGACGTTCTCGCGGCCGGTGAAGTCGGGGTTGAAACCGCTGCCCAGCTCGAGCAGCGCGGCGATGCGGCCGTGGACCTGCGCCTGGCCGGTGGTCGGCCGCAGCGTGCCGGCGATGATCTGGAGGAGGGTGGACTTGCCTGAGCCGTTGCGCCCGATGATGCCGATGCACTCGCCCTGCCGGACCTCGAAGGAGACGTCGCGCAGGGCCCAGAAATCGCGGTAGCGGCGCGCGGCGCGGCGGGCCAGACCGTGGCCGAGGGCGCCCGGCAGCGTGCGGGCGGCGGATTCGAGCAGCGGCGCGACGAGGCGGTCGGAGGGGCTGTCCCAGATGCGGTAGGCCTTCGAGACCCCGGCGACGGAGATGACGGGTGCGGCGGCCATGTTCAGAGGATCATCCCGGCCGCGACGGTGGCGTTGGTGGCCTCGTCGATGAGCACGATGCTGCCGGTCTGGCGGTTCTTCTTGTAGCTGTCCCAGAAGAGCGGCGCCTGGCAGTGCAGGGCGACGCGGGCGAGGTCGTTCATCTCGAGCGGCGTGGGGACCGGATTGCGGTGCAGCGTGGTGATGTCGAGCTTGTAGCGGACCTCGCGGACGAGGCACTTGGTCTCACGCGTGGTGTGCAACAGGCGGTAGCGGCGCGCCGGGTCCATCGGCGCCGAGGCCAGCCAGCAGAGCATGACCTCCAGGTCCTGGGACTGGTTGGGCTGGTTGTTCGGCCGGGCGAGGAGGTCGCCGCGGCTGACGTCGAGGTCGCGGTCCAGCTCGATCACCACCGACATCGGCGGGAACGCCTCGGC
Organism: Opitutaceae bacterium; assembly: GCA_019634615.1. Taxonomy (GTDB): domain Bacteria; phylum Verrucomicrobiota; class Verrucomicrobiia; order Opitutales; family Opitutaceae; genus UBA2377. The sequence goes on from JAHCAZ010000021.1 coordinate 54,512, forward strand.
CACCGGGCCCGACGGGCCGTGGATCGCGCGGATCCGCGAGGTGAAGCCGGTGGGCAGGTGCACGACCTCGTCACCCTCGCGCAGGACCCCGCTGGCGACCTGGCCGGCAAGGCCGCGGAAATCGGGCGCGCCGTCTTCCTGCGGGCGGATGACGGTCTGCACCGGGAAGCGCGGATCGACGAGGTTGGTGTCATTCCGCACGTACACGGTCTCGAGGGTGTAGAGCAGCGGGGCGCCCTCGTACCACGGCATCCGGGCCGATTTCTCGACGACGTTGTCACCCTGCAGGGCGGAAAGCGGGATGAACTGGATGTCGGCCGCGTCGAGGCGCTCCGCGAACGCCATGAACTGCTCGCGCACGCGGTCGAAGTCGGCCTGGGCGAAGCCGACGAGGTCCATCTTGTTCACGCACACGATGAGGTGCCGGATGCGGAGCAGCGTGGTGATGAAGGCATGTCGGCAGGTTTGCTCGGTCAGACCCTTGCGCACGTCGACGAGGAGGAGCGCGAGCTGCGCCGACGAGGCGCCCGTGACCATGTTGCGCGTGTACTGCTGGTGCCCGGGGCAGTCCGCGAGGATGAACTTCCGGCGCGGGGTGGCGAAATAGCGGTAGGCGACGTCGATCGTGATGCCCTGCTCGCGCTCGGCGCGGAGGCCGTCGGTGAGCAGGGCGAGGTCGGTGCGGGCGTCGCCGCGGCGCTCGCTGGCGCGCTGCACGGCCACCCACTGGTCCTCGAAGATGGACTTGGTGTCGTGGAGCAGGCGGCCGAGCAGCGTGCTCTTGCCGTCGTCGACGTTGCCGCAGGTGATGAGTCGGAGCAGGTCCATGGTGCTCAGAAGTAGCCCTGGCGCTTGCGGTCCTCCATCGCGGTGTCGGAGCGGCGGTCGTCGTAGCGCGTCCCGCGCTCGGTCTGGCGGGCCGCGGCGACCTCCGCGATGATGGTGTCGAGGTCGCGGGCGGCGGAGCGGATGGCGCCGGTGCACGTCATGTCGCCGACGGTGCGGAAGCGCACGACCTCGCGGCGCGAGCTTTCCTGCGCCTGGAGCGGCAGGTGGGGGGAGACGGCCAGCAGCGTGCCGTGCCGGAGAAAGACCTCGCGCTCGTGGGCGAAGTAGAGCGAGGGCAGCGGGAGTTTCTCGCGCTGGATGTAGCTCCACACATCGAGCTCCGTCCAGTTGCTGAGGGGGAAGACGCGGAAATGCTCGTCGGGCTGCTTGCGGCCGTTGTAGAGGCGCCAGAGCTCGGGCCGCTGGTTCTTCGGGTCCCACTGGCCGTAGCAGTCGCGGTGCGAGAACACGCGCTCCTTGGCGCGGGCCTTCTCCTCGTCGCGCCGGCCGCCGCCGAGCGCGGCGTCGAGCCGGAGCTCGGCGATGGCGTCGAGCAGCGTGACAGTCTGGAGGGCATTGCGGCTGGCGTTGGGACCGGTCTCCTCGGCGACGCGGCCGGCATCGATCGAGTCCTGCACGCGGCGGATGACGAGGCGGTAGCCGAAGTCGCGGGCGAAGCGGTCGCGGAACTCCAGCGTCTCGGGAAAGTTGTGCCCGGTGTCGACGTGCAGGAGCGCGAACGGCGGCCGCGCCGGGGCGAAGGCCTTGCGGGCCAGGGCGGCGAGCACGAGCGAGTCCTTGCCGCCGGAGAACAGGATGGCGGCGTGGGGAAACCACGCGGCGGCCTCGCGGATGATGTGCACCGCCTCGTGCTCCAGCTGGTCGAGATGGCTGAGGTTGAAGTGCGACATGGCTAGCGGCCGGTGCGGTCTCGGACGCAGGCGAGCAGTTCGGCGAGGCAATGCTCCGGCGTGCGGTTGGCCGTGTCCAAGACAAGATCGGCGCGGGTGGGCGCTTCGAACGGCGAGGTCAGGCCCGTCATCTGCCCCACCTGCCCGTTCCGGGCCTGCCGGTACAGGCCCTTGACGTCCCGGTGCTGGCAGAGGTCCAGCGGTGCCTGCAGGAATATAAGGGACAGCGCCTCGGCCCCGATGATGCCGGTGATCAGGCGCCGGTGGGCCTCGAGCGGGGTGATGAAGGAGGCCACGACGACCAGGCCGGAATCCACCGCCAGGCGCGCGACTTCGGCGGCGCGGCGGAGGTTCTCGGTCCGGCCGGCCTCCGCAAAACCGAGCCCGGCGCAGAGCCCGGCGCGCAGCGTGTCACCATCCAGGGCCAGCACGGGGGTCCCGTCCCGGCGCAGGGCCGCGACCAGCAGGTCGGCGAGGGTCGTCTTGCCGGCGCCGGACAAGCCGAAGAGCCAGAAAGCATGACCGCGCGGGGAGGGAGGGAGGGAGGAGGTCTTCACAGGACGTCGGCGAAGGCGGGCTTGAGGCGGCGGAACGCGGCGTGCCCGGCGAAGCAGACTGCCAGGGCGCAGGCGTACAGGTACCCGAGGTGGGTGAGGTTGAGCGGCCGGTCCCACAGCGCCGTCTCGCGCGCCAGCGAGATGGCCAGGAGCAGCGGATTGAAGCGCAGGTAGGTCCAGGCCTCCGGGTAACGCTGCGCGGTGAAAAACACGGCGCTTGCCCAAAGCAGGGCGATGCTGGCGAACTGGGTGATCTGGCCGATGTCGCGGAAAAACACGCCCAGGGCCGAGAACAGCCAGGCCACGCCGAGCGCGAGGAGGACCAGCGGCAGGAGGATGACCGGCAGCCAGCAGATGCCGGCGGAGACGTGCTGCCCGAAGAACACGATGCCCAGAAGCGCGAGCATCAGGCTGATCACCATGTGAAAAAAGGCCGCTCCCACGCTGGCGGCCGGCAGAATTTCCAGCGGAAAGACCACCTTCTTCACGAAATTGGGGTTGGTCACCACGGTGCCGGGCGATAGGCCGAGCACCTCGGCGAAAAAGTGGTAGAGCGTGAGGCTGAGGAAGATGCCCAAGCCGTAGTCCAGCTTCGACTCGTCGGGCATCACCTGGAAGCTGCCGCTGAAGATGTAGCCGAAGACCAGGACGTAGAGGCCCAGCATCAGGAGTGGATTGAGGAAGGACCAGACCAGGCCGAGGTGGCTCCCCTTGTGCCGCAGTTCCACGTTGCGCACCGTAAACTGCCACAGCAGTTCGCGGTGCTGGCAGAGATCGGCGAGGAATGGAGCCACGCGGCGCAACATGAACCACCAGCCATCCCAAAGGTTCGCGCGGCTGGCAAGAATGGTTTCTCGAGATTATCGCACCGATGGCACTAGCGGGCGAAGCTATGGTCATTGTCGTGAATAAATTAACAGATTGCAATTCCCCGCGCCGTGCACCGTTTCTATCCAAACGCCTATCATCCGATGAAGCTAACCACCCGCCTCCTGTTCCCGCTCGCGCTGTTGGCCGGATTGCCCGGCCCGACCTCGGCCGAGGAAATGCTCGTCCTGCCCGAGCAGGTCTTCCCGCAACTCAAGCAGGTGATGGACAGCGCCGTGACCCAGTCGCCGCGAATGATCCTGAGGAACCTGGACAAGATGATCGCCGAGGGCGACCTCACCCAGGCGCGGGCGGGGCTGTTGCCGACGGTTTCGGGCAGTTACCAGATGAGCAAGGCCCGGGATGACCGCGAGGATCAGGTCGAAACGCTCGAGACCGACAAAGTCTACTACAACCTCATGCTTAGCCAGCCGGTCTTCCACTGGAACGAGCGGCGCAACAACGCCCGGATCGGCCAACTCCGCCGGCAAATCGCCGACCGGCAGTACGTCGAGGCTTACCGCACCCTGCTTCTCGAGATCCGCAGCGCCTACATGCAGATGATCCTGAAGAAGATCCAGCTGCTCAATTTCCGCAACGAACAGCGCTTGTCGGACGAGGCGCTCGCATTGGCTGAGGAGAAATTGGCGCAGAAAGTGACCTCGGAAGGAGAGATCTTCCAGGTGCGCATCGCGAACGAACGCGCCCACCTGGCGACCGAGTATGCGGAAGTCGAGTTGCTGCAGTTGAAGCAGACGTTTTCCGCCCTGACCGGCCAACCCCTGCCGTCTGACGAGGCCATCCCCGAGGAAATCTACGGTTTGCCTGCGTCGACGGATCCCGTTCAACGGATGCTGGCGGGTTTCCTGGACCGGGGGGAGGCCTCGGTGCCGCAGTTGCAGATCATGCAGCAGCAGATTGCCGTGGAGGACCTCACCCTTCAGAACCAACGGAAGCGCCTGCTGCCCAAGTTTAACCTGGTCGCGGGCATCAATCAGGATGAGCAAAGCTATACGGCCAACGTCGGCCTCAAGTATGGCGTGCGATCGCGGTATGTGGGCTTGCAGGCGAACTGGAACATTTTCGACGGGTTTGCCGCGCGCGGAGCCACGGCCAGCGCCTTGGCGCGGAAACGCCAGTTGGAGGCCGGATACAAGCAGCTGACGGAGGCGATGGCCCAGGATGCCCAGCGTGCCGCGAAACACGTCGAACTCGCCTTCCGGCAGATGCAGATCAACGACCGCATGCTCGCCAGTGCGCGCGAGTTCCTCAAGTACCGGCAGGGCGACTTCCAGCGCGGCCTCGCGTCCGAGACCGATGTTGCGGCTGCCGAGGCCGGCGTTCGGAGCATGTTCGCCAGCACGGTTTCTTCGCGCTACACCTACCTGATGCGCATCGCCGAGTTCGTCTCGCTCGTCGGCGCCGACCCGGCGATGGCCAATCTCGATCGGCCGAAGGCCTGAGGATCCCGCCATGAAAGCAGCCACCAAGGTCATCATCGCCGTTGCGGCGGTCGGCGCGGGCATCGCCGGCTACCTGCATTTCTCCCGCCCGGTCGCCCTCGTGGCCACGGTCACCGCCGGCACCGCCTACAAGGCCGTGCCGGGCAGCGTCACGGTCCAGGCCGAGTATGTGATGGAGCTCAAGAGCGAGGTCGGCGGCCGGGTCATCCGGAGCGAGCTCGACCCGGGCAAGCGCGTCCGCGCCGGCGAGGTGCTCGCGCAGCTCGACACCGGCGACCTCGAGCTCGAGATCGAGGGCATCCGCGACAAATACGAGGCGGAGAAGCGCCGCATCGCCGTCGGCTCGGCCATCCTCCTGCAGTTGCAGAGCGAGCGCGAGACGCTCGAGAACTACGAGCGCCTCACCAAGTCCGGCAATTACCCCGAGGCCGAGCTCATCAAGCAACGCCGCCTGGTCCAGCGCACCGAGCAGAACCTCGAGCTTGAGAAGGTCGCCAACCAGCAGCTGCTCGACAACTTCGAGAACACATTGAAGGTGAAGCAGCGGCAGCTCGAGAAGATGACCATCTTCGCCCCCTTCGACGGCGTCGTCTCCACCGTCCTCGCCCGGCCGGGCGACCTCATCAATCCCAACTGGCCGATCGCCACGCTCATTTCCACCAGCCGCACGGTCGAGGCCAAGATCAGCGAGGAGAATTTCGCCGACCTGAGGATCGGCCAGAAGGCCTCGGTGCGATTCCTGCCTTACGGCGTGAACCTTTTCGACGCCACGATCGTCAAGATCCTCCCGACCTCCGACCCCTCCACGCAGCGCTACATCGTCCACCTCGACGTGAAGATCGAGCCCGAGAAGCTCGTCCCTGGCATCACCGGCGAGGTCACCATCGTCGTGGGCGAGCGGGAGGCGGAAGCCAACGTGCCGCGGCGGGCGTTGTTCGGCACCAACCTCCTGGTCGTGAAAGACGGGGTGGTGGAGCTGCGCGAGGTCGAGATCGGTTTCACCAGCCTTACGACGGTCGAGGTCCGCAAGGGCGTCGCGACCGGCGAGGAGGTCATCATCGACGAGATCGACCGGTTTCGCGCCGGCGACCGGGTGCGGGCGCGCCGGGTGACCAACGACTAGCCCCGGCGCCCGATCCCGGCCGCGCGCCTGCCCCCACGATCATCCTTCCCGATGTCGCCCAACCTCCGCATCGCCTTCCGCTTCCTCACCGCGAAGAAGCGGGCCATGTTGATGAGCCTCTCGTGCATCGTGCTCGGCGTGGGCCTGTTCGTCGTCACCCAGGCCACCACGAGCGGCTTCGAGGAATTCTTCATCAAGACGATCCTCGGGACCAACGGGGCCATCCGCATCGAGGACAAGATCCAGTTCACGATTCGCAGCATGGCGGCCGGCGGCTGGGGCTCGAAATACGAGATCAAGACGAAGGAGGGTCGGAAATACATCGAGGGCATCGAGGAGCCGAAGCTCGTCATCGACGCCGTCCGGCGATTCCCCAACGTGGCCGGCGTTTCCGAGGTGCTGCACGGCGCCGTGATCATGCGCAGCTCCTTCAAGACCGAGTCGGTGCGGGTTTACGGCATCAATCTCGATGATCACGAGCGCGTCTCCGACATCCGCCGGCAGATCGTCCGCGGCAATATCGCGGACTTCCAGGGGGCCATCACCGGTTCCTTGGTCGGCCTCGAGATGGCCCAGCGCATGCAGCTCGAGGTCGGCGATACCTACCAGCTCGAGGTCGGCGGCCAGGTGCGGCGCTACAAGGTGACGGCCATCTACGAGACCGGCGTGAGCGACATCGACCGCGTGCGCGTTTACCTCAACATGGGCGAGGCTCGCTCCCTCCTCATGAAGCCCACCGGCGCCTCCTTCATCCAGGTCGGCCTGATCGACAAGGACCGCGCCCGGGAGGATGCCAAGCGCATGACCGAAGTCCTGCAGCACAACACCAAGAGCTGGCAGGAGCGCGAGAAGACCTGGCTCGATGTCTTCTATGCCCTGCGCATCTCGTCCGCGATCACGGTCTCGGTGTTCACCCTCATCGCGGGCCTGGCCATGTTCAACACCCTGGCCATGATCGTGATGGAGAAGACCAAGGAGATCGCGATCCTGCGCTCCATGGGCTACACCCGCGAGGACATCTCGCGCATCTTCCTCTGGCAGGCGACGATCGTCCTCGCGATCGGCACGGTGACCGGCTGGATCCTGGGCGCCGCCATCACCTTTGGCGTCTCGCGCACGCCGATCAACATCCGCGGCATCTTCGCCGCCGACACCTTCATCGTCTCCTGGTCGATCTGGCACTATGTCGCCGCCACCGTCACCGCCGTGCTCATGGTCATGCTGGCCAGCCTGGTGCCCGCGCGCCGCGCGGCCCGGCTCGAGCCCGGCGACGTCATCCGCGGCACCGCCCAGTAGACCGCCTTCCGCCCATGCCTTCGGACCAAGCTCGAATCGCCCTCAAGTGCAGCAACATCCACCGGTACCTCGGGCAGGGGGAGGGGCGCGTGCATGTGCTCAAGGGCGTTTCCTTCGAGGCGCATCCCGGTCAGGTCTACGCCATCGTCGGCCCCTCGGGCTGCGGCAAGAGCACGCTGCTCTACCTGCTCGGGCTCCTTGACCGGCAGGACGACGGTGACATCTGGATCGACGAGCGGAAGATGTCCGACCGCAGCGACGCCGAGCGCACGGCCGCCCGCGGCGAGCACATCGGCTTCGTCTTCCAGTTCCACTTCCTGATGCAGGAGTTCACCGCGCTCGAGAACGTCATGATGCCCATGCGCAAGCTCGGGCGCCTGTCGCCCCGGGACATGGAGGAGCGGGCGCGTCATCTCCTTGATTCCGTGGGCCTGGGCGACAAGGCCCACCGCCTCGGCAACCAGCTCTCCGGCGGCGAGCAGCAGCGGGTGGCCATCGCCCGCGCGCTGGCGAACCAGCCGGCCATCATCCTGGCCGACGAGCCGACCGGCAACCTCGACGTGAAGAACTCGGGCATGGTTTTCGACCTGCTGACCAAGCTCGCGAAGGAAAACGGCCAGGCCGTGATCCTGGTGACGCACAATCCCGACATCGCCAATCGTTGCGACACGATCAGGCCGATGCGCGACGGCGTTTTCATCTGACCAAGGCCGGGCCGGGGCGGGCGGGGAAGGGGGGCGCGGCGGCGATTGTCGTCGGGAGAGAAATTTTGGTTTACATTGGAATTGCCGCCTCCTTCGCTGGTGCCTCTTTTGCCGAACACACCTACGCACGAACCGTGAGCCACGATCCCACGCGAAAGCATTTCTTTGCCAAAATCATCGGATTGATCGCCGCCGCCGGCCTCGCCCCGCGGCTGCTGGCGAGTAAGCCTGCCCAGCCGGCGCCGACGCCGGTGGCCTCCGGTGGGATCGAACTCCGCCCCGAGACCCGCGCCGTCGCCCGGCGCGCGGATTCGGTTTAACCGCAACCGGCCCGGTATTTTCGGATTATGTCTAACCTTTTCCCGAAGTCGGCCAACAAGCTGCCGCTGCAGATCATCGTCTTCCTGTTCGTGTTCGGCGGCATCGCCACGGCGGGCGTCACGTACTACATGACGCCCAAGTACACCCGGGTCGGCTACGCCCCGGTGCAGCCCGTGCCCTTCAGCCACGCCCTGCACGCGGGCCAGCTCGGCCTCGATTGCCGTTACTGCCACACCGGCGTCGACAAGGGCCCGGCGTCCGTGGTCCCCACCGCGCAGACGTGCATGAACTGCCACAATCAGGTCAAGCCCGACAGCCCCCTGCTGGCCGTCGTGCGCCAGAGTTACGAGACCGGCACCCCGGTCCCGTGGGTCAAGATCCACCAGGTGCCCGACTATGCCTACTTCAACCACTCGGCGCACGTGAACCGCGGCGTCAGCTGCGTCGAGTGCCACGGCAAGATCAACGAGATGGAAGTCGTCTCCCACGCGCAGCCGCTGAGCATGGGTTTCTGCCTCGATTGCCACCGCAACCCCGAGCTGCGCGTCCGCGAGCCGGGTGACGTCTACGACCTCAACTCCCCGACCATCGCGGAGAAGTCCGGCGTCGAGGCCGGCAAGAAGTTTATCCACGACTGGAACATCAAGCCCCCGCAAAGCTGCTCCGGCTGTCATCGATGAAACGCAAATTTAACCATCCCGCTCCCTCCGAACGCGCGCTGTCCGGCCCGCAGTACTGGCGCAGCCTCGATGAGCTGGCGGCCACGCCTGGCTTCCAGGAGCAGCTCGCCCGCGAATTCCCCGAGGGTGCCTCGCAACTCGACGGGGTCGACCGCCGCCAGTTCATGAAGATCATGGCCGCGTCCTTTGCCCTCGGTGGCATTGGCCTGGCCGGCTGCCGTCGTCCCGAAGCCCACATCCTCCCCTTCGGCAAGTCCGTCGAGGGCGTGATTCCCGGCCTCCCGCTTTACTTCGCGACGGCGATGCCGCTGCGCAAGTCCGCGCTCCCGCTCCTCGCCGAGACCCATCAGGGCCGCCCGACCAAGCTCGAGGGCAACCCTGCCTACGCCCCGCACGGCGGCGCCAGCTCCCTGCTCGCCCAGGCCTCGGTGCTCGATCTCTACGATCCCGACCGCGCCACCGCCCACACCCAGAATGGCGCCGTCCTCGACGCCGCCGCGGTCAACGACCTCCTCGCCAAGCTCGGCGCCGACTACGCCGCGACGCAGGGTGCCGGCCTCGCCTTCCTCGCCGAGGAATCCTCGTCGCCGACCCGCGCCCGCCTGCTCGGCAAGCTGAAGCAGAAGTTGCCCCGCGCCATCTGGGCCGAGTACGAGCCCGTGCAGGACGAGGCGCCGCTCGCCGCCGCCCGCGCCGCCTTCGGCCGCGACGTCAAGCCGGTCTACCATTTCGCCAAGGCCGCCCGCATCGTCTCCATCGATGCCGACTTCCTGAACGCCTCCGGCACCAACCTCCGCTCCGCCCGCGATTTCGCCAAGGGCCGCAAGGTGGTGCAGAAGGACGACACGATGAACCGCCTCTACGTGGCGGAGAGCAGCTTCACGCTCACCGGCGGCATGGCGGACCACCGCCTGCGCCTCGCCAGCAGCCAGATGCTCGGCCTCGTCGCCGCCCTCGCGGGCAAGGCCACCGGCACCGACGTCTTCGCCTCGCTGGCCTCGGGCCTGGACGTGAACCCGCAGTGGATCGAGGAGTGCGCGGCCGATCTCCGCGACCACAAGGGTTCCTCCCTCGTCGTCGCCGGCGCCCATCTCCCGGTCGAGGCGCACATCCTCGCCTACCAGATCAACGCCGCCCTCGGCAACATCGGCAAGACGGTCGAGTTCGTCGCCGTCGAGCCGAGCGATGCGTCGACGATCCAGGGCCTCGCCACTGCGATCAAGTCCGGCGCGGTCAAATCCCTCGTCATCCTCGGCGGCAACCCGGTCTACAACGCCCCGGCCGACCTCGACTGGGCTGCGCTCCAGCAGACCGTGCCGCAGGTGATCCGCTACGGCTACTACGTCGACGAGTCGTCGGCCATCGCCGGCACGCACCTCGCGGCCACCCACTACCTCGAGTCGTGGGGCGACGCCCGCACCGCCGACGGCACGATCGTCCCGGTGCAGCCGATGATCTTGCCCCTCTTCAAGGGCATCACCGAGATCGAGCTGCTCGCCCGCGTCCTCGGCGAGGAGAGCGCCGACCCGTATTCGCAGGTTTACCTCACGATCGGGGGTCTCGCCAAGGGCGACGCGGCCAAGGCCTTCCGCCAATTCCTGCACGACGGCCTGCTCGCCGATTCGGCCTACCCGGTCGTCAGCGTCAATTTCAGCATCCGCTCCGCCGGTGCCGCCCTCCTGAACGCCCGCCCGGGCGCCGCGGTCTCGAAGGACAATCTCGAGGTTCGGTTTGCGACGGACTACAAGATGGACGACGGCCGCTTCGCCAACAACGGCTGGCTGCAGGAGTGCCCGGACCCGATCACCAAGATCGCCTGGGACAATGCCATCCTCGTCAGCCCGCGCCTCGGCCGCGAGCTCGGCATCACGCCGAAGGGCTCGAAGCTGCAGGTCGCGCGCGTGGAGAACGCCGAGTTCGACCGCGGCCGCGAATCCGCCCCGGTGGGCGAGGTCACGATCAACGGCCGCAAGGTCCGCGGCCCGCTGCACATCCAGCCGGGCCTGGCCAACTACACCATCGTCCTCCCGCTCGGCTACGGTCGCAGCCGCAGCGGTCGCATCGGGCAGGGCACCGGTTTCAACGCCTACGCCGTCCGCACGGCCGATGCCCCGGGCTTCGCCACGGGCGCCACGCTCACCCTCACCGGCGAGCGCTACAAGATGGCGAACACGCAGGAGCACTGGTCCATGGAGGGCCGTGACATCGTGCGCGAGGCCAACCTCGACGAGTTCCACGCCGATCCGGCCTACGTCAAGAAGGTCGGCCTCGAGTCCCACAGCCCGTCCATCCTGGGCGAGGAAGGCGAGAAGATGACCCCGGCCGAGCGCGCCACGCTCATCCCGCGGGGCGGCTCGCTCTACAAGACGCCCGAGTTCGACGGTGTGCACCAGTGGGGCATGTCCATCGACCTCAACACCTGCACCGGCTGCAACGCCTGCGTCGTCGCCTGCCAGGCCGAGAACAACATCCCGATCGTCGGCAAGGACCAGGTCATGCGCGGTCGCGAGATGCACTGGATTCGCCTCGACCGTTACTACTCCGACGGCAAGGCCGAAGGCGCCGCCTTCGGTGGCGAGGGCAACCGCGAGATCCCCGAGGATCCGCAGGTCTCGCTCCAGCCCGTCGGCTGCATGCACTGCGAACTCGCCCCGTGCGAGACCGTCTGCCCGGTCAACGCGACCGTCCACGACGAGGAGGGCCTCAACACGATGGCCTACAACCGCTGCATCGGCACCCGTTATTGCGCGAACAACTGCCCTTACAAGGTCCGGCGCTTTAATTTCTTCGACTTCAACGACCGCCAGCTCGACAGCCTCTACCTCGGCCCCGTGGGCCCGCAGGGCATGCCCGAGCTGGTCAAGATGGTGAAGAACCCCGAGGTCAGCGTGCGCATGCGCGGTGTCATGGAAAAGTGCACCTACTGCGTGCAGCGCATCCAGAACGGCAAGATCCAGCACAAGGTGAAGATGGCCAAGGCCGGCACCCCCGGCGATGTGGTCGTCCCCGACGGCGCGATCAAGACCGCCTGCCAGCAGGTGTGCCCGGTCGAGGCCATCGTCTTCGGCAATATCCTCGACGACAAGAGCGCCGTTTCGCAGGCCAAGGCGCGCTCGCAGGATTACGAGCTGCTGGCCTACCTCAACATCCGGCCGCGCACCACCTACCTGGGCAAACTCCGCAATCCCAACCCGAAGATGCCTGACTACAACGCGCTTCCGCTCAGCCGCGTGGAGCACAACAACAAGAACAACCCGTCGCATGGTCATGATGATCATGGGGCAGGGGAGCACGGCGCGAAGTCGGACGGCCATGGGGCCGCCCAGCCGGGCCACAGCGCGGGAGGGCATAGCTAATGGCACACGCTGAAGACACTGTGGCCGCGCCGGCGATCCTGCAGGAGGTCAAGCCTGCGGTTCTCCCGCGCGCGGTGCTCGTCGCGAACAACCGCAGCTTCTCCTGGATCACGGAAAAGATCTGCAGCCTGATCGAGGGCAAGACCCCCGGCTGGTGGTGGGTCTGCTTCGTCATCGCCTGCTTCGTCGCCTCCTTCACGGTCGCCGGCATCACCTACCTCGTCTCGACGGGCGTCGGTGTCTGGGGCCACGCCAATCCCGTCAACTGGGCGTGGGACATCGTGAACTTCGTGTTCTGGATCGGTATCGGCCATGCCGGCACCCTGATCTCCGCGATCTTGTGCTTGCTGCGCCAGAAGTGGCGCACGTCCATCAACCGCGCCGCCGAGGCCATGACGATCTTCGCGGTCGTCTGCGCCGCGATCTTCCCGGTCTTCCACGTCGGTCGCGTCTGGTACGCCTGGTACCTCTTCCCGATCCCGAACTCCAACGTCATCTGGCAGAACTTCCGTTCGCCACTCGAGTGGGACGTGTTCGCGGTCTCGACCTACGGTACCGTGTCCGTGCTCTTCTGGTACGTCGGCCTCATCCCCGACCTCGCGGTGCTGCGTGACCGTTTCTACGCGGCCGGCAACAAGCTGCGCTCGTTCCTCTACGGCTTCTTCGCCCTCGGCTGGCGCGGCTCCAACCGCCACTGGAGCAATTACGAGATGGCCTACCTGATTCTGGCCGGCATCTCGACCCCGCTCGTGCTCTCCGTGCACACCATCGTGTCGTTCGACTTCGCGGTGTCGCTCCTGCCGGGCTGGCATACCACCATCTTCCCGCCGTACTTCGTGGCGGGCGCCATCTTCTCGGGCTTCGGCATGGTGCTCACGCTCATGCTGCCGCTCCGCGCGATCTACCACATGGAGGATCTGATCACGCAGTATCACATCGACTGCATGTGCAAGATCACCCTGGCGACGGGTACCATCGTCGGCTACGCCTACTCGATGGAGTTCTTCATCGCGTGGTACGGTGCGAACCCCTACGAGGGCTTCGCCTTCATCAACCGCGCCTTCGGCCACTACGCGTGGGCCTACTGGATCATGATCACCTGCAACGTGATCACGCCGCAGTTCTTCTGGTTCAAGAAGGTCCGCGAGAACACGACGCTGGTCTGGGTGCTCTCGATCTTCGTCAACGTCGGCATGTGGTTCGAGCGCTTCGTGATCATCGTCACCTCGCTCGCCCGCGACTTCCTGCCGTC
>JAHCAZ010000022.1 GCA_019634615.1 Opitutaceae bacterium
GTCTACGCCGACCTCGCGATGGCCGGCATCCTCCTGCACGACACCGGCAAGACGATCGAGTACGAGGGCACCCTCGCCACCCGGCGCAGCCGCAAGGGCATTCTGCAGGGCCACGTCGTGCTCGGCTACCAGCTCGCCCGCAAGGCCGGTCTCAAGGCCCGGCTCGACGCCGACCGCCTCGAGCGCCTCGAGCACATCGTCCTCAGCCACCAGGGCGAACCCGAGTGGGGCGCCGCCGTCTATGCCGCCACGCCCGAGGCCGTGTTCGTCAGCATGATCGACAACCTCGACGCCAAGATGGGCATGGTCCAGCGCGCCCTGCGCCAGACCCCGGCCGAGTCCGATTTCTCCGAGCGCCTCCCCGGCCTGAACACGACGCTGCTCACAAAACCCATCCCGCCGGCGTAGATAACCGCTACGGTAGGCAGCCCACTTGCGGGCGCTCGTTGGATCTGCGCACGCCGTTCAAGCGCCCGCGAGCGGGCTGCCTACGGGATCACCCCTCACCCGAGCAGCTGCACGATGCGCATGATCGGCAGAAACAGCGCGATCACGAGCGTGCCGACCACCACCGCCATCGTGACGATCAGCAGGGGCTCGACCAGCGCCGTCATCGTACCCACGGCGCGGTCAACCTCCTCGTCGTAGCCGTCGGCCACTCGGGTCAGCGTTTCGGCGAGGTCACCGGTTTCCTCGCCGACCGCGATCATGCTCGGCACCAGCTCGGGAAACACCCCGGTGGCCCGCAGCGGCCCGGCCAGCCCCTCGCCGGCTCGTGCCCGCTCCTCGACCTCGACCAATGCGGCGGCGAGATGGCGGTTGCCACACGTCTCACGCGCCACGGCCAGTGCCTGCAGGATGGGCACGCCCCCGCCCAGCAGCGTGCCACCGGTGCGGGCGAAACGCGCCACCGCCGCCTTGACGGTCACCTCGCCGAAGACCGGCACCGCGAGCCGCCACTGGTCCAGCCAGGCGGCCCCGCGGCCCGACCGGGCCAGGGCGATCGCCGTCACCGCGGCGACACTCGCGGCTCCCGCCAGCAGGCCGGCGTGATCGCGCACGAACCCCGCCGCCGTGAGCACGGCCTGCGTGAGCCCCGGCAGCGGCTGACCCTTGAGCAGGCCGGCGAAGATCTGCTCGAACTTCGGCACGACGAACACCAGCAGCGCCGCGACGATGCCCACCGCCACCGCGAGGATGACCAGGGGATACGCCATCGCCGCCCGCAACCGACCCCGCAGGCGCACCGCCCGCTCCTGGAAATGCGCGATGCGCTCGAGGACGACGTCGAGCACGCCACCCGCCTCGCCCGCTTTCACCATGCTCACATAAAGGCGGTCGAACACGGCCGGATGCCGCCGCAACCCGTCCGACAGGCTGCCGCCGGCCCGGATCCGCTCGCCCAGGTCGGCCAGCACGGCGCGCAGCCGCGGGTTCCGCTCCTGCCGCGCCAGCGTCTCGAGCGCCCGCACCAAGGGCAGCCGTGCCCGCAGCAGCATCGCCAGCCGGCGCGTGCACGTCGCCAGCTCGACCGCGGAGATTCCCCGGCCAAGGCCGAGGCGCGCGCCCGATCCGCCCCCTGCCGGGCGGCGCACCCGCAGCCGGGCTCCGGGCGGCTCCGGGGCGGCGGCCACGTCCTTGGGCGTCAATCCCCGCGCCCGCAGCAGCAGCGCGGCGGTCTCGACGCTGGTTGACTCGACCGTGCCGCGGCGCTCGCGACGCGTGCCGGACTCGATGGCGGTGTAGGCGAACCGGGGCATGATTCAGGTGTGGCGCAAGACCTCGGCCAACGACGTCTCGCCGGCCAGCAGTTTCTCGCGGGCATGCTCGCGCAGGGTGCGCAAGCCCTGCCCGACCGCCGCCTCGTGCAGCCGCCACGCCGGGGCGTCCTGCACGACCAGCGCGTGCACCGCCTCGGTGCATCGCAGCCACTCGAAGACCCCGGTGCGGCCCTGGTACCCGGTGTGCGCGCACTGCGGGCAACCGCGTGGCCGGTAAAACGGCCGGTCCGCCGACACCGCCTCCGCCAGGCCGACCTCGCGCCGCTCGGTCGCGGTCGGCCCATACGCCTCGCGGCAGTGGGGACACAGCCGCCGCACCAACCGCTGGGCGAGAACCCCGGTCAGGGTCGAGGCCAAGAGGTAGGGCTCGACGCCCAGGTCGCGCAGCCGCGTGACCGTGCTCACGGCGTCATTCGTGTGCAGGGTCGAAAGCACGAGGTGCCCGGTCAGCGCCGCCTGCATCGCGACCTGCGCCGTTTCCGCGTCGCGGATCTCGCCCACCATGACCACATCGGGATCCTGCCGCAGGAAGGCGCGCAGCGCCTGCGCAAAGGTGAGACCGATGGCCGGCTGGACCGGCAGCTGCATGACGCCGTCGATCTCGTATTCCACGGGATCCTCCGCCGTCAGGATCTTCACGCCCGGTGCATGGATGGCCTGCAGGGCACCGTAGAGCGTCGTCGTCTTGCCCGAGCCGGTCGGACCCGTGACGAGCACGATGCCGTGGGGTTGCCCGATGGCGGCGGCGAAGCCCGCCCGGATGTCGGCGGGCAGGCCCAGCCGGTCGAGCTCGAGCCCCGCCGTCGCGCGGTCCAGCACCCGCAGGACCACGCTCTCGCCGAACTGCGTCGGCAGGGTCGAGACGCGCAGGTCCACGGCCCGCCCGGCCAGGGTCGCGCGGATGCGCCCGTCCTGCGGCACGCGGCGCTCGGCGATATTGAGCCCGGCCAGGACCTTGAGGCGCGAAACCACCGCGCCCGCCAGCGCGGGCGCCGGCGGCGCGAGCTCGCGCAGCGCCCCGTCGACGCGACAGCGCACCTTGAACTCGCGCTCGAACGGCTCGAAGTGCAGGTCGGAGGCGCGATCCTGAACGGCTTGGGCGAGCACGCTGTCCACATACCGCACGACCGGTGCCTCGCTCGCCCCGGCCTCGCCGGCGGGAGCGGCCGCGTCGGTCCCCAGCGCAGACCCGGCCGCCGGCGCCGTCTCGGCCGGCTGCGCCCCGTCGGCCGCGGTCGCGCCGTAGTGCCGGCGGATCAAGGCCGCGATCGCCGGCGGGTCGCTGACCACGAGGCGGATGTCGCGGTCGAACGCCAAGGTGAGGTCCTCCGCCAGGCGCGGATCGAGGGGATCGAGCGCGAGGAGGTCGAGGCGCCCGGCCGTGGCCGCCAGGGGCACGATCCCGAGATCGCGGGCCTGGCTGGCCGACACGAGGCCGACGACCTCGCCGGAGACGGTCGCCGGCGGCTGGGCGAGGTAGCGCCCGCCGACGCGGGCGGCGATGGACGCGAGCAGCGGCTCGCGCGCGACGAGGCCGAGCGCGAGCGCGGACGCGGCGAGCGAGCGCCCGGTGGCATGATGATCCTCGGTGGCCGCGGTGAGCTCGGTCGCGGTCAGGCCGGCGTGCGTGAGGATCTCCCGCCACGCCGGGTCGTGCCTGGCAAACATGCAGGGCCGGGCGCGGTCAGAGTTCCTTCAGCTTGGCGCCCATCCCGATCAGCTTCTCGCGCATGACATTCGAGTCCTGGGCCTTTTCCACGCACTCGTCCGCCGTGATGAGCTCGCGGTTGTAGAGGCTCATCAGGTGGGTATCCATGGTGATCATGCCCAGGCCCGCGCCCGTCTGGATGTCCGAGGGGATGCGGAAGGTCTTGTTCTCGCGGATGAGCGAGGCGATCGAGGTCGTGGTCACCATGATCTCGTAGCCGGCGACGCGGCCGCCGCCGATCTTCTTGCAGAGCACCTGGGAGATGACGGCCTGCACGGACGAGGCGAGCTGGGTGCGGATCATGTCCTTCATGTTCGCGGGGAAGGCGTCCACGATGCGGTCGATGGTCTTGGCGGCGCTGTTGGTGTGCAGCGTGCCGAACACGAGGTGGCCGGTCTCGGCCGCGCTGATGGCCGCCTCGATGGTCTCGAGGTCGCGCATTTCACCGACGAGGATGATGTCGGGATCCTGGCGGAGGGCGCGGCGGATGGCCTCGGCGAAGCTCGGCACGTCGGAGCCGATCTCGCGCTGGGTGACGACGCAGCGCTTGTGGTTGTGGTAATACTCGATCGGGTCCTCGATGGTGATGATGTGGCCGTCGCGGTTCTCGTTCACGTAGTTGATCATCGAGGCCAGCGTGGTGGACTTGCCGGAGCCGGTCGGGCCGGTGACGAGGATGAGGCCGCGCGGGCGGTAGAGGAGCTCGCGGATCTTGTCGGGCAGGCCGATGTCGCGCAGGCCGAACATCTTGTAGGGAATCTGGCGCAGGACCATGCCGTAGTTGCCCTTGGCCTTGAGCACGCTCACGCGGAAGCGCGCCTTCTCGCCGAACGCGAAGCCGAAGTCGGCGCCGCCGTTGAGCTTCACGTTGCTGATGTGGCTGTCGGGCGTGATCGAGAGCATGAGCTTCTCGGTGTCGGCCGGGGTGAGATTCGGTCCCTCGATCGGCGTCATGCTGCCGCTGAGGCGGAGCGTCGGCGGCTGGCCCACCTGGATGTGGAGGTCGGACGCGTTTTGCTCGACGACCAGATCGAGCAGTTCGTTCATTTCATAGCTCATAGGGAGATTGGGGTTAATCCGTGTCGCCGCAGGTGATGGAAGCGATTTCCTCGACCGTGGTCAAACCAGCGCTGACTTTTCTGAGGCCATCGGCCCGCAGGCTCCGGCGCCCCGCGGCCGCCGCGGCGGCGCGCAGCTGCGCCGGGCCGGCCCCGTCGTGGATCAGCGCCCGCAGCGCCGCGTCAACCTCGAGAATCTCGAAGACGCCGATGCGCCCGCGATAGCCCGTGCCCTGGCAATCCGGGCAACCCCGGGCGCGCGCGAACATTACGCCGGTTGGCCGAGCCGCATTGCCGGCCAGTTGGCGCCACTCCGCGGCGGCCGGCGCGTAGGTTTCGCGGCAGGAGCCGCACACGCGGCGCACGAGGCGCTGCGCCACGACGCCGCGCAGGCCGGCGGCGACGAGGTAGGGCTTGGCCCCGAGGTCGACGAGGCGGGTCACGGCGCCCACGGCATCGTTGGTGTGCAGCGACGAGCAGACGAGGTGGCCGGTGAGGGCGGCCTGCAGGGCGATCTCCGCGGTCTCGCGGTCGCGGATTTCGCCGACCATGACGACATTCGGCGCCTGGCGCAGCATCGCGCGCAGGGCCGCGGCGAAGGTGAGACCCACGGCCGGTCGCACCGGCACCTGGTTGACGCCGCCCAATTGGCTCTCGATGGGATCCTCGACGGTGACGATCTTGCGGTCGGACTGGTTGAGCTGCTGGAGGCACGCGTACAGCGTGGTGGTCTTCCCCGCCCCGGTCGGACCCGTGACGAGGACCATGCCATCGGGCCGGCTCAGCAGGCGCTCGAGGGTCGCCCGGTCGGCCTCGTCGAGGCCCAGGGCGTCCACGCCCGGGCGCTGCGCATCGTCGTCGAGGAGGCGCAGCACCATGCTCTCGCCGTGCACGGTGGGGATGGTCGCCACGCGCAGGTCGAGCGCCCGGCCGGCCGCCTCGGTGCGGATGCGCCCGTCCTGCGGCAGGCGGCGCTCCGCGATGCTGAGGCCACCCATGATCTTGAGGCGCGAGATGACCGCGGGATGGAGCCGCCGCGGCGGACCCTCGGCCTCGTGGAGCACGCCGTCGATGCGGAGACGCACGCGGAACTGCCCGGCGAGCGGCTCGAGATGGATGTCCGAGGCGCGGCGCTGCACGGCGACGGTGATGAGCTGATGAACGAGCCGGACAACCGGGGCGTCGTCGGCGGGGTCCGTCGACTCGGTGGGATCGCCGGGCGCGGTCGTGATCGTCGCCTCCGCCGGATCGCCGGCCGGCGCCGGCTCGGCCGCCGCGCCCACGCCATAGTGGCGCTCGATGGCGCGGCGGAGATCGGTTGCGTCGGCGGCCACGGGTTCGATATCGAGTCCGACGACGTGGGCCAGCAGGTCGGTGGCGTCGCACGCGAGCGGATCGGCGACGGCGACCTCGAGGCCGAAGCGCGCGCGGCGCAGCGGCAGCACCTGGTGCCGGACCGCGAGGTCGCGGGGGACGAGGCGCAGCAGGTCCGTGGGGATCCGCACCTGCGCCAGCGCGGCGGGCGGCAGGGCGGCGGCGGCCGGTGCAAGCATCGGTCGGGGCGGCCGGTCGGGTTGATCAGCGCAGGCTGACGAGGAATTCCGCGTTGGACTTCGTCTTCTTGAGCCGCGTGATGAGCATCTCCATCGACTCGATCGGACCGAGGCCCTGCATGGCGCGCCGCAGGCCGTAGATGCGCTGCAGCTCGTCGGGGTGGTAGATCAGCTCCTCCTTGCGGGTGCCGGAGCGGTCGATGTTGATCGCGGGGAAGATGCGGCGCTCGACGAGGCCGCGGTCGAGGTGGAGCTCGCAGTTGCCGGTGCCCTTGAACTCCTCGAAGATGATCTCGTCCATGCGGCTGCCCGTGTCGATCAGCGCGCTGGCGATGATCGTGAGGCTGCCACCACCCTCGATGTTGCGGGCGGAGCCGAAGAAACGCTTGGGTTTCTGGAGCGCGTTGGACTCGAGGCCGCCGGACATGGTCTTGCCCTGGTTGCCCGTGAGGGCGTTGTAGGCGCGGGCCAGGCGGGTGATGGAATCGAGGAGGATGACGACGTGCTCGCCCTGCTCGACCAGGCGGCGGGCCTTCTCGATCACCATCTCGGCGCAATGCACGTGGCTCTCGGGGGACTCGTCGAAGGTCGAGGAGACAACCTCGCCCTTGGTGTGGCGGCGGAAGTCGGTGACCTCCTCGGGGCGCTCGTCGATGAGCAGGAGGATGAGCTTCGCGTGCGGGGAGTTCGCCGTGATGGAGTTGGCGATGTTCTGCAGGAGGACGGTCTTGCCGGTGCGCGGCGGGGCGACGATGAGGGCGCGCTGGCCGAAGCCGATGGGCGTGAGGATGTCGACGGCGCGCATCGACACGTCCTTCTGCACCTCCTCGGATTCGAGCAGGATTCGCTGCAGCGGATAATACGGGATGAGTTCCTCGAACGGGACCACGCGGGCGATCGCCTCGGGGGCGCCGCCCATGACGGAGTCGATGCGCACGACCGACGGGCAGCGCTCGCCGGGCTGCGGCGGCTGGAGGAGGACCTCGACGTGGTGGCCGCGCTTCAGGCCGAAGCGCTGGATAAGACTCTCGGGCAGGTAGGGATCCTCGGGATAGAGGCGGTAATTGACGTGCGTGTGCACGATGAACGCGCCACGGTCGGTGACGTCGATATAGCCGCGATCGCGCAGGGGTGTCTTGGCCGTCCCGATGGCGGCGAGGATCTGGGGCAGGAGTTGGCGGCGACCCGGGGCGCCTTCGACATTGACGCCGAGCTTGCGCGCCTGGGCGGTGAGATCGGCGAGGTTGAGGGCGTAGAGCTCGTTGAGCCAGACGGCCTCGCCGGGGCCGGAGGAGACCTCCGTGGCGAGGGTGTCGAGCGCCGCGAGGTCGGCGAACCGGGAGGGATTCGGCAGGTCGCCGAAGACGGGAGCGTTGCTGGGCGGCGGGGGTTGAGGCGGGTGCTGCTCGCGGGGGAAACCACCACCGCCGCCACCACCACCGGGCTGCCAGCCGTGGCGCCCGCGCTTGCCGCGCTTGTTGCGCTTCCAGAAGCCGCGGTCCTGGAAGCCGCCGCCACCCTGGCCGCCGCCACCGCCGTAGGAGCTGCCCTCGCCCTGCTGGCCACTGGCGTCGCCGCCATGACCGGCACCGTTGTCGGCGGACGCGGGCGCGCCGGACTCGGGGGCGTTGCCAGCCGGGGCGGACGCGGCCGGCTCGGCCGGGGCCGGACTGGGAGCCGCGGGTTCGGGCCGGGGCTCGGGCTTGAATTCGGGCCGGGGCGCGGGGGCGGCGGCCACCGGGGGCGGCGGCGCCTCGACGGCTGCCGGGGCCGGGGCGGATGATTCCACCGCTTCCTTGGCGGCCTTGGCCGCCTTGGGTTTGGTCGTGCGGGTGCGGCGACGCACGGTCTTCTTGGCGGACGGCGCAGCGTCGTCGTCGGATTTCGGGGGAAGGGACATGTGGGAGGAAAATTGGCCGGCAATTCGGGCCCGACCGGCAGCGGAACCCGCCCTCAGGCGGTCTGCGGCAGGGCGGCGATCAGGGTGGCCACCTGCGCCCGCAGGAATTCGGTGGAACCATCGTTCCACAGGACAAAATCAGAGTGCTCGGTTTTATGCGCCAAAGGCAGTTGCTTGGAGATTCGTTGCTCGGCGAGCGGTCCTGGCAGACCCTTTTGCTCCAGCCGGGCGAGTTGCTGGGCAGGAGAACAGGCGACGCATACGATGAAATCAAACCAATTCTCCAGCTGCTTCTCGAACAACAGCGGCACCTCGATGACCCAGTTCGCGGTCGGCGCGGCCTCGAGCTGGCCCCGCCAATAGTCGAAGACCCGCGGATGCGTCAGCTCCTCGAGCCACAACCGGTCGGCCTCGCTCGCAAACACCCGCTCCGCCAACAGGCTCCGGTCGATCGTCCCGTCACGGTTGAACACGTCCGGGCCGAATCTCGCCCGCACCGCGGCGCAGACCTCCGGATGCGTCAGCACATGGTTCTTCACCAGGGCGTCCGAATCGATGCGCAGGAAACCCGCCTCGGCCAGCATGCCGGCTACGGTCGACTTCCCGCACCCCATTCCTCCTGTGACTCCCAATATCATTAAGTAAAATACCCTAGATTAGGCTTGGCTCTGTTCCGGCGTAATCGCCTAATAAGTGCAGTTTCACGGCTTTCATTCGTACAACTCAATCCGAAATACCGGAGCATGCCCCCGCCCGTTGACACCACGAACAGCCTGGCCGTGGCGGACTATGTCCAGCGGAAATACGCGCAGTTCTTCGGGGGCGCCAAGTCGCCTTGGATCGACCGGGTGATCGCCGATGTCACCACGCTGTTCACCGGCGGGCATCCCGACTACGCGCCGATCGACCTGCGCTACCACAACTACGAGCACACGCTCCAGGCGACGGTCTGCCTGGTCGACATCATGGTCGGTCGCCAGCGCACCGGCACCCTCCCCGCGCTGACCCCGCGCAATTTCGAGTTGGCCGTCGCCGCCATCCTCCTGCACGACAGCGGCTACCTTAAGGTGCGTTCCGACCGGACCGGCACCGGCGCCAAGTATACCTTTATCCACGAGCTCCGCAGCTCCGCCTACGCGGCGTCGTACCTGCCCACCGTCGGCGCCCACATCAAGGAGGTCGACGATGTGGTCAGCGCCATCAGCTGCACCGGCCCGAACAGCCAGATCGACCGCGTCGGCTTCCACGACTCGCTGGGCCGCTTCATCGGCTGTGTCGTCGCCACGGCCGACTACCTCGCCCAGATGGCGGCGCCGGACTACATCGAGAAACTCGGCGCGCTGTACCTCGAATTCGAGGAGTCGCATGACTTCTTCGGCACGCCGGCGGCCGGCCGCCTGTTCAAGTCCGCCGGGCAACTCCTGGACAACACCCCGCGTTTCTGGCGCGAACTGGTGCTGCCAAAGCTCGAGGCCGATTTCGCCGGCGTCTTCCGCTATCTCGACAACATGGACGGCACCGGGCGCAACCCCTACCTCGTCGCCATCGAGGCCAACCTCGCGCGCATCCCGCGGCGGTGAGGCGAAGGCCGAGCGTCGGAGGGTGAAGGGATCGATCGCCGAACCGCGAGGGTCGAGGCGGCCGACATGAGCGCCATCGGCGCGACCGATAACAGCCTGGGGCAGCGCCCCAGGAATACCGGTGATTCCTGCCGCGAGGGCTGAAAGCCCGTCCCATGGATTGGAGCTTCAGGCCCGGACATATCATTTTACTCCACTCGCAGTATCCCAAAGCCGGCCTAACCCGTTGACCGCTGCGCCGGTCATTCCTTCCCATGGCCGATGCTTGCAACACTCACGTCGGCCGCGCTTCAAGGCATCCACGCCGAGACAGTCCAAGTCGAAGTCAACGCCGGCGAGATCGGTGAACCCCGCTGGTTTTTCGTCGGCCTGCCCGACACCGCCGTCAAGGAGTCGGGCGACCGCGTCCAGGCCGCATTGAACAACAGCGGCTTTCGCTCCCCCAGCACGCGCACCACGATCAACCTCGCGCCCGGCGACCTGCGCAAGGAGGGCCCCTGCTACGACCTGCCCATCGCCCTCGGCATCCTCGCCGCCACGGGCCAATTGAAATCGGAACTGCTCGCCGACTGCCTGATCGCCGGCGAACTCAGCCTCTCGGGCGCCACGCGCCCGGTCAAAGGCGCCCTCGCCATCGCCCGCCTCGCGCGCCGGCTGGGGCGGCGCATCCTGCTGCTCCCGGCGCGATCCGCCGAGGAAGCCGCCCTCGTCGACGGCATCGAGGTCAAGCGCGTGGATTCGCTCGACGCCGCCTTTCGTTTCCTCACCGGCGAACGCGACCTGCCCAGCCTCACCTCCGCCGAGGCCCGGCGCAAACTCGCCGCCCGCAGCAGCGACGGCGCCGCCGACTTCGCCGAGATCAAGGGCCAGCACGCCCTCCGCCGCGCCGTCGAGGTGGCCGTCGCCGGCAATCACAATCTCCTGATGATCGGCCCGCCCGGTGCCGGCAAATCCATGGTGGCGAAACGCATCCCGACCGTGATGCCCGAATCCACCCTCGATGAACACCTTGAGATCCTGAGCATCCACTCCGCCGCCGGTCGCACGATCTCCGGCGAGACCGGCTGGGGCACGCGGCCGTTCCGTTCGCCGCACCACACCATCTCCGACGTCGGCCTCCTCGGCGGCGGCACCATCCCCGGCCCGGGCGAAATCTCACTCGCGCACCACGGTGTGCTGTTCCTCGATGAGTTGCCCGAGTTCAAACGCTCCGCGCTCGAGGTGCTGCGCCAGCCTCTCGAGGACGGTGAGGTCACGATCTCGCGCAGCGCCGGCAAGGTCACCCTGCCCTGCTGGTTCATGCTGGTGGCCGCGATGAATCCTTGCCCTTGTGGATATCTCGGCGACACGCGCCACGAATGCCGGTGCTCGCCGACCCAGGTCCAGCGCTACCGCGCGCGCATCAGCGGACCCCTGCTCGACCGCATCGACATCCACATCGACGCCCCCGCGCTCTCCATCGGCGAACTCCGCTCCGACCAGCCCGGCGAGACCTCGGCCACGATGCGCGCGCGCATCCAGGCCGCCCGCCACCGGCAGCAGGCCCGATTTGCCGGCACCGCCATCACCTCCAATGCCCGCATGCCGCACGGCCTCATCCGGCGTCATTGCGCGATCGACTCGACCCTGGGCGACCTGCTCCAGCAGGCCATGGAGCAATTGTCCCTCTCCGCCCGCGCCTACGATCGCATCCTCAAGGTCGCCCGCACCATCGCCGACCTCGCCCACGCAGAGAAGATCGAGGCCCCGCACCTCCTCGAGGCGATCCAGTACCGCAGCCTGGATCGGACGTTTTTCTATTAGCAATCGTCCAGGAAAATCGCGGAAGCGCGGAAATCGGCTTTGTGTAGCTACGAGCGTGAGCGAGTGGCCATCCGCTCCGCCTGCCGATCGGCCACTCGCTCACGCTCGTAGCTACCCCAGAACGTATTCCGCCCTTCCGCCCTTCCGCGTTTCCGCGATCACAAGATCAATCCCGCTCTCACCCGCGCGCGTACTCCCGCGGCGAACGCCCGGTCACGCTCCGGAACTGCCGGGCGAAATAGTTGCTGTCGTTGAACCCCACCGCGCCGCTCACCTCGCCCACGCGCAGGCCGCCGCGGCGCAGGAGCTGGGCGGCCTTCTCGATGCGCAGGTGGATCAGGTAATCGATCGGCGAGCGCCCGACAACCTCGCGGAACAACCGGTAGAGCGACGTGGGCGACGTGCCCGCCGCCTCGGCCACATCCTCGACCGTCACCGGCTCGGCATAATGCTGCTCGAGGAAGGCCAGCGCCTCGCTGATCTGCGTCACCGGTCGCGCCCCCGGCGCCGCCGTGTGGGTGTAGGCGCGCGCCAGGAAGCCGACAATGCGCTCGAAATGCGCCGTCGCCAGGAAACGGTAGCCCGGGGAGCGCTCGGTCAGCTCGCGCTCCATCTCCGCCACGATGCCGAGCAACGGCCCGAGTTCCCGCAACGGCAGCTTCAGCCGATTCTGGAAGCGCTCGCGCTGCCGCAGGCGCGGCTCGACCTCGAAGAGCGCATGGTAACCCGGCAGCGCCGCCAGGTCGGCCCGCGGCACCCGGAACCGCCGCGGGTCGTAGAGGATGTTGATCAGCGACAGCCCCTGCGTCTCCGGATAGTGGTGGCTCATCCCCCGCAGCACCACGAACACCTCGCCGGCGTCGATCGGATAGGACTCCGACCCGATGTTGTGCATCCCGCGCCCGCCCGTGATCAGCACCAGCTCCTCGAACTCGTGCGCGTGCGGCGTCGGCCCCGAGCCGTGCATCGGCACGCGCATGACGCGCAGGCGAAAGGCCGGATCGGGGAACACCTCGACCGACCGCATGCGGTGGATGACTTTGGGGGCGGCGAGGCGGACCATGGCGGTGGCAGGATCGTGCTGATATTCGGTAGTTTCGTCAAGGACACGACCGCCGGCGTCAGGTATGATCGCACGGTCTTTTTGCCCGGTTATCCTCTCCCAACCCATCCCCATTCCCCATGAAGCCACTCAAGGTCGGAGTCGTTGGCATTCGCGGTATCGGCCAGATGCACGCCGCCGCCCATGCCGCCAATCCCCTCGCCGAGCTGGTCGCCGTCTGTGACGTGGTCAAGGCCCGCGCCGACGAGACCGCCGCCAAGCACAAGGTCAAGGCCTACGCCGGCCTCAAGGACATGCTCGATGCCCACCCGGACCTCGACATCGTCGACATCTGCACGGGCGGACACGAGAACGGCGGCTGGCACTTCGAGCCCACGATGGAGGCCCTCGCCGCCGGCAAGAACGTGCTGGTCGAGAAGCCGATCTCCAACGACATCGCGGAGGCCCGCGAGATGGTCCGCTTCGCCGCCGAGAAGGATCTCTACCTCGGCTGCAACCTGAACCACTACTTCACCGAGCCCGCCAGGCTGGCGCGCGAGGCGATGAACGCCGGCAAGATCGGCGAGCAGATCTACTGCCTGCACCGCATGGGCTTCATCGGCGGCCAGGACATCTACGCGAAGGGCGGCGGCCCCAACTTCGAGGGCTTCCCCTACTCGCACACGAAGGCCTTCCTCGCCCACCCGTTCAGCCTGATGCGGCACTTCTGCGGCGACATCACGCACATCCAGGCCTTCATGGATCGACCCGGTTTCCGGCGCAACGTGTCGGACCTCATGCTCTCCATCGCCAGCATCAATGTCCGCTTCGCCAGCGGCGCCGTCGGCTACATGTTCAGCTCCCGCGGCGACGCCACCATGGGCCTCGGCGGCTGGTGGAGCTTCGAGCTCGGCGGCAGCAAGGGCACCTTCGTCATCGAGAACTGCGTTGAAAAATACACGTACTTCCCCGCCCCGCAGCCCGGCGAGAAGCTCGGCCTCGGCGAGCAGCCCGCCCCGCAGGTGACCAACACCGGCATCAAGGACTTCGGCGTCACCTTCCCGAACCGCATCAACGCTTTCCTCGAGGACGTCGCCAACCAGGTCCCGAAGAACAAGCTCCGCGCCTCCGGCCGCGACGCCCTCGCCACCCTCGAGTACACCTTCGCCGCCATCGAATCCTACGAGGAGGGCGGCGCCCTCGTGCGGCCGCACGCGCTGCCGCCGCTCAAGCGCGACCTCAAGGACCAGTAAACCAACGAGGCATCCCCATGAAACTTGGCGCCAATTCCGTGCTGTTCGGCGGGTACGACCTCGCCACGGCTTTCCGTTGCATCCAATGGGCCGGCTACGACGGCATCGAGGTCTCCGCCATCGGCGGCATGAGCGAGCACCTCGTCATCGACCGCTGGCGCGAGTGCGCCCCGACGGTGAAGCAGCTCGCCGCCGACACGGGTCTCAAGCTCCTCGCCATGGAGCAGCCCAGCCAGGATCCCGCGATCATGGAGGCCGCCATGCAGGCCGCCGTCGAGACGGGCATCCCGATCATCAACTGCGGACCCGGCGGCAAGACCGGCGACGCCGCCTCGCTCCAGCAGTCCATCGACTCGCTCGGACGCCTCGCCGATCGCGCCGCCCACTACGGCGTGACCCTCTGCGTGAAGGCCCACGTCGGCGCCGCGATCCACAACACGCCCACGACCCTCCAGGTGCTCGCCGCCATCTCCTCGCCGGCCTTCGGCCTCGACATGGACCCGAGCCACATCCACCGCGCCGGCGAGAACCCCGTCGACGCCCTGCGCGCCGTCGTGCACCGCGTGAAGCACGTGCACATCCGCGACTGCCGCGGCCGCCAGCAGAACCCCGGCAAGCCCGAGGAACAGGCCAACGGTCGCGGCGAGATCGACCTGCTCGGCTACCTCCGCGTCCTGCACGAGGCGAAGTACACCGGCCCGGTCGACCTCGAGATCATTGGCGCCAAGGACTACCCGCTCGAACGCTGCTGCACCATCGCCGCCGAGTCCCGCGGCCACATGCAGGCCTGCCTCCAGGCCTGCGGCGCGCGGTAAGTTCCAGCCGCCTCCACCGTGAAAGCGGCGATCCTCGGCTTCGCCCACGCTCACGTGGGAATGTATATCGAGGGCTGGCGCGAGCAACCCAGCCTCGGCGTCGACGTCGTCGCCGGTTGGGACCATGACGCGACGCGCCTCCGGGATTCGGCCGCCAAGTATGGCCTCGAGGCCGCCGCCGATCTCGCCGTCCTGCTCGCCCGCCGCGACATCGACGCCGTGGTCATCGGCGCCGAAACCTCCCGCCACGCCGACCTCGTCATCGCGGCGGCCCACGCCGGCAATCGGATCATCCTTCAAAAACCGCTCGCCCTCACGCTCGCGCAGGCCGACGCCATCGTCGACGTCATTACGGCGACCGGCGTGCCCTTCACGCTCGCCTGGCAGATGCGCGTCGATCCGCAGAACCTGCGCATGAAGGAACTGGTGACCTCCGGCACGCTCGGCCGTGTTCTTCAGGTCCGCCGCCGCCACGGGCTCCCCGCGCACCTGTGGGCCGGCTTCGACCGCTCCTGGCACGTGCAGCCCGAGCTCAACCGCGGCCTCTGGGCCGACGACGCCGCCCACGCCGTCGATTTCCTCTACTGGCTCCTCGGCCCGCCCCGCAGCGTAATGGCTGAAATCGCCACGCTCGTGAACCCGCGCATGCCCGACGACAACGGCATCGCGATCTTCCGCTACGCCGACGGCGCCTTCGCCGAGGTCGTCTTCTCCGCCACCTGCACCGCCGCCGAGAACTCCACCGAGATCGTCGGCGAGAATGGCTGCGTCATCCAGAACTTCGGCGACGCCCCCAGCTGCAACGTCCCCCGCCCCGCCGACGCTGTCGGCCTCAAGTGGTTCATCCGTGACGCGAAGGCGTGGACCGACAGCGGCCTCCCCTCGCCGGCCAACCACGGCGCCCGCATCAAGGCCCTCGCCGGCCCCCTCGCCGATTTCCTCCACGGCCGCCGCCCGCCCATCGCCACCGCTGCCGAGGGGCGCGACGTGCTCCGCCTCACTCTGGCCTGCCATGACGCCGCCGCTTCCGGCCGGCGCATCACTTTCTGATCCGCCTCATCACCCAGTCCTCCCCCATGAAACGCAAACCCAACCTCATCCTCTTCGGCATCGACAGCCTGCGCTCAGACCACATGAGCCTCTACGGCTACCCGCGCCTGACCACGCCCCACATCGACAAGTACGTCGCCCAAGGCTCCGTCTTCGAGCGCCAGTTCAGCCCACACATCCCCACCACGCCCGGCTACTCGTCGATGTTCACCGGCATGGACTGCTTCGGCACCGACGTCGTCGCGCTCCGCCACGAGGGCGGCCTCGGCAAGCACGTGAAGACCCTCGCCGAGATCCTCGGCGACGCCGGCTACGCCACGACCTGCGTCGGCTTCAGCCACAATCCCGCCTCCCGCGGTTTCCAGAAGTACGTCGACTTCACCGGCTGGGGCTCCTGGGAAGACGGCCGCAGTCCGAAGGCCGAGAAGCTCAACGAGGTCGCCATCCCCGAGCTCAAGCGCCTCGCCGGCGGCAAGCAGCCCTTCTTCCTCTTCATGCGGCACATGGACCCGCACTCGCCCTACCTGCCCCCGGGCCCGTACGAGCGCATGTTCTATGACGGCAACGAGTACGACCCGAAGAACAAGTCGCTCAAGCCGGTCATGGATTTCAAGCCGTTCTGCGATTACTTCGCGAGCTGGTTCCCGCCGGGCTGCACCGACAAGGACTACATCAACGCCCAGTACGACGGCGCCATCGCCTACATGGATGCGTGCATCGCGAACATCTTTGCGACGATCGCCTCGCTCGGCCTCGAGGAGGACACGCTCGTGGTGATCACCTCCGACCACGGCGAAACCCTCTACGACCACGAGTGCTGGTACGACCACCACGGCCTCTACGAGTGCACCCTCGAGGTTCCGCTCTGCTTCGTCTGGCCGGGCAAGGTCCCGGCCGGCGTGCGCGTGAAGGACTACACGCTCCAGAAGGACACGACGCCCACGATCCTCGACCTCATGGGCATCCGCACCGGCATCAAGTTCGACGGCCGCAGCCTGAAGCCCCGCATGGAGGGCAAGCCCTGGGTCGGCGAATCGGAGTTCTACATCACCGAGGCCACCTGGATGCGTAAGCACGGTTGGCGCACGCCCGAGTGGAAGCTGATTCAGGCCCTCGAGCCCGACTTCCATTTCAAACCCGAGATCGAGCTCTACAACCTCGTGAAGGACCCGGAGGAGAACACCAACGTCGCCGCGCAGGAGCCCGCGGTCGTCAAGCTGCTCCAGGCCCGGATGCTCGAGCACATCGCCCGCCGCGAAAAGCAGACCGGCCGGAAGAACCCGATGTACACCAACCTGAAATGGCACGGTTTCCCGCACGGGCCGTTCGAGTCATCGCAGCAGGCCTACGACGAGATGCACATCGGTTCGCCCAACGCCGCCCAGAAACTCCAGGCCCGCGAACTCCGCCGCCAGCGCGGACAAAAGAAGCTCTGACCGCCACCATGCTCGTCACCGTCATCGGCCGGGGCCACTCCGGCACGCGGGCCATGTCGCACACGCTGTCCGCCAGCGGCGTGCACATGGGCGCCCCGCTGAACGATTCCTGGGATCTCGTGCCGCCCGATGCCATGTACGACGCCTGCCGGGTCCTCGCCCGGCAGGTGCGCTGGCAGGGCGGGCTCAAGTGGGACTTCTCCGCCCTCATGCAGGGCGAGATTCCCGCCGAGTTCCGGGACCTGATCCAGAGCTACCTCAAGTCGGTCCTGACCAGCCCGGCCGTGTACCGCGGCTGGAAGATCCCGGAGACGACCCTCGTCCTGCCCTGGATCCTTCGGCTGTTCCCCGAGGCCAAGTATGTCTTCTGGATCCGCGACCCGCGCGACTGCATCCTCGGCAGCCACGTGACCGACGACCTCAAGACCTTCGGCATCGCCTACCCGCCGGTGGACAACGATCTCCTCCGCCGCGCCATCTCGTGGCGGTACCAATACGACCTCGTCAAGGCCACCCGCCCGCCGGCCAACTGGATCGAGGTGCGGTTCGAGGACTTTGTGCTGCGTCAGGATGAGACCCTCGCGCGAGTCGGCGACTTCCTCGGCATCAAGCTCGCCAAGATCCCCGTGCGGCCCGAGACCGTGGACCGCTGGCGCACGCATCCACAGACGGTCACTTACGACTTCCTCGAGCCGGCCCTGCGCGCATACGGTTACGAGATTCCCGCCGGCACGAAAATCGAGAAGACCAACCTATGCTGAAAGTCTGCGTCATCGGAATGGGCCCGATCGGCAACCGCCACGCGAAGCTCTACCGCGAGAGCAAACTCGCCCGCCTCGTCGGCGTCTGCGACCTCCGCGCCGACCGCGCCGAGGCCGCGGGCGCGGCCCACGGCGTGCCGCATTACCGCGACGCGGCGACCATGCTGGCGGAGCTGCGCCCCGACGTCGTGAGCATCACAACGTCCGGCACCGAGAACGGCAGCGACCATTACCGGCCGACCCTGCAGGCGTTCGACGCCGGCGCCCACGTGCTCTGCGAGAAGCCAATCTGCAATGAGATCGCCCCGGCCGAGGAGATGGTGGCGCGGGCGAAGGCGAAGGGGCTGTGCTTCGCCGTGGACATGAACCACCGCTTCACGCCGGCCGCGCGCATGGCGAAGCGCTGGCAGGACGAGGGGCGCGTCGGCCACGTGCTGTTTCTCAACATGGCCTTGTGGATCATGAACCCGGCCGAGTCGTCGCCGTGGTTCCACATCAAGTCGCTGCACCCGCACTCGGTCGACATCCTGCGTCACTTCGGTGGCGACATCGCGGCGGTGCATTGCTTCGGCACCAAGGCGCCCGGGCGCAGCATCTGGAGCACGGCCACCTTCAACCTGCGCTTCAAAAACGGCGCCGTCGGCACCCTCACCGGCAGCTACGACATCGAGCGCGGCCATCCCATGGAACGCTGTGAGGTCGCCGGCACCAAGGGCCGCATCGTCATCGAGGACATGTGGCGCGAGGCCACGCTCTACCCTGCCGGCGACGGCGAGAAGCGGGTTTATACGAACCCCGTCTTCGGCGGCATGCGCGACTTCGAGGACACCTTCCGCAACCGGATTGAGTCCTTCCTCGAGCAGATCACGGCCGGCGCGACGCCCGACCAGATCGACGGCAGTGGCGCCGACGGCTTGGCCGCCCAGAAGGTCTTGGACGCCGCCGTGCGGTCGGTCCAAACGGGACAGGTCATCGAAGTCGCGTGATCTGAGGCCTCTTTACGCTTTCGCAAATCTCGCGCTTGACGAAGACGCGCAAACCCCAACTGTGGACCCTCCTTTTTCGCCCTCATCGTCTAGCGGCTAGGACGGGTCCCTCTCAAGGATCAAACCGGGGTTCGATTCCCCGTGAGGGCGCCAATTTAGGAGTGTACCCGGTCAGGTTGGGTATATCCTGATGAGCATGAACGACGTTCGAACAGGCGCCCTGATCGAGGAGTTCCTCGGCAAGAAGCGGATCGCGATCTGGGGTCTCGAGGCGACCAAGGGCGATCCGGGCCAATGGGTGGCGGGTCGGTTTCGCCGCAACGGCGTTCACGTCATCGGGGTCAACCCCGCCTTCACCGACGACGTGCCCGCCGAACGGGTCTCGTCGCTGACGAAGATCAACCCGCCCGTGGACGCGGTACTGGTCTATGTGGACCGGCCCCAGGCCATGGCGGCGGTCGAGGACTGCGTCGCGGCGAAGGTCCCGCTGGTCTGGCTGCACGACGCCCTCAGCCCAGGCGCCGCGACACCGGAAGCGATCGCCCGCTTGCGCGCAGCCGGCTGCGCGGTGATTCCCGGGCTTTGCCCCATGCTTTACCTACCGCACGGCGACCCGGCGCACTTCTGCCTCAAGTGGGCGCTGCGGTGGACCGGCAAAGAACGGCGCGTTTGCGCCGAGGCTCGCTGAGTCCGCGAAATCGGGTAGCGGCCGGCCTCCGGACGGCCGTGTTTGACATGCGCACGCCGAACCGGCCGTCCGGAGGCCGGCCGCTACCCATTGATCAAAAAAAAGACCGGCCAAATGGCCGGTCTTTTTGTTTGCGAGAGATTTAGTTCGCTCAGGTGTAGAGCTCGTCCGCCTTGAAGAAGCGGGCGATCTCGATCTTGGCGTTCTCGTCGCTGTCGGAGGCGTGGACGACGTTGACCATCATGTCGGTGCCGAAGTCGCCGCGGATCGTGCCCTTGGCGGCCTTACGGGAATCCGTGGGGCCGAGCAGATCGCGGACGCGGGCCACGATGTTGTCGCCCTGGAGCGCCATGAGGACGACCGGGGTCGATTTCATGAAGTTCTCGATCTCCGGATAGAACGGCTTGCTCGCGACATGCGCGTAGTGCTCACGCAGGATCGCCGGGCTCAGGCGCGTCATCTTGCAGCCGATGATGGAAAAGCCGGCCTTTTCGAAGCGGGCCAGCACATCACCGACATGCTTCTGCTGCATGCAATCGGGTTTAAAGATCACGAAGGTTTTCTGCATAAAAGGCCTAACGTACATTCCGGGCGGCCTTTGGGAAGCTTAAGTTTCCAGACACTGCAGATGAACTGGCCCAGCGTAGGTCAGCCCGCTTGCGGGCGCAGTTCGGGCGCGCGCGAGCGCGCTGACCTACGGCTAATCTCAAGCCATCTCGCGAATCGCGCCTCAAGCCTTCCGGCCCGAGCCCAGCAAATCCCGCAAGGGTACCGCAACTTCCGCGTGGCGAAACTGGAACTCACTATCCATCAAGATCTTGGGTTCCACCCGGGTGCTGCTCAAGAGCGCCTCGTCGGCCATCTGGCCGAACAGTAACCGCAGGGCAAATGCCGGCACCGGAAGCACGGTGGGGCGCCCCAGCACCCTGCCAAGAGCCGTGGTGAAGTCTGCGTTGGTCACCGGTTGCGGCGCCACCGCGTTGATCGCACCGCGGCAGTCCACCCGGGTCAGCACGTGCCCGAT
Organism: Opitutaceae bacterium; assembly: GCA_019634615.1. Lineage (GTDB taxonomy): Bacteria > Verrucomicrobiota > Verrucomicrobiia > Opitutales > Opitutaceae > UBA2377. Next base: position 20,439 of record JAHCAZ010000022.1, read on the forward strand.
CACACCCAAAAGGTCTTCGAGCGTAATCCAACTCATCCACTGCCGACCGTTCCCCAGGCGTCCGCCCACGCCGACGCGGAACGCCGGCAGCATCTTCGCCAGCGCCCCACCCTGCGGCGTAAGGACCACGCCCGTGCGCAGGGCGACCGTGCGCACCCCCGCCGGCGCCGCGGCCAGCGGCTCCTCCCAGGCACGACAGACGTCGGCCAGGAAACCCGTCCCGGCCACGCTCGCCTCGGTCAGCACCTCGTCACCACGATCGCCATAGATGCCGGTGGCCGAGGCATTGACGAAGACCGCCGGCCGGCGTTTGGCCTCACGCACGGCGGCAACCAGCGTGCGGGTCGTGTCGACCCGGCTGCGCAAGATCGCTTCGCGCCGCCTCGCCGTCCAGCGACCGGCCGCCAGATTCTCGCCGGCCAGGTTGATCACCGCGTCGGCCTCCTCGAACGCCCCCGGTGCGATCTCCCCTGCTCCCGGGTTCCATGAAATCTCATCCGGCGTCACGGCCGGGCGTCGGACCAACTTGAGGACCCGGTGACCCTGGTCCGTCAGCCGGGCCGCCAGTACGCGGCCGACCAAGCCGGACGCACCCGCCATCAGAACGGTCATCGCCGGACTCGCGTGCGTCGCATTCATGGTCACGGATCGCGCCGCAGGCTCTTGAACGCCGCCAACGCGGCGTCGCGGGCCGCGCCGTGATCCACGATCGGGCGCGGATAGTTGTCGCCGAGCCGCACTCCGGCCGCCGCCAGCACGTCGGCCGGCGCCTCCCACGGCCGGTGAATGAATTTCGCGGGAATCCGCGCGAGTTCCGGCACCCAGCGGCGCACAAAGTCGCCCGCGGGATCGAATTTCTCGCCCTGGAGCACCGGTGCGAAAATGCGGAAGTAGGGAGCCGCATCCGCCCCGCACCCCGCGGTCCATTGCCAGCCGAGCGTATTGTTCGCGAGGTCGGCGTCCACGAGAGTGTCCCAGAACCACGCCGCGCCATGCGTCCACGACAGCCGCAGGTGCTTCACGAGAAAGGACGCGACGATCATGCGCACGCGGTTGTGCATCCAGCCCGTCTGCCAAAGCTGCCGCATGCCTGCATCGACGATCGGGTAGCCCGTGCGGCCGCGCTGCCAGGCGCGCAGGCGCGCGCCCTGCGGGTCGTCCGCCCACGGAAACCGCGTGAAATCCTCGCGCAGCGGCTGTTCCGGCGTGTGGCGGAAATGGTAAAGCAGGTGGTGCGCGAACTCGCGCCAACCCACCTCGCTCAGGAATACCTGCTCGCCGCTGCTGGCGGGAAACACGCCCGTCGCCTTGGCGCGCGCCTGCAGGGCGGCCCAGATTTGGCGCGGCCCGATCTCGCCCGTGTGCAGCCACGGCGAAAGGCGCGAGGTGCCGTCGACATCCGGTGAGTTGCGGCGCTCCGCATACGCATCCACCGCCTCGGCCACGAACTCGCGCAGCCGGCGCTGCGCGCCCGCCTCGCCCGGCTGCCACTGCGCCGCGAAGCCCTCCGCCCAGCCCAGTCGCGGCCGCAAGCCCAGTTCGTCCAACTCCAGCGACGCCGGCCACTTCGCGGGCGCCGGCAAGGACTTCGCCGTCAGCTTGACCGGCGCGGTCACCGGCAGCGAAAGGCAATGCCGCCAGAATGGCGTGAAGACCTGGAACGGCCTGCCCTGCTTGTTCGCCACCGCGTGCGGCTCGAACAGGAGCGCGCCGTTGAAACTCTGCACCTCGGTGCCCGCCGCGGTGAAATGCGCCTTGATCGCCTTGTCGCGGGCGATCACGGCGGGCTCGTAGCGGCGGTTCCAGCAGATCGCCTTCGCCCCCGTGGCGCGCTGGAGCTGCGGCAGCACCGCTTGCGCCGGGCCCCGCGCCAGGATGAGGCGGGAGCCGCGCTCGCGCAGCGACCCGTCGAGCGCCGCCAGCGCGTGGTGCAGCCACCAGCGCGCAGCCCCGCCGACCCGCCATTGGCCCTCGCCGGCGTCGTCGAGGATATAGACCGGCACGACCGGTCCGCCACCCGCGACCGCCGCTTGCAGCGCAGGATTGTCCTGCAGCCGCAGGTCCTGGCGGAACCAAACGATCGTCGGCGCGCTCACGGACTCAGAGCGAATCCTGATAGAGCTGCTCGTAGCCAGCCGCGGCCTGCGTCCAGCTGAAATCCTTCTCCATGCCGCGCTGCTGCACGGCGGCCAGGCGGGCCTTGTCGGCGTACAGCCGCAGCGAACGGCTCAGGCCGTCCGCCAGGCCTTCCGCGGTGGGCGGGAAACTGAGGCCGGTGCCATTGGCCGGGTCCTCGTCGGCATCCGTGACCGTGTCGGCCAATCCGCCGACGCGGCTGACGAGCGGCACGGTGCCATAGGCCTGCGAATACATCTGGTTCAGGCCGCAGGGCTCGAACAGCGAGGGCATGATGAAGAAATCAGCCCCGGCCTCGATCAGGTGGCTCATCGTCTCGTCGTGCCGGGCGCACAGCGCCACGCGCTGCGGGGCGCGGGCCGCCAGGGCCTGCAGCGCCTCCTCGTAACGGCGTTCGCCCGAGCCGAGGAGAATGAACCGGCAGTTCTCGCGCACGAAGAAATCCGCGTTGGCCAGCAGCAGGTCGATGCCCTTCTGCTCCGCGAGGCGGCAGACCATCCCGTACACGGGCCCGGCAAACTTCGGGTCAAAGCCCTGCGATTTCAGCAGCTGGGCGCGGCACACGGCCTTGCCCGCCATGTTCACGGCCGAGTAGCGCGCAGGCAGGAGCGCGTCCACCGCGGGATTCCAGACCGCGGTGTCGATGCCGTTGAGCAGGCCCTTGATGTCGTCGGCGCGCGTCTGCACGACGCCGTCGAGGCCGCAGCCGAACTCGGGTGTCTGGATCTCCTGCGCGTAGCGCGAACTGACGGTCGTCACGCGGTCGGCGAAGAGGAGGCCGCCTTTCATCAGGTTGATCTGGTTGTAGTACTCGAGGCCGTCGATGTTGTTGAGCTCATCCGGCAGATTGGTGCGCGGGAAGACGCGCGCCGGGAAGATACCCTGGAAGGCGATGTTGTGGATCGTGAAGACGGTCTTCATCGCGAGCGTCAGGCCGTGGCGGCGCTCGGCGTCGCGCAGGAGCAGCGGCACGAGCGAGGCCTGCCAGTCGTGCGCGTGGACGACGTCGGCCTGCAGGTCGGCGAGGCGCAGCGTCTCCACGACGCCCTTGGCGAAGAAGATGAACCGGTCGGCATTGTCCTCGTAGTCCCGCTCGCCGTTGCCATAGGGATTGCGCCGGTCGTAAAACTCCTCGCGGCAGATGAGATAAACCTTGAGGTTGGCCCGCGGGGAAAAGACGCGCACGTCGCCGGACATCAGTTCATTGCCGAGCTCGATGCGGATGCGGAAGACGCGCTCGGCCGCCTTGGCGTGGGGATGATCGAGGGCGCTGCGATAGCCGGGGAGAAACACCGCGATTTCGTGGCCGCGATCGGCGAGCGTACCCGCCAGCGAGGCCACCGCATCCGCCAGCCCGCCCGTCTTCATGTAGGGGTATAATTCGCTGGCGATGTGGACGATTTTCATCGCACCAAGGTAGGCCAACATCTTTCGTCAGTCCAATCCCAAAGCTCGGCCTGCGCGCCGCGCCACCGGATTTTTACATGAACCTCCGTGACCGATTGCTCGCCGAGCTGCGAGCCCCCGACTATTCCCCGCAAAGCGAATCCGAACTCGCCCGCGCCCTCGGCCTGAACAAAAAGCAGCGCGCCATGCTCGTCCACGAGACGCGGCGCCTCATGGCCAGCGGCGTCGTCCGCCGCGTCAAGGGTGACCGCATCCAACTGCGGTCCGCCGGCGGCCCGCCCGCGAAGGAGAAGGCCGCCCCGCCACGCCCCATCTTCGCGCCCGCCCACCGCCACGTCGCGCCCGAGCAGCCCGCCACACCCCGCCTTGATCCCGACGAACACGTCGGCCGCATCCAGTTCCGCGCCGGCGGCTCCGCCTTCGTGGTCCTCGAGGATTCCGAGGGCGATCCCGGCGACCCGCGCCAGCCCGCCCTGCAGGTGTTTCCCGAGGAGACGTTGACGGCGCTCCCCGGCGACCGCGTCGCCGTGCGCATCTTCCACGGCCGCCGCGGCCGCAAGCCCGGCGAGAAGATCGGCCAGGTCACGCGCGTGCTCGAGCGCGGCCGCGGCACGATCGTCGGCAACCTCCAGCGCGCCGGCCGCCACTGGCTCGTGCAGGCCGACGATCCCCGCTTCCCCGTCGAGATCCAGGTCGAGGATCCCGCGCGCTCCGACCTCAAGCCCGTCCCCCAGCCCGGCGACAAGGTCGTCGTCACCCTCGATCCCTGGCGCAGCCGCCACGACTCGCTCACCGGGCGCCTCTCCGCGCGCCTCGGCCGCACCCACGAGCCGCGCGCCGAGCTCCTCGGCATCTACGAGAAGTACAACCTCGCCACCGAATTCCCGGCCGAGGTCGAGCGCGAGGCCGCCGCCCTGCCCGATCGCGTCAACCCCAGCGACCGCGCCAACCGGCTCGACTACCGCGAGGTCCCGACCTTCACGATCGATCCCGACGACGCCAAGGACTTCGACGACGCGCTCTCCTACGAGACGCTCGACGACGGCGAGGTGCGCATCGGCGTGCACATCGCCGACGTCTCCGCCTACGTGCGCCCCGGCTCCGCCCTCGACCGCGAGGCCCAGCGCCGCGGCAACTCGACCTACCTCGTCGGCACGGTCATCCCGATGCTGCCGGAAAAGTTATCGAACGGCCTCTGCTCCCTCGTCGAGGGCCAGGACCGCCTCACCAAGGCCGTCTTCCTGACGTTCAACAAGCAGGGCGTCCTCCGCCACACCGCCTACGCCAACACCGTCATCCGCAGCCGCAAGCGCCTGACCTACCGCCAGGCCTTCGCGCTGCTCAACGAGCACGACCTCGACAAGATCCGCGCCTTGCCCCTGCCGCCCAAGCACCAGACCGGCTCCACCGGCCGCGCGCTCAGCAGCCTGTCCGACGGCGAGCTGGTCGACCTGCAGTCGTGGATCCGCGCCCTGTGGCGCATCGCGCTGCGCCTGCGCCGCGCGCGCATGGAGCACGGCAGCCTCGACCTCGACATGCCCGAGACGAAGATCTTCGTCGACGCCGAGGGCTACGCCGACCGCCTCGAGAAGATCGTCAACGACGAGAGCCACCAGCTCATCGAGGAGTTCATGCTCGCCGCCAACGAGGCCGTCGCCCGCCTCACGCGCACCCACCGCCTGCCCTCGCTCTACCGCGTGCACGACGAGCCCGACCCGGAGAAGCTCGAGGAGTACCACCAGCTCCTCGGCACCTTCGGCATCCACACGGGCGACCTCACCCGCCGCGAGGAACTGGTGAAGCTGATCAAGACGCTCGACGCCCACCCGCAGGGCTACACGTTGCGCACCCAGCTCCTGCGCAGCCTGCGCAAGGCCGGCTACCGCGCCGCGCCCGACGGCCATTTCGGCCTGGCGAAGAAGGACTACACGCACTTCACGTCACCGATCCGCCGCTACTCCGACCTCGTCGTCCACCGCGTCTTCGACACCTACCTCGTCAAGCACGCCGGCTACCCCGCCACCGCCATCCACTCCGCCGGCTACAACCTCACCCGCATCGAGGCCCTCGGCGAGCACCTCAGCCTCACCGAGATCAACAGCGCCGAGGCCGAGCGCGAGAGCGTGAAGATCAAGCTCCTCGAGTTCTTCGAGCGCGAGCTGGATCGCAAGCCGCGCACCCGTTTCGCCGCCGTCATCACCGACGTGCGCCGGCACGGGTTCTTCATCGAGCTCGTCGAGTCGATGACCTTCGGCTTCGTCTCGACCGACAACCTGCGCGACGACCACTACACGCTCAATTCCGCCGGCACCCAGCTCATCGGCCGCAAGCACAAGCGCCGCTTCGAGCTCAACGGCCGCCTCGACGTCGTGGTCGAGAAGGTCGACCGCTTCAAGCGCCTGATCGATTTCCGCCCGGCGGATTAAAAGTAGGGCAGGTCTCCGACCTGCCCAGTTAACGCCACCCCGCAAATAGGCGCCCTCGGGGCGGGTCAAAGACCCGCCCTACGCTTCGGATTTTCCCTTTCCGGTTTTGCGTTTCCCGACCTCCCGTTCATCGTTTCCCCCATGGCCCACTACGAATTCCCCCTGCGGTTCCGTGCGATCTACGACAAGGCGGTCGATCTCTACGCCAAGGGACGGCGCGATCCCGCCAACTTCTTCACGGCGGATGAAACGGCGTTCCTCAACGCCAACGGCATCACCGCCCAGAACCTGTTCGACTACGCCGAGGATCACAACAACTACGGCGAACCCGGCTTCGAGCACGCCCTCGCGATCGAAAACGTGCGCCGTGACTATTTCCTCAATGTCCAGGGCGGCCGCGGGCTCGTCACCCTGATCGACGAGGCCAAGCTCCCGGGCAAGACCGACGCGATCAAGGGCATCGAATGGCTCCCCCGCATCATCCCGAAGGCCAAGGCCAAGCTCCGCGGCGAGCTGCCCGCCTCGCTGATGTACTGCTGCGGCGGCGACCGGCGTTTCTTCAAGGAGCACGACATCCTGCCCGCGGAGTTTCTCGCCCTCGTCTGGCGCCACCTCCAGGACGACAACGCCATCGTCGCCTGGGTTCTCCAGCGCACCAACAACCGCAGTTGATCGGCTCCCGTAGGCCAGCGCGCTCGCGCGCGCCCGAGCCGCGCCCGCAGCGGGCTGACCTGCAAAAACCTTCCCCATGCCCCGCTACACCCTGAACGTCAACGGCCAGGCCCGCACGGTCGACGTCCCGGCCGACACCCCGCTGCTCTGGGTCCTCCGCGACCACCTCGACCTCCCCGGCACCAAGTACGGCTGCGGCATCGGCCTCTGCGGCGCCTGCACCGTGCACCTCAACGGCGTCCCGCTCCGCTCCTGCCAGCTCGCCGTCTCCACCGTCGCCGGCATGGCGATCACCACCATCGAGGGCCTGTCGCCCGACGGCACCCACCCGCTGCAGACCGCCTGGTGCGAGCACGACGTGCCCCAATGCGGCTACTGCCAGGCCGGCCAGATCATGACCGCCGCCGCCTTTCTCCGCGGCAACCCCACCCCCACCGACGAGGAGATCGACGGCGCCCTGGCCGGCAACCTCTGCCGCTGCGGCACCTACGCCCGCATCCGCGCCGCCGTGAAGGACGCCGCCACCGCGATGGCCAAGGAGGGTGCCAAATGAAAGCCACCCCCGTCTCCCGCCGCGACTTCATCCGCGTCTCCGCCCTCGCCGGCGGCGGCTTCGCCCTGAGCCTCTCGTTCCCCGGCGACGCCCTCGCCCAGATCTCCCAGGCGCTCGACGACACGGCCAAGGTCTTCACCCCCGGGCCGTTCATCAAGATCACGCCGGAGAACATCATCACGATTCTCGCCAAGAACCCCGAGACCGGCCAGGGCGTGAAGACCTCCCTGCCCATGATCGTCGCCGAGGAACTCGACGCCGATTTCGCCACTGTCGTCATCGAGCAGGCCGGCCTGCGCGGCGACGTCGGCGCCCAGTTCGCCGGCGGCAGCCGTTCCACGCCCGACAACTACATGCTCCTGCGCCGCGCCGGCGCCACCGCCCGCGCGATGCTCATCGAGGCGGCGGCCCAGACCTGGGGCGTGCGCGCCGAGGAACTCTCAACCGACAAGGGCCGCGTGATCCACGCCGCCACGGGTCGATCGCTCACCTACGGTCAGCTCGCCACCAAGGCCGCCACGCTCCCGATCCCCGACGAGCGCGACGTGAAGCTGAAGAGCGAATCCGAGTTCAAGGTCCTCGGTTCCCGCGTCGGCGGCGTCGACAACCCCGCCATTGTCACCGGCCAGGCCCTCTTCGGCATCGACCAGAAATTGCCCGGCATGCTCCATGCCACGTACACGAAATGCCCCGTCTACGGCGGCAAGGTCGTGAGCGCCAACCTCGACCGCATCAAGGCGCTCCCCGGCGTGAAGGACGCCTTCGTGATCGAGGGCACCGACAACATCAACGGCCTCCTCCCCGGTGTCGCCATCCTCGCCACGTCGACGTGGGCCGCCTTTTCCGCCAAGCGCCAGTTGCAGGTCACCTGGGACGAGAGCGCCGCGGGCGCTCACACCACCGCCGCGTATGCCGCCCAGGCCGAGGCGCTCGCCAAGACTGGCGGCGCGACCGTGCGCAACGACGGCGACGTGGCGGGCGCGTTCGCATCGGCCGCCAAGGTCGTCGAGGCCTCGTATTTCTACCCGTTCCTCAACCACGCCACCCTCGAGCCGCAGGGCTGCACCGCGTGGGCCCGCGACGGCGGCATCGAGTTCTGGACCACGTCGCAGACTCCCGGGTCGGGCCGCGACCTCGTGGCGCGCACGCTCGGGATCGCGGCCGACAAGCTGAAACTCAACCTGGTCCGCGCCGGCGGCGGCTTCGGTCGTCGCCTGGCCAATGACTACATGGTCGAGGCCGCCGCCATCGCCCTGCGCACGGCGGCACCGATCAAGCTCACGTGGACGCGTGAGGACGACATGCGCCACTGCTTCTTCCGCCCGGCCGGCTTCCACCACCTGCGCGGCGCGGTCGACGCGGCCGGCCGATTGAGCGCCTGGCACAACCACTTCGTCACCTTCGGCTACAAGAACACCGAGCGCCCCGCCTCGTCGGCCGGCATGAGCCCCGACGAATTGCCGGCGCGGTTCATTCCGAACTACCGCCTCGATCAATCTCTCCTGAGCACGATCATCCCGACCGGCCCGATGCGCGCCCCCGGCAGCAACGGCCTGGCGTTCGTGATGCAGGGCTTCATCGACGAGCTCGCCCACGCGGCCGGTCGCGATCCGGTGGATTTCCGTCTCGAATTGCTCGGACCCGACCGCGTCGTACCGCCTTCCCAGGGTCAGCGCGGGGCCTCGTACGACACCGCCCGCATGAAGGGCGTGATTCGCCTCGCCGCCGAGAAATCCGGCTGGGGTTCGCCCCTGCCCCGCGGCGAAGGCCGCGGCGTGGCATTCCATTATTCGCACCAGGGCTACGTCGCCATGGTCGCGCACGTCGCCGTCTCGACCGACGGCGTCCTGAAGGTGAAGCACGTGACCGCCGTCGCCGACGTCGGCCCGATCATCAACCTCAGCGGCGCCGAGAACCAGATGCAGGGCTCGATCATCGATGGCCTCAGCATGGCTTGGCTGCAGGAGATGACCTATGACCGCGGCCGCGCGGTGCAGACGAACTTCGACACCTACCCGCTCCTGCGCTCGACGGAGACGCCGGGCATGTCAGTGCACTTCATCCAGAGCGCCAATCCTCCCACCGGCCTCGGCGAACCCGGCTTCCCGGTCGTACCGCCGGCGATCTGCAACGCGATCTTCGCGGCCACCGGCAAACGCATCCGGTCGCTGCCGATCACGAAGAATGACCTGAGCTGGAGCTGAGAACGCTGATCTTAAAACGCTCAACTCTTAACTCTTAACGTTTAACGCTTAAGTAGGAACCAGCATTCGCGCGCGACCGCTCACTTGAGCGTTAAGCGTTAAAAGTTAAGCGTTGAGCGTTTGCTCGTCAGAGAATGCAGCGACCCACCCACAACGCTAAAGCAACTCTCCCTGCTGCCCGCCTGTCGGGATCGCCCCGATGAACTTGCCATACCGCTCGATCCAGTCATCGAGCTTGTCGAGGTAGTATTTCGTGTCGTACGGCGCCTCCACCGGGTCGAAGAGCGCCACCGGCCGCGCCCGCTGCCAGTCGCTGGTCTGGCCCTTGGCCTTGGGCAAAATGTAGTAGCTCACGCGGTCGCCCATGCGCGGACGCGGGATCATCTGCAGCGCCGCCTCCGCTGCGGCACGGCGGGGCTTGCCGCCCTCGGCGATGAATTTTTCGTAGCTCTCCGGGTTCTGGCCCAGCGACTCGGTCTTCGCCACGTCCGCGACCGGCAGCTCACGCGTCTCGAGTCTCCGGCGCGTGGTCTCCAGCAGCACGAGCGGCGATTCGGGCGAGGCGCCCAGCACGAACTTGATGAACTGATCGCTGAGCGCCTTCAGGAACGGCTCGATGCCGCGTGAGCGGAGCGCGCTGCCGCGGATGGTGATGCGCTCGCCGTCGTACAGGGCGTAGTTCTTCGCCTTGTAGCACCACATCGCGGTGTAGCGGCCGTCGTACTCCAACTCGATGCCCGGCGGGAGGATCGGCGCGACCAGCTCCAGCAGGTCGTCGGGGCGATCGTTGTACGACTCGGTCGAGAGGTAAATGCCGTCCGTGTCGGCCTCGAGGATCGTGCAGCCGTGGCGCGCGAACTCGTCGATCAACTGCTGCAGGAGCTCGCGCCCGCGGCGGGTGACCTCCGCCGCCAGTTCGCCGTCGCCGAAGCGCGCGCCGGAGAAGCCGAGGTAACCGTAGAACGAGTTGATCAGGATCTTGAAATTGGCCTGCCGCGCCTGCGCCTCGTGGCGCTCGTCCTCGGTCGGCGCGGTCTTGGCCAGCTGCTTGAACTTCAGGCGGTATTCGCGAAGCGACGCCAGCAACGGGATGAACACGCCGAGCGGATCGTTGCGCGGATTCCGCGCGATGTGCAGCAGGAGGCTCGGGTAGAGCGAGGCCACGTCGAAGTGCAGCACGTGCCTGAAGACGCCCTCATGGAAGCTGCGCGTATACCCACCCTCGAACGGCTGCACCTCCGGCGGCGCCGGGCAGGCGTGGCGCTTGTGGTAGTAGCGCTCGAGGAAGAGCAGGTCGATCTTGCCCGTGGTGCCGCGCAGCGTGGCATCCTGCAGCAAAATCGGGAAGGTGCGCGTCTGCTCGAAATACGTCGGCAGCAGCCGGTCGGCGATGCCCTGGGTCTCGCGCAGGTCGTCGCCGAGGTAAGCGAGAAATCGCGCGCGATCGTTTTCGTAGGCGTCGAAGATCCGGTTGCCCGCAAGGTAGGTGCGCGTGGCGCTGTCCTCGTCGGTGATGCCGAAGTGGACCGCAACGTCCTTGAGGCCGAAGGACGTGAGCTCGCGCGTGGTGATGTCGTAGAGCTGGACCAGCAGGTAGGTGTCCACCACGGCCCGGCCGGGCAGGTCGCAGCGCGGGAAATCGATCCAGCGCTCGGCCACCTTGAGCCGGCTGTTGCGGAAGGTCGCGCGCTCGCCGAAGCGGCCCCAGGCGCAGGGCACCTTGTGGCGGCGGCAGCGCTGGCGGAGGTAGTCGAGGTCGAACTTGAAGATATTGTGCCCCTCGATGACGTCGGGATCCTCGGCGCGGAGGACGGCGTTGAACTCCTCGAGGAGCGCCTTCTCGGCGGCATCGGTCAGCTCCGCGAGCACGAGGAGGCGCTCGCGGGTGCCGAAACGCAGGCCGATCGCGAGCACGCGGTCGCCGGCCTTGGCGGCGTTGCTGAAGTCGCCGTCCTCTGATGCGGTCTCAATGTCGAGCTGGCACCGCCGCAGCTGGCCAAAGGTGAGATCGGCAAACAGACGCTGGCGCGTCTGGAGGAGAAACTGGCTCTCGTAGGGCTTGACCAGGTCGAGGTCGGCCGGCGCGACCAGCTTCTGCAGGCCGTCGTAGGTCGCGAGGCTGTCGGCGTGGGCCAGTTGCGTGAAGATGCCGGGCCCGCGCAGGGGTTCGACCGTCACCCCGGATGCGGATGGTTGGCCCGCGGCAGCGGTCAGCCAAGCGAAGGGCCGGAAATCGGCCGTGCGCTCGGTGCGCCCGCCGTCAGGCGTCGCCACCGCGAGGTGGGCGCGCCCGTCATCGTCGACCCAAACCCCGCAAAGACTCTCGGCGCCGCCGGTCATATTTTCTCGCCCGAGTTCATGGTTGTCTTGCGGGATGGCAAATTGCCTGGAGTGGTCCGCACCCATGCCGGCAACCGTAGGCCAGCGCGCTCGCGCGCGCCCGAACCGCGCCCGCAAGCGGGCTGCCTACGGCGGAGACCGGCGGCTCAGAAGCCCGGACGGAAGTACACCATCGTCACAGCGATGGCGATGCAGGCCAGGGCCACGTAGCTGAGGGTGCCGCGGAGGTGCGCCTTGCGGTAGGCGATACCCGCCAGGGCGGACAGACCCAGCCAGCAGACCAGCTTGACGATCACCCAGCCGGTCAGGAAGGGGATCTTGTTGATGGAGAGCATACCAAACCCGCTGATGAACATGAGGAGCGCGGCGATGCCCGTGATGATCATCGTCTGCTTGCGGTTCTCGGGTGCCGGGTTGGCGAACGCCATGAACGTGTGCGCGGTGAGCACGATCAGCGACAGGATGTGGAGGAGTTGGTAGTAGGGCAGTCGTTCCATGGTTGGATGCGGGTTGGGGAAAGTAAAAGTAACACCCCGCCTGTGCCGTATGCCCAAAGGCTCAAGACCTTTTTGCGTTTAGGTGGGCGCCTCCTCCACAGCGTCTGCCTTCCGATTTACGGCCTGGCATCTTCCGCGGCGGGTTCAGCTCCCGTAATGATTCAAAGGCAAAGAGCGGTTATTGAAAGCACCTCGAACACTGCAGGGTGTCAACGCCACCGTAGGTCGGGCGATGCCTTCGTCAAACGAGAAGCGCGGAAATGGGACGATCTTTTCATCGCGGAAGCGCGGAAAGACGGAAACGCGAAAATCCCGGATCTTGGGTAGCGCCCGGCCTCCGGACGGGCGGTTCGGCGTGCGCATACGAAGCGCGGTCCGTCCGGAGGCCGGACCCTACCCAATACAAACTCCCCGCTTCCGCCCTTCCGCGTTTCCGCGATTCAGAATATTACCCACCGATGATCGACGAATCCAAATGCTGGATCACGAGCTCCTGCAGCGTCGCGAGGAACAGGTAGCACAGGAACGCCTTGCGCAGGGGTTCCTGCAGCTTGCCGAGCTCGACCTCGCCGGTCTCGAGGGTCTCCTCGTCGAAGACCTGCAGGTGCCGCGTGCGGAGCCGCAGGCGGACGGCCGCGCAGGCGCGCACGACGTGCTCGGCGTTGTCCTCGTCGATCGCGACCACGCCCTCGGAGAAGAACTCCTCGTTGAACAGCGCCAGCAGGACGCGCACGTCCTCGTTCTGCGCCGCCAGCAGGTCGTCCACCCACGAGGCGTGGAAGTCCGGGTCGAGATCGCCAATGGCCAGCGGGGCTGCCAGGTGCTTTTGCAGCTCGCCCCCCAGCTCCTTGATGACGTCGAGGAGCGGCGCCACCACCGGCAGGCTGAGCTTGATCTCAATGCGCTTCATCGGGCTCCAAGATGGCCGTGAGGTGCCACTGCTGCAACGTGTACGCGTAGGCCTCGGCCTTCTCGCGCAGGCCCGACCAGACGATGGAGCGGCCCTGCTCATGCACCTCGAGCATGTGCCTGCGGGCCGTGGCGTCGTCGAAGCCGAAGACCTTTTTGAAGACCATGACCACGTAGGACATGAGGTTGACCGGGTCGTTCAGCACGACCACGCGCCAGCGGCCCTCGAGGGCCAGCTGGGTCTCGCCCTGGACCGCGGGAGCGGCGGAAGGATGACCCTTCGCCCAGGTCATGCCTTCGCGGCGGCCTCGCGCACGGCGGCGGCGACGCGCGCTTCCGCCTCGGCAACGGGCACCTTGGCGATGTCCTTCTGCGCGCGCCACTTGAGCTCGATGACGCCTTCCTTGAGGCCCTTGCCACCAATGGTGAGGCGCAGCGGGATGCCGATGAGGTCGGCGTCCTTGAACTTGACGCCCGGGCGCTCGGCGCGGTCGTCGACCAGCACCTCGGCCCCGGCCGATTCAGCCGCGGCGGCCAGCTTGCGGGCCAGGTCCATCGCCTCCGGCAATTGCGGGTCGAGGACGCAGATCAGCACCTGGAAGGGCGCGGCGTTCCACGGCCAGATGATGCCGTCGTTGTCGTGACTCTGCTCGATGACGGCCTGCAGGGTGCGGCTGATGCCGATGCCGTAGCAGCCCATGACCATCGGGTGGTTCTGCTTCTGGTCATCCATGTAGACCGCGGCGAACTTCTCCGAGTACTTGGTGCCGAGCTTGAAGATGTGACCGACCTCGATGCCGCGGCGCGACTGCAGGGGCTGGCCGGACTTCGGGCAGGGCTCGCCCGGACGCACGCGGCGGAAATCGCCGAACTTGGTGATGGCGAGATCGCGCGCGACGTTGACGTTACGGAAGTGGAAACCGTCGGTGTTGGCGCCGGTGACGCCATTGCCGATGAGGCGGATGGCGTGGTCGGCGAATACGCCGGCGAGCGCGGCGGGATCCTTGATCGTGCCCTTGACGGCACCGAGGCTGCCGGGCTTGGCGCCCATGACGGGCTCGATCTCCTCGGGCGTGGCCGGGCGGAACAGGCCGAAACCGAGCGCGCCGAGCTTGGCCTCCTCGAGTTCGTCGTTGCCGCGGAGGATGACGAGGAAGGGCTTGCCGTCGCCGACGTAGACGAGGGTCTTGAACTGGTGGTCGGCCGCGACGTTGTACGGCGCCGCCTCGAGGGCTGCGATGGTGACGACGCCGGGCGTGGGGAATTTCTCGGTGGCACCGACGGGCGCCGCGTCGGCGAGGTCTTTGGGCACAAGCCCGCTGGTGGCCTTCTCGCGGTTGGCCGCGTAGCCGCTGGCCTCGCAATAGATGACGTCATCATCACCGACCTCGGCCGGGACCATGAACTCGTGCGAGAAGCTGCCGCCCATCACGCCGGTGTCGGCCTCGACGGCGATGGCCGTGACGCCGACGCGCGCGAAGAACTTCTCGTAGGCGGTCTTCATCGCGAAGTAGCTCTTGATTGAGGCCTCGTCGTTGGCGTCGAAGGAGTAGGCGTCCATCATCACGAACTCACGGGCGCGCATCAGGCCGTAGCGGGGGCGGATCTCGTTCCGGAACTTCGTGGCGATCTGGTAGAAATTCTTGGGCAGGTCGCGGTAGCTGGTGATCTCGGCGCGCACGAGCGGGGTGATGACCTCCTCGTGGGTCGGGCCGAGCACGAACTCCGGGTCCTTCGGGCCGCGCTTGCCGTCGCCGGCACTGTCGGCGCGGAACATGATCTCACGGGCGGCGGCCCAGCGCGGGCCCTGTTCCCAGAGTTCGGCCGGGTGCACGTGGGGCATCCAGAGCTCGATGCCGCCGGCGCGGTCGAGTTCCTCGCGGCAGAGCTGGGTGAGCTTCTGCATGACGCGCAGGCCGAGGGGCAGATAGGTGTAGAGGCCGCCGCCGAGTTTGCGGACCAGACCGGCGCGGATGAGCAGCTTGTGGGAGGCGATTTCCGCGTCCGACGGGCTCTCTTTCAGGGTGGGAATAAAAAACTGCGACCAGAGTTTCATGAAGCCCGCCACGGAAGCAGCGGGGGCACCCCGGCGCAAATTTATTTGCGCGCCGTGCCCGCCCCCCGTTTATGCCAGTCATGTCCGCCGCCCGTCCCAGCCCCAAGCCCTGGCCCATGAAGTGGGTCATTCTGGTCATTGTCATCTGCCTGGGGGCCTACACCTTCCTCACGCTGCGCTACCGCAAGCAGAGCCCGTCGTTCGAACCCTACGAGGACATGAAGACCCGGGCCGTGACCGTGCGCCTCCTCTCGGCCGGTTTTCAGCGCATCGCCGTCACCGCCGAGCGCCCGGCCGGCGCCACGTCCGTGCCGGGCGGCGCCGCCATCGCCGAGGCCGCCGGCGGCCTGCCCACGGTCCTGCGCGACAGCCTGATCGACCAGCCCGTGCTGCCGGCCGACTACACCCACATCGCCGCCGCGCCCCGCGCCAACCCGCTGCTCCCCTACTCGATCCAGTTCACCTGCTCGGTCGGCGACCATCACCAGCAGCTCGCCGGCGCCCACGTCTATGTGCGCGAGGAGGAGGTCTACATCGTGCCCGAGTTCGAAAAGCTCACGGGTGACCTGCTCGCGCGCACCCGCGACAGCGTCGTGCTGATGACCGTGCCCCCCGGCGCGCTGAAGTCCGGCCGCTACCAGGTGTCGCTGCTCGGCGCCCGCGCCTCGCGGACGTGGACCCTGCAAGTGCATTGACGTGCCGCCCCGCATGCCCGAGAACGGGCGCACCCAAGACATGAGCAAAGGCAATGGCCAGCCCTCCCCGACCGCCACGAGCGCGCAAGCGACGACGATCAAACCGACCGATCTGCGCGGCATCCTGAAGTACGTGCCCCGTTTCCAGGGGCAGATCTTCATCATCGCGGTCGACGGCTCGATCATCGCCGACGAGAACTTCGGCAATCTCCTCGTCGACATCGCCGTGCTCCGCAGCCTGGGCATCAAGGTCGTGCTCGTCCACGGCATCGGCCAGCAGATACAGGAACTCGCAGCCCTCCGCGGCGTGCAGATTTCGGACGCGTTCGGCACGGGTGTGACCGACGCCCCCACGCTCGACCTCGCCGTCCGCTCCGCCTCGCGCGTCTCGCACCTCATCCTCGAGGGCCTCACGCAGAACAACCTCAAGGCCGTGATCACCAACTCGGTGCGCGCCCTGCCCCTCGGCATCATCAAGGGCGTCGATCACCAGTTCACCGGCAAGGTCGAGCGCATCGACAAGGACTTTCTCAACACGCTGATCAACGATCAGGTCGTGCCGCTCGTGACCCCGCTCGCCTTCGGCCCCGATGGCCGGACGCTGCGGGTGAACTCCGACCTCCTCGCCGCCGAGCTGGCCGAGGCGCTGCACGCCACCAAGGTCATCTATCTCACCCCGCAGGCCGGCCTCGAGATCGACGGCGAGCTCCACCGGCAGGTCGCCGTCGGCACCCTGCGCCAGGTACTCGAGGAGCACCCCGAGCACATCTCCGAGATCAGCCGCTCCAAGGCCCTCAACGCCGTACGCGCGATCGACACCGGCACGCCGCGCGTGCACCTCGTCGACGGCCGGATCTTCGACGGCCTGCTCAATGAGATCTTCTCCAACGAGGGTGTCGGCACGCTGATCTACGGCAACGACTACCAGCAGATCCGCAAGGCCACGCGCCGCGACGTGCGCTTCATCCACAGCCTCACCCGCGCCGCGGTGAAGCGCGAGGAACTGCTGCACCGCACGCAGCAGGCGATCGAGAAGAACATCGACCAGTTCTACGTCTTCGAGATCGACGAGAACATCATCGCCTGCGTCACGCTCATCCTCTACCCCGGCAAGCCCATGCTCGCCGAGCTGGGCTCGCTCTACGTGCTGCCGTTCTACCACAACCGCGGCATCGGCAAGAAGATGGTCGAGTACGCCTGCCTGATGGCCAAGGAGCGCGGCGCCGCCCAGATCATCGCCCTCTCCACGCAGAGCTTCGGCTTCTTCACGAACACCTGCGGCTTCGAGGAGACCGACAAGTCGATCCTCCCCGAGGCCCGCCTGAAGCTCTACGAGGAAAGCGGCCGGAACGCCAAGGTGCTGTTGAAGGCGCTGGAGTGAGGTCGGCGGCGGCGGCATAACCGCTGGCATCCGGGCGCGCGTTGTGCACAATCGCGCATGATCATGCATCGCCCCCGCCTCCTCCCCGCCCTCTCCCTCCTTGCCCTCCTGCCCTTCGCCGGCTGTGTCCATGACCACGGGCACGAGCACGCCCACCCGCATGACCACCCCGCCGTCGCCACGCCGCTCCGCACGATCCGCGTGACCCAGGCGCCCGATGGCACGGTGAACCCGTGGAACCATCTCGACTTCCGCAACGATCCCAACGCCTTCCAGTTCGCCATCGTCTCCGATCGCTCCGGCGGCATCCGCGCCGGGGTCTTCGAGAAGGCCGTCGGCAAGCTCAACCTCCTCCAGCCCGAGTTCGTGATGAGCGTGGGCGACCTGATCGAGGGCTACTCCACCGACGCGGTCGAGGTGAATCGCCAGTGGGACGAGTTCCAGGGCATCATCCGCCGGCTCGACATGCCGTTCTTCTACGTGCCGGGCAACCACGACCAGTCCAACCCGGTCCAGGCCGGCATCTGGCGCGAACGCTTCGGCGCCTCGTACCACAGCTTCGTCTACCGCGACGTGCTCTTCCTCTGCATCAACTCGCAGGATGGATCGATGCACCGCATCGGCGAGGCGCAGGTGCAATGGGTGCGCGACACCCTCGCCGCCCACCCGGACGCGCGCTGGACGCTACTCTTCCTGCACACGCCCCTCTGGGAGGAGGAATACACCGACAAGAGCGGCTGGCCCGCCATCGAGGCTGCGCTCCAGGGGCGCAAGTACACGGTCTTCGCCGGGCACTACCACGAATACCTGCGCCGCGTGCGCCACGACACGCGCTACTACATCCTCGCGACCACCGGCGGCGGCAGCGCCCTGCGCGGCCCGGCGTACGGTGAGTTCGACCAGGTTGCGTGGGTGACGATGACGAACGACGGCCCGCTCGTCGCCAACCTTCTCCTCGACGGCATCCGCGCCGACGACATCCGCACGCCCGAGTCGCGCGCCCTCGTGCAGGCCATCAACCGCGCCGGCGCCGTGCAGACCGAGATTCTCTGGCACAACGTCGGCGAAAAGCCGGCCGCCCGCGCGGAGATCCGCTGCGTCAACCCGCTCGATCTGCCGGTCAAGCTCACCTACCACCTGACCTCCGCCGCCGGCATCCGCGCCGACCTCTCGCCGCGCTTCGCCCCCGCCGCCGACGGCCGCCAGACGTTTGTGATTCAGCCCAGGTCCACGCGCAGCCTCGACCTGAAACTCGACGGCGACCTGCCCACGCACGCGCATCAGGCGCAGGTGGCGGCCGCGTTTCACTGGGAGGCGGATTTCAGCCCGGCCGGCATGGCGCCGCTCCACCTGGCCGAGAGCCTGATCGTCCCGATCGTGCCGCGCCTTGCCGCCACCCGGCTCGCCGCGTCGCCGACCGTGGATGCCGCCACCGCGGACTGGCCCGCCGCGGCTTGGTACGACTTTGCCGCGTCGCCGCATTTCCTGAAGGGCCGCGAGGCCTGGACCGGTCCGGCCGATTGCAGTTTCCGTCTCGGCGTCGCCCGCGACGAACAGAACCTGTACGTCGTCGTGGATGTCACCGACGACGACGTGGTCTCACTGCCCGACATGCCGCCCTGGAACCAAGACGGCATCGAGTTGCGCATCGACACCCGGCCGCCCGAGCAGCGCAACGTCGCCCGTCTGACCTCCGAGGGCGGTTTGACCTTCGTCGCCTCGAGCCCGGCCCCGGTTGGGTCCAACGAGGCGCAGTATCTCAACGGCGCCGGCTCGCTCCCCGCGGGCACGCGTCACCGCCACCTGCGCACCGCCACCGGCTACACCTTCGAGGTCGCCATTCCCCTGCAGGCCTTCACCGACCGCGACGGCCCCGGCTGGAAAAAGGACGGCCTGCGACTGAACGTCGCCGTCAACGACCGCGACGGCGAGGAGCAGGCCCAGCTCTGGTGGCAGCCCGACTGGCGCACCACGGCGAACATCCCGGCTTCCGGGACGTTCTTCCTGGAGTAAGGGCGGGCCGACCAGGTCCGCCGTAGGCAGCCCGCTTGCGGGCGCTGTTTTTGCACGCGCACGCCAAACGAGCGCCCGCAAGCGGGCTGCCTACCGTTGCATGTTTGGCCAGAGCCCCCCTCACTCCCGCTTCGCCTGCCGCAAGCGATCGAGGAACACCGCGGCGATGATGACCGCGCCGATGATGATTTCCTGGAAATACGTGGGCCAGCCCATCTGCTGCGAGCCGTTGCGCAGCACGGCCATGATCAGGGCGCCGATCATCGAGCCGAGCACCGTGCCGACGCCGCCGTTGAGGCTCGCGCCGCCGATGATCACGGCGGCGATGATGTCGAGCTCGACGCCGATCGCGACCGTCGGGTCACCCTGCCGCAGCCGCGACAACTGCATGAGCCCGGCCAAGCCGAAGAAACAGCCGGCCGCGGCGTAGATCAGGATCTTCGTCCGCACGGTCGCCACGCCGCACAGCCGCGCCGTGGCCTCGTTGGAGCCGATGGCGAAGATGTGCCGACCGAAGACCGTCGAGCGCAGCATGACCGCCGTGAGGACCGCGAGCACGAGCGTCACCCATGCGCCCGTCGGCAGCGCCCAGCCGAAGGGATCGGCGGTGGTCATCCAGTGGTTGATCGGCGAGGCGTCGTAGTTGACCGTCTCGTTGTTCGCCAGCCACTTGGCGGCGCCGCGGGCGATGCCCAGCGTACCGAGGGTGATGATGAAGGGCGTCATGCGCAGGCCGGCGATGGCCGCGCCGTTGAGCAGGCCGACCAATCCGCCCGTTGCCACCACCGCCAGCACGACGGCCGCCACCGGCCAGGCCTCCTGGATCAGGATCGCACCGACGACGCTGCACAGCGCGATGACCGAGCCCACGCTCAGGTCGATGCCGCCGCTGACGATGATCATGGTCATCCCCAGCGCCCCAATCGCGACGATCACCGTCTGCGTGAGGATGATCTTGAAGTTCGCGTAGCTCAGGAAATACCCGCGGATCTCGTTCGACAGGGAGAAGAGGCCGATCACGACGAGCAGTCCGAGAAAAGGTCCGAAGCGGGAGAGCAGCGATTTCATGCAGGGGAGTTTTTTATAACCACGGATTACACGGATTTCACGGATCGGATTAAAACCGCGAAGGGCGCGAAGAGCCGCGAAGGGAAAAACGTCTTCGCGATACTTCGCGCCCTTCGCGGTTCAGGATTTTGAATTTCAATCCGTGGCATCCGTGTAATCCGTGGTTAAAATTCACGCCGCATCCGCCCCGATGGCCGCGGTCATCAGGGATTGCTCGGTCCATTCCGGGGTCGGACGGCAGGCGACGACGGCGCCGCGGCGCATGACGGCGATGCGGTCGCAGAGCCCGAAGAGCTCGGGCAGGTAGGAGCTGACCATCACGACGGCACAGCCCTCGGCCGCGAGGCGGGCGATGAGGTCGTAGATCTGGGCCTTGCTGCCGACGTCGATGCCGCGGGTCGGCTCGTCGAGGAGCAGCACGCGGGCCGGATGCGCCAACAGCCGCGCCAGGGCGACTTTCTGCTGATTGCCACCGGAGAGCTCACCGGCGCCCTGGCGGACGTCGCGCGCCTTGATCGAGAGCTTGCCCAGCCAGGGGGCGGTGGCCGCGGCGAGGACCTTGGCCGGGAGCCAGCCGCGGCGCGCGAGGGTGGCGTACTTGGGGAGCGAGGTATTCTCGGCGAGCGACAGCGGGAGCATGAGGCCCTCCTCCTTGCGGTTTTCGCTCAGGAAACCCACGCCCTCGGCCCAGCGGCGGGCGGGCGTGGTGCGCACGATCTGGCTCGGGTCGAGCCCGAACGCGGCGCGCAGGAGTTCCGTGCGGCCGGCGCCGATGAGGCCGGCGATACCGAGGATCTCGCCGGCATGCACCGTCAGGTCGCCGGCGGGCAGCGTGAACATCGGTCCGCCGATCTGCGGCTGGCGCGTCGGGTAGAGATCGGTGACCGCGCGACCGACCATGAGGCGGACGATCTCATCCTGCGTGGTCGTCGCGACGTCGCCCGCACCAACGGTCTGGCCGTCCTTGAGCACGGTGAAGCGGCGGGCCACGCGGCGCACCTCCTCGAGAAAGTGGCTGATGTAGATGACGCTGACGCCGTGGGTGCTGAGCTGGGCGACGACGTCGAAGAGCTTCTCCGTGTCGGCCTGCGTGAGGCTGCTCGTGGGTTCATCCATGACGAGCACGCGCGGCTCGGCCAGCAGGGCGCGGGCGATCTCGATGACCTGCTGCTCGGCGATGGAGAACTGGCCCACGGGTCGTTCGAGATCGAGGTGCTCGTGCGCCAGCCGGGCGAGCACGCCCCGGGCGCGGGCACGGGCGGCGATGCGGTCGAGCCAGCCGAGCCGGTTGGGTTCGGCGCCGAGCACGATGTTCTCCCACACGCTCAGGTGCGGAGCGAGGCTCAGCTCCTGGTAGATCATGGCCACGCCGCGCCGGCGGGCGTCGAGCGTGTCGGCCGGGGTGTAGGGTTGTCCGTCGATCTCCATCGTGCCGGCGTCCCCGCGGATCACCCCGCTGAGCACCTTCATAAGGGTGCTCTTCCCCGCCCCGTTCTCGCCGATGAGCGCGTGGACCTCGCCCGGCGCGACCTCCAACGAAACCCCACGCAGCGCCTGCGTGGCCCCAAAGGCCTTGTCGATGCCGGTGAGGCGCAGGCGGGGGGCTGGGGCGGCGGAGGCGGGCATGACCGAAGGCTGCGGATTATGAAGCGGTGCGCGTCGTCGAAAAGGCAATAACGCGCGCATCGGACCGGAGCACGAAGGTGCGACCTATTCCGATCTGAGCGCCAAAGGCGCGCCCCATAAAAGCCCGGGGTGAAACCCCGGGTATATCGGTCCATATCACCGGGAGGGCTGAAGGCCCGATCCATGGGGCGGGCTTTCAGCCCTCGAATTGGAACCCATTCCTAACCTGGGGCGTTGCCCCAGGCTGTTATAGGACGCGCCGTTGGCGCTTCATCTCCCGCGACGCCAATCCTTACTTCAAATACTTCTCCAGCGGCGGGCGCAGGAGGTCGGCGACGGCGGGGTTGTCCATGTTTTCCGGGGTGACGAGTTCGCAACCCGTGTCGATGTCGCGCTCGACGGGCTGGCCGCGGAGGTGGGCGACGAGGGTCTTCACGCCGAGGTAGCCCATCTTCATCGGGTTCTGGACGACGATGCCCTGCATGTCGCCGGCCTTGAGCGCAGGGACGATCTGGCTGCCGCTGTCGAAGCCGATGTACTTCACCTTGCCGTCCGCCAGGCCCGCGTCGCGCAGGGCGAGGAGCATGCCGGTGGCGGACGACTCGTTGGGCGCGAAGATGCCGTCGACCTCGCGGCCGAAGCGGTTGAGCAGGTTCTGCGCGGCGCGATACGCGGTGTCGCGCGTCGGGCCGGCGTGCTGGTCGCTCGAGATGACGGTGATGCCGGGGAACTCGGCCTTGATCGTGTCGAGGAACCCGGCCTCGCGCTGCTCCGTGCTGTTGGAGCCGGCGAGGACGCGCAGAAGGATAACCTTGCCCTTACCACCGAGCACCTCACCGAGGCGGCGGGCGCCGAGGACACCGCCCTTGTAATTGTCGGTCGAGACGGTGCTGACCGGCAGCTTGGAATTGAGCGCCGAGTCGATGATCACCACCGGCAGCCCCGCGCGCACCGCGCTCTCGGTCGGGGCCACGAGCGCGCGAGCGTCGAGCGGGGCGAGCACCAGGCCGCTCACGCGGCGGGCGATGAAATTCTCCACGACCTGCACCTGCTGCTCGCGGTCATCCTCGCGCAGCGGGCCTTTCCAGATGACGTTCACCTCGACGCCCTCGGCCTTGAGCTCCTGCGCGGCCTTGATCGCGCCGGCGTGGATGGACTTCCAGAACTCGTGGGTCGTGCCCTTCGGGATGACGGCGACCTGGTAGGTCTCACCGCGGACCGTGACGGCGGCGGTGGCGATGAGGAGCAGGAAGAGGGGGAGCAGTCTTTTCATGGGGGAATGGGGCAACTGAGACGGTGAGAATTTCAGAACTGAGGGAATGTGGAACTCAGGAAAGCAGGAAGAAATGCATGGGTTTGGGTATTCTTCCCGGGTTCCTGATTTCCACATTCAACTCATCAGGCCTTCAGCTCGGCCACGACCTGGACCTCGACCGTGGTGCCCTTGGGCAGGCCGTTGGTCGCGACGGCGGCGCGGGCGTGTTTGCCGGCTTCGCCGAAGACCTTCACGAAGAGGTCGCTCGCGCCGTTGATGACGGCCGGGCTGTCGGTGAAACCGTCGACGGCGTTGACGAAGCCGGTCACGAAGACGATGCGCGCCACCTTGTCGAGCGAGCCAACGGCGGCCTTGATGTTGGCGAGCGTGTTGAGGGCGCAGATCTCCGCGGCCTTGGCGGCGGTGGCGACGGTCTGCTCCTTGCCCACCTGACCGACGTGGGTCATCTGGCCGTTGACCATGCAGATGGTGCCGGCGCAGTAGAGGAGGTTGCCCGTGCGGACGGTGGGCACATAGCTGCCCGCGGCGGCGGGAGGATTGGGGAGGGTGAGGCCGAGTTCGGCCAGTTTGGCTTCAGGGTTCATGATTCGACGATACGAGGCGCAATCCGCGGGGGTGGCAAAGCGGATTTTCGGGGTTCCGCGTCAAGCGGCGGCTGGGTCACTTCGCCCGCTGATAGGGAAACTCGATCCGCCGCACCTTGCCGTCGCGCTCGCCCTCGATCGCGGCCAGCAGCGAGCCGTCGGGCTGCAGACCATAGATGACCCGCTGCGGGAAATCGTGGGCGGGATTCTCGAAGACGAATCGCTGCCCCTCGACGCGGACGAGCCGGAAAACCGCCCCGGCCTGTCCCGACGGCGACGCATGGAAATGCAGCACGCCGGCGGCATCCGCCCGCAGGACCATGAACTCGTACTCCAGGGTCCGGCCGTCCTTCACCGTCCGGCTCACCCCCAGCATCGTCCCGCCACCGGGCGGCAGCCAGTGCTCCTCCACCACCCGACCGTTCCGCTCCATCCGCCAGTGTCCGGCAAGCCAGGCCAGATCGGCCACCGTTGCCGGGGCCGCCGACTCAGCGCCCCGCGCCGTCACGGCCAAGAGCAACAGCCCGCTGATGATCGCCGCCGGATACCTCATGCCCGGAACCCAAACAGGCGGAACCGTCTCAGGCACGCCTTTTCCCATCGTACCTCCTTGGCAACGCCAGCGGCGAAGCCTATGCAGACGCCGTGCAAATGAGCCTCCCCCGCCTCGGCCGCTGGGCCGGCGTGTTCCTCGCCACCGTCACCATGTCCTCCGCCACCACTCCCCTCGCCGACCGCATCGCCGCCGGGGAAGAGACCCGGATCGTCTGCTTCGGTGACAGCATCACCGGCATCTATTACCACACGGGCGGACATCGCGCATGGAGCCACCTCCTCGGCGACCAGCTCAAGCAATCTTGGCCCGGCGCCCGGTTGATCATGATCAACGCCGGCGTAAGCGGCAACACGACCGCCGATGCGCTCGCCCGCCTCGATGCCGATGTGCTCGCGCATCGTCCGCACCTGGTGGTGATGAAGTTCGGCATGAACGACACGGCGCGGCTGTCGGCGGAAACCTTTCGGGCCTATCTTCACGCGCTCTGCGACCGGATCCGCGGCGCCGGCAGCGAGATCCTCCTGCTCACCCCGAATGCCGTCGAACCTGGCGACGCCGGCCGGCCGCCGGAAAAGGTGGCCGCCTACGCCGCGATCGTGCGCGAAGTGGGCCGTGCGCGCGGAGTAAACGTCGCCGACGTCTATGCGGCCTTCGCCGCGGTGCAGGCCAGCGCACCGGCGGATTGGCTGCGGCTCATGAGCGACACGATCCACCCCAACCTGCGCGGCCACGCGCTCATCGCCGGCACTGCGGCCGCGGCGCTGACGGGGCGGCCTGTCGGCCCGGCGCAGATCCCGCCCCGCCGCGACTCCAGACGGGCGCCCTTCGCCCGCACCGCCGAGAAGCTGCAGGCCGGCCAGCCCGTGCACGTGCTGGCCATGGCGCCGCTAGACACCATGATCGCTGCGGCCATTCGCCGCGAGTTTCCCGCGGCCGCCGTGCACGTGACGCGCTGGGAGACCGCCGGTAAATCCCTCGCCACCCTCGAAGCCGACGCGACCGCCGAGGGTTGGATGAAATACCGCAACCAGACCATCCTGACGCCGCCGGATCTCGTCCTCGTCGCGGTACCAGCCTCAGCCGAACCCGCGCCGGGAGTACCTTATTACCGCACCTTCGGCGGTATCCTCAACCGCGCACAGTGGTTCGATGGCTCGGGCTGGGACTGCGTGGTCGTGTTGCCGTCCATGATGCAGCCCGATCTCCCCCCGGCCGAGGCCGAACGCGAACAGATCGCACTGGCCGCCGCCCGCGACAAGGACGTGCCGGTGATCCAGCGAACGGTGGGACACGGTGACAATGCGGAAGCGCTGCTGATTCAGATGCTGCACCCATGACGGGAGGCGCCCCTCCGCCTGAAAAGATTCAGGACCAAAGGTCCGCGCCATAACAGCCTGGGGCAACGCCCCAGGAATCATTCGGTCACAAAGGTGCGAGGGCTGAAAACCCGTTCCATGGATCGGGCCTTCAGCCCTCGACATCCTCCTGGATCATCAAACCTGGGGCGATGCCCCAGGCTGTTATGGTGACGCGCCGGTGGCGCTGGCCGTCATGGGTTCGGATCGAAAGATGAAAACCTGAAGGTTCCGGCCGCGCCCACGAGACTGGGAACGCACCGCCCCCTAGAAAAACATCGCCTCGTTCAGGGCGGCCTCGGGTGACAGCAGGCCGATCGAGGCCGGCAGGGTCGTGCCGCCGCCGCCGAAATCGCCGGCGAAGCGGGCATGGCCGTCGACCAGGCTGCCGTTCCAGCGGAAAAAACGGCGCGGGTCCGCATACCTGAACTCGAGCATGAACGTCTGCGCCTGGCCGATCTGGTGCTTGATCGTGAGCGCGGGGCCCGCGGCCCCGCATTCGCGGAGGCGCTCCACCAGCCAGGAACCGAGCACGCAGCCCTCGGCGCCGAGGTCGCGGCCCGACGTCAGCGTGACCTGCTCCAGGCCGGTCACGAGGGCCGCCGGCGGATAGGACGAGAGGAACTGCCCGATTGTCTGCCGGATCGGCAGGAGGCGCGCAAAGACGAGATCCCGCAGGGCTGCCGGTTTCGGCCACGGGTAAGTCATGGTATCCGCCGGGGCGATCGCGCTGTCGATGAGCACGCGCTTGGCGCGGCTGAGGAGGTAACGGTAGTCGGCCAGGCGCGAGCTGTCGGTGAACCGGTGCACCCAGTAATACAGCGGCAGGTCGGTCGAGAGGCAGACCGACACCTGGTCCTCGAGGTGCCGCCGCGCGCTGAGCGGGTAATTGAGCATCACGAACTCGACGCAGCGCTTGTCGCCCTTGCTGCGGCCGAGGTGGCATTCGCCGTAGATCTTGGCCCGCATGTCCTTCGCGCCGGTCTCGCGCACCATCGGGCAGAGGACGACGATGCGGCTCGGGCAGCGCTGCGAGAAGCGCACGGCGGTGCGAAACTGGACCAGCGCGTCCTGGGGCGTGGTGCCGAAGCCGAGGTGGAGGACGAAATTGACCTGCGTGGCCTTGGCGTCGTCGCTCGTCACCGGTCCGCCGGCCGGGGCGGCCGGCGTGCTCCACATCTCACCCAGGCTCTTGGCGATCGCGCCGACCGGGACTTCCAGGCCGGGCAAGGCGTCGAAGATGACAGGCATGGCTCAGGGTTGGCGCCAGACGTGGCCGTTCTGGGCGAGCAGCGCATCGGCCGCCGCCGGGCCCCACGAGCCGGCGTGGTAGGCGTCCATGCCGTCGCGGCCGGCCGCCGCCCAGGACTCAAGCACCGGCGTGCACAGTTTCCACGAGGTCTCGGCCTCGTCGCCGCGGATGAAGAGCGTGCCGTCGCCGATCATGGCATCGAGCACGAGGCGCTCGTAGGCCTCGGGCGTGTTGGAGCCGAAGGTCGTGGCGTAGCGGAAGCTCATCTTCACCGGCTGGGTGCGGGTCTCGAGGCCGGGGATCTTGGTGTTGAGGATGAGGCTGAGGCCCTCGTCGGGCTGGATCTGGAACGAGAGCGTGTTGCCCGCGAGGTCGAAACGGCTGCCGGCGGCGAAGAGCGTGCCGGGCGGGCAGCGGAAGTTGATCGCGATCTCGGAGACGCGGCGGGCCATGCGCTTGCCCGAGCGCAGGTAGAAGGGCACGCCCTGCCAGCGCCAGTTGTTGATGCTGAGCCGCATCGCCACGTAGGTCTCGGTGGCGGAGTCGCGGGCGATGCCGTCCTCCTCGAGGTAGCCGCGGGCGGCGCGGCCGCCGACGAGGCCGGCGGTGTACTGGGCGCGGGCGACGTCGCCGCCGGGGCCGAGGGCGAGGGGCTGGATCGCGCGGAGGAGCTTCACCTTCTCGTCGCGGATGGCCTCGGCGTCGAGCGACACGGGCGGCTCCATGGCGGTGAGGGCCACGAGCTGCATCGTGTGGTTCTGGATCATGTCGCGCAGGGCGCCGCTCTGCTCGTAGTAGCCGCCGCGCGAGCCGACGCCCACCTCCTCGGCCACCGTGATCTGCACGCTGTCGATGAAATTGCGGTTCCAGAGGGGCTCGAAGATGGCGTTGGCGAAGCGCTGGACGAGGAGGTCCTGGACGGTCTCCTTGCCGAGGTAGTGGTCGATGCGGTACACCTGCCGTTCCTGGAAGACGGAGCCGATCGTGGCGTTCAGCGCGTGGGCCGAGGCGAGGTCGCGGCCGAAGGGTTTCTCGATGATGACCTTGGCGTGGTGCGGCTGGTCGAGGTGGCGGTGCGCGAGGCCGCTGGCGCCGAGGTTGAGCAGGATCGGCGCGAAGACGGTCGGTGGCGTCGAGATGTAGAACAGCACCTGCACGTCGCGCCCGGTGCCCTGCTCGATCGCGTCGATGTGCTGCGCCAGGCGGTCGAAGGCCGGTTTCTCGTCGTAGCCGCCGGCCACGTAGGTCGTGTTGGCGGCGATGCGCTCCCAGACGGCGGGATCGGGCTCGCGGCGGGAGAACTCCTTGATGGCGGCGGCGGCGAGCTGGCGGAACTCGTCGTCGGGAATCGCCTTGCGCCCGAAGCCCACGAGGTGGAAATCCGCCGGCAGCAGGTTGTCATGGCCGAGGTTGTAGACCGCCGGGATGAGCTTGCGCGCGGTCAGGTCGCCGGAGGCGCCGAAGATGACGACGACGGTGGGGGGCGCGCCGCGGTGCTTGCTCAAGCCTTGCAGGAAGGGATGACGCTGGGAATCAGCCATGGTGTGGGACGGGCGCGCATCCTCGGTCCCGGCCCGGTGCGTCGCAAGGGAAATGGTTCACCGCGGCCGATGGAACCGCGAAAACAGCGGGATGTTCGCGAAATGGCCCACGACGGGCTCGCCGGCGCCGGCCGGGAACGCGACCTCCACGATGTCGAGGCGGTACGTGCGCGGCGGCACGGGCAGGCTGCGCAGGTAGGCCGTGCAGGCGCGCCGCAGCACCGCCTTCTTGCGGCGGTCGACCGCGAAGTAGCCCGGCACGAGCGCGGCGGCATCGCGGGCCTTGACCTCGACGAACACGAGCACGTCGCCGTCGCGGCAGACCAGGTCGATCTCCTCACGCCGATCGCGGGGATTGCGCCAGTTGCGGGCGACGACGGCGTAGCCGCGCTCGCCGCGGAGAAACGCCTCCGCCAGCCGCTCGCCGCGCGCGCCTCGGCCGCCTCCCGCGCTCCCGCCCCCGCCAAACAGGCCCCGCCAGATCGTCATGAGCGTTGAGGTTGCATGTGATTCTCATTGCGGCACAATGTTGGTGCTGACAATTCCCCAGTAACGCCCCCAGCTCGGATTACTTCCAAATGGCTACACCCAATCTTGCCAGCGCCCTGCGCCGTTCCCTGCTCATCAAGGTCATCTCGAAACCGGCCCCGAGCCGCGAGGACCTGACCTCGGTCATCGAGCTCACCGCCTCCAAGGTGGTCGAGGCCCTGCAGGCGCAGTCGATGACGTTCTACCTCGTCGAGGGCAACGACATCGCCTTCAAGCACGTCTACTACTCCCCCACCCTCTGGGGTAAGGATAAGGAGAAGGAAAAGCAGTTCCAGGAGACCCAGGCCAAGCTGCTCGCCCTCAAGCTCCCCCTCGGCACCGGCAACGTCGGCAAGGTCATCCAGACTGGCGAGTCGCTGTTCTTCAACAAGGGTGGCGCCGACGCGGCCAGCCTGATGTCCATGGCCAAGACCACCGGCTTCGAGGTGAACTCGATGGTCACGGTGCCGCTCAAGACCACGACCGTCATCGGCGCCATCCAGGTCCTCAACAAGGAACCCTCCGCCGGCACCGACGGCCAGTTCACCGACAAGGACCTCGTCCTCCTCAAGGAGGTCGCCGAGTACTCCTCCGCGCTCATCCAGCGCATGGTCGACCCGAAGTTCCAGCTCGGCGCCGACGACACCGCCCGCTTCATCGCCAAGCTCACCGACCTCCCCCTCGTCACCAAGGTCGAGGAGATCGAGATCGACGAGAAGCTGATCGAGGTCACCGGCGACGCCATCATCCGCCGCGAGGGCATCTTCCCCCACAAGCGGCTCAGCCCGAACTCGGTCGCGGTGCTGATGACCAACCCGCTCGACTTCGCCAAGCGCGAGTCGTTCTCGCAGGCCACCGAGTCCCATATCGAGGAGGTGCGCGTCGTCTCGGCCACGCTCTTCGATTCGCTGCTGCAGAAGTATTTCAAGGCCACCAAGGCCGCCACCCCCGGCACCGAGGAGGTCGACATCGGCTCCGTCGCCGACATCATCAGCACGGCCTACACCGACGACGGCAAGAGCGAGGTCAAGGCCTCGGACCTCGAGAACGAGGACTCCGCCCCGATCATCCAGCTCACGAACCGCATCATCGAGGACGCCTACATTTCCGGCGCATCCGATATCCACATCGAGCCGCAGGAGAAGGAGCTCCTCGTCCGGTACCGCATCGACGGTCTCTGCCAGGAGAAGCTGCGCCTCCCGAAGCAGGTCAGCAACGCGCTCGTCACCCGCCTGAAGATCATGTGCAACCTCGACATCGCCGAGCGCCGGTTGCCGCAGGACGGTCGTATCGTGTTCAAGAACTACACGAAGAAGAACATGGACATCGACCTTCGTGTCGCCACCGGCCCCATGAAGGACGGCGAGAAGGTGGTCATGCGTATCCTGGACAAGACCAAGTCCACCCTGCCCCTCCCCGCCCTGGGCTTCTCCGACGAGAACCTCGCCAAATACCGCGAGTGCATCCGCCAGCCCTACGGCATGATCCTGCACTGCGGACCGACCGGCTCCGGCAAGTCCATGACCCTCTACTCCGCGCTCGGCGAGGTGAACACGCCCGACGTGAACATCCAAACGGCCGAGGACCCGATCGAGTACACCCTCACCGGCATCAACCAGATGCAGATGAGCCGCGCGATCGGCCTGACCTTCGCGCGCGCCCTGCGCTGCTATCTGCGTATGGATCCCGACATCATCCTCGTCGGTGAAATTCGTGACGAGGAAACCGCCCAGATCGCGGTCGAGGCCGCGCTCACCGGCCACTTGCTCGTCTCCACGCTGCACACCAACGACGCTCCCTCCACGGTCGCCCGTATCGGCGAGATGGGCGTCGAGTGCTTCAACATCTCGGCCGCCCTCGTGTGCGTCTGCGCCCAGCGCCTCCTCCGCCGCGTCTGCAAGAACTGCAAGCAGCCCTACACCCCCGAGGGCCGCGAGAAGGAGATCCTCGAGAAGGCGATTGGCTGGAGCGGCCAGGTCTTCAAGGCCAACCCCCAGGGCTGCCCGACCTGCAACGGCTCCGGCTACAAGGGCCGCGTCGGCATCCACGAGCTCATGGTCAACAGCGAGGAACTCACCGAGGGCATCAACAAGGAGGTCGAGGTCGCCGAGCTGAAGCGCATCGCGATGCGCAACGGCATGAAGACCCTCCACCAGGACTCGATGCTCAAGGTGAAGATGGGCCTCACCACCATCGAGGAAGCCCTCGTCAACGTCCCGCCGGACCTGATTTTGTAAGGTCGGCGTTCCGCCGGGCCGATGGATCGGGCTTTCAGCCCTCCGACATTCTTGGACCCCTAATCCTAGGGCGTTGCCCTAGGCTGTGATGGCGGCGCGCCGTTGGCGCTGGATGGCTCGCGTGAAACGCCGTTGGCGCTGGATGCATCGGGAGCAACCGGCTCTTCCTCTGGCGGCGGCTTGGGCGTCAGGCCGGGCCCCGGCCGCTTCTGCCACTCCTCGAGGAGCCGGCGCGCGCGCGCATGGTTGGGGATGCGCCGCAGGACTTCCTTCAGGAGCAGCACGGCATCGGACGTCGCGCCCTGCGCCTGCAGGGCGCTCGCGTATTCGAGGACCAACTGCGCCCGCGCCACGCCGCCGTCCTGGATGAGCCGCGCGGCCAGGGTCATCTCCGGCAGCTCCCGCAGCTCGCGGGCGATGCGCATCTGCCGCGTGAGCACGTCGACCTGGCGGCGGTCGAGCCAGCCTGGCTTGGCCAGCTGCACGTCGCGCACCGCCGCCTGCGCCTCGGCCCACCGGCCCTCGGCGATCGCCGCGTCCACCCGGCTGAAAAATCCCTTCTCGGTCAGCACCGGTCCCTTGTCCGCCCCGCCGGGCACCGCCGCCTTGGCCGCCGCCAGCGCCGCCTCCTCGGCCAGGCCCGCCTCGATGGCCGCCCGCAGCCCCGCCAGCGACGCGTGACCGGGGTAGAGACGATCGGCGCGGCCGGCCACCTCCTGCGCGACCGCGAAGCGCCTGGCCTCGAGGAGAATCTCGATGATCAAGCGGTAGCCGCGCAGCGGAAACATCTGGCGGTTGATGTGGTCGAGCAACTGCACCTGCGGTCCCTCCGCCGGGTTGCCCGCCACCTGCGCGAGGAGGTCGATGAGGTCGAGCCCCAGCGGCGGCGGCGTGCGGGCCTGGGTGCTGAGCGCGCGGACCCGCGCCACCGTGGCCCCCGCCCCGGCCCATTGGCCCCGCTTGAGCTGGGCCTGCGCCAGCATGAGGAGCGCGGCCCGCTGGTCATGGCCCTGCTCGGCCAGGCGCGCGATGAAGGCCTGGAGCAGGTCCACCGCGCCGATGTCGGCCAGCGGCTGCGCGACCGGCTGCAGGCTGCGCGCGTTGGCGCCGAAGCGCAGGAAGTAGTCGTCAAGCGCGGCCGCGGCCGCCTCGGCCTGCCCGGCCATCGCCCGCTGCACGATCGTGCACGCGTAGTGCGCCGGTTCCGTCGGCGCCAGCCGGCGCAGTCCCGCCAGCGCCGTCTCCATCTCGGCCAGTTGCCCGGTCTCGCGGAAAGCCCGCACCTGCAGGCGCAGCACCTGTTCCGTCGCCCCGGCCCGCTGGCGCCAGGCCGCGAGGAACTCGACCGCCTCGGACGGACGGCCCAGCGCCAGGAGGGCCAGCACGCGCTGCTCGTCGAAAAACGGGTCCGCCGGCGCGGCCTCGAGCAGGCGCATCACCGCGTCGGGCTGGCCCTCGGCGAGCAGCACGAGCATCTGTTGCTGCTGGAGCCATTTGCGCTCCTTCTCCGGCACGGCCGCGCCGCCCGCCAGGAAGTGCCGGGTTGCCGCGAGCACGCGGGCGTAATCCTCGCCCTGCAGCGCCAGCGTGAAGTAGGTGTTGAGGTAGCGCCGGCCCGGGTACTCGGTCGCCGTCTCGATGCCCTCCGCCAGCACCTTGACGCCGAGCGGGAGGCGTTGCGACGCCACGTAGAACTCCGCCAGGGCCAGGCGCGCCCGCAGGGCCGTGGGCAGGCGCAGGAGGCCGACGCGCAGCTTCATCTCGGCCTGCGCCCAGCGCTGCGCCTTGAGGTCGGCGATGCCGTCGTCGATGTAGGCCTGCCCGCGCTTCTCGCGGATCACGTCGCGCCGCAGCGGCCAGAGCAGCGTGTCGGTGTAGGTGACGTAGTTGTGCGGCGCGCGGTCGAGCCAGAGGAACAGCGCGGTCGCGCCGCCGACGTAGCCCAAGGCCGCGAGCAGGAGCGCCAGCGCCAGCAGCCCCCGCACGCTGAACACCAGCCCGCTGCGGTGGTAGCCCTTGATGTGCTCGTAAAACCCGAAGATCCCGAACCACCACTCCGCCTGCACCACCTTGGCAGCGCCCCAGATGAACTTGATGCGGAGGGTGCCCAGGTTCATGGCCACCGTCAGACCTTCGCGCCGGTGACCGCCTCCGCCAGGTTCGGCGCCGTCGTCTCGGCCTCGGTCTCGCCGCGCTCATGGTTGAAGCGCATCGAGACGGTCTTGGACACGCCGCGCTCCTCCATGGTCACGCCGTAGATGGCCTGTGCCGCCGACACGGTGCGCTTGTTGTGCGTGATGATGATGAACTGCGACTCGTTCACGAACTTCTTCAGGAGGTCCGTGAAGCGGCCGATGTTCGACTCGTCGAGCGGCGCGTCCAGCTCGTCGAGGAGGCAGAACGGCGACGGCTTGACCATGTAGAGCGCGAAGAGCAGCGCCACGGCGGTGAGGGTTTTCTGGCCGCCCGAGAGCAGGGTGATGCTCTTGAGCTTCGTGCCCGGGGGCTGGGCGACGATCTCGATGCCGCTCTCGAGGATGTCCTCGGCCTGGATCAGCTCGAGCTCGGCCCGGCCGCCGCCGAACAGGGTCTGGAAGGTGTAGGCGAAGTTCTTCCGGATCTGCTCGAAGGTGACCTCGAACTGCCTGAGCGAGGTCTGGTTGATCTCGTCGATCGCCTTGATGAGCTCGGCCTTGGCGTTGGTGAGGTCGTCGCACTGGGCGCGGAGGAAGTCGTGGCGCTGCTTGAGCTCGGCGTATTCCTCGATGGCGACGAGGTTGACCGCGCCCATGCTGTTGAGGCGGGCGCGCAGGGCGTCGACCTCGGCCTTGAGGGCGGACCAATCGGTCTGGTCCAGCGCCGCCAGATCCTGCTCCGTCGGCTCGCCCTTGGGCTCCTTTTTCTTCCGGCGGCGCTTCGGGGCGGCGGCCTCACCCTCCCCGGTAGGGGCGTCGCTTGACGACGCCCGGGCGCCGTCAAGCGGCGCCCCTCCTTCGTCCTCCTCCTCGTCGAGGTCGAGGGGCTTCAGGCCCTCGGGTTCGTCGTCGGCGTGCCAGAGCTGGCGCTTCCAGTCGACGGCGGCGAGGTCGATCGCGAACTCATGCTGCGCCTCCTCCGTGAGGAAGAGCAGGCGCTGGCGGTTCTCCGCGAGCTTGATCTCGTGGGTGCTGAGCTCGTCGTGGGTGCGGTCGGACTCGGTGCGGAGGGCGGCCTGCGTGCCCTCGACCGCGGTGATCTCGCGCTCGAGCCCGAGCAGCTCGAGGCGGGCCTGCTCCACCTGGGCCTGGGCGACCACGAGGGTCTCGGCCAGCTGCGCGCCACGCTCGCGCTGGGCGGCGGACTCCTGCTCGAGTTCGCCGACCTGCTCGGTCCACACCTCGATCTCCTGCTGCCGTTGCACGAGGAGGTCGGAAAGCTGCTGGCGGCGGCGCTCCATCTCGCCGAGGCCGCGGTCGAGGACCTCGACCTTCTGGCGGCGCTCGGCCAGCTCGAGGCGGGCCTGAGCGAGGGACTCGCGTTTCACATCGCGGTCGGTGCGCACCTCGACGATGCGCGTTTCCATCTGGGCGATCTTCTCGCGGTGCGCCGCGGCGTGGGCGTCGGCCTCGGCGAGGCCGGCCTGGGCCTTTTCCCAGCGGGCATGGGCCTCGTCCTTGGCCTGCTCGAGGCCTGCGAGCTCGGTCGTCATGCGGTTGAGCCGGTTGCGGGCCTCGTCGAGGGCGCGCTGGCCGTTGCGCTGCTCGGCCTGCACGGCCGCGAAGGCCTGCGTGGCGGCGAGGACGTCGGCGCGGCGCTGCTCGAGCGCCTGTTCCGCCGCGGCCAGCTTCTGGTTCAGGCCGTCGATGACGGCCTTCTGGTCGTCGTGCGCCTTCTGGTCGTCGGCGAGGGCCTTGGCCGTCTCGCGCAGGTCGATCTCGCGCTGCACGAGGCTGTTGGCGGATTTGCGATTGCTGTGGTGCCCGCCGTAGACGAGGCCGCGGCGATCCACGAGGTCGCCCTTGCGGGTCGCGACCGCGAGGAAGCCGAAGCCGGGATTGGCCTTCCAGTACTCTAGGAATGTCCCGAGGTCGTCGGCCAGGAAGCACGCCGACAGCACGCTCACCGCCGGATGCGCGGGATCGACCCCGTGCAGCGCATCGAGCGCCGGCACGAGCCCCGCGGGCAGTTCCGCGTTGCCGTCATTCCGGTTGCCGCATTCCGCGATCCGCAACACCGCCGACCCGATCTGCTCGCTCTCGAGCTGGGCCAGGATGCGCTGGGCGGTGGCGACGTCGCTGACGCTGATCGCCTCGGCGGCGGCGCCGAGGAGGGCCTCGACGGCCTTGCCGCAGTCGGGCTTCACCTCGAGGCCGTGCAGGATGGGCGTGACCTTCGCGCCGTTGAGCGCGGCGTCGAGCCGGCCCTGGAGGACGGCCTTGGCGCCCTCGCCGAAGCCCTCCCACTTCTCCTGCAGCTGCTGGAGGAGACGGAGGCGGGCGGTGCGCTGCGCGAGGGTGCGGTCGATCTCGGAAAGCCTGCGCTGCGCGTCGCGGAACTCGCGGGTGAGGTCGGTGATGGCCTGCTGCGCGGCGACCGACTCGTTGTGGGTGCGCGACTTCTCGGCCAGGGCCTCCTCGAGGCGGGCCTCGAGCTCGGCGGCGACCTGCGCGGCGGCGGCCTCCTGCTGGCGCACGCCCTCGAGTTCCTGGGCCAGGGAGTCGTGTTTGTGCGCGCTGGTCTTCTGGTCGACCTCGTAGCCGGAACAGTCGGTGCGCAGGCGCGCGACCGTGCTCTCGAGCTGAAGGAGCTCGAACTTGGCCTGCTGCAGCTCCTGCTCGAGCTTGCTCAGCTCGCCCTCGGCGATTGCGAGCTCGCGGTTGCGCTGCTGGAACACGGCGTCGCTGCTGCCGAGGAGGCCGAGCTGCATCTGCTTGTCCTGCGCGCCGGTGTCGGCCTGCGCGGTGACCTCGCGGAGCTGCATCTCGAGCTCGCCGAGGTTGTCGCGCGACGAGGCCAGGCGATCCTCGAGGCCGCTGCGCTTGATCTGGGCGAGGTTGGCCTGGTTCTCGGCGGCCTCCTTCTGGGAGCGCACGTCGTAGACGGCCTGCTGGGCGTCCTGCACGCGCTGGTTGAGCTGGAGGCGGCGGCCCTTGCGCTCGTCGAGCGCGGCCTGCTCGCCCTCAAGCTTGGCGCGGCGGGCGTCGGCCTCGGTGCGGAGCGTCGAGACCCGGGCCTCGAGCTCGCCGAGCGTGGCGCTCAGGGTGCCGTGCTGGTAGCCGCTCCACGCGAGGCTGAGGTGGCGCAGGCGGTGGTTGAGGCGCTTGTAGCGCATGGCCTTCGCCGCCTGGCGGCGGAGGCTGCCGATCTGGCGCGAGACCTCGCCGATGACGTCGGCGACGCGCGCGAGGTTCTGGTCGGTGAGCGCGAGCTTGGCCAGGGCCTCGCGGCGCTGGCTCTTGTACTTCGTGATGCCGGCGGCCTCCTCGAAGACGGCGCGGCGCTCCTCGGGCTTGGAGGACAGGATCTGGTCGATCTGGCCCTGCGCCATGATCGAGTAGCTGGTCCGGCCGACGCCGGTGTCCATGAAGAGCTTGTGGATGTCCTTCAGGCGGCAGGCCTGGCCGTTGAAGAAATACTCGCTCTGCCCGTCGCGATGGACGCGGCGCATGATCTCGATCTCGTGGAACTCGCTGCCGAGCTGCTTCTCGCAGTCGGTGAGGAGGAGGGCCACTTCGCAGATCTGCGCCGGCTTGCGCGTGTCGGCGCCCTCGAAAATGACGTCCTGCATCTTGCCGCCGCGCAGGGCCTTGGCGCTCTGCTCGCCGAGCACCCAGCGGATGCCATCGGCGATGTTGGATTTCCCGCAGCCGTTGGGTCCGACGACGGCGGTGACGCCGGGTTCGAATCGGAGGGTGGTGGGATCGGCAAAGGACTTGAAACCGTGGAGCTTGAGCGCCTTGAGATACATGAAAGAGCACCCGATTGAGACGCGTCACCCCGGCGCCGCAAATGCAAAAATATACCTCGGTAAATGAGTGCGGGCTTGCGTTGGGAGGGCCGGGGCGTTCGGGAGGTTTGGCAAGGCAGGGTGGGAACCACTGATGGGATTTCGCCAATGGGCGAAATCTACGAATTGAAGCTCCGGCTGATCGCCTCCGCCTCGCTTTTAGGGGTCTGCTAATTGCAGACCGGGGGGATTGTTGGGTTGTGCCTAACCCTTTCAAAACGCCCGCGATTAGCGGGCCCCAAACCAACCGCAAAGGCGATCAGCCGGAGCCGCACCTCCAAGATTTCGCCCATTGGCGAAATCCATAAGTGGTTACTTACCCTCCTATCCCTCACTTATGGTCCCACGGCAGTTTCACCGCCAAGCGCGGGTGCTGCCAGACGTGGAAGATATCGAACATCTTGCCGGGGTTGAGGATGCCCTTGGGGTCGAGGGCTTTTTTCACGGCCTGCATGGCCTGCACCTGGGCCGGTGAATGCTGGATGCGAAGGAACGGGGTCTTGGCCAAACCGATGCCGTGCTCGCCGGAGATCGCGCCACCCAAGGCGACGACCTTGCGCATGAGCTGGTCCACCGCCACCTCGGCGGCGCAGGACTCCGCCCGGTCGGCGCGGTGGTACATGATGTTCACGTGCAGGTTGCCGTCGGCCAGATGGCCGAAGGTCGGGATCGCGAGGCCGGAGCTGCGCTTGAGGCCGGCGAGGAACGTCGCAAACGCGGCATAGCTGCGCATCGGGATCGTGATGTCCTCGTTGAGCTTCGAGTCGCCGAGTTCGAACATCGCGCCCGAGCACTTGCGGCGCACGGCCCACAGCTCCTCGGCCTCGGCGCGGTCGCGCGCCGCGCGGTGGGCCACGGCGTGGCGCCGCGCCCAGGCGAGCACCGCGGTCTTGACCTCGCGGACCTCGCTGGCGGTGCCAGCCAGCTCGAGGAGGATGACGGCGCGGTCCTTCTGGCCCGCAAACACCGGCCGGCCCGTCGCGCTCTCGGCACAGTGCACGCTGTCGCGGTCGAGGAACTCGCAGATTGCCGGCTGCACGCGCGCGCGGAAGAGCGTCCGCGCCGCCGCCAGCGCCGCCGTCTCGTCCTTGAACGCCGTGAGGAGCGTCCACCGCGCTGCCGGTCGCGGGATGAGCTTGAGCACGGCGCCGGTCACGACGCCGAGCATGCCCTCGCTGCCGATCCACAGGTCGCGCAGGTTGAAACCCGCGGCGAACTTCTTCGTCGCGGTCCCCCACTCCACGTACTCGCCCGTCGGCAGGAATCCGCGCAGGGCGATGATGAAATCGCGGGTGACGCCGTACTTGCCGCCGTGCATGCCGCCGGCGTTGCAGGCGACGTTGCCACCGATGGTGCAGTAGGCCTTCGACGACGGGTCAGGCGGATAGAACCAGCCGGCCGCCTCCGCCGCTGCCTGGATGGGCGCAATCTTCGCCCCGGCCTGGACGTGGGCCATGCCCGCCTCGGCGTCGATCCGGATGCGGTTGAGCCGCAGCATGTCGATCACCCAGCCGCCCCGCCGCGGGGCCGCGGCGCCGGTCAAGGTCGTACCTCGGCCCCGCACCGTCACGGGCACGCGGTGCCGGTTGGCGAGCGCGAGCACCACGCCGATCTGCTCCTCGCGGCGCGGCTTGACCACGGCCTCCGGCCGGAACGGGATCTTGCTGCTGTCGTAGGCGGCCGCGTCCAGCGACGCCACGTCCGTGCGGACGACATCCGCACCGAGGCGGCGCATGAGTTCACGGGTGGCGGCGTCAAATCCGGGCATGGGCCATTCCAAATACAATAAACGGAAAGGGGGAACGCTAATCTGCGCAGATCAGCGTTCCCTTGACCCCCTCCGCCTCCGCGGCTTTGAATCCACCTCCGCCTCTTTCCTCCATGAGCCTCACGATCAAACCCGCCTCCGACTGCAAGTTCGACCAGCTCTCGCTGGGCGAAATCATGCTCCGCCTCGATCCCGGCGAGGGCCGCGTGCGTACCACGCGCTTCTTCCAGGCCTGGGAAGGCGGCGGCGAGTACAACGTCGCCCGCGGCCTGCGCAAGTGCTTCGGCCTGCGCACCGCGGTCTGCACCGCCTTCGTCG
The DNA here is from genome assembly GCA_019634615.1 of Opitutaceae bacterium. Lineage (GTDB taxonomy): Bacteria > Verrucomicrobiota > Verrucomicrobiia > Opitutales > Opitutaceae > UBA2377. Next base: position 59,823 of record JAHCAZ010000022.1, read on the forward strand.
ACAACGAGGTCGGCCACCTGATCGAGGACTTCATCATGCAGGGCGGCGTCGCCACCGACTTCATCAAGTGGCGTGAGGACGACGGCATCGGCCGCACCGTCCGCAACGGCCTCAACTTCACCGAGCGCGGCTTCGGCGTGCGCGGTGCCGTCGGCGTCTCCGACCGCGGCAACACCGCCGCCTCGCAGCTCAAGCCCGGCGACTTCGACTGGGATCTGATCTTCGGCAAGCTCGGCGTGCGCTGGTTCCACACCGGCGGCATCTTCGCCGCCCTCTCCGAATCGACCGCCGCCCTCACGATCGAGGCGGTCAAGGCCGCCAACAAATACGGCACGATTGTCAGCTACGACCTCAACTACCGCCCGTCCCTCTGGAAGACGATCGGCGGCCAGAAGAAGGCCCGCGAGGTCAACCGCGAGATCGCCAAATACGTCGACGTCATGGTCGGCAACGAGGAGGACTTCACCGCCTCGCTCGGCTTCGAGGTCAAGGGCATGGACGCCAACATCTCCCACGTCGAGACCGACGCCTTCAAGGCCATGATCGAGACCGCCGTGAAGGAGTACCCGAACTTCAAGGTCGCCGCCACCACCCTGCGCCGCGTGATCACCGCGACGAAGAACGACTGGGGCGCGATCCTCTGGCACGCCGGCAAGTTCTACGAGAGCCGCAAGTACCCGGAGCTCGAGATCCTCGACCGCGTCGGCGGCGGCGACAGCTTCGCCAGCGGCCTCGCCTTCGGTTTCCTCTCCGCCAACGACCCGCAGAAGGCGGTCGACTACGGCGCGGCGCACGGCGCCTTCGCCTCGACCACCCCCGGCGACACGTCGATGGGCACGCGCAAGGAGATCGAGAAGCTCATGGCCGGCGGCAGCGCCCGCGTCGTGCGGTAAGCGTGCCCGGCTACAACGGAACGTGCCCGCTCAACGCCCAGAAAGCACGTAGGGCTCGATCGCCCGGAAGCCCGGCTGCGTGCACAGCCGATCGCGGTCCGCCGCGCTCGCGCACAGGTAGAGCGCATACCCGCCGAAGCCGCCGCCGCAGTACTTCATCGCGAGCGGCTTCACCCCGGCGACGCTCTCCGGCAACGGATCCATGCCCTCGGCCCGCTGCTCCGCGTAGGACAGCCGCACCGCACCCGCGAGGCCCTCGAGGCTCGAGGCCCAGGCCGCGTCGCGCGCGGCCTGGCCCGCGCGGGCGATGGCGTCGAGATCGCGGGAGTTCTTCACGACCGAGGGCGTGTCGTGCGACGCCCCGGTCCAGAACAACGCCATGCGACCGCGCAGGAACGCGCCGTCGCCCTTGAATTCCAAATCGGGCCGCGGACCGCTCCGCCACACGCAGAGACCCGTCTCGCTGATCACCGCCGGATCCTGCCAGCCCACGCCGAGGTCGAGCTCCGAGTTGACGCCGTCCTTGCCGTTCAGCAGCGCCCACGCCCCGCTGCCGCCGAGGCCGGCGTTGCGCTCATAGGGCCACTCGCGCAGCGACACGGTCGGCGAGATCGCACAGTTCACCACGTAGGCCCCCGCCCGCGCAAACCGCGGCACATCCAGCCAGCCGCCGCCGAAATCCACCCGCAGCGGCGCCTCCTGCGGCGCGCGGATGTAGCGCACGATCTCCGTGGTTGAGATGGGCTTGAACTCGGGCGGCGTCTTCGGGAGCACGACGTACTTCGCGCCGACCTCGGCACAGAGCGCGCGCTTCAGGTCCGCGTATTTGTCGTCCTCCGTCACCGCCAGGATCTGCGGCCGGATACGCAGGAAGTGCTCCCGGAAATCGATGCCCTCCTCGAGGCCTTCGCCGACCACGACCTCGTCCACCGTGCGCAGCGCCGCGATCAGCGCGCGCTTGTGCTCATCGGGCAGCGAGCTCTTGCGCCGCTTGTGCTTCCAGAGCACCTCGGCCGAGGCAAAGCACACTGTGAGATGGTCGCCCAGCGCACGCGCCTCGCGGAAGAACTGCACGTGACCGGCATGGACGATGTCGTAGCAGCCGGAGACGAAAACCTTGATCATGCGGCAAGCGTTAGGGTTGCCGGCGCGTTGCGCAAGCCCCTGTCGAACCAGGCCCCAGCGTAGCTACGAGCGTGAGCGAGTGGTTTCACGCGGCGCACGCCGACCGCCACTTGCTCACGCTCGTAGCCACGACGCCGGGTGATCGCGGCGTAAAGCCGCTCCTACGCCCACTCGCGGAACCAGCGCTGCACGCCGGCCAGGGGGCGGGTGTTCAACACCTGCTCCTTGACCAGCCAGCCCTTCCGGGCGCTGTTCACGCCCGCGGCCACGTGGCGCAGGCCGTCGGTCTCGTGGGCGTCGGGATTGATCGCGCACAACAACCCCTTCTCGGCCGCCTTGCGCCAGAGGCGCCAGTCCATGTCGAGGCGCCAGGGGCTGGCGTTGAGCTCGATGATGACGCGGTTCGCGATGGCGGCGTCGATGACCTTGGCCGCATCCACCGCGTAACCCTCGCGCCGCAACAGCAGGCGGCCCGTCAGGTGGCCGAGCATGGTCACATGCGGATGCTCGATCGCGCGGATGATCCGCGCCGTCATGGTGGCCTCGTCCTGCGTCATGGCGTTGTGCACCGACACGACGACGTAATCCAACTCGCCCAGCAACGCGTCGTCGTAGTCGAGGCGGCCGTCGGCGAGGATGTCGCACTCCACGCCCGCGAAGACGTGCGTCTTGAACTGCTTGGCCGCGTTGAGCTGCCGGATGGCCGCGATCTGCCTGCGCAGCCGCTCCTCGCTCAGCCCGTTGGCCTGGAAGCTCGCCTTCGAGTGATCCGCGATGCCGAGGTACTCCCATCCGAGTGCCGCCGCGGCGGCGGTCATCTCAGCGAGGGTGTTGCGTCCATCCGACTCGGTCGTGTGATTGTGAAACGCCCCACGCAGGTCCGCCAGCTCGACGAGCCGCGGCAGTTCCCCCGCCTCCGCCGCCTCGATCTCCCCGCGCCCCTCCCGCAACTCCGGCGGGATGAACTTCAACCCCAGCGCCCCAAACAGCTCCGCCTCGGTGCGTATCCCCGCGCCACCACCGCTTTCCGGTTTCCGGTCTCCGCTCTCCGCTTTCACCTTCGCCGCCTTCTCCTTCGCCGTCCCCTCGCCCTCCGCCGGCACGAGGCCCCACTCGCTCAGCGACAATCCCCGCGCGAGTGCGCGCTGGCGCATCAGCACATTGTGGTCCTTCGACCCGGTGAAGTGGTGCAGCGCAAACACAAACTGGTCCGCCGGCACGATGCGCAGGTCGGCCTGCAACCCATCCTGCAGGCGCACGCTCGCCTTGGTCTCACCCTGGGCCGTGACCTCCTTCACGCCCGGCATGGTCGTGAACCACGCCACGACCGGCGCGCTGTCGGCCGCGGCCACGAGAAAGTCCAGATCGCCAATCGTTTCCATGCCGCGCCGCAGGCTGCCCGCGGCCTCGGCCCGCTCGACCGCCGGCAGCGCGCGCAGGCCGGCGAGGATCGGGGCGGCGACTTCCTGCGCGTCCCACCAGAGATGCCGCTTGCCGTAGGCCTCGCGGTGCCGGATGCCGGCTAGAATTTTTTCCTGCGACTTCTCGCCGAACCCGTCCAGTTGCGCCACGCGGTCATCGGCGCAGGCCGCCGCCAGCGCGGCGATGTCGGCGACGCCCAGCTTGTCATGCAGCGCGCGGATCTTCTTCGGGCCAAGGCCCGGGATCGAAAGCATCTCGACCAGGCCCGGCGCGATCGAGGCCTTGAGTTTCTCGAAGAACTCCAGCCGCCCGGTCGCGTGCAGTTCCGTAATCTTCTGCACCAGCGCCTCGCCGAAGCCCTTGATCGTGCCCAGTTCCCCTGCCGCGATGAGCCGCTCCAGCTCCGCCGCCTCGAGCGCCTCCAGAGCCCGCGCCCCGGCCTGGTAGGCGCGGATCTTAAACGGGTTCTCGCCCTTCAGCTCGAGCAACAGCCCGATCTCCTCCAGCACGTCGGCGATCTCGTTCTTGGTCATCGCGACGTGTTCTGGGATTCGGAGCGGCGGATTTCAACCGCGAAGGTCATCCAATCTCGATCCCATCGCGGAAACGCGGAAGGGCGGAAGCACGGAAACCCCTATAGTAGCTACGAGCGTGAGCGAGTGGTTGTCGGCCCATGTGGCACGCTGA